>MFCA01000025.1 GCA_001775095.1 Candidatus Curtissbacteria bacterium RIFOXYA1_FULL_41_14
TCGGAAAAGTGGAATAGATGTCAACTCCGGGGGCTGCCACATCGACCCAAGAGCCGTAACTTGACCAGCTGGCCTTGTTGTCGTTTGAATCAGTAGCAGCCACCGCAATTACATTACTGTAATAGGCAGGATAGGTTCGAGACGGATTACCGCTATTGCCGGCTGCGGCCACCACCACTACCCCATTGTTGACCGCATAATTGACAGCATTTTGAAGTGTCGATGAACCGCTTGATCCGCCCAGGCTCATATTGATAACTTTGGCGCCATTATCGGTGGCCCAGACAATACCATTGGCAATCCAGGAATAATAACCGGAACCGCTATCGTCTAAAACTTTTCCATTCATAAGGGTTGAATCGTAGCCAATACCGGCTACGCCTGTAGCGTTATTGGTGATGGCAGCAGCAATACCGCCGACGTGGGTACCATGACCATAAAGATCATCTACGGTTGAGCTGTTGGTAAAGTTTTGATTGGCAACAATTTTGCCTGCCAAATCTTCATGATCCTGATCAATGCCGGTGTCTAAAATGGCGATTTTAGTGCTTGATGAGCCGGTGGTAATGTCCCAAGCGCTTGGACTGGAATTGTCCGCCGCCACAACTTTAAACATACCCCACTGCTGGGAAAGTGAAAGGTCATTAGTAGCAGTTAGTGCCGTGGCTACAAAGTCCGGCTCGGCAAATTCGACATAAGGGATTTTGGACAAAGCCGATATAACGATTTCTTCCTGAAATCTTGGGACATTAAGAACCAGAACATTAAGTTTATTAATGCGAGCGGCTATCCTGGTATTAAGCTTGTCAAGACGCTCATTTACAATATTTGGAGGAGTGCTTTCTTTAAACTTAACCAGAACTCGCCCAGGGACCTTGTTGTTGGCAACGGTGGGTGCTTGTGCTGAAACAGGCAGGGCTATAAGAAGTAGAAGCAAGGAGAGAAAAACTGCCGCCAGTCTTTTGGTCATGGCATTATATTATATAAATTATATACTCTTTCCGACCTCCTTGGCCACAACCACAAAGCGGGCCTGGTCCAAAAAACCGCTGCAGGTATAGATTGTTAGTCTTGAGTCGGCTGACTTATCCAGAATTTCAACTTGGGTAGGCTTAACTTCCTTTTTTTCAAAAACCTGGTATTTGACAACGCCGCCGTTTGCTAAAACGATATAGAGGAAGTCTCTGTCCTGAACCCGCCAAAGACCACCTAAGATTTCTTTGGTATTGTGGCCGTATAAAACGCTATTACCCGCTGAACCGGGAAGAGCAGATTCGGGGTAGAAAGAAACGCCGGTTTGGGCAATTGTCCAGCGGTCACCTGTGATATAACCATCTGAAATATATAAAATTCTGGAAAGTCTGGGAATGTAAAGCTTCGTGGGTTTAGCCTCGATAATTGGGTTAGACTCTTGGGCCTTCGAATTTTCAAGAAATAAGGGCCCTGCCTTAAGAAGAGAAGGCCAGATTAAGATTGCCGCT
Organism: Candidatus Curtissbacteria bacterium RIFOXYA1_FULL_41_14; assembly: GCA_001775095.1. Classification (GTDB taxonomy): domain Bacteria; phylum Patescibacteriota; class Microgenomatia; order Curtissbacterales; family GWA2-41-24; genus GWC1-40-35. The sequence goes on from MFCA01000025.1 coordinate 1,482, forward strand.
CCGATAAGTATAAACAGCAGGCTTAAGAAAAAATTGGTGTAAGGAAAATTTAGGCTCTTTTTGACTGTCTTTTTAGAGCGCTTTGGGCTTGCCATAGACCAGCTGAAATTAATCCAAGGCCCGCAAAAAGAGAGAGTGTTTGGGTAGCAACGCCGGATGCTGCCAGAACTTGCGGTTGAGCAGCTGCTGTTACCTTGAAGGCATCGGATGCCTGTCCACCGCACTCGTCACTTTCATTCGCGGTGACTCTTACCCAAAGATCACCTGCAGGTACGTCGTTTAAAGTTACTTGGGATACATCTCCGCCGACTTCAACACCCCAAGGCATATTATCCGGCGACGGACCGTAAGCTATTTGGTAGCTATGCGCGTCGCCTTTATTGGCCCAGTGGACTGTAACTTGACCGGTCTGAATATCGCTAAACCAAACCTGATCTACTTTTTGAGGCAAATTCTCAGTTGGACATTGAGGGGGTGTATTGCCTCCACCACTTGGGCCGCTTGGGCCTCCGCCGACTGGCGGTTGAGAAGGTTCAGGGCTTGGTGATGCTTCAGGCGATGGGCTTGGTGATGCTTCGGGCGTTGGCGAAGGTGAAGGGCTTGGTGAGGGTGTTGGTGATGGTGATGGACATGATCCGTGATGATCGTACCATTCTCCCCAGAATTCAGGATTATCACAAGGCTCCGGTGAAGGACTTGGTGATGGTGATGGCTGTGAACTTGGAGTTGGTGTTGGACTTGGTGAAGCACAAACTTTCTTTACCTTTACTTCGATTTTATCAATTCTGGTACTATCGCTAGTTCCAGCCAAATTGATCGTTGTGGTCGGATTACTGACTGGAAAATTTATCCAGTGAGTTCCAAAAGTTTCATTATCATATCTGACAGTTAAGATCTGGTAATTAGAACCAGCTGTGATAATAGCTTCGTTTCGATCATCATTGCTACCATTGAAATCTACTTGGACTCGGTTGCCAGTTTCTCCGAAAGAGAGAAAACTGTCATCATCCTCATCAACTGTGAATGTGGTTTCCTGATTACAGTTGTCTTGCTGACCTGTTGCTTGCGCGGGAAGTTTAGCACTTAAAACAGCGAAAAAGACAAGAACTAGTCCTGTTAAGATGGGCAGGAAGATTGTGAAATATCTTCCTTTCATGTTTTAGAAAATTTCAGTTCGGCAGTAGTTAAGCAGTAGTTAGGCAGTAATTTGAGACAGTTTGCGTATTTTATAGTATTAATTATAAGTTGTCAAGTAGGAAAACGTACGGAGTTAGTTTTTCCCAGTAGTCGTCATTGCGAGAATCCGGCGAAGCTGGAGACGAAGCAATCTGGCCTCAAATTAGATTGCCACGCTCATTACATTCGCTCGCAATGACATTGAAATTGGAGACCCCCGACTCTCGATGACATGACTACTAATCTGTAAGGGTGTAGTGTCGTTGCAGCTATGCCACTGGGGGTTCCTTCGGGTCTGTATCAAGCTGATCAGGTCTTACTGCTATCAATCCTGGGAATAAAGTATTGATGAATGAAACTATCCCGTTCGAATAGCACATTTGGTCGTCCGTAGTTATAAAACTGCTTCTTTCCGTTGTAAAAGGCAATCTTCGGGGCGGCCTTCCCAGGATGTCTGCAGGTATTTCAATTACACGTTCTGCGCGGAGCAATCCTGATTCATCGAATACATATGTTTCCCCCTTAACTGCTCCTTTTCCTGGACCTCTACTGGCTGTGATTTCGGTAACTGTTTCTTTTTTTCTTCCGTTTCCGTTAATTACGGTCCTTTTACTCAAATCAAATCCCGAGGTTGTTTCAAGCGTTCCGATTTCAGGCGTGAGCTTAAAAAGTATTTCAACAGCCTTCTCTCGAGGGGTTTTCTCAGTTACACGTGATTCGTGCTCCGTTGCCATGTTGAAAACGAATTCTAAGGGCTGGGATAAGAAATGTCAATTTAGGAAATTACAAACCTTAAACTTGAACCAAAACCTTTTGGGCCGTAGTCTCTTCTTGCTGATCCTGATCTTCTTCTCTATCGTGATAAATGATTATCGACGTGTCACAGGTATCGGAGTCAACCTGAATTGTTTCTTGGCCGGAAAAGTCAATCGGGTGTTCGTGATTAAGTGCTCTTCCAAATTCATCTTGTTCTGTCGAAAATAAAGACACTCCAAGATGGTCAGAATCTCCCCTAACAACAAGCGTCCCTTTGGAATTTTCCTGATTACAAAAGACAATTAAAGTCGCCGGGTAGAAATCTTTAATTACTGTATGACAACCTCGACTAACAGAATCGTTACCGCTGAGTTCAAATGCATCTTCTGCGTCACGATCAGCTCCCGGGATTCTTGTATAAAAGTCTAATTCAACAGGCGCCATTATAAACTTCCGAGGGCTTTAGAACCCTCGGTATTGCTCTTTAAGTTTACATGAGCGAGCGAGAACACATCCCGCCCCTCGTAAGTATGTATTCTCTCGCATTCATCCGTCGAGTCAAACTCGATGGTATTGAAGCGAGCGAATATAGATTGAAATTCTAAGGTTTGATGGGGGTGTATGTCAATTTTTCAGATTTGACAAATTGTATATAATGGAAGGTTTCATAAAAGGTTTAAAAAATGGATATCGCCGAACAGAAACAAATTCAGGAGCATTTTGAAAGAATGTACCAATTCGGGCAAAAACCGTGGACCGAACATCGGCCGGAGCCTTCGCTGGGAAAGTTTTTTGAAATCCTCAGAACTTCTCGACTCGCGAAGTTTACCCTGAGTCCTATCGAAGGGCTCGCTCGAAGAGTAAAGGTTTCGATTCCAGCGAAAATTCTTGATATCGGCTGTGGCAACGGTTGGATTTCGATAAAAGCTGCCAAGGCTGGGTTTGAAGTCTGGGGAATTGACTCTTCCGAAACGGCGATTGAGGAGGCAATTGAGACGGCAAAAGACGAAGGGATTGAAGGAAATACCGACTTTCAAGTCGGAGACGCGCTGAATCTGCCATATGACGAGAGCTTTTTTGACGCTTTGATTGACAGGGGGCTTTTTCATCATATTTTGCCGGAAAATAGGATCGCCTATTTTGACAATATTTTGCGAGTATTGAGAAGCGAAAGTTTGATCTACATTTCCGTATTTAGCGATAAAAATCCCGTAGGTATCGGCCAACTTTTCACCAAAGAGCTAATGGAGGGACTATTTGGCAAAAATTTTACAAGTATTTATTATAAGGAAGATCCTCATCTCTCCGACTCCCCCGCTCACCTTCTGCACTTCACCTTCGAGCGCAAGAGTTAATGGAGGAAAATTTATAAAAGGGAAATCGTAAAGGAATAATTACTTCTCGCGTCCAGATGTATTGTCCACTGTATAACGCCCGCTTTGAAAAATTTCGATTTTCGTTCCATTTTTAGTTTCCAGAAAGATGGATTTCTCTCCTGGCCTAGTTTCAGTTGTTTCTATAGCTTGAACTTTTGTTATCCCATCTGCTATCTGCAAACTTAAGGGTAAATGTTCATCGTCTTTTGAGCGTAAATTAATACCAACTAGTTTCCATTCTGGCTGGACATAAACTAATGTTTCCGAGTGGCTACCATTTAAAAGCACGCACCATAGACCTTTTCGGTGTTCTTCTGGAATTGGTAGCGACTTATCTTTTACCAACTCCCAGGGTTCCGCATGAGAATCTAATGCTTTGGCAATTTCTTGCGGATCAAACTTTATCTCTTTTTTTACTAAGTTTTCTTCGGATCGATCTTTCAATTCTGACATTTATTCCCTAAATTTTAACAAACGGAGACTTAATTTGAAAGAAGTTGTTGGATAGGGTCAGCGATTTTGTTTATAGTACTCAATTGTGCGCTTGAGGCCTTCGGGGAGAGAGACTTTGGCTTTCCAACCGACAGCTTTTTTAAGTTTCGCGCTTGAAGCATAGTTGGCAGGTACGTCTCCGGGTCTTTTACCAAGATCTGCAATCGGAACCCTGAAGCCTACTATTTTGAAAATTTCCTCAACAATATCCTTTACCTTAATCCCTTTCTCTGTACCAATGTTGAAAATATTAAAGCCGGAAAGCTTCAGTACATCAATATGTGCCCGGGCTAAATCGTCAATATAAATAAAATCGCGGATTTGCTCCCCTTTCCAATATAAGGGTATTGGCTTTTTGGCGAGGGTGGCTTTAATAAAATTGGGAATAGCGTGGGTTATCGGTTTACCCATTTTGCCTGGCCCGTAGGGATTAAAATAGCGCAAAATTATTGTGTCAAAGTTAAAGATTTGATGATAAGTCTGAAGGTAGACTTCGATTGCGGCTTTAGTCGCACCATATGGATTATCAGGATGAACCGCTGCATCTTCTTTTATCGGCAGTTTATCGGGAGTCCCGTAAACGCAGGCGCTTGAGGAAAAAATGATTTTCCTGCAACCAACATCTCTCATACATTCCAAGAGATTAACAGCGCCAAGGACATTATTGTCATAGTATTTGACGGGATCGGCAACAGACTCGGGAACAACAATAAGGCCCGCCATGTGAATAACCGCATCGATGCCTTTTAGGGCCTCTTTAGTTTTCCGGGAGTCGCGGATGTCGCCGACAATTAATTTGGCACGCTTGTCAACGTTTTGCCTAAATCCATGAGAGAGGTTATCCAAAACGACAACCTGATAACCGCTTTCAAGAAGAAGCCTTACAACATGTGATCCGATAAACCCGGCACCGCCGGTGACAAGGATTTTCATAAAGAATACACCCCTGGGGTGCAATCCGATAGACGCCGGGGCTTCACCCCAGGGGTGTATCGGGCTAGAGATGAATCAATCGAACTTCGACTTTTCATATACGGGTAAGACTATTTTACCCTTTTTGCCATTGACCGGAATATCTAAGGCAAAACCAAGGGCATTGGCAACAGATACGCCAACACGGGTGCCTGTGAAGGAACCGGGGCCGGGATTGACCTCGACTGCGGTTAAATCGTCAAATTTGACTTGATTTTTCTTTAGGATTTTCATAACCATCGGAAGAAGAACTTGCGAGCCGATTTTTTGGGTCTGGATCAATTTATCATGTCGGCCGGATTTTTTGTCGATCAGCTCAACGATTACTTCTTCACGTTTCGTTGTATCGATTTTTAATAACATAGTTAATTAAGTTGATTGGTTAATTAAGTTAATTGAGTTAATTGGTTAATTATAACGGCGCCGTGGCGCAAAATTTTGGGTGGATCGGAAGTTGCATCGACAACTGTTGATTCGATTCCTTCTTTGCACTTCCCTCTTATCACAAAATCCACAAGTTTAACTAGTTCCGGATCTAACTTGTCAAAACTTTTCGGCGCTTTTTGCCCATGAAAGTTAGCCGATGTGCCGATAATCGGAATGCCGACTTGGTCGACTAAATCCAGTACTAATTTAGAATCCGGCATCCGAAAGCCGATTTTGACTGGGCTCAAACCCGGTTTGTGGTCTGGTTTCTGTCCGGATCTCAAACCGGGTTTGTGCCTGAGAATAATCGTTAGACCTCCCGGCCAGTATTTTCGAATTAACTTTTCAGCGACGACAGACACCTTGGCAAGTTTTCTGACCTGACCGATATTTGAAACTAAAATAGGAAAGGGCTGATTTTTGGGTGTCCCTTTTATTCGATAGAGACGGTTAATCGATTCTCTATTATCATGCCGGCAACCGATGCCATAAATTGTATCGGTTGGGAAAATGACAACGCCACCGGCTTTGAGAACTTCAGCAGCTTCTTCTAAAATTCTCATACTCCCTGTCATTCTGGCCCGCTTCGACTCAGCGAGGCGAGCTTGTCCAGAATCGTCTTTGTTTTTTAGATTCTGGTGTCGTCGAGTTTGACTCGACTCCCCAGAATGACAACTGTGAAACGTACGATGATCTTTGATGGTGATCCTTCTTGTTTTTTCATTGACGACTTCGATAAAAACATCGATTCTGTTTTTAGGGAGTCCTTTTTTGATTCTGTCTGCCCATTCGAGAGCAACTATTGCGTCTTTTGAAAATATTTCCGAAAGACCGAGCGTCGCTAAGTCCTCTTGCTGTTCACCGCGATAAAGATCAACATGATGGAAAAAACCTTTTGAGATTTTGTAGCTTTTGACAAAAACGAAGGTCGGGGAAGTAATTCGCCTTTTAATTCCAAGACCCTTGGCCAGACCTTTAACAAAAACGGTTTTACCGCTTCCCAAATCCCCATAAAGAGCAACTGTATCGCCGCCTTTTAAATTTTTTGCAAAGTTTTGGGCTATTTTTTGGGTTTGTTTCTCCGAAATTGTTGTAGTTTCCATAATATATAGCTTGCTATATTAGCACCGGTAAGATCAAAACCCAAATCATAGAATGCGCTGGATCGGCCGGGTACAAAACTTTGATGGAATTCGTCGGATCCCGCATAGAGCATTGTCAGGATTAAAGATGAAAGATAATTACCCCTAGTCGCGCGGAAAATCAGAACATACAGAATGGAGTATTCGCTGATGTGGGCGATTTTTTTGGCTATAAAATCCCAGATGAAAAATTCGCTGACCTTTATTTGGGTGATAGATGAAAAGGCAAAAATAACTGCCGCCCATAAAAAAACAGGCAGCCATCTGCCAATGGCTGAGTCAAGTTTTGTTTTCACTTTGTTCCTTCTTTGGATTTCCCAAAACCCTATGATACCAAAAGTAAAAGCCGATGGATAATCCGATTAATGCTAACCCCGAACCGACAAGGAGTCCGGCGACTTTGGTTTTAGAAAGAGCACTTTGAGTGGCTTCCATTGATGGGATTGGAGAAGTGCTTGCGGAAGTTGATGAGGCTAAAATCAGGGAACTTTCACTGGCAGCCGACAAAACTTGAGGGGAAAGTTTTGCCGATGTTGGCGACGGTGATTTTGTGGTAGTCGATGTGGCCTTTGGTGTCGGCGTTGGAGATTTTGTTGAAGTTGATTGTGATGCTGACGAGGAGGGAGATGGATCCGGGGTTGGAGTTGGAGTTGGATCTACGATAACTTCACAGTTAGAATTAGCTGATTCAGGTGTTGGGGAGCAAGTGTTCCAACTAATGCTTCCATCGGAATAGCGCCCAAAAGAAACATCAGTCTCACTAGAGATATATTGATACTTATCAAGTTCGCTAGTTCCATTATTTAGATAGATTGTGTCTCCATCTTTATTAAGCCGATTACTTACATAAAATAATTTAAAAGATTGTTTGACAATTATAGTGTTATCTGGGATTTTCAGCATATCGCTAGATGTTCCTTCGTCATCCAAAATCCAGCCTGAGACATCAATATCATTTTGGGAAGGATTGTAAAGCTCCACCCAATCATTGCCAGAACTTGGCGTTGGAAGAAGTTCATTTATGACCACTGTTATATCAGCAAAAACCGGTGGATGGAAAAGTAAAAAGAATACAAGAACAACAAGATAGACAACTTTTTTTGGCATTAGCCAAAAACATAAAGATTTTGGGAAAGTTTGTCAATCCGGTAGTTCCAGAAATTCCATTGCTTACCCCTGAGACTACACTCCCGGGGGAGTGACACCCCTGGGGTGAGCTTAGCTTTTTCTCATGCGCACCCCAGGGGTGTCAGTGACGGTAAGTATTTACCCCCGAGGAGCCTATTCAGTCACCTCGGGGGTGGGCTCTGACTATTAATTGGGGACCGTGTGAAGATAGTACGTCTTTAAGCCATCCCCACCGTCTACTTTTCCATAGTAGAGCGTTCTCCCACCGCAGCCAACAGACCCACCATATAATTTACCGTCGTTAGTTGCTTTTACCGCAAAAGCGCCGCCGCTATTATACATATCAATTCCAAAATGAGGATTACCGTTGTATGCACCAGAGCGTGCGTAAGGTGTCATTCCAAAGCCTTGACTTATATTTATAGGGTTGTCAATCGGCCAAGGCCATGATCCATGAGGGTTAATTGAACCAGCCTCAGATTCGTTGGGAGCATATTGAAAACTTGTAGATGAAAGGTAATTGTTAGGATCCTCAATAGACCCGTTTTTATGGACTTCAAAATGAAGGTGGGTACCTGTAGAGCAAGCCGATGGTCCGGATATGACATTGCCAATTTTTTCTCCTACTTTAACATCTCTAAGGAAAGTCTCCTGGCCTCCTCCAAAAGCTACTGCCAACTCAGCTTGAGCTTGCGCAAGAAGTCTCTGATATCTTGATTCATCACTCTGGGTTCTTGATAGCAATACCTGCTTTTCTACTTTTTGCTGATCAAGGCTTGTCTTTAGGCCTAAAAGTTTTTCTTTGTTTTCCTCGATTGCCGCTTGCTTTTCTTCCCGCTCGTCTTTTTCGTTTGCGTAATTGGACCTTGACTCCTGTAAGTTGGTCAGGATCTTTCTGTCATTCTCCTGAACCTGTTTTAAATATTGGACTCTTAAAACAAAGTCTGAAAAATCTTTTGAAGTTAATATTAGTTCCAGGTTGGAAACAAAACTCTGCTGATATGTTGCGACAATTCTTTGCTTGAGCAGAGTTTCAAGTCTTTCAACCGAATCCGTAATGTATCCAATCCGAAATCCTAAAACGCCTATTTCTTTTTCAAGCTTATCAATAGTAGCCTGGGCATCCGCGATTTTTAACTGGGTGAGATGAATCTGGCTGTCAAACTGGGCAATTTGGGAAGCAAGGGTCTTTTTTTGTTCACCAAGTTCTGAAACTTTATTTGAAAGGACCTCAATACATTCGCTGATTTTATCAGCAGGAAGGTCTTCCTTTTCGCATTCCTCAAGACTGGCGGCCGAAATTGGACGGGTTATAGAAAGTCCTAAAATTAGAAGACTAACAACGGCAAAAATTGCGGGCAGCAAAATTTTTCTAAGCATTACTGGCATCTTAACGAATCTTAAGGTATCTGAAAAGAGCAATTGCTGCTCCGATAATGCCAACAAGCGCGGCAATTAAGGCTTCCCCTGCCCAAAGATAAACAAAAAATAAGGGATTAATTGGGAAAACCTGGATGGGACCCAAGAATTCCTGGATATTGGGCGAATAAAAAAGAAGAGCTGCATAAACCAGGATTACGGCAATACTTGCACCTATAATCCCATAAAGCGCGCCTTCAATAAAAAATGGCCGCGAAATATACCAGCGTGTGGCTCCCACCAAATTCATAATAGAGACCTCGTCCCGGCGGATGGCAATTCTCATACCAATGACCATTATAATAATAAGGAAGGAAACACTGGCCAGAGTTGAGACAAATATTACCGCGCCGAGCCTTATTGTTTTTGTCCATTTGACCAGTTGTTCAACCAGATTTTCAGGAGTGATTACCCTTTCCACTTCCGTATGACCTTTGACAATTTTTGTTATCTGGTCAATATCGGCAGCCTTCTTAACGGAAATATCTATAGAGGCAGGTAAAAAATCGGCAGACACTGATTCTAGAAGTAAGGGATCATCTTTATTGCGTTCCCTGTAAATTGCCAGGGCTTCTTCTTTTGAAACATATTTGACTTCGCGCGCAAGACCAGTTGATTTAATACTGGAGGCAATTTCGTTAATTTTAGCCTCAGATACATCATCTTTGAAAAAAGCGATTACCTGGGGCCTTTGCTCGATGTAATTTAAAACCAACTGCCCACCGATAATTAAAATAACAAAGATAGAGGCGATAAAAAACGTCAGAGACATTGCTAAGGCTGCGGCCAGTGCCTGGTAAGGGCTTCTTCGAAGCAGTTTAAGCGTGCTTTTAATCTGTCTCATATTTCCCTTCTTTTTCGTCCTTTATTATTTTACCTTTTTCCAGGACTATAACTCTTTTTTTAAAATGGTTAACAATTTGGACATTATGGGTTGCCATGACAATTATATTCTTATCCTCGTCGTTAATTTTTTCAAGTACGTGGACAACTTCTCGCGCGGTTTTTGGGTCTAAGTCCCCTGTTGGTTCGTCGGCAAGCAATACTTCGGGTTTTGCGACAATTGCCCTGGCAATGGCAGTTCTTTGAACCTCACCACCGGAAAGTTGTGCCGGAAAACTTGAGGCTTTTTCTAAGAGGTCTACCTTTTCTAAAACTGCCGAGACCTCTTTTTCGATCTCACTATCCTTCTTGCCTAGAACTTCCAGGGGAACTGCTACATTTTCAAAAACGGTCCTGTTGAGAAGCAATTTGAAATCTTGAAAGACAGTCCCAATTTTTCGGCGAAGTTGCGGTATTTTGCCCCCCGGAATTCGCGAAATGCTCTGGCTGTTAAACAGGATTTGCCCCGAGGTCGGAGATGTTTCCCGGGTTATCAACTTTAAAAGCGTTGATTTACCGGCACCGGATGGACCGACGACAAAGAGAAATTCTCCGTCTTCTATTGTAAGATCAACATCCTCAAGAGCTATCTGTCCGTTAGGGTATTTTTTTGTAACTTGCTCAAACTGTATCATGGGGGCAGTCCGCCAACTGGCGGATTACTAAATCACTTCAACCTTGCCAACATCCATTAACCAACCTACTTGAGAAGAACCAAACGTTTCACCAAACACTTTGACTTTTTTGCCATCATACTCATCAAGATCTAAAACCGAAGAGGTAAGGTAAGCGGTTTGACTTTCGCCACCTGGTCTGATTAGTTTGTGTGTTCCTTGGGCGTATTTATCCAGTTCGTCATTTTTTTCAATCGTGCCCTCGGCTTCATCGCGAAAAGTCTGGGTAAACGACTCTTTTTGCTCGCCGGTTAATTGCTCTTCTTCGATCGATGCTTTCGCGTGCTCTTTTGCATTCTTGCTTCTTGATGAGGCAACGAGACCGGAAAATACGCCGGCGCCAACTATTACAACCACTATTATAATTGGAATAAATCTGCCGAAATTAGCCCTCTTGGGGACAGCTCTTAAGGCCGCATTTGTGCTCGGCTCTTTCGACGACTCTAGTGAAGGATTAATTTCTTTCATTCTGACTAATTATATCAGCAGTTCAAATTATATCAGTCTCTTAGTTTAACCGACAAGATAACTAAATTTCAACCTTATGATGCTAGAGATTGCTGAAAACCCCTATTGTTCGAGCCCTTCGTTAAAACTCAGAACGAGAACAACATGCTTTGCATATTGTTCGAGCGTAGGAGAGTACCGTCTGATACTCTCCGTAGCGAGAACTATTAGACTTCTCACTTTGTTCGAAGAATAACAAGGTTTTGAAGCAGACTAAACATTCTAGGTTATGGTTAGTTCGTGCTTTATAAACTCCTCTAAATTTCCATCCAGAACTGCCGCCGCATTCGAGGTCTGCCAATTTGTTCTTAAGTCCTTAACCATCTTATAAGGGTGCAGTACGTATGAACGGATTTGATTACCCCAACCGGGAGTAATGTGTGCTCCTTTAATCTCTTGTTTTGTTTGTTTTTCTTCTTTCTGCTTCAGGCTCCAAAGTTTTGCTTTTAAGAATTTGAGGGCGTTTTCTCTATTTTGCGCCTGATATCTTTGAGTCTGGCAAGTCACCACTATACCCGTAGGTTTATGTCTAAGTCTTACGGCAGTTGATACTTTATTGACATTTTGACCCCCATGTCCTGAGGCTCTGAAAGCTTCAAACTCCAAATCTTCGGGTTTTATCTCAACTTCCGGACTCCCTTCTTCGATTTCCGGCATAACTTCAACCAAGGCAAAAGATGTCTGGCGAAGATTGGCAGCGTTAAATGGGGACTGACGGACAAGCCTGTGAACTCCGGCTTCATTTTTAAGAAGACCGTAGGAATAATTTTCGCGAACCATTATCGTGACTGTTTTGAATCCGGCTTCTTCCCCGGGAATTTCATCGATGACCTCAAATGACCATTTTTGACTGGAGAAGTATTTTTGGTACATTCGTGAAAGCATCGCGACCCAATCCATTGCTTCTACTCCGCCTTGACCAGCATGGATTGACAAAATGGCATTATTTAGATCGTACGGACCTGACAAAAACATTTTTTCTTCAAGCTTTGACACTCTTTTTCCAAGCTCACTCAAAGACTTTTGCAACTCCTTAACCATCTGTGGATCAGACAGTGAGAGATCAGCCATTTGCGACAGTTCGGCTAGTTCCTTTTCGATCTCGTCAAAAGAGGTTAATTCTTCGGAGATTGCCGCAATTTTCTTCATGACAGACTGGGCCTTTTGTGAATCCTGCCAAAAATCGGCAGCCTGACTCTGAGCTTCAAGATCTTTGAGCTCATTTTGTTTTGCCCCACGATCAAATTTGTCTTTGATAAGGCTAAAACGGTCTTTAAATTCTTTCAGTTTTTCCGCTATTTCCATAACGCCACCTCTCTGTCATTCTGGGGAGTCGAGTTAGACTCGACGACTCCAGAATCGATTCTGGACAAGTCCTTCGACCTCGCTCAGGACCGTTTAAGGATCGTGAGTTTAATCGAACGGCCAGAATGACAAAACAACGTAATTATAGCGTAATTGAGCTATCCCCGACTCGCAAAGCTATTCCAAACCCGGTTCGGAACAGCTTGACAAGTAAGGATCGATTGAAATTACCCTATTCATTTGTCATCCTGAACTTGATTCAGGATCTAGATGCCGAAACAAGTTCGGCATGACATTTTAGGTACAAACTGGGATCATTTAAGGAGAAAAAGTAACATCCAGTGGGGGTACTCTCATCAACACTGGTTTATTAACTTTTTTGGAAGCTTCTTTTAAAACCTCATTAAGATTTTTGCCGCCTGCAATAATAGTTTTTTTGCTTTCGTCCAAAGCAACCCATTTATCGCTGTATTTTTCTATTCCTTTAATTGGTTTTTGTCTCATAATAAGTGTATTATACCCTATCTATGAAAGTATTTTCGCGATCTCGAACCGGATTTGGAATCGCTTGACAAGCAAGGGTTAGGGTTATTTAAACTAAATAGGTCGAAAGGAGTAAAAGGCCGACAATCACCCGGTAGATTACAAACGGATAAAGGGTGCTAGTTGAAAGATATTTGAGGAAATATTTGATTGTTAAGTAGCCGAAAATGGCCGAGGAGATTATACCGATTATAAAAAAACTTAGGTCGTTTAAGCTTATACTCGAAGTTGCAACATCCAGGAATTTTTTGGCTCCGGCACCGGCGATAATTGGACCGGAAAGCAGGAAAGCAAAGCGGGCAGCCTCATCTCTCTTAAGACCTAAAAATAGTCCGCCGGAAATTGTCGAGCCTGATCTGGAAACGCCAGGAATTAGAGCCAGAGATTGGAAAAGACCGATGATAAGTGAATTAGTTAGCGTTACGTCTTTCTCTTTTTTTACCATTGGGCCAAATTTTTCGGCTAAGATAATAACGAGACTAAATAAGATAAGGCCGAGTCCGACGACCCAAAGCTGTCTGAATTGACTTTCAATTGCAGTTTCCAAAAATAAACCGGCAATTGCTGCAGGAATTGTCCCGATAATCAGTTTTATAAACAACTGATTTTTAAGGCTAAAAACTTTAAGATAATCCCTAAAAAAGAAAATGGCGATAGCCAGAAGCGTTCCCAGGTGAAGCGAGGCGTCAAAAGCCAGGCCGAATTCTATCTGAGAGATATTGAAAATTTTTTCAAAAATAATCAAATGACCGGTTGAGGAGATTGGCAGAAATTCCGTAAGGCCTTGGACTGCGCCCGCAAGGAGAGCAAGAAAATAGTTCATTTGCCTATTATATAGCAGATTTAGATTCAGTTATCAGTTCTCGGTTTTCGGTTTTCGGTTTTCAGATAATTGTTTGCCAGTTGTCGGTTTTATCTGTTCCCTCGCTCACTCCCGGTGTGCGCAAAGTTTCAGCCAGGCTCACACCGGGAGTGTCACTGACTGACTGACTGACAATCGAGAATCGATAACGGGAAAATGTTTTTGTATTAACCGTGGACAACAACGCGTGTGCCGACTGAAGCCCAGTTGAAGACAGTCCCTGCCTCTTCCGGTCTCATATTGACGCAACCGTGGCTCATCGGATGTCCAAAGTTGTTATGCCAATAAGCGCCGTGAATTCCATAACCTTTATAGAAATACATAGTGTAGGGAACATTGGGAAGATCATAAAAAGTCCCTAGGGCTTTAGAGCCGCCTTTCATACGTGTGTATCTTAGTTTTGTCCAGACGTGCCACTGTCCTTGCGGAGTTGGCGCCCACTTGCCGGTAGAAACCAGAAAACTGCCAACTATTGCATCGCCTTGTTTCATATTTAGCTTTTGGTCTGAAAGGTCAATTTCGATCCATTTTTCGCCAGGATCAGTAGATTGACCCAGAATATCTACTCTCTCGCTGGCGATTACATCTCCTGTAAAGGCTACATTTTGGTTCAAAAAGACTACCGCCTGATCTCTTTCAGGTTCGCTTAACTGGGATTTTATAAAGTCAACATAACTCTGAGTGGCTATGTCATTAAAATTTAAACCTACTTTGGCACCCAAATTCTGGTAGCTAAAATAGACATACCTTCTTGCAAAAGACGTCGCAAGAATTAAGAGAAAGACGATAATCGATATTAAAAAAATCTTGCTTATAATTTAAGTATTAAAAAGTTATGTTCGCAAAGTCAATGGTTAACTCAAGCCGGATAATCCAACATATTCTTAGAATGTCTTTAAGGGACCATTCGCTTACTAAATTTCTTTCTCGGACTTAGAGCAATTTTGAGGGGCTGGATTAATTTTTATGGGAAGGCGAATTTATTAATCCGCACTTTTTCCACTTGAGACCGCTTCCGCATGGACAGGGGTCGTTGCGGCCGATTTTGGAAACTTTCAGTGGCTTGTTTTGCGAATATCCCACCCCTGGGGTGTCAAAGCCCACCCCAGGGGTGAGGCTTTGAGCTTGCTGCGCTTCCAGTGCTTCCAATTTGGCAATTTCGGCGTCTAACTCCTCATCGGTCATTTCGTTGGGATCCTTGTTAAAACCGGCGGACTCTATCCCACTCCCGGAGTGTTCTCCGGGTAAAGGCAAGGCTTCACTCCGGAGGTGTTGTTCTCCGTCAGTAAGCTTCGCCTCCGGGTGGATTTCTACTCCTTGCTCTTCAACTTTTTCAATTTGCGGCTGCTCGCGCACCTGGACTTTAAATATCCGGTGAACAATTTCATAGTCAATTGACGCAATTAGCTTTTCAAAAAGGTTAAATGCCTCTTGTTTGTACTCAACTAAAGGATCCCTCTGGCCCGCAGCGCGAAGGCCAATACCTTCCCTTAGATCATCAAGCGAATCTAAATGTTGAATCCAGAGTGTGTCGATAACGGAGAGGTTCACAAACTTTTCGATGTCGCGGGTAACCTTTTCACTGAGAGTTTTTTCGCGATTGGTGTAGACCTGGTCAACAACGCCTGACAAAAATTTAACCAAAGATTGGGTTTCGTTAATTTTTGAAGCATCCTCAAATAGTTTGTTTTGTGATGTTTCATCAAAAGGGATAATAGTTGAAAATTCTTTGAGAATTTTTTCGTATTCCGGTTTTGAAATACCCTCGGGAGAATTGGCAAGTACAAGGTTTTCAATTTCCCTTTCAACTTTATCCTTTATTTCACCCTTTAATTTTTCGGCCAAATTCTTGTCTTTGGCAGCTTGCAAGATTTCCCTGCGCATACCATAGATGATTTCCCTTTGTTTATTGGCAACATCATCGTATTCAACCAGGTGCTTGCGAATATCAAAATTGTGGCCTTCTACTTTGACTTGAGCATTTTCAATTGCTTTACCAACCATTGAATGCTCGATAGGGGTATCTTCTGGAAGTTTAAATGTGGTCATAATTTTGGCAATTTGCTCGCCACCAAAAAGCCGCATAATATCATCCTCCAAAGAAACATAAAACCTGCCGGAACCCGGATCCCCTTGTCTGCCGGAACGACCGCGCAGCTGATTATCGATACGCCTTGCCTCATGTCTTTCTGTTCCAACAACATGAAGTCCTCCAGATGCAACGACTTCTTGGTGGGCTTTTTGCCATTTTTCAAATTCACGCCCTTTAACAACAGGTCGGCCCAGTTTGTCCGATGGCGGAGTCCCTCCTAAGATTATGTCAACTCCTCTGCCGGCAATATTTGTCGCCAGAGTCACTGTGTCTTTCTGGCCTGCCTGGGCAATAATTTCGGCTTCCCTTTGATGGTTTTTGGCATTTAGCAGTTGATGCGGTATACCTTTTCTTTTCAGAAGAGCGGAAAGGAATTCGTTTTTTTCTATTGATGTTGTACCAATTAAAACCGGCTGCCCTTTTTCGTGTCTTTGGGCAACATCGTTGGCAACTGCCGTGAATTTGGCCTTGGTTGTTTTGTAAACAACATCGGAGTGATCCTTGCGGACCATCGGTTTATTGGTAGGAATTACCAGAACCTCCACGTTGTAAATTTTGTGAAATTCTTCAGCTTCGGTCGCTGCCGTACCGGTCATTCCAGCCAATTTTTGATAAAGCCTGAAATAATTCTGGAAAGAAATTGTTGCCAAGGTTTGTGATTCCTGTTGGACACCAACACCTTCTTTGGCCTCGATTGCCTGGTGAAGCCCTTCCGACCAGCGCCGGCCCTGCATCAAACGGCCGGTAAATTCATCAACAATAATAATTTGGCCGTCTTTAACAACATAATCTTTATCCTTGGCAAATAAGGTTCTGGCGCGCAAAGCCTGTTGAATGTGGTGGATTGAGGCAAAATCTTTTTCGTAAAGATTTTCAACACCAAGTTTCTTTTCAACTTTGCGAATACCATGTTCAGTAAGATTTGCGGTTTTTAATTTTTCATCGATGACATAATCGGTTTCCCCGGAAAGCTCATCGACAAGTTTTGCGAACTGAAAATATTTTTCCGTTGCCCGGGCAGTAGGTGCAGAAATAATAAGAGGGGTTCTGGCCTCGTCGATAAGAATTGAGTCTGCTTCGTCAACAATGACGAAGTTTTGGCCTCGCTGCGCCATATCGGCAAGGTCCCAGACCATATTGTCGCGGAGATAATCGAAGCCAAACTCGTTATTAGTACCATAGGTGATATCTGCCTGATAAGCTACTTTTTTGTCAACCGGCTTGAGATGGCGCAAGCGCCAGTCGATTTGGGTTTTATCCTCATACTTCGGATCGTAGACAAAAGCCGCTTCCTGCATAATGCAGCCGGCAGAAACTCCCAAAGTATGATAAATCGGCCCCATCCAGCCAAGACCGACTCTGGCCAGATAATCGTTGACGGTTGCCAGATGTACACCTTTGCCGGAGAGCGAGTTGAGATAAAGAGGTAATGAGGCAGTTAAAGTTTTTCCCTCACCGGTTTTCTGTTCGGCAATTTTACCCTGGTGAAGAACAATTCCCGCAAGAACCTGGACATCAAAATGCCGCTGGCCTAGAGTTCTTCTTGAAGCTTCACGGACCGCAGCAAAGGCTTCGGGGAGCAAATCATCGAGCGAGTCACCTCGTTCGTGACGAAGTTTAAATTCGGCAGTTGTAGCTGCCAGTTTCTCATCGGTTAACTTTTGGAATTTTTTCTCCAGAGAATTGACGGCCTCAATTTGAGGTTCAAGTTTTTTGATCTGTTTTTCGTTAGAATCTAAAAAACGGCCAAGAATACCTAGCATATTGCCCTTTCTGTCATTCTGGCTTGACGGATTACCGTCTGGTATCCGTCTTGTCCAGAATCTTTACTGTTTGATTCTGGAGTCGCTTCGCTCCCCAGAATGACAATTGAGAGACTTGTGTTATTTTACATTTTTCGCTCTTTCTACAATCCGTTTCCATAAACTCTTTGTTGATCTGCCTGATTCATGAGAAATCTTATGGAGTTTTGGAGTAAGTTTTTTGATTCGATTGCGTTTTTTCAAAAGGCTATCTTCATCTTCGGGCAGAACTTGTTTCATGACAGCCAATTATATCAGCAGATGGCCTTTCCTGAAAAGCGGATGACCATCTCTGATATAACAGAGGAACGCCCTGAGTTTATCGAAGGGCGACCTGCTGTTATATCTTACCGCTGCTCGGTCTGTCATCATTTGACGCTCTACTCGTGGTACACCCCTGGGGTGAGCATAAGCTTTCTCCCGAGCGCACCCCAGGGGTGTACAAACGACTAAACGAATGAAGCCTCCACGAGCATTCTGGAGGCTTCATTTACCAACTTATTGCGTGGAAAAAGAGATGTCAACTCCATTTTTTTATTTGACTTTAGGTTAAATACATTGTTATTCTAAATAATATGGAAAGAGAAGGTGGATGTCCCTGCTCAGAAGATCTTCTTAGACGAGATGTTCCAGATTCCTTACCCGAGCCTGGTAAGAAGATAGAAATAAGTAGACCGGTTACTGGAAGTTTTTCACCAAGACCCGGGTCTTGGGAAAGGGAATCATCCTCAGACTCGGCTGCCGAATGGGATCGGGGAAATCTTGGTTAATAATCCGTATATCAAATTTTAGAAGGAATCTTCGCAAATCCTGTGTATTTTTGCAGGGCTTTGGGAATTAAAATCGATCCGTCTTTGGCTTGATAATTTTCCAAAATAGCTATCAGGGTCCTGGACGTTGCCATTAAAGTCCCATTTAAAGTGTGGACGTATTCAGTAGAGTTGCCTTTTTTATATCTTATATTAAGTCTCCTGGCTTGATAGTCAGTTGTATTGGAAGTTGAGGTAATCTCACCCCAGTCTCCCCGACCGGGCATCCATGCTTCCAGGTCAAATTTTTTGGAAGCTTGGGATCCTAAATCACCCGTGCACATTTCTACCACCCGGTAAGGTATCTCAAGACTTGAGAAAAATTCCTTTTCAGTTTCCAAAAGTTCTTGGTGCATCTTGTTGGAATCATCTGGTTGACAGTAAATATACATTTCAACTTTGGTAAATTGATGTACCCGATATAATCCTTTGGAGTACTTACCGTAACTGCCGCTTTCTTTCCTAAAACAATGGGAGTATCCTGCATATTTTCGGGGTAAATCCTTTTCGCTTAAAGTTTCTTCCGTATGCAAACCAGCTAGCGTTACTTCAGCGGTGGCGATAAGCCCCAAGTCGGAATCGGCGATCATATATGTTTGAGCCTCGGGGCCTCGGGGAAGATAACCTGTTCCTTCATAAAATTTAGCGCGGGCTAAATCCGGGGTAATAACCGGGGCGAAACCTTTTTTTATCAAAAAATCGATGCCGTAATTTACAAGAGCCAACTCGAGACGAGCCCCTTCATTCTTTAAATAATAAAAGCCGGAACCGGCAACTTTGGCCCCGTTTTCAAAATCCAGTATATCCAAAGCGGTACCTAACTGGAGATGATCACGCGGATGAAAATCAAATTTTTTAGCTTGCCCAACTTGTTTAACTACTTTATTCTCAGATTCATCTTTGCCAATTAGAGCATCATCGGCAGCGAGATTGGGAATTTCTCTAATTAAAAGATAGAATTCTTCATGAGCTTTTTCAAGAAGATTCTCTTTTTCTTTTAATTCTTTTTTAAGCTGCTGGCCTTTTTTTTCGTCTCTGGCCTCAGCGGCCTTTTTGCGCTCGGATCTGACTTTGTCTACTTCTTCGATTAGTTTGCGACGATCTTCATCAACTTTTAACAATTTGTCGATGTCGACATCGTAGCCCTTTTGCTTGGCTTTTTCTTCGACTAGCTTTGGGTTTTGGCGGATGAATTTAATATCTAACACTACACGCACCCCCTTGTCATTCTGGCCGTTCGATTAAACTCACGATCCTTAAACGGTCCTGAGCGAGGTCGAAGGACTTGTCCAGAATCTTTCCCCTGGTTTGATTCTGGAGTCTCTTCGCTCCCCAGAATGACATTTGTTGGTATTGTCATTCTGGCCGTTCGATTAAACTCACGATCCTTAAACGGTCCTGAGCGAGGTCGAAGGACTTGTCCAGAATCTTCTATTAATTTGGGGTAAAGATCTTCAAATGTTGAATTAAACTCGCCAATCATTATTAGTTTATCGGCTCTGTTCATATTTTTAATTTGTTTTTCCCTAATGATCGCCTGTAGTTGACCTTCAATTAATTCGTAGTAAACCAATTTGTGTAAATGATATTTTTTCGTAAAGCCCTTTATTAATTCTTTTTTGTGTTCATACACCCTTCTAATTAAGTTATTTGTTACGCCAACATACAGAGTTGGCCTGCCATTTGCCATGATATAGACATACATTATTTTACTCATTTAGATTCTGGTGTCCTCGCTTCGCTCGTCCCCAGAATGACAGGGAGGCGGGATCATTTCTTTTGCCAGCTTCGTTCCGGCTCTATTTCGTCTTTTAGAATCATTTCAACCGCCGTTTTGTGAAACGGAATTTTGGTAATGTGATAAACCTCCTTAAAATATTTTAAGGCGTCTTTCGCCGCAGGTACACCCTTGGCTTGGGCTAAAGCGTCAAGATTGTCGGCAACTTTGACAAGTCTGGCCTCCAATGTTTTCCTTTGACTGTATTCGCTAACCAAAGAAACGATTTCTTTTTCGGTCGGCAAACCGCCTACTAACCACTTAAGTCCCTCTTCTTCAATAGGCGCAAATGCGCCTTTGGCCATACCTTTGACAAATGTGCCGACATCGCCAACGATTGTTTCTGCCATATCATGGAAAAGGGCCATTTTGATAGCCTTATCGAGGTCAACCTGCCTGCCGGCAGGCAGGCCTTTATTCATTTCAGTGGCTAAGAAATAAGTAAGTATAGCAGTCGTCCAGGAGTGAGCAGCCACCGAATCGGCTTCATTTCTTTTAAAGCCAAGAGCGATAAAACCCTGACGGGGCAATTCTTTCGCCCATTGTAAAGTCAAAAAAACTTTTAAAATCTTTTTTAAGACTATTTTTTTCATTATTTAACGTTGTCATTCTGGCCCTTCGGTCTTGAGCTCAGGGTCGAAAGACTTGTCCAGAATCCTTATTTGATCAGATTCTGGAGTCGCTTCGCTCCCCAGAATGACACGGTTGAAATTCCTACAATCCCAACTCGTCTGAGTGTTCCTGCATTGCTTTCAGGGCGATCCCTATAAACTCTTCCAAAAGAATATTAAGTTCACTTTCACAAGTTTTGATCTCATCGCGGCTGGCACCGACGGCGAATGATTTATCTTTGAATTTTTTAAGAACTGACTCGACTTTTACGAATTGGAGTTTCTTTTCCGGCTGGACCAAGGCGCAAGCAACAATTAAGCCGGTTAATTCGTCGCAAGCATAAATTGCTTTAGCCATTAAAGTTTCTCTTGGCGTTTTATCACAATGACCATGGATGGCATCAATGATTGATTGGTCGACATCCAATTCCTTCAATTTTTTCGTCGTCTCTTCGGTGTGCAAGTCTAGAGATTTATTCGTCATCTCATAGTCGGCATCATGCAGAAGGCCGACGAGCTCCCAGTCGTCTTCGGCAGTTTTGAGTTCTGAGAGATGAGTAATGAGCTTGCGAGCAAGAGCGCGCATGACAAATCCGCAGGCGAGGGCATGTTTAACCATGTTGGGAGAATTGCCAAGCTCATCTAGAATTTTAAGTGCTTGATCTTTGGTCATGGCCTCTTGTTACTATGATTTAAATCATTGAATCAAATCTAAGTTTTGTACTTTCTGTCATTCTGGCCCTTCGGTCTTAAGCTCAGGGTCGAAAGACTTGTCCAGAATCCCTACCGGGTAGATTCTGGAGTCACTCTACAATGTAGAGTTCCCCAGAATGATAACTGAAAGACTCATAATAATTTTATTCCCCGGGTCTTAGCGTCGGAAATATCTTCCTCTTTAGTAAAGAGCGATATTTCCTAGCTCAAGTTTTTGACCTGAGTGTCGGAAATAATATTACATCTTTGATCGAGGGAGAGTTTGTAAGAATCATCACTAAACGATCCATTGACGGGCCAATACCTGAAGTCGGCGGCATGCCATATTCAAGGGCCTCGTTAAAATCTGTATCTGTTTGATGGGCTTCTTCCTCGCCTAATCTTTCTTTTTTCCTTTCGTCTTGAAAGCGAAGTTTAAGGTCCTGCGGGTCGTTTAGCTCGCTGTAATTATTGGAGGCTTCCATCCCGGCGACGAAATGCTCAAAGCGCTGGACAAATCGGGGATCTTTACCTTTTTTAGCAAGGGGTGAGGTTTCAACCGGGAAATCGTAAATAATTGTCGGGGAAATTAAAGTTTCGACAACTTTTTGGTCAAAAATTTCGGCCAGGATTAGCCCTGCGGTTTTCTGGAAAGGCTTTAGAGGTACATTTAATTTTTTTGCATGCTGTTTGGCCTTGTCAGCATCTGTTATTTTGGAAAAATCAACTCCGGTTGCTTCTCTGACTGCATCAATCATTGTTACCCTCTTCCAAGGCCTTTTAAAATTAACGGCCGAATTCTGGTATTTAACTTTGGTTGATCCTATGGTTTTTTTGACAACATATTCGGTCATCTGCTCAACCAAATCCATATTAACTTGATAATCGGCATAAGCTTCCATGGTCTCCAAAATAGTGAATTCGGGATTGTGCTGTCTGTCAATTCCTTCATTTCTAAAGACGCGGGCAATTTCAAAAACTTTTTCAAAACCGGCAACGATTAATCTCTTTAAGTAAAGCTCGGTGGAGATTCGAAGATAAAGAGGGATACCCAAAGCATTGTGATAAGTTTTAAAAGGCCGTGCTAAACCTCCACCGTAAAGCGTTTGCAGAACCGGTGTTTCAACTTCGATGTAACCGCGATCCAGTAAGAATTGGCGGTGAGCCTGGATGACTTGCGATCGCAGCTCGAAAACTTTTTTGACCTGCGAATTAAATAGAAGATCTAAATAGCGTTTACGGTATCTTTCTTCGATATCTTTTAGGCCGTACCAGGTAGAAGGCAGAGGTCTTGTTGATTTGGTAAGCAGTTCAAAATCTGAGGCGAAAATTGTTGTTTCGCCGGCTTGGGTTTTGTCGACTTTGCCTGTAACCTGGATAAAGTCGCCGATATCCAAAAGCGTTAACAGTTCACGGTTCACAGTTGACAGTTTGTCTTTGGAAAAGAAGAGCTGGATTTTGCCGGACTCGTCAACAAGGTCAGCAAAAGTTGACCCGCCGTGTGACCGAAGTGCCATGACGCGGCCGGCAGTCTGCACATTTTTACCCTGTGATTTTAGACAATCGGAGATATTTACTTCTTTTTGGCTTTTGGCAGGATAAGGATTAATGCCTAATTTCCTGATTTTTTCAAGCTTTTCAAGGCGAATTTTACGCAGTTTCTCCAGCGGCTCCATGAGGTAAAGTATACGAGGAAGGCGAAGAATTATCAATGAAGCTTGGAAGAGTTTGGGAATCGCTAAATGGAGCTCTAATTGAACCGTATCTTCCACTACGATCTGATACTAATTGTAAAAAGTAGTGGTATTCCTGTTCAGGTGTTGTTGACTGACTGAAGATAAACCTTAATAGTTCTCTTTTACCTTCTATCGTAAGATTACCTGCATACCACTGATGAAGACGGAAACCAATTCCATAGGCGTAGAGATAAGTTCGCTTCACAGGGTCATCTCTTCTTTCTTGAATCTGATTTCTTATTTCGTCTTCGGGTTCTGCTGGTAAAAATCTGTGCATATATGCAATCATTTCCTCATCAGTGGACCCTGTGGTGTTGACCATAATGTGTATATTGTTATAGATCATCTGTCTCAAACCTTCCAGCTCAAGCTCTGACTCTGTATGTTCTGAGAAATGCCGATGCAAACTTGGTACAAAAAGATGGACTGTCTGGGCAAACCCTTCAATGGGAATCTGTCCCGGATAATGAACGGATGTCAGGCCTAAAACCCGCAATAACTCACCCCTATCTATGGCATTTTTCCAGCTCTCCATTTGCGCCGCGTGTCCGGCAATCTCATGGGCTGCCATAGCTTCAACTTTACCTTCTGTCCACCTGCTTGCATGCCTGACAGGGTGAGTATTAATCTTTAATGAAAATCTTTCGTGGTCTCCGTCAATCCAATCAATCCAATAATCGTCTTCTTTGACGGCTTCAATATCGAGCTCTGGTGTTATCTTTTTACCCAGGAAGTCTGAAACTGTTCCAAGGTAAGTTGCAACATAATCTCTCATCTTATCCGGAAGTGTTTCTTCGGAAACTAGGTGTTCACGTCTATAGCGTTCAATCGATTCACTGTCGATAGCTCCAAATCCCTTTGTGATTGAGTCAATCTGAGCCATAAGTGTGCTTTCTTCGATCATTTGCGGTCTTATACCCTGAGTTAAGCTGATAAATTCTTCAAATGGAAATTCTTGGTTTGTTTTTCCTCGATAAAAGGTGGAGTGGGCTATAAGTTCTGCTAGTAGGAATTCCCGTTGGAGTTGGAGGGCTGCTGTTTTCCCATTTCTGGGCAGTATAATTCTTTCTGCTCTGCTACGAAGTTCGTCAATAGACCCCACAATTTCTGTCCATTCTCTTTTTGTGGGAGGGCCTTGATGCCATTTCTTCCTTCTTTCTAGGGCCCTGCGATCTCTTGGGCTTACAGGAACGAGGTCGAAATCAACTAGTTTACGGTGTGGTCCTTCCATCACATACGCGTCGCGTAACACCTCTATGGCTTCGTCGGAGAGCTCATAAAGTTCATACTCTGGCCCTTTTTGCTCCCTCCTTCTAAAGATAGAGGGTATTATTCCCCTGTCTTTGAATACTATTGGTCCCCTATCTCTGAATTGTTCTGGCCTACTGGCCATGTTTTGCCTCCATAAACCCAAGATTATACTACTTTAAATGAGTTTCTTCAAATTCGGTCTGAAGCGCTCGAAGATTTCCAACGAGGCATACTTCTCAACAAAATGCTGGGCATCTTCATAAGTACCTACTGCTAAAATACGCTCAAGGGTATCGGCGAGTTCATTGATTGAGACAAAAAGTTTCGTAAAATTTGGCCAGGAGAACCCTCCGGCTTCCCTAATTGCGCCGCTTTCCAAGAAATAATTCAAAGCAATTGCAAAACCTTGGGCATAGTGAATAATACTAGGTTCTTTTAGGTAAGAAGTCCACCAGGAAAATGCCCGGGCTACAAACATAACCATAATCGCTTCCAGTTCTTTTTGACTAATTACGTCTTTTAAAAGTAATGACCCGCAGGCTTTAACCCCGTAGATTGAGGCACTAATTTCATCAAAAACAGGGAAGTATTCTTTGAGTCTTCTTTCACTGTCACGATACCTTAAAAGGGTATGGGAAATTTCATGCAGGTAAGAATTACGCAGAGAACCCATCTTGAGTACATCAATTGGATATCCTTGCTGGAATTTTCCTTCAAAAATGGCATGGAATATAGGGTGATGCTCGGCGTTAAATTTAATGTCAAATGAGGGTTTGAAAATTGTAATTTCTGACCCATGTTTTTCCATTAAGCCGACATCGTTTGGTAAGTTCGAGCTGGTAAACATAAAGTGGGCAATCAAACCTGAAAAGATAAGAACATCATCAACACGAATCTGAATTTTATCCAAGAAATCGACCTTTTCCGAAGGGGCTAAAACCTTTCTTCTTCCTGACACAATGTAATTTTTGAAAACTGTGGTGTCACTGGTCCTTTGCTCGTCCATAATGCCAACCCAAGATTGATAGGCACATTTTGTGAAGAAAAGTTTGTCATCATACCGCTCAATCGGGCCGATA
Organism: Candidatus Curtissbacteria bacterium RIFOXYA1_FULL_41_14; assembly: GCA_001775095.1. Classification (GTDB taxonomy): domain Bacteria; phylum Patescibacteriota; class Microgenomatia; order Curtissbacterales; family GWA2-41-24; genus GWC1-40-35. Next base: position 26,992 of record MFCA01000025.1, read on the forward strand.
ACAAAGTTGATTTTGTAGGGTTTTAATGAAAGCCAATAAATGTCACTTGTTTCATAATTGCCATCTAAAAGTGAATTGGCCTGAACCTCGAGGCGTTTAGCAAAATCATGATTTTGGGTAATTTTGGCAGCCTCTTTAACTAAACGGGCTACCTTCTCCAGTTGTTTTACGAATTTAACATGATAAGGGATAGCTATAAGTTCTCCCTTTTTATTTTTTTCGACCATCGTATAGGGTGAAAGGATAGCCTTGTTGTGCCTGGCAGCTTTGACAATTTCTTCTTTGGTAACATCGTGAGGATAAAAATTGGCGCCTAAGTAGTTGGAGTTTTCTTGTTGTTCATAAATGGCGGAAATAGCCTCGGCCGCATCGATAAGCTTAGTTACCACCCGCTTTTCGGAAGCTGACAATTTTCGAATGGCTTTTGCTGAAAATTTAATTATTGGTTTTTTGGTCATTTAATTTCTAAGACCCTGATCTTACTTTTAACCGGGCCAACTGCTACTTCTATTGTCTCTCCGACTCTTAAACCGAGAAGTGCTTGACCGACAGGCGATTCATTGGATATCTTTTTCGTTGCAGGGTCAGCCTCCATTGACCCAACTATAGTAAATTCGTGAACTTCATCCCCCATCTCTACTACCACTGTAGAGCCAATAACAACAAATCCATTTTTGGGGGTTTCACTTATAATTTGAGCTTTATGCAGAACCTCTTCCAGTTCTGATATACGATGTTCTAAAAGAGACTGTTCTTCTTTGGCAGCATCATATTCCGAATTTTCGGAAAGATCTCCGAATTCTCTGGCTCTTTCGATCCTTTGAATAATCTGTGATCTCTTAACATTAACCAACAGATCATACTCCCCTTCTAACTTAGCCAGTCCTTGAGGGGTAAGGATAAATTTCTTGGAACTTTGAGTCATGTTCATATATGTAGGAAGCTAATTCTATTGCAAAAATACCTCCAGGTCAAGAATTGTGAGTTTAACTATTCACCTTTCCCCAAATGGATATGTCATCGCGAGGCTACGTAGTAGCCGTGGCAATCTAAAAGATTGCTTCTCCAGCTGCGCCGGATCGCAATGACGATTTGGCTGGACAAAACTGAATAGTTACTTGTGAGTTTGTTATTAGTTTGTTGAAAACCTCGTTATTCTTCGAACAATGTGAGAAGTCTGACAGTTCTCGCTACGGAGAGTATCAGACGGTACTCTCCTACGCTCGAACAATATTGGTTTTTAACAAGCTCTAAGATTGTTATATAATGATGATCGAATTTAGATTCGGCGCTATCGTCTAGTGGTCCAGGACACATGGTTCTCATCCATGAAACCGGGGTTCGACTCCCCGTAGCGCTACCTCGTCGGAACTAAACTTTTATGTTTCGCGAAGATTGCAAGCAACTTCGCTCAACTTTTAGTTTGTTCCTCCTCTCAAAATCCTTCGGATTTTGGGTGGGATTTTTGTAAGGATTATTATGAGAGTATTTTCAGCCTGCCCCGTTAGAAACCTATTGCAAAAAATTTCTCAAAATTTTTTGCGTCAAGTTAAGCTGACCTCTTCTACAAATAAATCTTTTGAATTAAATTCGACTTTCTACAGAAAGATGGTTTTTAACGGGGCCTGCCTTATCAGTCTAAGCCTGTTTTTTGCTATTACTTTTTATCATCCTTTAACTTTTGCACAAGCTGAAAAATATCAGCTTCCAGACATAACCGAAGGACAAATTAACGAGGCGCTGCAAAAAACTGTACCGATAAGGCTGCTTCCCTCTCATCCTTTATATTTTTTAATTAGCGCCAAAGAGATAATTTCAAGGTTTTTTCAGCCATCTTCCATTGAGAAAACACGCTTTGATTTTATTTTGTTAGGAAAACGATTAAAAGAAACTTATCTGCTTTTTGAAAAAGGCGATTTTAAAGGGGGCAGTAAAAATCTAAAAAGATATAGTCAAAGGGCCTCTTCGCTGGTCAAGCAAATGGAGAAGGCAAGAGCGCAAAACCAATCTGTGGTAGCTTTTGCAGACGAAACCGCGCAAGAATTACAATTTCATGAGATTTTATTTTCGGCAATCGCTAATAAATGGCAAAATACCAAAGAGTACGATATGGAAGATAATTTTGGTAACGCTTTAGGTGATTTTGTTAAGGTGGTTTTGGCAATAGATAATGTCCAGCCAGGACTAAAAAATCGTTTTAAAACAGCAACCAGCTCTGCAATTTTAGAAACTGCACCGGCTGCAAGCCCAAGCCCTACCCCATCAACACTTTTTGAAACCTCACCTTCTGCAAGGCCGAGAAGGATAATTTATTAGGGTCTAGCGACTAGGGTTTAGGGTTTAGGGACTGTATAAGATTAAACCAGAAGGGGTATAAGTAGTAAGGCAACTATGTTGATAATCTTGATCATTGGATTTATGGCTGGTCCTGCCGTATCCTTATACGGATCACCAACCGTATCGCCGGTAATAGCTGCCTTATGAGCCTTTGACCCCTTCCCACCAAAATTACCAGCCTCTATATACTTCTTGGCATTATCCCAGGCAGCACCGCCGGTTGTCATCGAAATTGCCACAAAGACTCCAGAGACAATTGAACCCATTAAAAGACCGCCAAGAGCCTTGGTACCTAAGGTAAAACCTATTGCAACTGGCGCAAATACTGGAATAAGAGCTGGTATGACCATTAATCTAAGAGCTTTCTTAGTTACAATATCAACGGCTTTATCGTACTGAGGTTTACTTCGGCCGCTTAAAATTCCGGGTATTTCCTTAAACTGCCGCCTGACTTCGTCAACAACAGCTGCTCCCGCAATACCTACCGCTTCCAGTCCATACGAAGCAAAAAGGAATGGCAGCGAGGCGCCAATTAAAAGTCCGACTAAAACTTTAGGGTCCGATAGAGTAAACTCGACATATGAACCTCTGGCAATTAACTCCTGTGAATATGCGGCAAATAACACTAAAGCCGCAAGAACTGCTGATGCGATCGCATAGCCCTTAGTTACAGCTTTAGTTGTATTCCCGACAGCATCAAGTTCGTCGGTGATACTTCTTACTTCTTTTGGCAGTTGGGCCATTTCGGCAATTCCCCCGGCATTGTCCGTAATGGGGCCGTAGGCATCTATCGCCACAATCATACCGGTCAAAGAAAGCATGGCAACGACTGCGATTGCGATTCCATAAAGGCCTGCCAGTGAGAAAGCAACCAAAATTCCTGAACAAATTACAACAATTGGCCAGAATGTGGATCTTAGAGAAAAAGCAAGTCCGGTAATTATATTGGTAGCATGTCCGGTTGTAGCTGCTTTGGCGATATTTTGAACCGTTTTAAACTTTGTCGAGGTGTAATATTCGGTTATCAACATAATAAATATTGTCGCAATAATGCCAACCAACGATGTTAAATATATATTGAAGGGATCAAAAGAACCGTTAGCATTCATAAGTATCATTGTTGCCGGGTAAAAACCAAGAGCCGAAAGGGCTGCCGCGATGATGAGTCCTGTGTATAGGGCTCCCATAATACTTTTATTCCTTGGGAGTCTTACAAAAAAAGCGGCAATTATAGTTGCGATAATTCCAATAGCTCCAAGAACCATCGGATAAACAAGTGCACTTAACGAATCAGGAAAAAGAAAAGACCCTAAAAGCATTGCGGCGACTAAGGTTACAGCATAAGTCTCAAAAAGATCAGCGGCCATTCCGGCACAGTCACCGACATTATCGCCGACATTATCGGCAATTGTCGCCGGATTACGGGGATCGTCTTCAGGAATACCCGCTTCTTCTTTACCGACTAAATCGGCACCAACATCTGCCCCTTTTGTAAAAATACCGCCTCCAAGTCTTGCAAAAATAGAGATTAAAGAACCGCCAAATCCCAGTCCGACGAGTCCATCTAAGCTGCCACTAACCCCAAAATAGCCGGCAACAGCAAGTAGTGCCAAACCGACAACTAAAAGTCCGGTAACCGATCCTCCAGCAAAAGCCAGTGAGAGGGCTTGGGCAAGACCCTTTTTTGCAGCCTGGGCAGTACGGACATTGGCCCTTACGGAAATATTCATTCCTATAAAACCGGAGGCAGTAGAAGCAGCAGCGCCGATAGCGAATCCAATGGCAGGTTCAAGTGATAGTAGTAACCAAATTGCCCCAAAAATAATTATGGCCACTACTGCAATAACCGAATACTGTCTTGCCAGATAGGCAGATGCCCCTTCAGCAATCGCATCGGCAATGCGGCGCATTTTAACAGTACCCGGATCCTGTGAAACAATTCGAAATGAGGTAATTACTCCATACAAAATAGCTGCAGTAGAAGCAGCTAAAGCAATAGGCAGGCCAAGTGAGGGGTTAATACTTTCTATATCCACAATTAATATGGGCGGGAGTTAGACGTCTTTGAAAAATAATACAAACTTTTGTTAAAATTTGCAAGGCTTTGGGACTATGCTGTTGATTGAGGAATTGAAAATGGGCGCGGGATTTTTTCTTTCTTTGTCGAACTCCTCTTTGCTCTTTGTGCCTCTATAACAGACCGCGTTAGGCCAACCTTTAGAACCTCGTCCATATGCTCAGTTAGAATAAATTGGAGGTCCCGTCTTACGTTTTTGGGTATTTCTTCCAAGTCCTTGGCATTGGCTTTTGGTAGAATAATGGTAGTTAATCCTGCCCGATGAGCCGCTAATACTTTCTCTTTAACCCCACCAATTTCCAAAACTCTTCCTCGAAGTGTTACTTCACCAGTCATACCTACTCCGCGCCTTACCGCGATTTTGGTTACTGCCGAAACGAGTGCGGTTGTGATAGCAATACCAGCCGAAGGTCCTTCTTTAGGAACAGCTCCTTCGGGGACGTGAATATGGATATCGCACTTAGCAAAGAAGTTGTCTCCAACACCCACAACTTTAGCTCTTGATTTTACATAAGAAAGAGCTGCCTGGGCGGATTCTTTCATAACATCGCCAAGCTGGCCCGTTAGTATCAAATGGCCCTTACCTGGCATAAGCGTAACTTCAACGAATAAAATCTCGCCTCCCGCAGGAGTTACGGAAAGGCCGGTCGACATGCCGACTTCATCTTTTGTTTCGGCAATAGTCTTGGAGAACTTAAACGGTCCAAGATAACTATGGAGTTGCTTGGGGCTGACTTTAATTTTTTTCTGTTTGTTGTTTGAGGCGAATTTTTTAGCGACTTTTCTCAAGATAGCGGCAATTTCTCTTTCCAGTTCTCTGACTCCCGCTTCCCGTGTATACCTTGAAATAATCTCTTTGATAGCTGCATCTGAAATTTCGACTTTTTCCTTGGCTAATCCATGGGCTTCAAATTGTTTTGGTTTAAGGAATCTTTTGGCAATATGGAATTTCTCTTCTTCTGTATAGCCCGGAAAGCTGATAACTTCTAACCGATCACGGAGTGCCGGCGGAATGGTATCCAGAACATTAGCAGTCGTAATAAACATCACGTCGGAAAGATCATAGGGAACCTCCAGGTAATGATCGGAAAAGGCATTATTTTGTTCCGGGTCAAGAGCCTCAAGAAGCGCTGAGGAGGGATCACCTCTAAAATCCGTACCAACCTTGTCGATTTCATCAAGCATAAAAACCGGATTTTTGGTGCCGGCATTTTTGATTCCTTGAATAATCCTGCCCGGAAGAGCACCGACGTATGTTCTGCGATGACCACGGATTTCAGCTTCATCATGAATTCCGCCCAAGGAAACTCTTATAAATTTGTGGTCAAGAGCCCGGGCAATCGATTTTCCAATCGAAGTTTTACCTACCCCGGGCGGTCCAACAAAACAAAGTATCGGTCCTTTAATTTTGCCGACTAACTTATGGACTGCCAGATATTCCAAAATTCGCTCTTTTACTTTGGGCAAACCGTAATGATCCTCTTCTAAAACTTTGGCGGCGAAATCAACGTCGGCGGACTTCTTGTTTTTCACTACCCAAGGCAGATCGACAAGCCATTCTAAATACGTTCGAAGGTAAGAAGATTCAGGATTATAAGATGACATCTTAGCCAGTCTTACGAGCTCTCTATCAGCTTTATTCTTAACTTCCTGCGGCATTGCTGCTTCTTTGATTTTCCTGCGAAATTCGGTAATCTCCCGGCCGTCTTCGTCCTCTCCTAATTCTTTTTCGATAGATTTCATCTTTTCGCGAAGGATTGCCTCTTTGGTTACCTTGCCAACTCTTTCTTGGGTCTCAGTATCGATCTTTGAAGATATTTCCAAAATCCGAATCTCACGGCTTAACAGTTCCGAAAGCCTCTCCAGCCTTGCTTTGGTATCAACCATTTCCAGAATCTGCTGTTTATCCTGGGTTTTAAGATCAATTGATGCAGAAATGATGTTTACAAGCTGGTTGGGGTCGTCAGTTGAAAAAATATGAATCGATGACTCAAGAGTCAAAACTCCACCAAGTTCACCGTATTTTTTTATTTTATTCAGAATATTTCGGAATAAGGCTTCAATTTCCTCGGTTTTCTGGGCCAGTTCCGGTATTTCCTCGACTCTTACGGCTAAATATGGATCAATTTGGGAAAATTCTTTAAGATAGACTCTACTTAGGCCTTCAACTGCTAAATTGTATTCGTTGTCAACTTTCCAGAGTCTTCTGATTAAACCGACAGTTCCGACAGGATAAATATCGTTTGGAGCCGGGTTTTCGACCCGTGGATTTTTCTGGGCAACAAAAACGGTAAGCCTGTCTGTTGCCCAAGCACTATCAAGGCCAAGCTTAACTTTGGGCCGGCCGACTGTTATTGGTACCATTGAAGATGGAAAAACAACTGTATCTCGAAGCGGAACTACGGGAATTTCGCTTTTTAATCTTGGTTTTTGCTGTTCTAAGAAAATAGCCATTTTTAAAAACTTCCTGACCTCCCTTTTTGCCGGTCTATATATTATATACGACCTTGTACAGCTTGTCTTGATCCAGCTCTACTGGAGAAAGATTAGCAGTTAGAATATCACGAGTGCTAATTGATGTCAAGCCCCGTTGGCGACTTTAAGAAGGGGCTAGCCCCTTCTTTTGCGGAGAAAATATAACCAAATTCCGATTAAGAACGCTAAAATGGCTACGACGTGGGCTACTTTGACTTCTCCAATCATCCAAGTATCAATTCGCCAGAATTCGACGGCAAATCTGCCGACTGCGTACAAAATCAGGTAAAGGCCGAAGACCTGTCCGGGCAGTTTGAGCTTTTTGGACAAAAATAGAAGGAGAATAAAAAATATACCATCCAAGATTGCTTCATAGAAAAAGGTTGGGTGAAAATGTGTGGAGCTTATATATTCGGCCGGTCGGTAAGCTTGATCAATAAAGATCCCCCATGGTTTATCGGTCGGAGGACCGAATCCTTCCTGGTTGATAAAATTCGCAAAACGGCCGACAGCTTGACCTAAAAGTATAGAAGGTGCCGCCAGATCAAGAATTGATAAGAAATTTACCTTTTTGACCCTTGCAATGATCCAAAAACCCAAAACCATCCCTGCCAAGGCACCTAAAATACCTAGACCCCCATTTCCGATTGCAAAAATTCTTATAAGATTATTTGAATAGTAATCCCAATAATCTACGACATGATAAACACGGGCTGTGGCAATTGCCAGGATCAGAGGAATAATTAGAATCGGATCATCGAAAAGTTTATGGGGGACTTTGTAAATGGCCGCCCTTTTTTTGGCCAAAAACCAGCCAAGAAAAATAGCAATTGCAATGACCAGGCCATAAATATGGATAGTCAACGGGCCGATTGAAATCTGTCTGAGAATCATTTAAGGCGCTTTTTGACAAAAACAGCCGAGATTAATGCAATAACTGCGCAAGTCACAATAATGTTTACTGCCAGTGAATTTGCGAATAAAATAAAGAATTGCTGGGGGAAAAGTTTTACCAAATTATCGTGGGCAGGAAACAGCCACAACTCGTTTTTAAACAGTAATATGTGAAATTTGGTAAATATTGGTTCAAAGTCCCAAATCAGGCCAAAGGCGAGAAGACAAATTGCGAAAATAGTAACAATTGATGAGGTAAAAAATGAACTGGTTAGTCTTTTGTACTGTTTCTTAACAACAAATATTGTGGAAATAACTGCAGTTGCTACTGCGGATAAATAAAAAAGGCCGGATTCAAACTGCAGTAAGTTTTTAACATCAGCAAGGTGTAAGATGGCCTGTTTTGAGAAAAAAATGTGATCGAGTTCATTTTTTCCTCTAAAATAGCCAAAAAGATTGTCAGTTGCCCAGTTGACAATTTCCCGATCAGCAAAAGTCTGGTAAACGCCAGTTTTTTGGTAAAGATTCTGGTAAAAGTTAAAATTTAATATGAGAAAGTGGAAATTTCCAAGTATAATTAGGAGCGGAATTAAAATAATTAAAAAATACCCGGCAATCCTCATTCCTATTTATTTTAACACTCCGGGGGGGCTTAATTAATTTAATTCGAGCCTTCTTAGTGAAATAGCATTGAGAACTACAATGATTGAGCTTGTGGACATCAATAGGACGACTTATTCCGTCTTATTAAATATGCAAGCGCTCCAATGATTAAAAAGGAGGAGATGATGATTGGAACCAAAACTGGTCCAACCCATGGTGTTGGAAGTAAAAAGAAAATATCAAGATCCCCAACGCTTTTTGGCCAACCAATTGTCAGCTTTAAAAAAACATAGTAGAAAATGTCCCAAATTCCGAAAGCTAAAAAGAAAAAAGCTATTTTGTCTGTCAATTTTCTGCCGACAATGGCAGCAATCGATGCTAGTATCACTAAAGTAGCTGCTTCTCTAAGACGCTCAATGTTAAGAAGAGTCGTATCCTGAATTATTTTAACGGCAGTTTGGGGCTCCAAGAAAGCAATCCCGGGAGTTAAAAATAAAATTTCGCTTCGGTCAATATGTGGAGGAGTAAAACCGATTCCCAGAAGATGACGGAGATAAACAACAACCGCAGCCTCGACAAAACCAAAGGCAACTGAAAAGATTAAGACTGCTAAAATTGTTCTTGTCATTGATAAAACTCATTTTAACTCACTGCAATTCCCATTTGAAGCTTCTTTCGTTAACATCTCCCATCTTTTCAATTCTTAGTTCGATTGATTTAGGTTTTGGGGAAAGACGTTTAAATTTCAAAATCCCACTGCGATGATGTCCTTGCGGCGGATCACCTTCCCAAGCGACTGGAGTAAATCTATTTTCTTTATCGTCGATCAAAATCGAGATCTCGGTAAGGTTTTGATCTAAATTACCAGAGTGAGTATCCAAAACTATCTCAAAATCCCAACTTGAGGAAGATTGTGAGAGATCTTTCGGTGTAACCTTAACAGTTACCTGGCCTTCAGAGTTAGTTTGTGTGGATAAAACTTCCTGCCTGCCGGCAGACAGGCCTTGATTCGAAGAAGGAATATCTTCCCTTAAGGTTGAATTATCAGAATGATGGGAGTAAAGAATGGCGATAATAATAATAATTACTATTACTCCAACAATTAAAAAAATTGCCTTTGGATTCTTCATAATCCTTTATGGTATCGAAAAACTTTATTCGCCATATAGGTGATACCGACAAGATTTGCGGCTAAACCAATCCAAAATAATTGGACCTGATATTGCGTAACAATAGTGATTAATCCAGTGATACCCAGAATTGGTAAGATGTTCGCCAGATAGTGCGCGCAGCAGGAAATCATCGCCGCGGTCGAAGTTGTACCGGAAGCTACTAGAACCTTAGTTGATTGATTTTTATCGCTAATTAAGTTTTTAAGATAGGTGTAAAGTCCCACTTGGATTCCAAATCCAAAAGCAAGAGCTAAAATAAAATACCAAAATCGCGAGAATTGGTCCTGTGCAAACTGCCAACCTGAAATAAAAGTTACAACCGCGAAATAAAATATCAGTAGTCCCGACGCAGCCAACAGTCCTTTTGGAATTGATCCTCGAAGAATTTTCCCCATACTCTTCAACTTATCTTCTTAAGTTCTGCTTTCAGTTGGTCATTTCTGGTAGCCATTTGTGGATCGTCAAGAACAAAGCGGACAATACCGTCTCTATCAAGAATCAGGTATGTGTGGCCGGGATACTGACCTTTGTGCATGGAAGAAGGCAGCGAGAGCACTCCGTAATCCCTTGAGATATTTTTTGATGTATCAAGTAGAACCGTAGCAGGAGCAAGCTCTGGCATTTTACTAACCGCTTTTTTCCACTCGTTTTGAGTATCAACCATAATATTTAAAGTAACTGTATCCTCACTGTTAAATGCACTATCTTTACCAAAAGCGGCTATTTGATTCCAGCAGGAAGGATAACACATTGCTCCTTCAGTAAAGAAAAGCACAACCTTTTTCCCTCGATAGTCTCTGAGACTAATTTGCTTACCATCATAGCTTGTGAGTGTAAAATCAGGTGCTTCTTTATCAACCCATGAATTAAATTTGCCCTCATCTTGTGTCGTACCGGATGAATGATCCATCGTCTCCTCTTTGCTTTTACCTACCAGCAGGAAAGAAGCACCGACAATAGCCGAAATAAAAAGGGCAATCGCTGTTACTATCAAAACTGTTCGCTTATTTATTTATCATCACCTTCCTTCCTGTTATTTTTGGCTAAATTTAAAAATTGCCTTACTGAAATTACCAGAATTATCAAAAATGCAATAAAGAAAATAATTGCCCAACCAACCTCCGGAATAATTTTTGTGTACCGACCGATAAATTGTATCAGTCTAGTAAGATACACATTGATAGAAATCTGATAAGAAGCGTGGGCTGTTAAGTTATTGGTTAAGGCCAAATAGAAGATGAATATTCCAAGTACCAAAAACATCAATCCTGAAAAAAGGTTGGATAGAGTCAGACGGATTCTTTTTCCAAAAAGGTTATAGCTGACTGTTTTTCTAAATGTAAAAAATTTCTGAGTAAATTTTCCTTTATCAAGAAACGCGCTTAAGATAAATAAAGGTATAACCATGCCTAGAACATAGGCCAAGGTGTATGCTCCGCCTAAAAGAAATGACCCAGGCATAGCAGCAAGTGCCAAGACTCCTGCCAACACTGGCGCGCAACAAGTCGTGGCAATTCCGGAAAATACGCCTAAGACAAAAACGGATCCTAAGCCAGAATTCTTGAGTTGCGGATGGACTAAGACGGGGAATGAAAATTGGACTCCAGAAATTAAAGTTAGACCGAGAACAATCAAAAAAATTGAACCCAAAGTAAAAATGACATTATGGTAGGTATTGAATAATTGACTAAGTGCTGATGCCCCAAATCCGATTGGCAAGAAAACTACTAAAAGACCAAGGAAATAGATGAAGGTCATTAAAAATATAGTAGAGCGCTGTTTAAAGATCGAGGCAAAGTATGTGGGCAGAAGAACCGTCACGCAACAGGGAGCAAACAGGGCGGCAACACCGGCAAAAAAAGAAGCAATAAATGACGCGCTAATTAAGAGTTCCATAATTTTAATGATGTTTTTCTCTATGTCCTCTCATCATTAGGATATGACTGAGGGGACATAGGAGGAAAAGTAAAACGATTAAACTATTATTTGTAAATCCGAATAGAAGAAAAAAGCCAAAGATTAAAATTGGAGCAATACAACCAATAATCATCAAAAGCCTATGTTTAAAAAAGTTATTCATGATAAATACTTTTCAGGGTCTTGTTTGAATTCTTCCCTACAATTTTCAGAACAAAAATAATAGGTTTTGCCTTTATAACTGTAAGTTATTGCTTTTTCGTCTTTTTCAACTTTCATTAGACAAACGAGGTCGGTTACTTTATTTGATGACTTAGTAAGAAAATTTAACTTCATTTAAACTTCCACTAAATTTTTTTCCGCTCGGTTTAAAAGCACGGCATTTGTGGCGACAATAATTGAGGACAGACTCATCAAAAGTGCTGCCCATTCCGGGCGCAGTGAAATACCAAACTTAGGATAGAGAATTCCGGCTGCTATCGGAATGGCCAAGAGATTATAAATTGAAGCCCAGAATAAATTTTGTTTCATTTTGGTCACCGTGGCCTTTGATAGACGGATGGCGCGTAAAACATCTGCGGGGTCTGATTTCATCAAAACCACCTTGGCTGTTTCAATAGCAACATCGGTTCCTGCTCCAATGGCAATACCAATATCTGCCTGAGCTAAGGCCGGCGCGTCATTTACTCCATCGCCAACCATAGCTGTAAATTTCCCCTCATTCTGAAGCTTTTTTACGTACTTAGCTTTGTCTTCCGGCAAAACTTCGGCAAAAACCCGCTTAATACCAAGTTGCCTGCCTATCGCCTCTGCAGTTTTTTGGTTATCACCGGTAATCATCGCTACTTCAAGACCCAATTGTTGCATGCGATCGATAGTCTTTTTGGCGGAAGGTTTAATTGGATCGGCAGCGCCTGCAACACCTGCAACCTGACCATCCACAGCAAGAACCATAATCGTTTTTCCTTCAGAAAGTAACCGATCAATATCTTTCTGTATAGGTACCAGGTCAACGTTTTGATCATTCATGAGCTTAACTGTTCCAACTAGGACATACTTCCCTTCAACCTGCGCTTCAACACCGTGTCCTGCAATATTTTTAAATTTCTCGACTTTTGATGGAATTTTTATGTTCCTTATTTTCACCTCTTCCAGTATCGCCTGACTTAAGGGATGACTTGATTTAGCTTCAGCCGCAGCATCGAGTCTCAGAATTTCATTTTCCGTCAGTCCTTTAACGGTAACTATATCTGTAATCTTTGGCTTACCTTCCGTTAACGTTCCTGTTTTATCTAAAACTACAGCCTGGATCTTGGAAACCTGTTCCAAAGTTGGTGCATCCTTAATCAAGATATTGTGTTTGGCACCAAGACCTGTTCCTACCGCAACAGCGGTCGGAGTTGCCAAACCGAGTGCATCCGGACAAGCAATGACAGTTGTAGAAATAGCAAAAGTCAGGGCGATAAGAATCGGTACGCCCATCACAAAGTACCAGCCTCCAAAGGCAAGCAGGCCTCCACCGACTGCGACAATAACTAAATACTGAGCAAATTTGTCTGCTATTTTTTGGCCAGGAGCTTTGGAACTCTGGGCAGTCTCAACCATTTTGACGATTTGCGCCAGCGCTGTATCTTCACCGACTTTCGTTGCCGCAAATTTGACCGATCCTGATTGATTAATAGAACCGCCAATTACTTTGTCACCTTTTACCTTAGCGACTGGAATTGATTCACCGGTGACTAATGATTCATCAATTGCCGTTTCTCCTTCTATAATTTCTCCGTCAACTGGGACTTTATCACCAGGCTTTAGAATAATAATGTCGTTTACTTTCACTTGAGCTGTAGGTATAAGAACTTCTTTCCCTTCCCGAATAATTCTTGTTTGCGGGGGAACTAAGTTAAAAAGGGCTTGTAGAGCATCAGTTGTTCCACGCCTTGATTTCATTTCCATCCAATGGCCAAAGAGCACAAAAGTGATAAGAAGAGTCGCTGCTTCGTAATATGAATCGCTTGAACCAAGAAATGTCAAGAGTACACTGAATGCATAGGCTGCGGTGATACCTACTGCTATCAAAACTGCCATATTAAGAGTTTTTGCCTGCAGTGCTTTATAAGTCGAATAAAGAAAGATCCAACCGGAGTAGAAAAATACCGGTGTAGTTAAAATGAATAGAATCCAAGCTGCCGGAACCGGTGTTGGTAATTGCAAGTTGAAAATCTTTTCACCTAATGGAGAATAAGCAATAATTGGGATTGAGAGGATCAGAGCAAAGAAAAACTTATTGCGAATATCTTCTTCCATTAGTTTGGCCATTTCCCGGCCCGCCAAACCCCCGTGTTCCATACCCATGGCCATAAACATTCCCATCTTAAACTTTTCCCAAAACGACATTTCGGCAACGGGTTTCATTTTGTGTTCTGCCATTTTGTGTCCTGCGTGATTTTCTGTTTGACTTTTTGACGGCTCTAAATTCATCCCACACTTTGGGCAATGGCCGGGTTTATCGGATTTTACTTCCGGATGCATCGGGCAAGAATATGTATTTTTGGATGACATTCTAATTGACTGCTTATGGTCATTCATAATTACTGTTCAGTCACTTTTTGGAAAATTTGTTATAAAGCCAGGCAAATGCATAACCGGCTACCCAGCCAGCTGCAACAGCCGTTACAAATCCGAAAATCAGACCACCAGTATTTGGAGAAATGTATGGCAAGGTTTCCAGATCGATACCATGGATCCAGTTTCCAGAAAAGGCCATAAAACTATCTCTGGCAATTACAACCCAAGCTGCGCAGATAACATATATTGCGGCAATGATAACTGCAAAAGCATTAGCGAGTGCCTGTTCTTTCATATTCATTAAGTCTTTTTTTAGCGACCTTTATCGCCTTTCTTCCAGAGCCAACGGATTAAAGCGATTAAGACAACGATAACCAATATCCAAGTTGCTAACCACAAAATCCCAAAAAACCAAAAAGCACCGGTATTACCTCCCATCCAGCCCATCATCGGGTGATGACCCCAAAAATAACCATTATCATAACCTTGCGGCGGGGGACTTGCACCATAACGCATCATGTCACCAAACATTCATCTCACCTCCTAGCCTTTCCGAACACATCTACGATTTCCTGGATTGACTCTTGTTGATCCTTACCGTGCATGGCATGGGTAACATGTTCTTCTAAATGGCCTTTTAGAATAATATTGTCGATGGCACGAAGGGCTGCTTGAACCGCCAGTGATTGTTGCAGGATATCAATGCAATATTTTTCTTCTTCAACCTGCTTAATGACGTGATCTAAATGACCTTGCGCCGACTTTAATCTTTTTAGAGCATTTTCCTTTACATACTTTTGCATTTCTATATCCTACCCTATTGGGGAGGGTATGTCAACCCGTCTCTTTTCTGTCATTCCGGACCTGATCCGGAATCTATACTTATCTGGATTCCCGCCCTTCGGTCTTGAACTCAGGGTCGAAAGACTTTCGCGGGAATGACATCTAATATATAATTCTGACGTGAAGATTTATACAAAAACCGGGGATGGTGGTACCACTTCCCTGTTTGGTGCCCGAAGAGTGGATAAAAATTCGGCAAGGATTGCAGCTTATGGAGAAGTTGATGAGTTGAATTCGTTAATCGGCGTAATACTTGCAGAATTAACTCCATATCCTGACTGTCATTCTGGGGAGCGAAGCGACTCCAGAATCGATTCTGGACAAGTCCTTCGACCTCGCTCAGGACCGTTTAAGGATCGTGAGTTTAATCGAACGGCCAGAATGACAAAGCAGAAATTAATCATCAAGAAACTTTTGAGGATTCAGTCGGAACTTTTTGTTTTAGGTGCTGACTTAGCAACACCAGCTGATGTTAAAACCAAGGTGCCAAGAATCACTAAAAGATATATAACAAGACTTGAGGAAGAAATTGATTCATGGAGTGATAAATTACCCAAACTACGTAATTTTATATTGCCTGGTGGAAATAAGGTGGGATCAAAGCTTCATCTGGCAAGGTCGGTTGTCCGGCGTGCAGAAAGAGCAATTGTTGACCTTAATAGGCAAGAAAAAATTAACCAAAATGTATTAATTTACACCAACCGCCTCTCCGATTGGTTTTTTGTCGCAGCAAGATATATTAACAAACTGGAAAATATCAGGGAAAATATTTGGAAAGGCAGGGGTTAATCGATTAGATATGGCCCTCAACAGAACCGTGCAACTTAAAAAGATTCGCGATGAAATTTGGAATCTTTCTAAATCCCCTCTTTATAATTATCGCAAGAAAAACAACTACTTTCCGGTTATCGGTGAAGGGAATCATTTCTCCAAAATTATTTTTATTGGCGAAGCGCCGGGTCAGAGGGAAGCTGAAACGGGTAGGCCTTTCTGCGGAGCGGCTGGAAAAATTTTAGATGAGCTTTTGGTATCGATTGATTTAAAACGGAAAGATGTCTATATCACTAATGTAGTTAAGGATAGACCTCCTAATAATCGTGATCCGGAGCCTGAGGAAATTAAACTTTATTCCCCTTTTTTAGATCGGCAAATTTTAATTATTAAACCCAAAATTATTGCGACCCTGGGGCGTTTCTCAACCAAATATATTTTGGAAAAGTTTAATTTGTCCGAGAAAAACGAGTCGATCACAAACCTTCATGGCAAGGTTATCGAAGCAAAAGTACCGTTTGGCAAGACAAAAATCATCCCTCTTTATCATCCAGCAGTCGTACTTTACAGCGCAGGCAGCAGAAAAGTACTTGAGGAAGATTTTAGAATTTTGAAGGACTTAGTATAATTAAGTTGTGAAGTTGATAGTTATTGCTTTACTTTCTCTGGGATTTGCAAGCGTCTTGGAGTACTTAGGGGCTTTCGTGATAAGCCCACCTTTATGTGGTATGTTCAACCTAGATGATGGCCTTGAATGTCTTCCACTGTATTTCTGGATTGCACTGCTACTTCTCCTGCTTGGATTATCTTTAGGTTTTGTGATTGGCAACTATCTTGTAAGCAAAGAGAGATTAACTTTTAACTTGAAAAATTTTTACCTATCATTAATTACTGGCAGTCTAACGATACTTATCGACGGTTTGATAATTGCTGGAGTGATTAATATTGCTAATAGCCGCTTTTTCGGAATGCGTGGGGTGCCTAGTCACCTAGACGGTCCCGGTTTTGTTTTACTTGGTGGACTTAGTTTTCTTTTCTGGTTATGGATTACGACAAAACTAAAGCAAAAATTTTTGGCCTAAATTGATTTTTAGCTGCACTTGCTCCAGCCGCAGGAGTTAAACTGAGTGAGAAATCCTCCCCCGATATGTTGGGAGTGTAAAAGTCACCGAATCTAAATTTTTCTTTGAGAGCTTTTTGGAAGCGTCGAGAACTTCGATTCCAATTAGTTCTCTGCCTGCATAATCCACAATAAGATCAGCACTCACCTCTTCTGTTCGAGTACTTTTCTTTTTATCCGAAAGATAAATATACATGGCATCTGCCACCGGATCATATGTGATTTTCATAGTCAGTCTATTTTACTTTTCTGACCTTTTTTTCGCAAGCCAGTACAGAGTTACCACTACTAACTGTTTTTCTTCTTCGGATATTATTAATTTCAGGTAATTTTTGCCGAAATTTTTTAAATAGATTTTTTTGTCTTCTCTTGCTGGCAATATTTTATCCGGGTTTTTAGCACATTCGTCCGCTAACTCTTTTTTAAGCTTGCGTTGTGCAAGCATTTCCAGAGCATGTTTTGTGTAAATAATAGTCACGTACCTAGCTGCATTTGCTCCAGCCGCAGGAGGGATTGATGCATTGACGGCAGCCTTCGGCAAAGACAACCGGGCTTGCGCAATCTGGGCAAACTACAAATTTATTTTCAATTATTTTTTCCTGATGAATGCTACTTACCGAACCGGTGTCGATTTGGTACTTACCCCCGACTGGGATATTCATCTGGGTACTTTTGGTGTTTCCCTTTGTTAAACCATTACCACTTCCTGTTTGACCGTTGGTATAAGCTGATTTGGCCGGGTAGTTTGTATGGCCGTTGGTTAAGGGAGTTTTTACAATGGATTCGATTGGTTCGTCTTGCCCAACTACTGGAAGGGTAAGTTGTTTGGCTTTGGCAATCTCCAATAAGGATTTACCGACGGCATCAAAGGCGGAAAGGACGCTGTCCGGTCCGATACCATAGGGCGTACCACAGGATATCCCGACTAGGTCTGTAGCAACCTCCTCCAAGCTCGCACCATATTTCAGGGCGCGGGATGCCAATCTGCCTGTAACTTCAGCGGCACCAGCCACATAACCGCCTGTTTTACCGATAGTTACAAAAACCTCAACCGGCATACCTTCAGCATCCCGAAATACGGATGTATAAACATATCCAACATCAGCTTTCTTGCGAACTCTCATTCCCACAGCTTCAGTTGGGGTCGACTTTTTTCTAGGAATTTGTGGTTGTGGTTCTTGGTAAATACGTTTACCGGTAAGCTGGTCATAATAAGAGTTATCTTTTTTAACCTCCAGGACTTGCTTAATTCTTGAACCGTCGCGATAAATTGTAGTCATGCGGCAACCAAGTTCGTATGTCAGCCAATAAGCTTGCCGGACATCTTCGACAGTCGCTTCATTTGGAAAATTGATTGTTTTGGAAATTCCGTTGTCAGTGTATTTCTGGAAAGCTGCTTCCATACGGATATGATCAGCAGGAGAAATATCTTGGGCAACTACAAAAACCCTTGTCAGATCCTGAGGTATCTCACCTAAATTCTGAATTGAACCACGATTCTCTTCAATCTTGGAAAGTAATTGGTCGGAATCAATCCCCTTATTTTTCAAGGCCCCTAAAAAGTAGGAGTTAGTATTAAAAAGTCTTTTACCCTCGATGGTATTTTTGGCAAATGTCAGCGCAAAATACGGTTCAATACCGCTGGAACAATCAGCAAGCAGGGAAATTGTGCCGGTTGGAGCGATAGTTGTTCTGGCAGCATTTCTTGGATGAATTTTACCTGGTTGGTTGTAGATAGAATCTTTGAAGGATGGAAATACCCCGCGAACCTTTGCTAGGTTCACACTGGCATTGTCTGCTTCATCTTGAATGAACTTCATGACTTTTTCTGCCAAGGAGAAAGCTTCAAAAGTGTTATAGCCAATACCAAGTTTGGCCAGCATATCTGCCCAGCCCATAACTCCAAGGCCGATTCTTCTGATTTTTGAGGTCATCTGGTCAATTTCCGCAACCGGATATTCGTTCATATCAAGAACGTTATCCAAAAAGTGAACTGCCTTGTGGATTGTTTGTTTTAACTCTTGCCAGTCGATTCTTTCTTCGACCGGTTCATCATATTGAGCGGAAGCCCTTCGACTTTGCTCAGGATCTTCGACCCTTCGACTTTGCTCAGGATCTTCGACCCTTCGACTTTGCTCAGTGTCTTCGACTTCGTCTTTAACGAACTTGGAGAGATTAACAGAGCCTAAAGTACAGGCATCATATGGGAGAAGCGGCTGTTCTGCACAGGGATTGGTAGCTTCGATTTGGCCAAGTTTTGGAGTTGGATTAGCCCGGGAATCGTTGATTCTATCAATTAAAACCACTCCCGGATCTCCGTACTGCCAGGCAAGTCTGGTTATTAAATCAAAGACTCTTTTGGCATTGAGTTTGTCAGTAACTTCACCGGTCCGAGGATTAACAAGGTTGTATCCTTCCCCTTTATGTTTAGCACGACAAGCTTCATATAACTTTCTAACTGCTTCTTCAACGCGAACATTTTTAAGATCAAGGTCGCGAATTGTGTATGCTTCTCTTATTTCTTCTATAATCTCGTTAATTTCCAACTCGCCATCCGCACCTCGACTACGCTCGGTGTCTTCGACAAACTTGGCATCTTTTTTGACTTTTTCCATAAATTCCTCAGTTATACTTATGGAGATATTAAAGTTAGTTAGCGAAAACTCATCGACTTTGTGAACTGCAAAACGCAAAATATCAGGGTGTGTATAGTGAAGGATTCCCATATTAGCACCGCGGCGAACTCCACCCTGTCTTATTTGCGAAGTTACGTCGTTATAGGCTTGCAAAAAAGCAACTGGACCGGTTGATTTGCCCTTTGAGGTACCAATAATATCGTCTTTTGGACGGAGCTTGGAAAAAGAAAAGCCTGTCCCACCGCCCATTTTATGAATCATTGCCATATCCCGCATCGTTCTGAGAATTGATTCCATATCATCCTCAATAGGTAAGACAAAACAAGCTGAAAGCGATTGGCCGGTTTTACCGGAGTTGACTAAAGTCGGAGTATTGGGAATAAATCTCTGGGAAGCCATAAGTTTGTAAAATTCTTTGGCTGTCTTTTTGTGGATATTGCCTTCGTAAATTCTGTCGGCAGCGGCAATATAGTAGGCAACACGCCAGAAAAGTTTTTTTGGAGTTTCTACCGGTTCCCCTTTCTCGTTACGGAAAGAGTAACGGGTTTGGGCAATATAGGCAGCATTTTCGGATAGAGTCGGTTCAAATAAATCTTTCGGGACAGCCGGAATCTTTCTGCCTATTGCGCGAACATCTTCTCTTGTGAATTTCTTCTTTAACACTTTTTTCATTTATTTTTTAATCCTTTCGATAGCTTGGAAAGCTCTTTTTCAAAATCAGACAGATCAGCAAATTGTCTATAGACACTGGCAAAGCGAATATAAGAAATCTCATCTAATTTCTTGAGTCTTTTAATAACCATTTCTCCGATTTTCTTACTTAAAATCTCGCTAGCGTTAATCTTTCGCAGTTCAGCTTCTGACTCGTCGACAATTTTTTCAATATCCCCGGCAGAAACGGGTCTCTTTTCGCATGATTTTATAATGCCGCCCCTCAACTTTGCCCTATCAAAGATTTCTCTTCTGCCGTCTTTTTTAATAACCAAAAGATCCAGAGTCTCAATTTTTTCAAATGTAGTAAACCGACGACCACATTTCAGACATTCACGTCTGCGCCTGATTGTTTTGACATCATTGCCTTCTCTTTTATCGACAACACGAGTCTTTCTGTGCTCACAAAAAGGACAAATCACACTACTTCCCTCACAAAATTATTCACTGCCCTGTACTTGAAAATCTTTGCCCTTAGCTGCAGGTTTCAATGTTTCACGAAATTGCTAAAGGCACAATATATTGTGGTCTAATTCCAGATTAGACACTACATCTACGATTTGTCAAGACCCTAAAAATATTAAATTCCAATTTCCAAATTCCAATTTCCAATGAAGAATAAGACAAGTATAAACCGAAGGAAACCCGAAGTCAAGAAGGTCGAAGCTTAATTAATAAACCCAAGAAGCTCCTTTGAGTCCTGGGACATTTTTGAAGGATTCCAGGGAGGATCAAATGTTAATTCGACTAAAACAGCAGAGACCCCCTTAAGGGCTCGAACCTTGTCTGTGATATCTTTTATGAAGAATGAGCCCATCGGGCATCCAGAAGTGGTAACGGTCATTAAGACATTGACTCTGCTGCCTTCGATATTGACAGCGTATATTAGGCCCAAATCAACAATATTGATACCCAATTCGGGATCGATACACTGCTTTAATTTCTTAATTACCTCTTCTTGAGTAATCATTTTAACCTTAAATTCATTATACGGCTTATCCCCAGTCAATGATAGTTTGACAAATTATATTTGACTTCTTAAGAAATATTGATCTATTCTAACATAGAGTGGAGCTCTCTTTCGTTAAAACTTTGGAGGGCGAGGGAGGTGATTGTAATGGACCAAAAAAAGGTTGTTAATTTTTTAAGCTTTTGGGTAGCAAATACGGTAGTTCTGCTTTTAGGCTCGGTCGTTTTGAAAAGTAATGTAGTTTTGGGAAATGATAAACTTTCGGCTCCCCTGGCCGCCATTATTTCGGGTCTTATTCTGACTGGCCTAATCTACTTGGTTCCTGAGGTTGTTAAAAGAAGCGGTTATAAAATAAAGGACCAGAATATCTGGGTCGCAGCATATTTTATAGCCAATGTGGCCATCATCTGGATTATTAAAAGGCTGGCGATAATAACTGCTTTTGGGATTTCAAGTATTTTTTGGGTACTGGTTGTGGCTTTAGTTGTCACGCTCGTTGAATTGGGCGTTGCCAAAATTACGGGAGCGATGAAATTGGCCAAAAAGTAGAAATTAGGACACTGGGAATTAAATTTGCTCAAGTACAAATTTTTTACTCGATAGCTTCTTGTGAACAATTTTGACAAAAAAACACTCAGAGATATTTTTCTTTCCAAGAGACTTGCGCTTTCCAAAAAATTTATTGCCCAAACAAGCCGGAACATAACAGACAAAATTCTTTCTGTTGGTAAGATTGCAGACAGTCAGCTTTTCTCCATATATTTACCAATCAAAAATGAGGTTGAAACTAAATTAATTATTGACTCTCTTAATCTACGGGACGCCAAAATCTTGGTACCTGCCTATTCTACAAAGATTAAAGACTACGTATTTAGCAAATTTGGAAATTGGCAAAGTTTGGAAAAAGGACCAAGGGGAATTCTCCAGCCAAGAATCATTGAGCCTGTCGATCCATCACTTGTTGACGTGGCTATTTTGCCCGGACTGGCATTTTCCAAAAGGGGCGTAAGACTTGGGTACGGTAAGGGAGTTTTTGATAGACTATTTTCCAATTCAAAAGCTATTAGAATTGGGCTTGCCTATGACTTCCAGATTGTCGATAAAATTCCCCAAGAAGAACATGATCTGGTGATGGACATTATAATCACGGAAAAAAGAGTTCTTCGTTCATAGTTCACAGTTCATAGTTCATGGTTATTTGATAATGACCGCGTTTGGCAAATTGCGTCCCGGACCGACTTTGTAGCCACCGTCGTAGAGGGCAACTGAGCCTCCCCCATCAAGATTTAAGGCTTCTTGGGCGCCAAGAGACTTAAAGATATTAGCAAGGTCAAAGTAACTTGAGGATCTGGCAACAACTAAAAACAATTTACCTCCCCCGAATCCGATTCCGCTTCTCGTACCTTTGGCGCCGTCACTAACCAATACCTGGCCGCCGGAGACTAAAGAGGGATAATTAACGATACCTCCGGTGATATCGGCTGGTGCTCCGACACAACCTGCACAAGGAAAGAATTGAGCAGATCCGGGGCGAAAAACCATCATTCCCCTGCCGCCCCAAAAAAGGGTTGTGGCGTTAATCCATTTTTTGTTGCGGTTGTTCCAAACGGCAAAATCGAAAGAATTAACTTTACCACCGCAGGACGCATAATCCGGCGGGCAAAAGTATGTACCGTTCATGCCTGCTCTTCCTCCGTTTTCAGCTATGTATTGAGCTAAAGGTTTGACCGGACAATCGTTGCCGCAATCATTATCATTGGCGCTATCTGTAACTATGGTTGTTGAGGCAAGATCGAAAGTTAAAACGGTGTAGTTGCCGCCTGAGGTGACAGTTGCATTTGACGATTGAGAAGAAGATGTTGGAGATGGCTTCGGCGAAAGAGAAGGCGTGGGATTTGGAGTTGGTGTTTGGGTGGGACTTGGGCTTGGAGTTGGACTTGGTGTAATAGAAGGTGTCGGGGAAACTTCGGAAGTTGGGGTTGACAAAACGGCTTGCGTATTTGGTAACTGGCTCTTGAAGGTGACGTAGGCGATTGAAATAAGGCTGGTTATGGCGATTGGGATAACGATGAGGAAGGCAGTGAATCCCTTTTTGCTCACTGTCTAATTATAACTTGCTCAAAGATATTGCGCATGCGGATTATTTTTAATTAAGATGTGTCTTTTAAATCTCTAAGATTCTCAAGTGCATTAAAAGCAAGCGCCGCATGTTGGCCTGGATGAATTGATAGCTCATTGTGTCCGCCTATTACAGAATAGTACCCTTTTATTTCTATAGGTAATACACCATTAGACTCCTTAGACTTGAGCATATTTGCAGTTTGGCGGCTAACCGGAAATAACGGATCATCAACGCCTGCTATTACACTAAATTTGATGCCTTGCTCCCAAAGCTTCTTCATTATTTCCCCAAGATCAAAACTGGTTAGCGCACCCACTTCTTTAGGCACTCTTAAGGGATGCTCCACGAAGTATCGTGCGGTTCTTCCACCTGCCCTAATTGAACTTGTAGAATCCGTCAGTGCTTTAGGTCGAGTCTTCATCTCTTGAGATAAGAGCTCTTTAAATCTTCCGGCCAAAGCTTTTATTGAATCTTGTCCAATGAGACCGGCCGGCTTATCAAGGACTATATTGCGAAATTTATCCGGCTTAAGCATAGCCGCAATCAAACTATTTATTGCCCCTTCCGAATGCGCAATAACGTCTGCTTTTTCTATTCCTTTTTTATCAAGAACATCAAGAAGTAATAAGGCTTTTTGAAGCTCTATTTTTGGATATTCTCCCCCACTTGTAACTTTGCCTCCATGGCCTGAATATTCAACTGTCAAAACTCTTCTTCCTTCTCTAAAACCAACAGCTAAAGTTTCCTCGTAGGTTTTAGGATTTTCGGCCCAGCCGGGTGCGATAAGCACCGGTACATCATCTTTTAACACCTCCGGCGCAACATCAACAACTGTTATTTTACCTTCCGGGAATTTTAAAGTGTCACGATTTCTGAATTGTTGTTCAAACGAGGGGGCTGGTGCTTCTCCGGTTTCCATTCGAATATTATAGCATCAGATAAGGCTAAAACATTTAACAGCTGAGGGTATAAGTAGCGAGGGTACAGTTACATTGGTGCGCAGTCGTGCTGAAATGGCCGGTCTAGAATCTTCCGATTTTGTTAGTATATCGAAGGCCGATTCTTCCCATTCCTAAGAAGTATTCATTTTCGGCAGATGTATTACCATTTACAACCTTTTCATAACTGGCTAAAAGAACATGCATTGCATGGGCTAATTTTACATAATCAGGCAATTTCTTGATTTCATCTGCAGTTAGTGTAATATACTTCTGATACTCGCTTAAGGCTAAATCGTAGTTTTTGGGAAAGCTCCCAAAACCCTTTGGATTAAAGAACAAATCACATAAAATAACCGCAAGTTCTTGAATTCTTGGGTAATAGTTTGCTACCGCGAAATCTAAGATATAAATATCCCCATTAACACTCTTCATTGTATTTGTCTTGGTAATATCCCCATGTACAAAACAGTGAGGTAAATTTTCGACGGATAGAGAATTAAATACATCCACAAGCGGTTCTATCAGGTTTTTATCCTCTTTATTAAGATACTGGCCTTTCTTTTTATACTCTTTGGGGAAATTTGTTATCGCCCATTGGTCATATACCAGTGATGGACGAATATCAATCTTATTGACTAGTGCTGCCTGTTTGATAATAAAACGCATTTCTTTGACAGTTGGCGTAGTTTGAAGCTGGTAGAAATTTTGTCCATCGATAAACTCCATCACACAAAGTCTATCTGTTTGGCTATTATTTGATATCTCGTAAAGATGGTCTTGGTTAGATTTGTAAAGTCTGGGGTATGATATACCGGCTTTTAAAACACTATCCATAATTTCAACATATCGGCTGCATTCGTTCTTATTCCGAAAAGAGGCAAAGATTTTGACAAAATACCTACCCCTTTTTGTTTTTAAAAATAGGTTAAAATCTTCATAGCCAATCGGGACTATTTTGCAAGAACCATATTCGCCAATATGGAAGTCTTGGCAAACTTGCTTAAGAAATGGCTTTAAGTCACCTCGATAATGAATTCTTTTTTGAAAGTTATACATTTCAGTCAGCTGGGCATGCCGGTCAAGACCCTATTCTTTTGACTCCTCAATTTATTTCTCGTTTGTGTTTTATACGAGACCTACGCCGGAAACATATTTGCCATTTCTTTTAACTTTTACTCTTTTAAATATATCTGGGTAGGTTAAAAGAAGATCATTTATATTTTTCTCTGTAAATTCATTTTTCCAGTTCCATTCTTTACTGAGATGACTAATGCTGTGTCTCTTTTCCTTTTCCAAGTAGTTAAGTAGGATGGTTTTCCGGCGCCATGTTATTATCTCTTTTCTTAATCGAAAACCCGCGATAACCCACATTACTATGATTAAAAAGACCACTGGCGGTCTCCACGATTCTGGAAACTGAGACCCCCATTGATTAAATATAAAAGGGAGAAACACTATTGACAATATAATCAACACCGACCAGGGCTCATCCTTGATAATATTTGCTATTTCTCTCACAGATTTGGTGTTCATATCTACTTGTGTCCAATCTGGCTGCCAGACTAGGTATCTTTCGTTCTTCGAACTTCAGAATACCATGGGGTCCATCAGAAAAATCTTTCACTAAAGCTTCTTTAGTAATTCCAACTCCCCTTTTATCAAAGCCTCTTTTTTAGCTCTTGTCCATTTTTTTACTTGAAGCTCTCGGTTCATTGCAGATTTTATGTCTAGATACTTTTCTGTGTAAACAATGCTTACTGGTGTTTTGCCTCGCAAATATTTTGCGCCTCTTGATGAATTTGAATTATGTTCTTTTAACCTTTTATCTATATCGGTCGTCATCCCACAATAAAAGGAATTATCCGAACATCGAAGAATGTAAAAGTGGTACATGAGTTCTTCGATTACCCTTCGACTCGGTCAATAAATTGATCTCGCTCAGGGCATTCAACTCACTTCTTAAGGGGCAATAGTCATGAGCGAACGAAGTGAGTCGAATGGCTGCCGGACTAGGATTCGGACCTAGATAAGCAGATCCAGAATCTGCTGTCCTACCATTAGACGATCCGGCAATATGAGATGTATTTTACCAAATTTCGAGCTTGGCTGATATTCCGAGAATGCGACTGGACAAGGAATAGAAAGCATCCTATAATCTCATACTAATGATAAGAGGTCCTGAAGCTAGTGTTTATAAGGGTTTTGGCCCAGAAGATCAAGACATGTTCTCACGTACACTTCGTGAATGCGAGGCGACTTGGAATTGTACAGAGTTAAAGCCTGGAACGCTTGACGACATGCTTGTTTATCAGTTTGAATTAGCAATTGCTCAAGGTAGGAATGCAGTAAATGTTCTAGATCTGGGATGTGGCAGTGGTGCTGCAATCAAAAATATCATTAATGACTCAGCAGTACCAGAAAGACAACTGATACCTAAAAGCCGTGGGATACTTACCAGTCATCCTAGCCTTACCCTTAGAGTTGTCGGTTTGACTGATGCAACTGACACACAGCAGTTTTTACAAAGAGAACCGATTGTACTTTCTGCTTACTCTACTCCGCCCCTAGTAAGCCAACAAGTTGAAGCCGAAATCGTTTACTATTCTATTACAGAAGCCCAAGGGCTCGGACAATTTACAGAAGCTGTAGGAATGCCAAAAGTAGACCTTATCATAGCGACGGGCTTTTTCTGTTACATCGAAGGCGATGATCAATTCAGACAAATACTCTCAGATGCAATCAGTGTACTCAGAGCAAATGGGGGAAGATTATTAGCCTTCAAGTACGGTAATATTCCTGATAGAGAGTGGTCGGAAGAATATATCTCCAATGCCCTATGCCAGTTAATGGCTTTTTCTGGAAAAGATCTATTGGAAGCGGGCGAAAGTGTATGGCAAGAAGCACGTGGCAAGATAGAATTGTCAACTAAGAGGAGAAATGAAATACTAGAACAGTTTGAGACCGATAAGGGATTATCTCTTCAATACAACAAGGATATTTTAATTGTTGATAGAGTAAGGTCAACTCCAGATCGATAGACGATTTTTAGACGATTTGCAAGTATTTTCTTAGTTCAAATTATTACTTCGTGCCTGTGGACGACGAGGATATAGTTAGAATCGCATTCCGCAAATTTTATAAACTTCCGAGGGCTAAGAGCACTCGGTATTGTTCTTTAAGTTTACATGAGCGAGCAGATGTTTCCTCGGCTCGGAAGTATGTATTCGTTCTCACATTCATCCGTGGGCTAATAGTCCATGGTCTTCTGCGAACGAATATAAATTTCCTCGAAACCAAACAGTAACTCTTTCGCACCGTTTCTGTTAAACAACGCTATTGAATGCGACCAGGCACTAGGAAGATCTGGCCGATTCTTTAATCTCAACCTTGGTTCTATAGTAAAAGCCATCGGAGCTTCTATTTTAAAATCTTCAGCTTCGTTTACAAATATCCTCTTTTTACTTATCAGCTGGCAAACCTTTCCCCATTCATTTTCTCCACCTTTCAACATATCTCTTTCATCACTAGTCCAGTCTTCATAAGTTGCAGGAATTGTGTGGCCAATATTGACACTTTGAGGATCACTTGTGCTTAGAATGTTGTTTGTAAAACCTCTACTTGTTATTAATTTGTTGGCAAATTTAGTAACATCAGAAAATTGTTCGCCAACACGGACAAATTCAAAAATTTCTCTATTTATCTCGATACAAGTTTTTAAAGTTTTTATAACTTCTTTATTATTTCCTAAATAAATCATTACTTCGGTATCTCCAATAATTCCTGATTCTTTGTCAACGGGAGAACCATAGAAAGCGAGAATACCATCTGTTTTATCTAAATAGACATCGTCCCTAGGCCATGTTTCTTCAAGCCTCATGTTGGGGTATAAAACTCTCTTTGGATTCTTAACAGTTGCAAACAGAACAATAAGCCCGTTAGGTGGAGGAATATACCAGCCGTTTGGAAAAATCTTTGGGTTTTTTCTGAGTTCTCCCAGCCATAGGTCTCGAAATTCTTTTTCCGAAATCCTATTTTTCCTCAGAGATTTTCTTAACGCTTTAGCCAACGCATCGGTCGCTATTTTTCGAGTTTCTTTGCAAACTTGAAGTTTTTTATTAGGATCCATAGGTTTATGATAGCAAATTGAAGCTAATTAGAGCTGGCACAGGCTAAAGTTCTGAATACTCTTTACTCCAACAATCTTTCTCAGGACCGTCCCAAATCACCCCTGGATATTTGGTAAGTTCAGCCCAATTCGCGGTTCGGAAATCATCAACTACTCCCAGCACGACTGTGCACCCATGTAACCGTACCCTCGACATTCACCCTTCAAATACCCCGATAATGAGGCTACGGTTGCAAAAGCGTCCTTGTTTTCACCTTGTTAACGATACACCCCCAACCATAGTCTTGGTTTCCAGTAAGGTTTTTAGGGTTAATAGAAATTTAATCTCGCCCGCTTAGTGAAGAATGTATGGTAGAGTCTAAGAAAGAGGTCTAAGCTACGTTAATTGAAGTACCAGACTATCTATCGATAAGTCAGAATTTTGCTCGTGAGTTATCACTTGCGTCACAAGGGGAAACTACGAGCGTACCATTTATAAAAAATCCACTTCCAGAATACCCATTGGTTCAGTCAAATCAGGTATTTCAAGCATTCGTTATCGGTGGAACGCATGGAGCCATGGTAGTTGTAAAACTCAATGAGGATAAGAAATTTGCAATTTTGAAGCAGAAAACATTCACCCCTCTTCCTAGGTTTGCTACTAAAGATGATTTTTTAGCATTCATTGAAGCCAATCTTGAACAGCAAACGGCTGCGATAGGAATCAATTTTGCGTACAATCTTATTCCTGTTGTCGGAGAAATGGGAGAACTTGATGGCATTATGAATCAAGGAGATACCAAAGGACACGCCTTTCAGGGACTGCAACAAGAACAAGTTGGAAAAACCATTGAGGATTACCTAAAAGAAACAACTAACAGAGATATTGCAGTGACAGTTGCAAATGACTCAGTATGTCTTATTACTTCTGGGCTAGAAGAAGATACAGATAGAGAAAATCTTATAGCAGCTATTGCTGGAACGGGATATAACGTTGCGATATTTTTAGATAATAATACTGTCGTTAATCTTCAGGCTTCTGACTTTACTGGATTTACACAAACTTCAACAGGAAAAGTGGTTGATTCGGAATCTAAAAATGCTGGTGAGCAGTTATTTAATAAAGAAGTTGCTGCTGGTGATCTATATAAACACTACAATGTGCTTATTCCATTAATGCACTTGGCGACACCGCCCCTCCAATCGAGCGAAGAACTATCACGGTTAGCGCAAAAAGGAATTGGAGCAGAATCACAAGTTGCAAGGGAACTTTTTAAACGATCTGCCTCACTTATTGCTGCTCAATTAGCAGGTATATATGAATTCAAAGGTAGGCCTGTAAGATTAACTTGTATTGTGCAAGGAAGTCTTTTCTTAAAAGAACCAGGCTACCTTTTAAACATACAGACTCAACTTGAAGCACTCGGAGTATCACAGAATGCCTTTGAATTTAAGAAAATAGAAAATAGCGATGTCTTGGGAATGATAAAGTTGATAACTGGAATAAATGCCTCGTTGATGGCAGAGGAGTTATTTATTTAAGTCGCTATGTTAATGTAGTATTACTTAATTAAATTCTATTATAATGCAGGATTTTAAAACAAAAGTTTACGAAATAATGCTTGCTAATAGGAGGCACAAAGGTAAGTATCAATACACACTCCCTTCACCTGACTCCTATCCTTATCAATGGCTTTGGGATTCCTGCTTTCATGCTATCATTCTCACCCACTACAACACCGGGGATGCTAAAAAAGAATTATTATCTCTCGTAGCCAAACAGTTTACCAACGGAATGATACCTCACATGAACTATTGGCAAGAACCTGAAAAAACGAATTTCCCTAAGATTGATTGGGGGAAAGAAGATAGTTCATCAATTACTCAGCCACCAATGCTTGCTTACGCAGTTTGGCAGATTTATCAAAAAGATCAAGACTTAGAGTTTTTATCTAACATATATGGTCATATAAAACGTTTTTATGATTACCTTTTAAAAGAGAGAGATCCGAGAGGACATCATCTAGTCAGCATTATCAACCCAGATGAATCTGGAGAGGATAACTCTCCTCGTTTTGATCTTCCTTTGAATCTACCGCCCAAACAAACAATTGAAGAAAATTATAAAAAAAGGCTTGAATTAATTAGTAAGAATCATAAATGTAATTTTGATGCACCTTTTTGTATGAAAAACTTTTTTTGGGCTAAAGATGTACCATTCAACTCCATTTTAGTTGAAAATTTAAAGATCTTGTCATCTATAGCCGATAAATTAAACTTTGATGAAGAAAGTGAATATTATCATCATCAGGCATCGCTTATAAAGGAGGCGATGAGAAGTTTAATGCTTGAAGACGGAATTTTTTGGTCAACATATGGAAAGGATTATAAAAAAATTAAAGTTAAAACTTGGGCAATTTTTTCCCCTTTATTTGCTAAAGTTGCAACTGATTCGGAAGCGAAGAATTTAATTAAAAACTATTTTTTAAATCCAGATGAATTTTATCTACCTTTTATCCTTCCAACAACTTCAAAGTCTGACCCGGCTTTTGATCCAAAGGGATTCTGGCGTGGTCCAATTTGGATCTCAACGAACTGGATAGTTTTTAAAGGATTAAAAAATTATGGGTTTGAGGTGGAAGCTAAATATCTGCTTGATTGTTCTATCAAATTATTAGAAAAATCTGGCTTTAGGGAACAATATAATCCGCTTACCGGTGAAGGGTTTGGTGCGAGAAACTTTACATGGGGTGGCCTAATTGCAGATATGTTAGAAAATTAAGTTTGTTATTGACTTAAAATTTTGTTGTAGATCTGCTCATACCCGTCGACCATATTTTTGACATTGAATTTATTCAAAACGTATTTCCTACAATACTCCCTGTCAATTTTTAAGATATTAGCGACTGCCTCTATCATCGAAGAAACATCTTCGACTATATATCCTGATTTTCCATTTTCAATTACTTCTGGTATCGAACCTAAGTTAAATGCCACTACCGGAGTTCCGCAAGCCATCGATTCGATGAGTGTTAACCCAAACGGTTCTGGCCAAGTAACAGGATGTAAAGAACACATCGCCTCACTCATTAACTTATTTCTTTCTGTTTCATTAACTTCACCAACCCATTTGATTTGGTCAGATAATTTGGGTTCAACAAATTGTTTGAAATACGAAACATCGTGAGGAGCATCTACTGCACTATCTAATTTGGCTGCAATTATCAAGGGGATGTCTAAATATTGAGCAACCTCAATCGCAAAATGTACCCCTTTTTCCATGGATATCCTTCCTGTGAAAAGTAAATATTTACCCGGCTTTTTCGAAAATGGAAAATGTTTCATCTCTAAACCATGGTAGACATTCCCCATAAATTTTAAATTGGGAGCGGAAGCCGCTTGAGCTTTTGAAACAGGAACCAGGTATGGGTTTTTTAAATTTTCAAAGATTCTTTTTTCATTTACACCAAAATACCCGTGTATAGTCATTACTACGGGAGTTTTGGAAAAGTTAGCTGTTGGTAAGCTTAGATAACCGTTATGATCATGGATTATGTTAAATTGATCTTGTCTTTGATAAGCATAACCTATATTTAGCAGGGATAGGATATTCGCACCATATACATTATCCAAAACCCTGGAATAACGCAGCGCCTTTGGATAAATCGAAATGAGTTTAGCAGAAGTAATAGAATCACCACTAGCAAACAGAGTAACCTCATGACCTCTTTTAACTAACTCCTCAGTCAGCGCATAAACAACTCTTTCTGTTCCTCCATATTTTTGTGGCGGAACTCTTTCTGCAATATTTGCTAACTGCGCTATTCTTAATCTTCTTTTTGCCATACTACTTGCCATTCCTAAATCATTTTACACTTCATATAATGATTATGTTTTTGCGAAGCAAAAGGCAAGACTTCGACGATGAGCTCAGTCGAATCGCTTCTGCGAATACGAAGTATAATTTAACATTAATTAAGAAATTTGATCTAATCAAAAAATATTTTCAAAGTTAAACAGACATATTACTTAATCTGCTAATTACGAAGCTAAGCATATCTGGGAGTACTCTTAAGGTCAAATTTTCTTATGCTAAAGTAGCTTATTAGAAACTGATGCTAGTTGGATCTACTGAATAGCGAAGCTAGGGAGAGAATCGCAACGCGGCAATCGCCTGAGACTATAACCCTAGGCACCGCATCCGACTATAATGACGGAATGGGTCTTGACCGACACGCTCAGCTTTTTTCCCAGCAGGAAGTAAAGGTCGCTTTGGTTACTTAGTGAAATAGTGTTTAATTAAATTCCAAAGATCCGGATAGTCTTTGTCATATCCTAGGGTCCAGATAGCAATCCCTCCTAAATTATGTGTTTTTGCAAAATCAAACTTTATTTCAATTGATTTATTATCTTCTAACCAAACCTCTCTTTGAATTTTGTTTAAATCTGTGTAAGCACACCAGGTTGCTTTGGCCGTATCATCCCATTGACAGTTTTGGGGCTTCAGGTCTGTGTTTGTTCTGGCTCTCCCGTAAGAAATAACCTCAGGATACCCATTTTCGTCATTTTGAGGAAGAACCTTACTTAGGGCGACAGTATTGTCTTCAACCGGATAATCCCAACCATAATAAGGAACTCCCATAATCAATTTTTCTTTTGGCACCACTTTCTGGAAATCGTTGTAGGTGGTCTTAACATCGAAGAAGTAACTTGTTTGGTCGGCAGAAGGGTTGGCAATATAGCCAAAGATGGGGGCTACCGGACCGGCAAGGTCAGAAGAGCCTGAGTAGTAATCATAAGACATAACAATTACTTTATCGAAAAGCGGCGCCAGGGAAGCTACATCATTAAGCCTGGGTTTTTCGACAGATAAAGGGAAAAAATCTATGCTCAGCTCTGTTTTAGGAGATTGGGTTCTAAAAGTTGAGGTCAGCTCTTTAGCAAAATTGGTAAACTCGGATTGGTATTTATCATCCGGCTCTCCATCATATTCAAAATCAAGATTTAGTCCATCGATTTTATTTGACTTTACAATCTGGATCAGGTTACTGATAAGAGTCTTTTGAGCCGAAGGGTTATCAAGAAAGCTTTCCAAAGTTTTATTCTTTTGCATGGCAATAGTTAAACCAAATTTTGCCCCTGTGATTTGAGTTTTAGCAATTAAATTTTGGATTGTGGGAGAGCTCCACCACCTCCAGCCGGGATCAGTTTCATTGTTAACTATTTTAATAATTTGCCCATTCTCATCGACGCTTAAGCTGAAAAAGAAAACCTCTGATAAAAGATCAAAGTGCAGATATTTTGAATTATCTAAATTCCAATAGGGTAAAAATCCGACTACATCTTTTTGCATCTTCGCATGAGAGTGACCTAAATTAGAAAGTATGTATTGTCCGGAAACTAAAGGAGAGACAGTAGGATAACGGAAGTGAAGATATAAGCCTATGCCAGTAAAAATCAAAAAGAGAGCAGGAAAAATATAAAAAAAGGCTTTTTTATCCACCATTTTTAGTAACCTACATCCTTGTAAAACCTAAGCTGGTTGTTAAGTTCCCTGTTGAATGAATTTATAAAGCTTGTGGTTAGCCAAATTGTTAATAAAATTGAAATTATGGTTAGAAAAATCGCGGCAAGTCCAATTTTTTTTGATTTTTCATCCTGTTGTCTTAAATAACGAACGGCAGGCCAAAGTCCAAAAGGCGGAAGAAAAAAACTTATAACATAAACTGTCAACTGCCGTGAGAAGGTTGTGGACGGGGGTTTATCTTTTAGCTTCTTCCCGCACTGGTGGCAAAAATATTCTGTTGGTAAAATATTCTTATTACAGTTGGGACAAGTTAGTTGTAATTCCATATCATGTCAATATTACTACATTTCTTGATATGTATAATGAAATCAATAAACTTCCGAGGGCTAAAAGCCCTCGGTATTTGCTCTTCAAGTTTACATGAGAGAGCAGAATACCCTCGGAAGTATGTATTCGCTTTCGCATTCATCCGAGGATTAATAATCCTCGGTATTCTGCGAGCGAATATAAAATCTACTTGACATGAGCTATCTTGCTTCCCGAAAAAAAGTTTTGGCGCTTTTGTTGATTTTAGTGGTGTTTTATGTCTTTCAATTAAAATATTTACAGAAGAGCATTTTTAACATTCAATTTGTAGATGAGGACGACAATTTTGTAACAGGTGCTTGGATACTACGGGGCCAAAAATTATATAAGGACATATTTTTTCAGCATCAGCCAACTGCAACATATATCAGTGCCACAGTACAAGAAATAACAAAGCCAAATAGTATCTTTCTTTTGGTTAAGCGTCATCGGGAGTTAATTTATCTTTATTCTGCTGCCGCTTTTTTCTTCTTAACTCTAAGGTTTGGTTTTGCGGGCTTTGCGACAGCAGTACTATACGAGACAACTAAGTTCTATTTTTTGGGTAATTTATTTTTGGCTGAGACTCTCGTAATACCGCCGCTATTATTCGTGACCGGACTCATTCACGAAACAGTTTTCAAAAGAGAAAAATTATCCAGTAGACTTAATTTGGCGGTAGCATTAATTTCGATAATCTTTATTCAATGGACCCTGTTACCCTTGGCTCCATTTGCAATAATATCTTTTGCCATTATTTGGTATTTATCTTCAAAACATTTGAGGAGTTTCTTTCTGAAATTCATAGGTATTTATATCCTACTTTTATCTTTCATTTTTCTTAAGTTATTCCCCATTTCTGGTTACCTCAAAGACACCGTATTTATAACTTCAACTCAAAATATTCCGGCAGAAGTTGGTCATCTGGGTATCTTTATTGCAAGATTTTTCTTTTATCCTTTATTTGCCATTGATTTTCAAAACAGCGGATTTTTCCTTACATTTAAAGTTTTATCTATCTTCTTTGTAATTTCGCTTCTATTTCTTGTAAAAAGAAAGTGTAACCTTCTTGCTTTTCTTTCTGTTTTACTTTTTTGGCTTACAAATTTGCGGCCGGCCCCTTTTGGTCTTTTCTACAGCGGATTTCATTTGTTGCCAATGTATGTCGCCCTTCTCTGGCTCACCGTTTTAAATGCTAATTTTATAATTTTAAAATCAAATGGGAAAATTTCTAAAATATTAATTTCAAGTATTTTCTTTGGGACTTTAATTTCGCTTTCTGCGATTTCGTACAAAAAAGAAATCACCACCACATTTGACAGGGAAAGTATTTTTTACACAAACTATTCACCCAGATTTGATTATGGAGAAGCTGTAAAACTTCTTTCTGAACCTCAGGATAAATTGATAGTCGGCTCCAGTGAGTCATTAATCTATTGGCAAAGCAAATTACTTCCTAGTTCGCCATTTTTCTATACTTACGCGTTTATGTATAAAAGTGATGCCTTGAAAAAGGAGGTAGGTGATAATTTTTCTAAAAGTTTACCAAAATTTTTCTATATTAATGGGGATTTCGAGAATGACGCTATATATAGCAGTCAAGCAAACTATTACTCAAATGTGCTGCTTCGCGATAAACCTTCCAGACTTTATGTTTTAAAAAGCAAGTTAAAAGATATAACAGATGATAAATGGGAGGAAGTAAAAAGGTTAGGGTTTACTAAAAAGAAATAACTTGTACCTTACGCAGTCCTGATTAACTGAAGCATTTGCGGGTGAAGTAAGCCGTTTGTGGCAAGAGATGTTTCGCCTAAAGCGTACTCATCACCTTTAAAATTGGAATATTTCCCTCCGGCTTGTTTGATAATTATTTGGTATGCTGATATATCCCAAGCCTTCATCCCTATTTCAAAAAAGACGTCTGATCGACCAGTAGCAATAAGATGGTAGCCATAGGTATCGGCAAATCCCCGCATATTCAAAGCTTGTCTATCAACGGCTTTCACGATACTGGTAAATTTTGGGTTATCAAAATGATTTGGAGCGAAGTTTACAAAGGCCTTTTCAAGTTTTTTAATTTGGGAAACATGTATTGGTTTATTATTAAGAGTGGCTTTTTCAATGGATGAAGCAAATAAAAGTTCATCAATAGCAGGCATATTAGAGACGCCGAGTATTATTTTCCCCTGATGTTTTAAGCCAAGTACAGTTCCAAAGAAGCCTAAGCCGTGAATAAAATTCTTCGTGCCGTCAATCGGGTCTATAATCCATATAAATTCGGCGTTCTTCTTATCTTCCCCAAATTCCTCTCCCATAAAACCATGCGACGGGAAAGTTTTCCTTATTGTGGTTACAATTATTTCTTCTGCTTCCCTATCCGCTTTGGTAACAGGCGTACTGTCGGCTTTTGTTTCAACCTTTGGTTGATTTTTAAAATAATAAAGGATCCTTTTCTCTGCTTTCCATATAGCCTCAAGTGCTACCTTTTTGAATTCAGTAAGGTCATTCATATTTCAAATTGTACCAAATATTAATGTACCCTTCTGTTATAATTCGTTCATGCAAATTACTTCCGAAATTAAGGATATATTTTCAACTAGAGATAAGGCTGTTGCAAAACAGGATGAAAAGCTCTTTTTGTCCACTCAAATTGCGGAGATTGAAGGTGGATCGAGTGAAGGGTATCTGGATATAGACAAAATGAAAACAGAAGTGCTTTACGTCCTAAATGAGAGTGAAATTGAAAAAGTTGTTTTTGCTAAGGAAACCTATCTGCCAAAGGGAAAAAAGTCACATCACGGCTTCATAATCTACTTTTTGACCAACACTGTCAAAGGTTGGAAGATTTACAAAGTTCGTTACTGATTTAGGTGTATCTCGACTTTATTTGGAGAACGAGGTATATTTGATCTAGAATGAAAAACGGAAAATGGAGAGGGCCGTGTACCCCAGGTGGAGGTGCAGTTTATGGACTGGGCTTAATCGGCGCGCTGGTTTATTTCATCCAACAGTCAACTACGTTTGGACAGGGAGTTCTTGGTGTGTTAAAATCCATCGTCTGGCCGGCAATACTGGTATACAAACTCCTTGAGCTTCTCCAATTATGATTCTTAAAATCATCTATTCAATATTTATTGGAGTTCTTTTTGCTGTGCTTGTTGGGGTTGGAATTGCGGCGTTTTATCCTGAACCTAAGCCTCCCGAATACCCTTCCGCATTGAAAATTCCAAGAGAAGGAGGATTGAATCAACCGGTTTTTAACGAGTTGAAGGGGGAGCAGGAAGAATTCGATCGGCTTGAGAAAGCTTTTGAGCAGAATTTGGAAACCTATAACCGTAATGTTTCAATCATAGCAATAGTTGCTTCAATTATTACCTTAGTAGTCAGCCTGACGCTTTTTGGCAAACTTCTTCTTATTGCTGACGGATTACTTCTCGGGGGCGTATTAACACTTCTTTATAGTATTATCCGGGGCTTTGGTAGCGGTAATAACAAGTTTCAATTTATTATAGTTTCTTTAAGTTTTACTGTTGCTCTTATTCTTGGATATATTAAACTAGCCAAACCTCCAAAAGCTTAGTTACCAAGAGATTGATGCATGTAAATTTCAGGGAGTGAATTTGATTTCCAGATGAGAATTAAGGGCTTGAGCTAATTTTTTAAGGAAACCAATGGAAGGATTAGCCCTGCCCGATTCGAGTCTCGAAATAACTGATTGTTTTGTACCAAGTTTTTTAGCTAGTTCTTCTTGTGAAATGCCATTCATACTTCTTGCTCTGACAATAGCTCTAATTACTGCGAATTCCGGCTGTTGACGGTCGTACTCCGCTTTTAATTCAGGATCTTTTAAAACTTGCTTTTTCCAAGTATTAAAATCCAAATGTTTTCTGTCTTTAGGTTGAATCATATTATAAGGATTATAGCATATATGCTATACTAATTCTCCCATCCTGTCAAGTGCGGTTTTCAATTCTTTTGCTGGTGTTTTTTGAGACTTCTTTTTAAAAGCATGCAAAAGGTAATATTCCCCGTTTTTGATTGTATAAAAGATTCTAACTGCTACTTTCCCCGAAATCCGCAACTCATACAATTTATTTTTGACTTTTTTAATATAAGGTGGTTTCAGGTAAGGACCATCGGTTTCCAAAAGTTCAATAGCACCTATGAGCTTAGCATATGTCGGTTTATTCTGTTCGATCATAAAATCTTGAACAGGATAATTGCCTCTTGTGATTTGGAAGAATTTAACTTTCCATGCCATGACTTTAGTCTAGCAAAAAACAAGTTATCTTAAGAGGTCAGGGTAAGATTTCGACTTCTTGTCAGAATTAACAAAGCAACGCTGCCGACCCCTGCAAAAATGGCTCCGTAGATAAAAACAGCCGAGTGACCGACTTTATCCCACAATTGTCCGGCAACAACACTTGCAATGAGTCCGGTTAAACCAACCGTTGTGTTATACCAGCCTACCCCGCTTGCCCTAAGCGCTTGAGGCACAAAATCGGTCGCGAATGCTTTACCGACAGAACGAAAGGTACCCTGATATAGACCGTACAGGGCAAAAAGTCCGGCTACAACCAGAATATTTCCGGTTATGGCGAAGCCGACATAGGTAGTAAAAAAGATAAGAAAGGCAGCAAGCAGTATATTTTTCCGGCCGAATTTGTCCGACAAAAATCCTGAAGGGTAGGAAATCAGGGCTGCTATCAGGTTATATACCGCATAAATTAAGATGGTTGCCTCAAGTGAGACCCCCAGGCTTTTAGTCTGCAGAATCAGGAAAGCATTGCTTGAATTACCAATCCCAAAAAGCATAATCACAGAAAGGTATTTCCAATAATCTTTGGGGAACTGACGAAAGTTAACGTCAAGCTTGGCCTTTGATTTTACTTTGACTTTCCCCTCTTTAACAAACAGGATCATCAAAACTGCCAAAAGACCCGGTATTATTGCCAGGTAGAAAATATGGCGGATATCTACATGAAATGAAAAAAGGATAAGCACAGCAATTAAAGGGCCCAAAAATGCCCCCAAGTGATCCCCGATTCCTTCCAGCCCGAAGGCTTTGCCTCTGCTTCTTTCGTCTGCCGATGCGGCGATCAATGCGTCTCGAGGGGCTGAGCGAGTTCCGGTTCCTATTCTATCGATAGATCTAAAAGCTAAAACTGCCTGCCAAATTGTGGCCAATCCAATTAAAGGTTTGGAAATTGCTGCCAGAATATAACCAAAAAGAGCAATTGGTTTCCTTTTTTGAATTTTGTCCGATAAATAGCCTGAAGCCCCCTGAATAATATTTTGAGCGGCCTCGGCTATGCCTTCCACAATGCCGACAATACTGCCCCCGACTTTGAGGTTTTGGGTTAGGAAGATGGGCAACACAGGATAAAGCATTTCTGTGGAAATATCGGCAAATAAACTGGCAAAAGCCAAAAGAAAAGTATTTTTTGATAGTCCACGAAAATATTTTTTAGCTAACATTTTAGATATGCATATCGTAACATTTTTTGTTATTTAACTTCTTCTTGTATAATGAGGGGCACGTTCCGCACGTCTGTCATTCTGGCCCTTCGGTCTTGAGCTCAGGGTCGAAAGGCTTGTCCAGAATCCATATCTTGATTAGATTCTGGAGTCGTCGAGTCAGACTCGACTCCCCAGAATGACAAATGGGAAATCGTGATGACAAAAAGTACAGCATGAAAAATATTGCACTTTTAGGATCAACAGGTTCTATCGGTACCCAAACACTTGATGTCGTTAGTCAATTCCCCGGTTCCTTCAAAGTCACAGGCCTTGCTGCGGGTTCAAATATACAGCTATTAAAACAACAGGTTTCTAAATTTCACCCAAAGGAGATTTCAGTTAAAGACGAAGGGGATGCCGCGATATTGCAGAAAGATTTTAAAAAGGACAATTTGAAGGTTTATTTCGGTGACGAGGGTATTGTAAGAGTCGCAACCAATCCAAGAGTTGAGACAGTCGCGGTGGCAACTTCGGGCCTAGCCGGTATTAAGCCGACTCTTGCCGCAATTAGGGCGCACAAAACCGTGGCTTTAGCAACTAAAGAAGTTTTAGTCTCGGCAGGTAGTGTCGTGATAACCGAAATCAAAAAAAAGAAAGTTAAGCTTCTGCCTATAGATTCTGAGCACAGCGCAATTTTTCAATGCTTGGAAGGTAAAAGCACCCAAGAAATAGCCACAATATATTTAACATGTTCGGGCGGGCCCTTCCGTACAAAAACTTTCAAAGAATTAAAAAACGTGAAGGCTAGCCAAGCTCTTAAACACCCTACCTGGAATATGGGCAAGAAGATAACTATTGATAGTGCAACTCTGATGAATAAGGGTTTTGAGATTATTGAAGCGATGTGGTTATTTAAAGTTCCACTGGCCAAAATTAAAGTTATTGTCCATCCGCAAAGCGTCATCCATTCGGCCGTAGAATTTGTCGATGGGTCGATTATCGCCCAACTTGGTCCTGCCGATATGCGCCTGCCTATTCAACATGCTCTTTTCTATCCCCATGAAAGAAGACCGAATAATTTCAAACGCTTCAGATTTAGCGACTATCCAGCTCTTTCTTTTGAAGAACTGGATTTAGACAAATTTCCATGTCTGGCACTCGCTTACCAAGCGGCAAGACTTGGTGGTACCTGTTGTGCTGTTTTAACAGCAGCAAATGACGTAGCTGTTGAGGCGTTTTTAAAGGATGAACTATCCTTTTATGGTATACCCAGGGTTATCGAAACGACCCTGGCAAAGCATCGCAACAAAAAGCGTCCTAAAATCGAAGAAATTTTAGAAAGCGATCTTTGGGCAAGAAAGACAGCAGGGCAACTTGTTAAAATTTCAGGCCGAGGATTTGGCCGCAGGTAGATATCAACTCCCCCGCCTTTTGACCTCTGGTTCTGGCGAGGTTGACAAGAATTTCCAAAGCTCTTGGCGTATTAAGATTTTCATCCATGACTTTAAAAAATGCCGGCAATAATTTTTTGGCTTGTTGACTGGTTAGTTTTGGATTTTTTTGAGAAGATTTTTCTAAGGTTTGGGCAGTTTTAACAGATTCATCCAACTTTCTTTGTTCATAATTCCATGCTTTTTGCCAATGATGAGAGAGAAGAAAAATTCTAATTGCATTAGGGCTATATTTCTTAAGAAGGTCATAGACAAAAACCATGTTGCCAAGGCTTTTGCTCATTTTCTTGCCTTCACAGTAAACCATGGCTGTATGCATCCAGATTTTGACAAATTTTTTACCTGTGTAGTTTTCACTTTGGGCGATTTCCGCCTCGTGATGAGGAAAAAGCAGATCTGACCCCCCACCGTGGATGGTGATTGTCTGCCCGAGGTATTTCATACTCATTGCTGAACACTCAATATGCCATCCGGGTCTGCCTCTACCCCATGGAGAATTCCAAAAAGGCTCGATAAATTTCTCGCTTGCAGACCAGCCGGCAGATGTTTTGGACTTTTGCCAAAGGACAAAATCCAATGGATCCTTTTTATTGGGATCCAAGGGAAAATTTCCCCGGTCATTGGCGATTTCCAGCATTGCCCCATAGCTGAATCTGGAAAGATCGCCAAATTTTTGGTCGCTTTTGACATTAAAATACACCGAACCATTGACTTCGTAAGTCAAACCCTTGTCAACTAAAACCTTAATAATCGAAATCATTTCGTTTATGTGTTTTGTCGCCCAAGGAAAGAAGTCCGGCCGGAGAAGCCCAAGTCTATCCATGTTTTTCAAGTGTTTTTTGGTT
The DNA here is from genome assembly GCA_001775095.1 of Candidatus Curtissbacteria bacterium RIFOXYA1_FULL_41_14. Classification (GTDB taxonomy): domain Bacteria; phylum Patescibacteriota; class Microgenomatia; order Curtissbacterales; family GWA2-41-24; genus GWC1-40-35. The sequence continues at coordinate 68,879 of MFCA01000025.1, forward strand.
TCCGTTGTTGCCAGTTTTTTCCAATTGGTACTGGTCAATTTGGCGTGGATTAATATATCGTCATCAATGTCCGTGACATTCTGGACATAAATGACTTTGCCGCCCAAAAACCTCAAATATCTGACAAGAACATCATATATAAGAAATGTGAAAGCGTGACCGATATGAGTTGTATCATAAGGCGTAATCCCGCAGACATAAATGCCAATCTTTTGAGAAATATCAACGTTTTCAAATTTGCGGGAGAAAGAATTGTAGAGTTTCATCTATTTAGCGAAGGACTATTCTTTTAAAGCCTTCTGCATATTTTGCCTTGATTTTTCTACCTGAACGCCTGGCCCACAATTTAATCATTTTTTCCATTTGGCTGGGGTCTTTAATCTGACTTTTATGTTCCTTAAGGGCCTTGATTTTTAAATCGAGAGTATCAGTGATATCAACAATAAAATTCGGCTTTTCAAAAGCAGTTAATAAGATTTCTTTGACTTTATGAGGTGCAAATCCTTTTTTCGCGAGGTCTGGAAATGTTAAGCGGTCGCGGGCTAGGGGGAAAACCGCAGACAAAGTGGCTTCGGCAGCTGCGATATGATCCGGGTGATTGATATAGCCGAGATCGATCGAGTAGCGTGCAGTTGGATCCAGGGTAACTACCAAGGCCGGTCTAATCTTTCGAATAACTTTAACTATCTCTTTTTTAAGTTCGAGTGTCGGTTCAAGCTCAGTATCGTGATGATTCAAAAAATATACTTTTTTGACCCCTAAAACTTTGGCCGCATCTTCCTGTTCTTTCCTTCGGATTTTGGCAAGTTTTGCCGATGTCATTTTAGGATCATCGGAACCCTTGTTGCCATTTGTGCAAAGGAGGTAATAAACAACTGCCCCTTCCCCAATCCATTTGGCGATTGAGCCGGAAGCTATAAAATCAATGTCGTCTTGATGGGCTCCAACAGCAAGAATTACCTCATTTCTTTTTGACATAATTTTTAAGTCTGGTAATCGTCTCCTCTTGACCAAGTTGTTCCATAGATTCGTAAAGAGGAGGGGTAATTATACTACCTGAGACAATATTTCTGACAGCAGAAATTAACTCTATCCTGTCGATTTTTTTAAGGACAGCTGTTTCCTCGATTAATTTCCTGATGACAGAATTATTCCAAACCTTACTTTTTTCAAAAACTGAGATTACATCAGCAATCAATGAAACAGACAGTGATATTTTGGGAATATTTGAAATTTTCGGGCGGTTGAAAAAGAAGTCCGCCATTTTTGGGAATTCCAACAATGTTTTCATCCGTTCCCTGACAAGTGGTATTAAAGATCTGATTTTTTCAAGATCATATTGGGGAAAAAGGGTTTTAATCTGTTTGGCAAGTCTGTCGTCTTTGATCTTTTTCATCCACTCCCGATTAAACCAATTTAATTTTTCGCCGTTGAAGATCGGGCTGTTTTTGTTAAGGCGATCAAGCGAAAATTCGCGAGTTAAATCATTTAGAGAAAATATTTCTCTATCGTCTTTGGGCGCCCAACCAAGAAGGCTCAAAAAGTTAACTAGAGCTTCGGGCAGATAACCTTCATCTATATATTCGATAACTGATTTTGCACCTTCGCGCTTTGAAAGCTTTTTACGATCAGGTCCCAGGATTGGCGGCAGATGAATAAAAGCAGGATATAGCCACGAAAAGGCCTCGTACAAAAGAAGATGTTTTGGAGTTGATGATATCCATTCGTCCCCGCGGATGACGTGGGAGATTTGCATATCGTGATCATCAACAACAGAGGCAAAGTGATACGTCGGGAAACCGTCGGATTTTACTATGATAAAGTCTTCGAGTACATCGGATAAAAACTTAATTTCGCCATGAACCAAATCTTGCCATTTTAGGGTTTTTCCTTTTGGAATTTTGAAGCGCCAAGATCCTTGGTCTTCATAAACCAGCTTCTGGTCTTTTAGAATTTTCAGGTGTTTCTGGTAAAGATCCAGTCTTCTGGACTGCTCGTAATACTCATCCCATTTCAAACCAAGAACCGAGAGGCTTTCTTGAATTATTTCTCGAGAGCCTGGAACTAGTCTTTTACGATCGGTGTCCTCAAGCCTGAGTATGAAGGTGCCATCCTGATTTTTTGCATACAAAAAATCAAAAAGGGCTGTTCTTATATTGCCGATATGAGGAACTCCAGTTGGCGACGGGGCATATCGAACACGGACCCTTCGACTACGCTCAGGGTCTTCGACCTTTCGACTACGCTCAGGGTCTTCGACCTTTCGACTACGCTGCGGGTCTTCGGTCTTTTTCATGGTAAAATTGTATCACGGTGACAAACTTAACCGAAACTGCATCTTTTTCAAGAAAATCTTTTATTTGGGTCCTTCGGTTGGTTGGGGTAATTATTATTTTAATCCTTTTAATATCACTGGGCAGAGTTTTAAAAAATACGATCTTTCCACCCAAACCACTGCCCGCAACGGTTGCCTTCGGCAAATTACCAAAGCCTGATTTGACAGAGGGTATAAAGCCAAGTGCAGGAATTACCTATAAAATCGAGACGATCAGCGGTCAATTACCAACGCTGCCCAATACGGCTAAAGTTTTTGCGATAGTCGCCAATGAATCTTCATTTGGAGCACTGGAGAGGACCCGTACAATTGTTTCAAAACTTGGATTTACACAGGAGCCTCAAAAAATCTCGGGTAATATTTATAAGTTTCAAAACACTAAAGAGGGAGGAACTATTACAATTGATATTTCCAGCAATAACTTTATTCTGGAGGGTGACTATTTTAATAATCCAGAAATAATTTCAACACGACCGAGAAGCCTTGAGGATGCTGTCGATTTGGCCAAAGATTTCTTTAGTAACTTTGATCTTGTCTGGGAAGAATTTCCTAAGGACAGGATCCAAACTTCTACTCTGCGACTTGACGCCGGACAGTTAACAGAAACACCATCGCTTTCTTCTGCAAATTTAGTGCGGGTAAATTTTCAGAGGGCAAGTTTGGATGGCTTAAATATAATCAGCCCGCAAGAGGATAGACCCCCGGCACAAGCATTGGTTTCTGAAAGAAAAGTAGTCGAAGCAGAACTTTCAAAGCTTTCAACTGCCCATAACGAATTTGCAACATATCCTCTAAAGGGAACAGCAAAAGCATTTGAGCAGATAACATCAGGTCAGGGTGCTTTGAACAAAAGACCAACAGGCGCAAATATTCCAATAAGAAGTGTTGATCTTTGTTATCTTGAAACTAAAAACTATCAAAGTTATTTGCAGCCGGTATACGCTTTTAAAAGTGACGATGGCTTGATAGTGTATGTGGCAGCGGTTGATGATTTTTGGATCACTGCGGATTAAGCCACTGGTGGTTGGTAAAGGCCCACTCTATAAGCTGCTTTGATTCTCCAAAACGGTCATATGAGCCTAAGACTACAGTGGTAATTGTATGGTCATTGCGAGTCGTTTTGGTAATTAAAACTTCTAGAGAGCCTTCTGTTTGGCCTGTTTTGACGCCTTCAACCCCTTCTATTTCGCCAAGTAACTCGTTAATATTTTCTAAATAATAAATTTTGAAACCATTAACATCATTCAAAACAGCGTTCTTTGTGGCGACTATTTTGGATATTAAGGGACTAGCAACCGCAACTTTGGCGAGCTTCGCAAGATCACGGGCAGACGAATATTGAAGTGGATCGTCGAATCCGGCCGGATTAAGAAAGTGGCTATTTTCCATTTTCAATTCCTTGGCCTTTTGGTTCATTGACTCCACAAAGCGATAGGAGGAGTCCGAACAAGAATCAGCCAACACAAAAGCCGCATCGTTACCGGAGGCAACTAATAAGCCATAGAGTAAATCTTTGACCGTAACTAAATCACCCTGGGTAAGTCCCATCTGGGTTCCTTCTCCAACTACCTTTCCAACCCTTATTACTTGCTCTGGATCACATTTCTCAAGCGCAACAATTGCTGTCATCAATTTGGTAGTTGATGCGGGTAAATGGCGAGTATCGGGATTTTTCGTAAAAAGCTCAATTGCTGTTTTACTGTCGATTACAATTGCTGAGCTTGCGGAAATCTCCGGCGGTTGATGGGGGTTTTCAACTGCGACCGGGTAAGGATAAAGTTCAGGTACCTCGTTTATAATCGGCAATTTTTGAGGCTGACTTTTGGCAAAGGCAATAAATACAGTAAAAGATAGAAGTATTAAAACTGCGCAAAGATAACGGGTAAGATTCACAACTGTCTAATGCCAAGTTCTTTCAGGGTTTCTTTGTCGACATCCGAAGGCGCATCCATAACCGCAGTCCGGCCGGTTGAAGTCATCGGAAAAGGAATGACCTCGCGTATATCTTTCTCTCCGGTTAAAAGCATTAACCAGCGATCAATGCCGCAAGCAATTCCGCCGTGAGGAGGAGCGCCATAGGCAAAAGCCTCAAGCATATGGCCAAACTTTTCCTCAATATCTTTTCTCTTGTGGCCTAAAACTTCAAAAACTTTGGTCAGAATTTGCCCATCATTACTTCTGATGCTCCCGCCTCCCATCTCAACACCGTTAGCGACCAGATCGTATTGGCAGGTTTTAATCCCTTCAATTTGGCCCCTTAAAAAGGCCTCTTTATCATCCGGGGCAAGATCGGAAAAGGGATTGTGGGAATAAGTCCATTTACTGTTTGCATCTTTTACAAAAAACGGGAAATCAACCACCCAGGCAAAGGCAAAAGTGTTTGGCTTTTTCTCGCCTTCTGCACGCAGATCGAATTTATCTGAACCGAATTTTTTCATTGCCTCCTCATAGGTAAAGACTGGAAAGGGTTTTTTAAAAATCTTAGCACCCATTTTTTCAAAAACTTGAGTCGCCAGGCCTTCTGTCATGGCCATCACATCTTCTCTTTTGACAAAGCTCATTTCCAGATCAATCTGGGTATGTTCAAAAGCCCGGTCTGAACGCAGGTCCTCATCTCTAAGGCATCTGGCAATTTGGAAATACTTCTCAAAACCGGCAATCATCAAAAGTTGTTTATATTGCTGGGGAGATTGGGGGAGGGCATAAAATTTGCCTTTCTGAAAACGGGAAGGGACGATGAAGTCTCTAGAGCCTTCCGGTGTTGATTTGGTTAAAATTGGAGTTTCAATTTCGACAAAGTCGTTTTCAAAAAGATACTGACGGGCAATTTCGACAAGTTTTGACCGCAGCTTAATATTTTTCTGCAATCTTTTGCGCCTCAGATCGAGATAACGGTACTTAAGCCTTAAATCTTCCTCTATATCATATCCATCCGTATCAATTGGGAATGGTGGGGTTTTTGACTCGTTTAAAACGGTAAATTTTGTTGCTTTAACTTCAACTTCGCCGGTCTCAATTTTAGGGTTGACGAGATTTTTTGGTCGTTTGTTTACTTCTCCTTCAATCTCGACCACAAATTCGGGCCTTAAACTTTTGGCTTCTTGGCCGCAGACAACTTGGATAATCCCCGATCGGTCCCGAAGATCAAGAAAAATTAGTTTTCCATGATCGCGACGGGTATCGACCCAGCCCTGAAGTTTTACTTTCTGACCGATTTTTTTAATACTTTCAACGGCTAATGTCCTGTCCATTGACTTTTGGAAAATCTATCTATTTTATTTTCTTCAGTCAATTCTAAACTAAACAAGGTTGACAATCAAAGATTATGTTGAGTAATATTTTTAAGTATGGTTTTTAACTTAAACAGAACTCCCCTTACTTTAGGTCTCTTGCTTTGCAGGAGCTACGGGGAGGTTATGGTTTAGGTTACAAAAACCCAACCGAATCGGAAAAGATACCTCCCCAAAAGGGAGGGTTTTTTATGGGTGAAAGGTTAAAATGCCGGAAAGAGAAAATCAGGATAATAATCAGTTTGATCAAGATAAATCCCCGGATACTAACAAAGATCAACGAGTTGGCCCTCAGAACTATGACATTCTCGAGGAGGTTGGAAAGATTGTTGATGAAAAGTCAAGACAAGATTTCATTGATCAAATGAATGCCTAATTTTAGATTTATTGTCGAGAACTTCTCGACTCTCCCGCCCTTTTTGAAAAAAGGCGGGATCGCTCGAAGAATAAAAAGGGGGTCAGGATTTGATTTTTAAATCCCTTAGCTTGAGCTGGATTGCGTTGTTGCCGTTGTAACGGTCTTCGGCTAAAGTATAAACCGCATCTACTGAATATCCCGGCCTGATTTGGGATCTAAATTCACCCATGTTAAATCCGATTGCCGAAAAACCGTCAATTTGAAGTTTTAAATGATCGTTCTTTTGACCGACACACCTAACATCTTCAACTAACATTCCTTTTGTTAAAAATAGAGGTTCACGATTACCAACACCAAAAGGCTCAAACTCGTCGATAATTTCCAAGGTATTGCGGCTGATATCATCGAGTTGCAACTCACATTCGATGGAAAGTTTTCGTGCAAGCGATTCCACCGATAGCTTTCCTTTGGCATAGTAGTTTATCGAATCTGAAAAACTTTGGATATGGCAAGTTTCGATGGTAAATCCGGCTGCCATTGGGTGTCCGCCAACATTAAGTACCAGATTACTTGACTTACTAATCGCTTCAACAATATTAAAACCGGCAACAGAACGGGCGGACCCTTTGGAAAAAGTCTCTCCTTGCGATATGACAATCATTGGCTTGTTATGGATTTCCATTAGCCGAGCGGCGACTAACCCGATAATTCCCTCGTGCCAATTTGGGTGTGATATGACTCCAATTGGACTCTCTCCATTAACCATTACTTTTGCTTCCTGAATAATTTTGGAGGTTAAATCCTGTCTTTTGGTATTGGTTTTACAAAGCAATCTAGCAAGACTAGCAGCTTGATCCTGATTTTTGGCACAAATGAGCCTTAAAGCATCAATTGCGTGTTCGATTCTGCCCATGGCGTTAATCCGCGGAGCTATAATATGGCCTATTTCAAAAGTTCCAATTTGCCCCGAAATTGAAGTTTCTCTGATTAAAGCCTGTAGCCCTGGCCTTGAAGTTTTTGAAATCTTTTCCAGCCCAAGTTTAACAATCGCCCGATTGGCACCAAGAAGGGGCACCAAATCCGCAACAGTAGCTATGCTTGCCAGCTCCAGTTTCTCGATCAGGTTTTCTCTATATGAAGGTTTTAATTTTTCTGAAATTTCATAAGCTAAACGCCAGGCAACTCCGGCCCCGCACAAATCAGTCGAGTGAACAAGGGCAACAGCTTTAGGGAGTTTTTTGGGTAAAATGTGGTGATCAGTGACGATTACATCGATTCCTAGATCTTTCGCGTGATCGACTTGATCGACAGCTGCTACGCCATGGTCTACCGTGATAATTAACTTTACTTTTTTCTTGGCAAGTTCTGAAATTGCTTCTTTGGAAAGACCGTATCCTTCCTTTATTCTATGAGGTACATAGGGTAAGGTATCAGCGCCAAGATCATGGAGAGTTTCCCATAAAATTGCTGTACCGCAAATGCCGTCAGCGTCATAATCGGAATAAATAATTACCTTTTCCTTACTGCTGATGGCTTTTGAAATCCGTTTCAACGCTTTCTCAACATCAGTCAGTTTGACCTCAAGAATCTGTTCGAACTTGGGATTCAAAAATTCTTCAAGTTTCTTTTTAGAAGTCAGTCCCCTATTTTTTGCAAGTAGGGAGGGGAGCCAATTTTTACCTTTATTGCTAACAGAAGGTGAAATTACGTTCCAGATGTGTGTAACCACCAAATCATTCTATCAAGAAATATGAATGTCTGCTTAAGAAAAGAGATATAATTTTAGTAGATGGATAAAGAACTTGTAAACATTCTGCAGGCCATAGTAAAAGCCGGTTTTGAGGTAGCTATTGTTGGAGGTGCGGTCAGGGATTTTTTGGCAAAAAAAGATATTAGCGATTGGGATTTTACAACCAATGCCAGACCCGAGGAAATTTTAAAATTAATTAAGGGGTCATTTTACAATAATCGATTTGGTACGGTGGGGGTAGTACTTCAAAGTCAAAAGTTAACTATTCAAATTACGACTTACCGAACGGAAGAAAAATATACAGACAAAAGACATCCCGACGTAATTGTCTGGGGAAAGACACTAGAGGAGGACTTGTCACGGCGTGATTTTACGATTAATGCAATGGCCCTGCGAATTGAAAATGGAAAGTTGAAAGTTGAAAAAGACAATTTGGTTGACCCGTTTGATGGCCAAAAAGATCTAAGAAACAAACTAGTTCGCGCGGTTGGCGATCCGGATAAACGATTTAGGGAGGACGCATTAAGACTTTTAAGAGCGACTCGTTTTGCTACAACATTAGGTTTTAAAATTGAAGATAAAACAGCTGCAGCAATCAAGAAAAATGCTAAAGCTCTTTTGTTAATCTCCGGCGAGAGAATTCGGGATGAACTTTTTAAAATACTAGGATCTGAGAATGCTGCTGACGGCATTCTCTTGGCTCGTGATCTTGGACTTCTGCAAATAATTTTGCCGGAACTTAATGAGTGTTTTACTGTTGAGCAAAAAAGTCCCCAGCGCCATCATATTTATGACGTCGGAACTCACTGTGTCATGAGTCTGAGAAATTGTCCTTCCAAAGATACAATCACTCGTCTGGCGACCCTACTTCATGATACTGGTAAAGCCAAAGTAGCGGCTGTTACCGAAGAAGGCGTAAGAACTTTTCATAATCATGAGCTTGTCTCCTCAAGACAAGCTTTACAAATTGCCAAAAGACTCCATCTTACTAATACCCAGAGAGAAAAATTATTCAAATTGGTCCGTTGGCATCAATTTAGCGTTAATGAAAATCAGACAGACAAGGCTTTGCGACGATTTATCAGAAATATCGGGATCGAAAACATCGAGGATATGATGGATTTGAGAATCGGCGACAGGCTTGGCGGCGGATTGCAGCAGCCGGAATCCTGGAGACTTAAACTTTTCAGAAAACGGCTAAAGGATGTTATGAAAAAACCGTTTACTGTTGCTGATCTTAAAGTCGACGGTCACGACGTAATGAAGATTCTAAATATCAAACCTGGACCAAAAGTCGGCGAAGTGTTAAAAATGCTTTTCGAACAAGTCGCCGACGATCCTAAGAAAAATAACCGCGATTATTTGCAAAAAAGATTAAAAGAATATAAAAATTGAAGAATTATTTTTAATCTTCTTTTTAATTAACTCAATAATTTCCGGAAATTCTTTTTTAGGGTTAGGGTAGCCAAAATGTTGCTCATTTTCAAACTCGAAATATTCCGTATTTAATTTGTTATTAATGAATCGTGAATGCTCAATTGGAATAAAGGGGTCATCTTTAGAGGCAAACTGAGCAATCCATTTGGTATTCTTTTTAATTGTCGACCACTTCCAAGGTTCATCAAAATAGCCGCTTAATTTATCTTCCCTATAACCAAGGTCTGTGTAATGCCCAGCAACTAAAATTGCACCAAAAACTTTTATCTTTTCAAGCACACGCATAGTCGCGGCTGCGCCGGATGAGTGTCCAACAAGAATTGAGTTTTTGTCTGCTTTTAATGTATCAATAATAAAAGGCTCCCAATATTTCCGACGTGCAAGATACCAGTCCGGCATATTTTTGGCAATAACTTCTAAGCCCAAATGTGTCAGTTTTTCAATTAAGTATGGGAACCAGTAATATTTATTAATGTCATCATGATAACCATTCCCTGGAAGCAATACTACTTTCATTTTTTATTTCGAAGCTTTAAATTCTGCCAGACGACTAGGAGTGGGCTGGCGCTGAAGATTGAGGAGTAGGTACCGGAAATTATCCCTACCAAAAGCGCCAGTACGAAGTTTCTGATAGATGCACCGCCAAAAAGCAGAAGTGCCAGAAGAACAAAAACTACTGTCAGTGATGTGGAAAGTGATCTTCCCATCGTCTGCAGAAGCGAATGGTTAACTACTTCTTCAAATGGAAAATCACCATGTTTTTTGAGATTTTCGCGGATTCTGTCAAAAACGACTATTGTGTCGTGAACCGAAAACCCGATAACAGTCAAAAGTGCCGTTATAAAAAGCGAATCAACTTCAATTGCAAAGAAATGTCCCAAAATTGCAAAAATCCCTACAACTACAATAACGTCGTGGATCAGCGCGATTATCGTACAAATACCAAAGGCAATCGACGATGCCGGCTTTGGGACTTGCCTAAAAGCCCAAGTGATATATAAAACAATTGCCAAGATTGAAATGGCGACAGCGATGAAAGCTTTTTGGGCTAACTCTTTGGAAACAACCGGCCCGACAGTCTCCAGACGGACATCTTCGGTTTCACCGAAATTTGAATTGAGTTTAGTCTTTAGATCATTGATTTTTGCTTCATCGGTAACTTTCATCCGCACTAAGGCTGAATTATCGGAAGTCTGAGCAACTGATGAGGCTTCCACTTGTTCTTGAACAAAGAAGTTGTGGATTTCGTCTCTTTCAACTTTTTCCTTTTGTGTAAATTTAATTTCCCATAAAGTTCCACCGGCAAAATCAATTCCCAGTTTTAGCCTCCAAGTCGAAAGGGCAATCACGCCAGGAATAATGACCAGAAGTGATAAGACAAAAAACCAGTTGCGGTATTTTATAAGATTCATTCTATCTTCCTCACCCAGAACACTCTAATAAAGGTTCTGGTTACTGTAATTGCCGAAAACATCGAGACTAAAATTCCGATTGCCAGTGTTAGGGCAAATCCTCTGATTGAACCCGTACCAAAATTAAAAAGGATAGCCGTAGTAATCAAAGACGAAACATTTGAATCACGGATTGACGACCAAGCTCTGTCAAATCCTGTAAAAAAAGCGTCGTGTTTGGGCTTACCCCAGCGGAGTTCCTCTTTTATTCTTTCAAAGATCAATATGTTGGCATCGACGGCCATACCAATAGAAAGGACGAAACCGGCAATACCTGCTAAAGTCAGGGTAACTGGAATTATTTTGAAAATTGCAAAAACAATAAGAGTATAGATACAAAGGGCGGCAACTGCGAATATACCAAGTACCCGGTAACAAACGATCATAAAAATTGCAACGGACACCAGACCAACTGCCGTTGCAAAGAGACTTTTTTGTATTGAATCAGTGCCAATCGTTGGGCCGATTCTGGTTTGGCTTTCAATGTTTAAAGGTACTGGAAGTGCACCGGCATTAAGTTGGATAGCTAGTTGTTTGGCTTGCTGGGAAGTAAACCCACCAGTGATTTGAGCATTGCCATCGGTTATAACGGCTTTAATAATAGGCGGTGGCCAGGAGATTGGTTGATCGTCAAGATACATAGCCATAGGTTTTTCGAGGTTGTTTGTAGTAATTTCTTCCAATTTCTTGGCTCCTTCACTGTTAAATTCTAAGTTGACCACATAGCCTGGTGATTGGGGATCTTGACTGGGAGCAGCGGTGGCTCTTTTTAGATCTTTACCAGTAAGCCCAGAAGCTTCAAAGTATTCCGGTGTAGCGGCATAAGTAGCTTCCGGTGGAGCATCAGCTTTGATAATTTGAAACTCAAGATGAGCTGTTTTTTTAACTATTGAGACCGCCTGATCAATATCGGAAATTCCCGGAATTTCTACAATCAGCCGGTATTGACTCTGTGTTTTAGCAGTTTGAATCACCGGCTCAGCAACACCCAGCGAATTTATTCGATTCTCCACAATGTCTTTAGCAGAACCAAGTGCCGTATCACGATCCTGCGGTTCAATATTGGTCATATCTGCCGACATTGTTAACTGAACCCCTCCGGCAAGATCTAAACCGAGTTTTGGTTCCAGGTCTCTTTTGAATATTCTTGTATTAATTTTTGGATGGGAAAGTTCTACACCTTTAAACTTAATTATGGGAAGATCAAGATAAAACGCGGCGACTGTTAATATTAGAATTAAAAAAAGGATACGTCTTGGCTTTTTAAGCATTGGCAGAAATCTTAAAGCTTAACCATTTCCTCTTCATCGCCAATTAGCATGACTTTGGGTTTTGCTAAAATTCCCATGACGAATGGGTCACGGCGATTTTTGCGAAAATTAAATTCTTCCTCGGTCATTGGAGTAAAATTTATCTCGCGGTTACGCCTTGCTTCTTCTTCCCGAATAATACTGCCAAGTTCCGGCAGAATAATTGTACCGACAACAAAAAGATCAACTTCATTCTGCGTATAGGGTCTTCCTTTAGCAAATGAGCTCGAAAGCATTGCATACTTAATTTTGCCAAGTTTGGCTTTACTTGTTAAAATTGCCCCTCCAAGACCCACACTTTTATTGATAATTGAGAGTAATTCATTAAAAAAGACATAATCACGACGAAGAGAATAGAATCTCCTGTTAGCCCGCCACTCACTCAGCAAAAGTCCGGTTTTTTCAAGCCTTGCAAGCTCTCGCCTGACAGCATTTATTTCCTCATCCACTCTTCTTACGATCTCTCTGACATGGTAAATTTGACCCGGATTACTCAAGAAAAGCTCAAGGATTTTGACTCTGACTTTTGAGATTAAAATATCAACTAACATTTATTATCGCTTTCAAATCAAAGATTTGATTGTTAGATTAAATGGCAGACTGGAAAATAGTTTTTGGGCAGGCTACTTTGTTAATATTCGATATCACTGTCAACTGGCACAGTTTCAATCCAAATCATACCTCTATTAAGTTGAATTTCTTTACCTTGGGCATCTACAAACTGGGTTCTTGATATTCTATCTTTCTTAACCCATTTACCTTTAATCACCTGGCCGTCTAGAAAAACAAGAGCATTGCCTGTGCCTGTTGTTCCGTAAAGAAGATGGCCGTCGGGATAACCGTCATTAGCAGTCTTTTCAATCTGAAACTGAACTATCATATTTTTGGCGGAAAGCTGTTCATTAGTAATTGGATCGTTTTGGGCCACGTTTTGATGAGTCCTACGATACAAATTCGCTTGTTTGTCGTAATTCCAAGTAACTGTGTAATCGGAAGACTGCTGCCAAAAAGGAACGATAACTGGTTTCTGATCGCCACGCGCCTCAAGGCTGGCATCATCTTTAAATTTCCACTCTATAAAATTCTTATCCCATCTGACGCCTTCTTCATCTTCCGGGCCAAATTTACGCTCACTTGCTGCTTCCCAAAGTTTTTGAGTCGTTGAGTGAACGTTATGGGGAGCAAGCTTATCCGTGCCTCGCCAGAAAGTCGGGAATCCTAAACCAAACTGATCCATATCCAAAATACCGTACTGTCTTATTTGACCAAGAGCATCGGCAGGTCCGGGTGTATTCGCACCGCCTACATGAGCATAGAGTGCATTGTACTCAGATACCCAGTCTAAAAAGTAAGTCCTGGCAGATCTTACAGGTGCAATATCTCCAGCGTCTTGACAGAGATAGACAGCTAAAAACCTGGTAATACCCCCTTCGGCAACTGCTTCATAAATTACGTCTGCCCGAGACAAGCCAAGTGTTGGTCTGGCATCCACGTGATTTTCAACCATAACACCAAGCGGCCTTCTCTCTTGCCATTTTTGTTCCCTATTCTTGGTGTAAAGGGCACCATTTAATGGGCAAGGACGATCTTTTACGCCTTCCTCGTTGCCCGAAGTGACATCAGTTAAACTCCCGAAAGGTGTGACTATATTTACTGGTCCCTTCAAAACTGCATTAAATACCATATATGACAGTCCTGCCGACGCAAAATATAAAACTAGTATCCCAATAAGAACTAATAGCAGTTTTTTCTTATTCAAAGTTATTTTTTACCAAGCCGAGCTTTAGTTAAACGGCTTGGCGGGCAGCTTTTTCAACTACCTCTTTTTCCTCCTTAGAGAATGGATGGGTTGTTGGTTTTGCACCAGAAACCCCTTTCGCATAAACTCTAGTTCCGCCTCTTGAGTGTAGAGATGATATAACCACGCCATTATTAGCACCATCCAGAAGGGCTAAAACAAAGCTTTGGTCTCCTCCCGTATCCTCAAAAGGGTTGAATCTGATAAGTGCGTGTTTAGTAAAACTGCCCTTCTGGGCCTGGTCAAGTTTTTGAATTTGTTTTGTAAGCTGCTGTCTATTTTCATTTTGCAAGTTAACTTTTTCAATTACCTCTTCTAATATCCTATCGAGGGTCTGTCCCTTAGCTCCTTTTGTAAGTCTTCGATAGTGGCCAATCGTTTTTATAAGATAAACACTTAAGATTGCCAGCCAGATTCCTAATACGATAAGTAAATAATCGGTGGCTCTTACCTGTTGCCACATCTTTTAGCCTAAGCTTTGCTTGGAAAACACCAGTGTCATGTTGAATAAATTTAGTACCCCTTCTTTTACCATGCAAGTTGCAGGATTGTCAATCCTTCGACTTCGCTCAGGATGACTCTGAGTTAAATCGAAGAGTCAATGGGTTCGACAAGCTCACCATTGACTCTTCAGTCAAATCGAGTGATTGATGGATCGGTGAGTCGGAGTGTTGTGTTAATATATGTCATAGAGTTATGCCGTTTAAAACCAGGAGAGCAAAAATTTCTGCAGCCTCCCGTCGATTTATTATTGTTAAGGAGCAAGTTTTTGATTATCTGGGAAAAGAAGCAAAAACTGAATCAGAAAAGAAACTGTCTTCATCAAATGTTAAACAGGGAGTTGGTATACGGACAATCGAGAGTAATTATAATTACGTAAAAGGAGATTTAGTGAAAATTATCTTACTCACTAGCTTAATTATATCAGCTCAAATTACACTGCTTTTCTTCCTAAGATATCATTGATTCTAAAACCAAATTGAGGAGCGGCTGTAGCCTGATGGGGACTGCGCACTACCCATTTAGATTGGTGGTGCTTGACTTTAGCTTCGAGGCTATGCTATGGTTGAGGCTAGTTGAAGCTAGGTAGCCTCAAATTTATCCTGAGTGAAATCGAAGGATAGAACCTAGACTTTCAAATATTTCTGTCTAAGGAGGTGATTAAATAGAATGGCTGAAATGTATTGCGTCAAGTGTCGCGCAAAGAGAGACGATCCCAATGCTCAAAAAGTAACCATGAAGAATGGGAAACCAGCAATGAAAGGTAAATGTCCGGTTTGCGGCACGACAATGTTCAAAATTGGTGGTTAGAAAACGACTAAATATTTTTAAATTCGGTTACGAAATTAGAGAAAACCCCAAGATAAACTATGTAGTTATTTTTGTGGGGTTTTTTCTTTCCATATTAGCCTCCAAGTAATCCTATTACTAAATGAGGAAGACTATAAAGTATCTTCAATATGAATGAAGGATATGCAGCTAATTTAGTATATTCTTGAGTCAAATCCTCAGTCAGATTCACCTTATCATACTGCCAAGTAATTTTGACTGTTTGTTGGGTATCTTCTTTAACTGAAAGCATTATTTTGCTATATCCTGATTCCTGATTTGCTGATAAATTTGCTTTTTTAACATCAAGAGCTGAATTTACCGATTGCTTATCGGTTATTATCGCCGGCAAAACTTTATCAAAAATACTGGCATCTGACCCTTCGGGCATTTCCAAAGTCGCCACTATGACATTTTGATCTTTCAAAAAGGCAGGCGTGTAGGTAAATTTTACGCCGATCACTTCTTTTTCAGTTGTTTCCATTTCCCAAAGATAACTGGTTTGGTTGAAATCTATATTCGGAGGCAAAATACCTTTGGGAATACGCACAATTTTAGAAAAATGCTCCGTTAGTTTTTGATTGATTGCCTCGGTGGTAGGTTTTACAATCACAAAGCTGGCAATAACCGCAGCAACTGCCAAAACAATTAGAAAAATAATGACGAGTAACAGGAAGATAATAGTAATTTTCTTCACGCTCTTATTCTAACATCTCTCATATTTTACTAGACAGGTTTAAATTAATAAGAAAGTGGGGTTTACTGCTAAGCGATTATAAGTTTATTATTAAATTAGGATGACAGATGGAAAAGACGGCCGTTTTCCCCAAATAAATCAGGATTCATTACCGCCTGTTGGGAATACTTCCAATGTTTCCCAAGTTGATTCGCCTCCTGAAGAACCTCTTCCGGAAGCCTCACTTCCAACTGATCCTCCGCCTCCGATTCCCCAAAATCCCACTTCAGCTCTATTTCAATCGCCCCAAGCTCCTCAAGAAGAACCAGCACTGCCTGCATCTCCCTCCCAGTTTCCACCTATTCCCAGTGCAGGGGTTTCTGTCAATCAACCACCAGTCCCGCCTCCCGGTGAATCTCCATCGAGATTAGGTTTTCTAAAAAGTAAGCTGGTTTTGGCCTTTGTTTTGTTGGTTCTTGTTATCGGTCTTGGGGCAGGAGGAGTCTTTTACTACTTAAACCAAAGAGTTACCAGCTACACATTACTGCCCGATGATACCCAGTTCTATTTGGGACTTTCCGTTAAAAAACACCCCCAAGTGCAAAAACTTTTGGATTTATCCAAAAAACTGCCGGGAGGAGAGAAGATGATTAAGTATCTTGATGATTGGCGAGGGGAAATTTTTGGCACCCAAAAGGATCCGTTTAAAGAGATTCTAAATTTGGCAGAGGAGGAAATTTTCCTGGCTAAAATCTCCCCTGAAGACTCAAGCGTAGGGGGAAATGCTTTAGAACAGCTTGTTAATATTGTCGCCTTGAAAGATGCAAAAGAAGCCAAGGAAAAGCTTGCCAACCTTGAAGATGACGCAAACATTACAACAACTAAAGAAGCCTATGGTAGTGCCAAAATTGCAAAGTTTGAACTTAAAAGTCAGAAGATGGATGAAAGTGCGCAAAGATTTTCCACCGGCCCTATTCCTTACCAAGTGACCTTGCCTCTTTCTAAGTCAATCTTTTCGGTAAACCTCAATGAGTTTTTGGTAGCAGCAGAAAGAGAAAGCGATGTTAAAAAAATTATTGATTTGGCAACAAACGCTAAGGAGAAAAAACTAAAAAGTATTGAGGAGGACGAAGAGCATAATGAAATTACCAGCCACTTTCCCAAAGAATATCTTTTGAAATTTTATCAAAGGCAAGTTTTGGACCCGTTCTCAAACATAATGCCTGCAACAACTTTGCCACAGAATTTTTGGTTTGGCCAAAGTTACGATACGCGTGAAAGAAATAGTCAAGGTGATAACGTTTTTACAACCAAACGAGGCTTAACCATTGTTGCCCAAGACAATGGTGTCGATTTTACTTCTTATCAGCTAACCAAAAAATCAGAAATTAGCGAAAAAATCGAGAATATGCTTAAGCACGGATTTTCCATGGAAAGTTCGCTGGCCAATAAGCTGCCGGCTACTTTCGACGGTAAATCGCCACTGTTTTACGGAGAGGCTAAAAACATTAGAGATTCGATTCAAGACCAGCTAAACCAATTGGAGGATGTTTCAAAAAATTCCAGTGACGAGCAGCAGAAGAAGGCTTTTGAGGATGCGAAAAAAGGCATCGAGGAATTTAAAAAGCAGATTAAAGAGGCTTTTCAGATTGATGTTGATGCGGATTTACTTTCCTGGATGGACCAGAATGCGGCCATGATTGTCGCCGCGGATTCCCAAAAAGCTCCGGAGATTTTGTTTGTCTTTGAGATCAAAGATCCTCAACTGGTGGAGCAAAAATTGGTCAAATTTAGAATGGTGGATTTTATGGGTACCAGATTAAAACAAGCGCAAGACGCAAGTATGAAAAACGACGTCGGACAAATAGCGACAGCTCTTCAGGCGTATTACACTACACCAGGACAGGGTTTGTATCCGACTTCCTTGAATGATCTGGTATCTTCTGAGTACCTTAAAACCTTACCTAAACCAGCTTCAGGGGGAAATTACAATTACTTAAGATGTGATAACGGGACAGAAGCTGCCATTTTTGCAAAGTCTGAAGAAACCGGACGTTATTGGGCTTTTAGTTCCAAATTAGGAAGAGCCGGTTATATCGATGGAACAAATCCTCCTGTTGATTGCAATTTTAATGTTCTTAAACAGACTCCGGAAACTCTTTTCGACAAGCCGCGGATCGAACCAGAAATTGAACCCTATCAAACCAGTAAGATCTATTCATTTCCCATTTATGATTATGAGGGCGATAAGTTTGCTTTTCGTTTTACGGTGACTGACAGTTTGACAATTTTTTCCGTCGGTGCTTCCAGCCAATCGCTGAAAGAACTTATTGATTTCCCAAAGGAGAGCGATAGTACCTTAATCAAAGATCCTCGCTGGAGTGAACAATTTGCCCGAAGCCCGAAAACTATCGGAGGCGTGGCGTATATCGTTCCTGAAAATCTCATGGGAATAGTTGATTATTTCCTTACTAAAGAAGAGCAGTATAAACAATATGTTCAGGACGACTGGTTGATAATTGCCCGCGGCTATCTTAAAGCTCTTAAATCAATTGGGACAACGACAACACAAGAAGGTAAAACATTGATTTCAAACACATTTATAAATATCGAACAATTGCCGACAGATGAGGCCAAACAGGTTGAGGAAGCGCTTGACCGGGTTTTTGCTAAAAATGGGGATGTCGGACAAAGGACGATTCAGGCGAGAGACTCCGTTGTTAAATCTGGTGTTGGCCAAATAGCACAAGCTCTACAAGTCTATTACACAACACCTGGAAATAGTAAGTATCCTGTTTCTCTTAATGAACTGGTTACCTCTAAAACTGTCATTGAGGTTCCAACTTCACCTTCGGGAGAAGCATATGGGTATCTGCGGTGCGCGGATGGAAAAGAAATTGCTGTTTCTGGGAAGCTTGAGTCAACAGGAACTTATTGGGTTTGGAGTTCGGCATCAATGAAAGCCATTGATACAAACAGTACAACTCCCCCTTCAACCACTTGTGTTTACGGCCTTTAACTGACGATATTAGTTATTTGATCCTGCAGGTGCTCCTCTAAATTCTGGATTGAGTTGAATATTTTGGGCAGTAACACTGCCGTCTGAATTGTTTGTCCCAAAGACGGCTACATTTTCTCCAACAATTAGGTCGTTTTTTGATCCTTCTGCTGATTTGTTAATAGATGTACTTTCGCCTATAAGCACAATTTTGCTTGAACCATCGGAAAGTTTGACGGTAATGCTTTGTTCGTCCTGAGCGATGATTTCTCCGTTAACCGGTCTAAGTCCCTGATTTTGTCCTCCTTGAAGCTGTCCGTTTCTTAATCCTTGAAAATTTCCCAGTCGAGGACTCTTTGACTGTTGATATTTCATACCCGCAAAAAATGCTCCAGCTGCGACAATAATAACAAGGACTATCATTACTAGAATCGCTGATGTGTTTTTCATAGTTTCACCTCCTCGCTTAAGTTATTAATCAGTTATCGTAACACTCCGGTGTGAGCCTGACTGCAACTTTGCACACATCAGGAGTGAGCAAAGGAGTCACTCATATCGTAGGGCTTCTATCCTTCGACAAACTCAGGATCTCGGCTTTACTCATACCGCAAAGCCTCGATCGGTTGTAAATTAGCCGCCTTTTGAGCCGGATACCAGCCGAAGATTATACCGATTGCTCCAGAAACACCTATCGCAAGAACGATTGACGTTACAGCTATAACAAAAGGAAGATTAATAATATTTGAAAGTACATAGGAAATTACAATGCCGACAATCATCCCGACAAAACCGCCTATCAGGGTTAGGAGTATCGCTTCTGTTAGAAACTGCCTGACAATTATCCCCTTTTTAGCACCAAGCGCTTTCCTTAAGCCGATTTCCCTGGTTCTTTCGGTTACAGTCACCAGCATAATATTCATAATACCGATCCCGCCGACCAAAAGGGAGATTGCGGCAATTCCTGAAAGAAGCGCGGTAAATGTACTTGTAACTTGAGAGACGGTAGATAAAATGTCGCTTTGGGAAAAAATTGAAAAATCTGCATCTGCCGGATCCTTAAGTTTGTGCTGGGAAAGAAGAAAGTAACCAATTTCATTCTGTGCCTGGGTCATCACATCAGGACTAGTGGCCTCTACGCCGATACTTGTCAGGTGAGTTGCCCCGAAAAGCTGTTTTTGGGCTGTCGAGAGAGGAACATAGATTGCGTTGTCAGGATTATTAAATCCACTTCCCCCTTTTTCGACTGTCAGTCCGATTATCCGCAGAGTCTGGCCGTTAACCCTGATGTTTTGGCCAACCGGATTTATGCCTTCTCCAAACAAATCAACAGCCACCTGAGGACCGATTACCGCGACTTTTGCAATCGCTTCAACGTCCCGTTGACTGATAAAAGATCCGGATTGTACGCTTATTTTTCTAATATCTGCATATTGAGGATAGGCACCAATAATCTGTGTGTTGGTGTTGTTTCTACCTGCCATAACTTGAGCTCTGCCAGAGTATTCTGGGGATACACTTTTTATGGTAGTCAATTGGCTTGTACTCGCAAGCGCTTTGGCATCATCTAAAGTCAGGCTTGTTCCGCTTCCGCCGGCCGCCTGAACTGGACCTGTACTTTGCCCCCGAGGGTTTACGGTTAATAGGTTTGAGCCTAATGATTGTATCTGATTTTCAATAGATTTTTGGCTTCCCTGGCCAAGTGAAATCAGAGCTATCACACTGGTTATTCCGATAATAATACCCAGAGCCGCCAGACCGGTTCTCATCTTATTAAGCCTTAGTGTTCCTATTGATTCTGTAATTATTTCTATAAATTCCATATCTCTAAAATTTCTAATTATTCTAATTACTCTAATTTCTAAATAATTTCCAAATTCATAAATTATTTAGGTCAACTAAAAATTAGGTCAATTAGGTTAATTTTTCTTGATTCTCTTTTGCTTTTGATTATTGCTATCTTCCACAATATTTCCGTCGCGAATAGTAATTGTGCGTTTTGCGTGCCTTGCGATTTCTGGCTCATGAGTAATCATAATTATTGTGTGTCCTTCCCTATTTAAGTTTTCAAAAATCTGCATAATTTCTTCTGCCTGAGCAGTTGCAATGTTTCCTGTTGGCTCATCCGCCAAAAGAATCGAGGGGTTCATAGACAAACCCCTGGCTATTGCTACCCTTTGTTGTTGCCCTCCGGAAAGCTGGCTAGATGTATGGCTAATACGATCCCCAAGCCCAACTTGCCCAAGTAATTTTTTTGCTTTTTCCAGCCTTTCACCTTTTGGTACTTGGGCGTAGGACATTGGTAACATGACGTTTTCCAGCGCGCTGATCCTTGGAAGCAAATTGAATGCCTGAAAAATAAAGCCAATTTTGCGATTTCTAATATCCGCCAGCTCATCATCAGAAAGGTTGCCTACCTTCTCGCCGTCAAGAATATATGTTCCGCTTGTTGGTAAATCCAAAGCCCCAAGAATATGCATGAGAGTTGACTTACCGGACCCGGATGGGCCCATAATCGCTACAAATTCGGCTTTTTTAACTTCAAAGGAGACATCAGAAAGAGCAACTGTTTCAACCGAGTCTTTTTGGTAAATCTTGGAAATGTGTGAGGCTTTGATCATGTTTCATACTCTAGCGGCCTTGTATAAACCTTCCACCGCCACCGCCAAATGTGCTAAACGGCGAAGTTCCCTGGTTTGACCCTTGTCCTTGCTGAGTTGTTGTTTGGACAACAACAGTTTCACCTTCTGAAAGTCCGGAAACGATTTCAGTTTGGGCACTTGAGCTGATCCCTGTTACTACCGACACTTCCTGAGGCTGGCCATTTTTCAAAATATTAACGGTTGTCTGACCAGTTGTATTTTGGATAGCCGATGCGGGAACACTCAAAACATTATCTTTCGTCTCGATAATTACATTGGCAGTCGCTGCCATATTAGGAAGTATTTCCTGGTTGTCTGTATCAATTTGGATAACTGCCGGATAGCTCGTAACTCCCGATGTTGTTACCCCGATTCTGTCAACTGAAATTACCTTCCCTGTAAAAGTTTTGTCGGTAATACTATCGAAAGTTACGGTCGCTTTTTGATTAACCTTAACTTTTGGAACATCTATTTCTGAAAGATTAACGGAAATGATAGGTGTACTTTCGTTTTTAACAACGGCAACTCGCTGATTTGCATTGTTAGTAGTCGATGTTTGTTGGGCAAGAATCATTCCAGGTACATATGTAATGTTGTCTATCGTGCCAGACATTGGTGAGGTAACTATTGGAGAAGATTGCTCATAGGACAACCAGGCACTTGAAGCTGCCTGTTGAGCCTGGCTTATAACTGCTGTCTGATTTTTGTATTTAGCCTCTGCTGCCAGCCAGTCTGCCTGGTCTGACTGAAATTCGGCCGAGGAATTTCTCATGTCTTCGCGCGGCGTTTCATCAGAATTTTGATACTGGGTGTTTGTAGCAAGATCGTAAAATTTCTTCCAGGCGGTATCCTTTTTAGACCGGAGGCTGTAAGCGTTGGCGTTGGCAGCATCTAAATTCGTTTTAGCTTGAAGATAACTTGAATATGCTTGGGCATTTTTTGCTTGGCCTGCCTGGTCTAAAGTGATTTCCAATATCTTCTGACCGCTTGTGATCTTTTCTCCGTCCGTGACAAAAACATCTTTTACAATACCGGTTGAGGAACTCGTTATATTCACCAGGTTTGAACTTATAACCTGGCCCGAAGCGGAAACAGAAGAAACAATCGTTCCCCTCTCGACTTGGGCTGTTTGATACTGGGGCTGTTGTCCTTTATCACCTAAAAACCGCCAAAGACCAAATCCTAATATAACAATGATAAGTATTAAAATTGCCGCCAATTTCTTCCGGCCTGTAATGAAACCTTTCGTCTTGGCGACAAAATTTGACGACTGACTATTAGTCTTAGCCATTTGGTAAATTTTAAAGGAGGAAACCTGAGAACTAGCTTAGAACATTGGCAACACCAATTTTTGATATTTATTGTTCGAGCCATTCGGTTTTGAGCTCATGGTCGAAAGATTTGTCGAGAACTTGCCTTAAATAAAATAGAAATGCATTTTTGTCTCCATGAATTAATTCGTGAATACAAGACTGAGTTCATTTATCTAGAATTAAAAAAACAGCTCCCGAATTCCCAGGAGCTGTTTTTACCGAGTCAAACTCGTTCACTTCCATCCACCTCTAAATCCACCAAAATGTCCTTTAAATCCGCCCATCAGATATTTGAGGTCTATTCCGTTTTCTTTAGCCCAATTCTCAAGCTCCTGTCTTTCCTTTTCCATCGCAGTCCTTCTTTCCTCAACACTCATATCCTTCATCTCTTCCATTTTAGACTGACGATTTTCCTGCAACTCTTTATGTTTTTGCAGAATTAGCTGCTTTTGCTCTTCGGTTATTTTCCCGTCTGTGACAGCTTGAGTTAACTGATCTTCAAATCTTGTTTGCATTTGGGCCTGATGCTCCTGTCTATTCTGGTCAAAAACTGCCTGAACTTCGTCCTTGTTAAGTCCGAACTTATCGGCAATTTTTTGGACCAAAGACGACATTGAATTTTGATCACTGACAGCACTTTGGGCAAATGTATTTACTGCGCCAAACAGGACAGTACCAACTAGTGCAAGTCCGACAATAGCCAAAACAATTTTGCTTTTAATATCCTTTTCACCTCCCTCCGGGTCAGAGACCCTCTGGGTCGGAGACCTTTTTACCCTCCGAAGCTTTAGCGAATGAGGGCTCCGTCTAAAAAAAGATCCTTCAGTCGTTTCACTCCCTCAGGATGACAAAGTGAGTGTACCAACCCAACCTGAAAAAACGCTTAGAAACTTTTAGTGTTTTAAGGGGATTCGAATTATGAAAGTGGTTCCCTTGCCCCTCGTAGCTTTATGCGGAGTGGGGCCTTTACCTTCTTTACTTTCTACTTTAATTGTACCGTTGTGCTTTTCAACTATTTCTTTGGCAATCGCCAGGCCTAAACCATATCCTGCGACTTTTGATTTAGTGCGTGATTTATCTGACCTGTAGAATCTGTCAAAAAGATACGGAATTTCTTCTTTGTTAATTCCCACCCCATTGTCGGAAATTTCGACAATGACATGATCATCGGTTTTTTCTGATGACAAAACTATTTCTGTTCCTTTCGGGTTGTATTTGACTGCGTTATCCAAGAGAATTACAAACAGTTCGCAAAAACTATTTTTTTCAGCCTTGATACTAAAATTTTTAACAGTGTTGTTTATTTTTACACCTTTTTGTTTGGCAAGACTCGCGACTTTTTTGCATGCTTCGTCAACGATAGATTTAAGCGAGATTTTTTCGAAGATGAAATTATTGCTGCCTTTTTGATATTGGGTCAGTTTGATCAGGTTGTCAGAAAGAGTTTGCAAATTATTCACTTCCTCAAGATTGCTGACAAGCTGTTTTTTAGCATCGGCCAGAGTTAGTTTTTTATCTCTTAGGGCGACCTCCGTCTCTGATTTCAGAGAAGTCAGAGGAGTTCGCAGTTCATGTGAAGCATCGGTAATGAATCTGTTTTGTTCATCAACCATAACTTTTATTGGCCGCAAAGTTCTTCCTGCCAAAAAGTATCCGGCAAGACCCGCAAAGCCAAAAATGCCAAGATTGACTAAAATCAGTATTGTGATAAGTCTTGCTCTGGCCTCTGAAACAAGTTCCGGATCGGGCACGCTAAAATTCCGCGGGATGGGAGGTACTGGTTGACCTAAACGCTCACGCTCTTGGCGAAGTTGTTCCAGGGTAGGTACTAATCCTTGTCTTTCCTCTTGCCTTAGTTGCTGAAAACGTTCAATCCTTACAAGATCTCTATTGAGAGTGGTGTAAATTACAAGACTGAATAAGATACTGATCGTCATGATGATCAGTAAATACCAAGCTGTTAATTTGATTCGAGCTTCGTTGAACATGGTAGTTAATTTTCAATTCTTAATTTACAATTTTAAATAAATTTTCAATGTTTTAATGTTTAAAAATTTAATCATTTAGATTTCAATGAAAATACCAAAGCGTATTTTTGATAAATCAAAAAGTGAAAATTTTAAATTAAAAATTTAACCAATTTTATATCCGAATCCCCTCACCGTCTGGATCAGGGCTGGTCTATTTTTAAACGGCTTATCGATTTTATTTCTCAAGTATCCGATATAAACTTCAACTGTGTTTGGCAAAACGTCGGCATCATAATTCCAGACGTGACTGATGATTTGGTCCTTTGTTAAAGTTTGGTCCGGGTGTCTCATCAAATATTCCAAAAGCGCATATTCTTTGCTTGAAAGTTGGATTGATTTGGCACTCCGTTTGACTTCGTAATTTGCGCTGTTAAGCATTAAATCGGAAACTGTTAAAATCATCCCCAAGCTGTCTTTTGGCCTTCTTGTCAAAGCTCTAATTCTTGCCAGAAGCTCCTCAAAGGCGAATGGTTTTACCAGATAATCATCGGCTCCGGCGTCAAGTCCTTCGACACGGTCAGTGACCTGTCCTTTTGCGGTCAACATCAGAATTGGCGTATGGATTTTTTGTTCCCTGAGTTTCTTTGCTATCTCTATCCCGTCCATTTCGGGAAGCAGTCGGTCTAAAATAATAAGATCATATTCTTCGACTGAAGCAAGATCATAGCCATTAGAGCCAGTGTAAGCTACATCCACCGCATAAGATTCCTGCTCTAAACCGCGCTTTACAGAATTGGCAATTTTATGCTCGTCTTCAACAACTAAAATCCTCATAAGCAAATATTATAATTTTGAGCGAAAGCGACAAAATTATATCAGAGGAGCGCCATTGGCACGAATTCGAAGAATTGTGACAAGGCGACCTGCTGATATATTCTATCTTGATTTTGCTGAGAAATAGCTGAAGATTAGCACTAAATATTTAGAGAATAATGGACAATCCATTCGTTTGTATTCTCCGCTTCTTTTCTTTCCCCTGTTAGCTTAAAGCCTTTTCCTTCATAAAGTCTTTGGGCTCGTGAATTAGTTTCGTGGGTCCAAAGTTCTATTTGTTTTTTGCTCTTCTTCTTCGCAATTTCAATGGCTTCGCTGACTAGTCTGCCCCCTATCTTTTTTCCCCAATGTTTGGGATCAACAACCAAAGTCTTAATGTGCTCAACTCCTTCAATTCTTTCTTTAGTCTTCAAGTTAATTGTTGGTTCGCCGGAGATAAAACCGACAATCTCGCCATCTAAGGTTGCTACTCTTACCCAAAAATCATTACTTTGAAATTTCAATACTTTTCTGAAATACTCTTCTCCCCGCGGCACAACATCTGTAAATGGCACAAGTCTTTTCACATCTGCTCTGTTGGCTAGTGAAACAAGTTCGTCTACATCATCCGGACTGCCCTCTCTTATTGATATTTGTTCAATGTGTTGTTTCTCATTCATAATAACCGGACTATGATTCTACTTGCGGCCTATTTTGTAATGTTTCTGTGACCATTCGATTTTACTCATGGTCTTGAATCACTTTAATCAATTGCAGGTCTATATTGAAGTGATTCTGCCCTTCGACAAGCTCAGGGTAAACTACTTATTCCGTACTACTTGGTCGATATTGTAAAGCTTCTGCTACATGATTGCTTTTTATCTGGGTTGATCCTTCAAGGTCGGCAATGGTGCGGGCGATTTTGATAACCCGGTGAAAGGCACGGGCTGAAAGGTTGAGTTTTGAAATTGCCTGTTTCAAAAGGAGTATTGACTGATCATCAAGATTGCAAAATTGTTTTAACTGCTTATTGTTCATTTCGGCGTTTGATGTAATTCTTAAACCTTTGAAACGCTTGAGTTGAAAATCGCGGGCTTTTTGCACACGCTTTTGGATAATGCTTGACGATTCCGCTTTAAATTCTTTAGTTAATTTTTCGACTTTTACAGCAGGCACTGAGATGTGCATGTCGATACGGTCTAAAATTGGGCCGGAGATGCGTTTTTGGTAGCAAGTTATCATATGAGGCATGCAAGTACAATTTCTGGTTTCATCGCCAAAAAACCCACAAGGGCAGGGATTAGAAGCAGCAACCAGTGTAAATCGACAGGGAAATTTTACAGATCCTGCAGCCCGGGAAATTGTTACGTAACCATCCTCCATCGGTTGTCTTAAGGCTTCCAAGACATGCCGGGGAAATTCCGGGAATTCATCCAGGAAAAGAACCCCGCGATTTGCCAGTGAAATTTCACCGGGCCTTGGGACATTGCCGCCGCCAATTAGACCAATATTACTGGTGGTGTGATGGGGGCTGCGAAATGGCCTTATGATAATAATCGGATTATCCTGATTGAGAAGGTTTGCAACGGAATAAATTTTGGTAACTTCCAGACTTTCCTCAAAAGTCAGCCTTGGCAAAATCGTGGCAAAGCTTCTGGCCATTAAGGTTTTACCGGCACCTGGAGGTCCTTTCATCAGAAGATTATGAGCACCGGCTGCCGCTATTTCGAGTGCCCTTTTGGCACTTTCCTGGCCTCGAATGTTTTCAAAATCGTACTCTCCATCTTGTATATTTGAATATTTTTGCTTTTTAAATTTTGCCGTCGGTATCTGTTTTTGGTTAACCTGAGGAAGATGAGATGTAGCAAAGTGGTCAAAAAGTTGTCTTAACGACTTGACTGGAAAGATTTTTAATTTATCAACGACTTGGGCTTCTTCTAAATTATCATATGGCAAAAAAATATTTTGGAATTTTTTGTCCCTGGCCATAATGGCGCAAGGCAAGATTCCCCAAATACGTCTTAGGGATCCGTCGAGTGAAAG
This sequence comes from Candidatus Curtissbacteria bacterium RIFOXYA1_FULL_41_14, assembly GCA_001775095.1. Lineage (GTDB taxonomy): Bacteria > Patescibacteriota > Microgenomatia > Curtissbacterales > GWA2-41-24 > GWC1-40-35. Next base: position 96,389 of record MFCA01000025.1, read on the forward strand.
TTCACCTAAAAAAATTGAGTTGGAAAGACTACTGGGTGTTAATTGCTCCGAAGCCATCAAGATACCTAGAGCGATGGGTAAATCATAAGCCGGACCTTCTTTAGGAAGATCGGCAGGAGCAAGATTAACTGTGATTCTTTTGGGAGGAAAATCCGCTCCCGAATTTTTAATGGCAGCACGAACTCTTTCTTTTGACTCCTCAACTGCTTTATCGGGCAATCCAACAATTGTGAATGACGGCAGACCCATGGCAGCAATATCGACTTCGACAGTAATGGGGACAGCATCAAGACCGATGACTGCGGCAGAAGTTATTTTTGCAAGCATTTATTGGATTATACACAAAAATTTGTTAGTTTTACGCATGCAATTCGTCCTCAAGGTCTAGTAAGATATATATATGGCTACACCCTCGCGCCTCATCACAGTTTTGCAATGGGTACATCTATCTATATTTTTACTAATTTGCGGAACGATTACACTTCTTCATGTAATAACCAAAGACTTTGTTGATTTTCTAAGACTACCTCAATTTCTGAAAACCTTAAATCCACTGCTGGGCTTTGGCTGGCCAGTCGCGTTGAATGTATACCATGCAATTTTAATTTTTTTCCTTCTAGTTACTTTTATTGATGCTTTGGGTATTTTCTATTATTCAAAAAAAACCTGGAGATTTATTTCGGATATATCATCTTTTTTAGGATTTTTAATCATCTGGCCAACAGCCTTATTTTTTCTTTTTTCATTGGCTTCATCCGAGACTCTTAAGGTTATCGATGTGCAAACCGCAACTGTCTTTTTTATTTTCGCGTTTCTTCTGTTTTTGCTCGATTTAGTAACCTGGTTTGTGGACGAGCAAAGCTTCTTTAGGAAAAGGATCAAAGCATGATCCCCCTGAGCCTTTCGCATATACTCTTGTCAACGACTGTTGTTGTTTATAATATCTTGGTCAATCTTCTACCCCGCAAGGTCCATGCCAATATTTATGTTCCTCTAAATCTTTTCTTTCTGGCGTTAATTACCTTCTGGGGATTCGCTATATACAACTTATCTTTTAAAACACTTGGCCTGACATCACCACTGGTATCTTTAGGTATTTTTTGGGGGTTAGTTATTGGAATTTTCGCTTCCTTGCCTTTTTTGGCTGCAATTGTTTTCCCAAGGATAGGCGCAAATAAAAGAAAAGAATTTTTCGAAGATCTAAAACCGATATCAGTAATACTTTACCATTCGACAATTCACATCCCTATCGGGACTGCCTTTTTTGAGGAGGCTTTATTTAGAGGAATCTTATTTGCAATTTTAGAAAACACCTATGGAGGAATTATAGCCGCGCTTGCAACCAGTGGCCTTTTTGCAGCTTGGCATATCATCCCGGCTTTTAAACTTCAAAAGCATGGCCAACTTCTTGGATTCGAATCAAGAAAAATATCCCAATTGGAACTACACCCAATTATTTCCACTTTAGTCTATATTGGACAACTGCTCGCGCTTTTTGTAGTAGGGATAGTTTTGGCATTAATTAGAGGTTTTACGGATGGATTTATTGCTCCGGCAATAATCCATACTCTGGTTAACACTACTGCGTTTCTGGCAACTCAAAGGGTTCATAAAAAATAAAAATGATAGATTAAATTATTTCTTAGACTTTCGCCAGTCGGTACTAAGTGCACACTAACTTATTCGATTATATCAATCTTTTTGGCTCATAACTTGCTAAAATATACATATGATTAAAGCAGTTATCTATGACATGGATGACTTGATGGTCAATTCTTACGCCTTACATATCGAAGCCTCGGATAGGGTTTTCCAAAGGCATGGAGTAGATCAAAAAAAAGTACCAGAGCATATCAGAGCGGGTTTAGTGGGGATGAGAGTATCGGACATTTTAAAGTACCTTGTTGATTATTTGAAATTAGATGTTAATTTAGAAAATTTGCAAGAGAAGCGCTCGGCAATATTTCTTGATCTAGTAAATAAAAATTTAAAAACGATGCCAGGTCTTCTCCAATCCTTAAAATTATTCAAGAAAAATAAATTTAAGATTGCCCTCGCAAGCTCCGGTACGAAAAAATACATAAACGTGGTTTTGGCAAAATTTAAAATTGCCGACTATTTTGATGTGATTGTTTCTGGCGATGATATTAAACGAGGGAAACCGGATCCTGAAATATTTTCGGTTGCAGTCAAGAAACTGGGTTTAAAGCCAGAGGAAACATTGGTTTTAGAAGATGCTACAAATGGCATTGAAGCAGCAAAATCCGCAGGGTGTAAGTGCATTGCTGTTATCAACAAAATGACTCCACCTCAAAACTACTCAAAAGCGGACTTAGCTATAAACTCTCTTGAAGAGATAGATATGGGGTTGGTTAAGAAGGTTTAAAGAAGATTTTTGGATCGCAGTTGTTTGTAGAAGTTAAATTTAGTAAGGATCACTCCACCTGTACCCGTCAAAACTACCAGTAGCCAAACTAACCAACCGATAAACGGAATTAAAGTAATTATATAAATAACGACTAGTCCTAAAAGGAAAGTCGAGTAATTACCAGTTTTGAGGTTAAATATTTTTGAGATTCTGTGTCCGGCCCACATAGCCACAAAAATCTTGGCAAGATAAAGTGTAATCAAGAAACCGACCACAAGAATCAAAGCAAGCGGAATGGTTACCACTGGCAAAAGTAAAACGATAAATGCGATTGGAGTCAAAACTAGTGCCAAAAATCCGACCCCCAAACTCACAAGCAACTTTTGACCAATGATTTTTTTCGTCTCGCTGGCAAAAACCGGTAAAAACTTTATCAAAATAAGTCCAAAGATTAAGGCGGAAACAAAACTGATAATTTTAAAGGCGATCGCGGTAGAAGCTATGGCTTTTTTCGGTTGATCTTTTGAAGGTTTGGGTGGAATATTGTGAGTTGTTTGGCCTGTGATTTGGGCACCTGCCTGAACTTGCGCATCCTGGTCGCTCCAGTATGTCAGATCTCCGGATACTTGAGCATTTGGGGTTAAAGTTAACTGACCAACTCCAGCCGTAATGTCGCCACCGACTGTGTCACCTAATGTGACATTACCCGAACCGACAGTTAGGCCTTTGCCAATTGGAGCAAAGATTGAGAGATTGCCGCTTCCGGACACCAAACTGCCCTCAATATTTGCGGCATCAGTGATATTTACATTACCGCCGAGAGCTGTCAGGTTACCATTAATCTGTGAAGAAATAGTGACTTCACCGCCAGCCACGCGAGCGTCATTTGTAATAGTACCACCAAGGTTAACTACTCCGCCGGCAGCGAATAGATCGCCGTTGATTTCTCCTTCAATATTGACCGTACCGCCGGCAATATAGGCATCACCGTTAACTGTACCGGAAATAGTTACTGTCTCTCCGGCGGCAAAATAATCCTTGTCGACTATTTCATCTTTTGGTAATACTACTGTTTTATTTTGTGAGTAATCCAGTTGCTGCGCCAAGACTACCCCACCCACAAAAAGCGGTATTGAAAGAGTAGTCAAAACGACAACAATTTTTTTAAACATTTCAGCCTGCTAGAATAACCCATTGGTCATCAAGAGTCAAGATATGAAATATTCCTTTACTTTCCTAAGGGCTTTGGCGCGATGGGAGATTTTGTTTTTGAGAGACGGTGGCATTTGGGCAAAGGTTTTGGTGTAATCTCTGGGGATAAAAATTTTGTCAAAACCAAAACCGTAGGGTCCCCTATTTTTTGGCGACAAAGTACCATAGATTGTGCCTTTAAAAATTCTAAGATCTTTCCCGTCATAGATTGCTACGGCCGCGGTTACCTTAGTGTCAGTTTTGGCACTGCCAATCATTTTAACTGTACCCTCGGTTCCTACTGTTTGAAGAAAAAATTTAATAAATGTTCCCGGCAAACCTTTTAAGGCTTTAATCTCAAGACTAATATCTTCAACCAGAACCGGCTTATTGATTATTTTGTATGCATCTTCGGCTTTGTGGGAGATCACCTCATCAAGATCCAGTGATTGAATTTCGGGGATATCAAGTGTTGAGATTTTGTGATTTGTTCCTAAAATTTGATTAATCTCGGCAATTTTGTCTTTGCTGGTTGTAACAACAACTAAATCTGAGATTTTCATTTAATATCAGCGCCCACCTATAAAATTAAGTACTTTCTGCTCAGGAGATATCTCGCCTTCTTTAGGTGGACAAGTAAATGACAAGCTCGTAAGAATACCCCCTGCAATTGCTCTGGCTAATTGAGTTCTTAGCTTGGATAAGTCTCGTGCAGAAAGCTTATTTACAGCCCAATCTAATTTTCCTGCAGCTTCTTCCAAGACCATAGCTGCTACGGCTTTAGGGGTACGAAAGTAGTCGTTTTCTTCGACTCTTTGTAAATTTTCTCTCAATTTAAGATTGAGAGCTTGGGCAACCTCATCTAAAGCTTCGAAATACTCTCTTGATCTTCTCCCTTCCCGCATCAAGTCAACTCCATAACTTTTGGCTACCTCAAAAAGAGTTTTCCTTTGTCCCTTTTGTTTTCTTTCTGGACTCATTTTTATTCGTATTCTATTGTTGCCGGGGGTTTTTGGGTAATGTCGTAAACGACTCGATTAACGCCGCGGACTTCATTGACAATACGTGAGGAGATCTTCTCCAGGACATTGTAGGGAATTTTTGACCAGTCGGCGGTCATCCAATCTTCCGTATCGACTGACCTTAAGGCAATTATGTAGGAATACGTGCGTGCATCACCCATAACGCCTACGGATTTAATTGGCAAAAGAGCAGCCAAGGCTTGTCCTTCCATATTATATATATCTGATTTTTTAAGCTCTTGGATGAAAATATCATCCACTTCCCTCAGTATCTTCAATCTTTCCTCGGTCACCTCTCCTAAAATTCTAATAGCAAGACCCGGACCGGGAAAGGGATGCCGGTTCAAAAACTTCTCATTGATTCCAAGGATTCTTCCTAGTCTTCTGACTTCATCTTTATAAAATTCTGCCAAAGGCTCAATAATTATAAGTTTTAGTCCGGCAGGTAATGTAACATTATGGTGGCTTTTAATTTTATCGGCATGTTTGGAGGCTTGCGCTGATTCGATCCTGTCAGGGTAAATTGTTCCTTGACCAAGGTACTTTACATCACCGATTTTTTTTGCTTCTTCTTCAAAAATTGCAAAGTAAAGTTTGGCAATTTTTTGACGTTTTTCTTCCGGGTCAATAACACCTTTTAGAACTTTCAAAAACCTAGTTCTTCTGTCGATAATCTTGACATTCTTAAGACCTGCCGTTTTAATTACTTCTTTGAAATCGAAAATGTCATATTTGCGAAGAAGTCCCGTGTCAATAAAAACCAGATGCAGGTTTTGACCAATCGCTTCTTTCAAGAGTGTTGCAGCAACTAGTGAATCAACTCCGCCGGAGATTGCCATTACTACCCCACCGGTACCTATTTGCCTTTTGAGCTTTTTTACAAGATCAACTTTTACGGTTTTCAGATCCCAGTCTTTTTTGACTTTGGCAATCTTATAAAGAAAGTTTCTAAGAATTTTCCCGCCATTTGGAGTGTGTGAAACTTCGGCATGAAACTGAATGCCGTAAAGTTTTTTAGCTTGGTTTTCCATGGCGGCTACTTTGGCGTTTTTGGTTTGCGCGATTACCCTAAAACCGGAAGGCAGTTTATCGACCTGGTCGCCGTGGGAAAACCAAACGGTTTCACTGCTTGAAAGACTTTCAAAAAGTGGGGATTTTTCGACATTTACTATTTCTTTCCCAAATTGCTTCTGTAGATGCGAAGAAACTCTGCCGGATAGTTGGTATGCCATAAGCTGCTGACCATAACAAATGCCAAGAATCGGCAAGCCCAAATCATAAATTTTAGGGTTTACCCTCGGTGCATTCTTTTCATAACAGGAAAATGGGCTTCCGGAAAAAATTAAAGCTTGAGGAGAAAGTTTTTTAAGCTTATCAATTGATATTTGAGGAGAAACCAATTCGCTTCTTACCCCCAGCTCTCTTACCCGACGAGCAATCAGGTGAGCATATTGTCCTCCAAAATCAAAAACCGCAATCATGACTTATTTTATATTCGCTCGCAAGAATATAGTCAAGTCAGACTCGACGGAGAATGCGAGAGAATACATACTTTCGAGGACTGGTGCGTTTTTTGTTCGCTCATGTAAACTTAAAAAACAATACCGAGGACTTTCAGTCCTCGGAAGTTTATATTAATTTCGAAAGACTTGCCAGAATTCTTTGTTTTGGAGAAGTTGTTAAGTCTGCTTCGAATTTTTCAGCGGATAATTTTTCATAAACGCTAATATAGCGCTCGGCAATTTTGGCGATAAATTCCGGGGGCATTTTAGGGACCTTTCCTTTACCCCTATACCCTTGTTCGACAAACCATAATCTCATGAATTCTTTATCGTAATTTTCCGGCTCCTGCCCTTTTTTAAACTTCTGTGCATAAGTTTTTTTAATCCAGAACCGGCTGCTGTCCGGGGTGTGAATTTCATCAATCAGCATAAGCTTACCTTTTTTATCTAAACCAAACTCATACTTGGTATCAACTAAAATCAGTCCGGCTTTGTCACAAGTTTGCGTCCCTCTTTCGAATAATTTTAGGGCAACTTTTTCAATTTGCTTCCAGATATTAGGGGCAATGATTTTTCGCTTAAGAATCTCTTTTGCTGAAATTGGCTCGTCATGGCCAGCCGGACCAGTTGCTCTAGTAGTTGGAGTGATAACCGGTTTTTTTAACTTTTGATTCTTGACTAAACCTTCCGGGAATTTTAGGCCGTAAATTATTCTTTCACCTTCGGAATACCTTCTCCAAAGTGAAGTATCCGTTACCCCGGTGATATAGGCTCGGACCACTACTTCTATCGGCAATGCCTGGCATTCGGCAACCAGCATCACATTGGGGTCAATAACGCCAATCATGTGGTTAGCGACAATGTCGCGGGTTTTTTCAAACCAAAATTCGGAAAGTTTTGTCAAGATTGCTCCTCTAAAAGGAACAAGTCCTAAAACCCGGTCAAAGGCAGAAATTCGGTCGGTGGCAATTAATATTCTTAAGTGACTTTTCGTATACCAATCTCTGACCTTTCCTGTATTTCTTTTTCCTAGCGCCGGAAAGGAGATAGAGCGAATAGCACTCGGGATATTTTTAATTATCGTTTTTTGGTCAATCATTTCAAGCTTTTTTCTTTTAAATATTTTGTCCAGCCGATTTTTTTAAGTTTTGTATTTTTACTAAGAACTTCTTCCTTAAATTTTTTCCTGTAAAGTGCAATTTTTTCCCTAATAATTGGATCGTCAACAGCAATTATTTCTGCAGCTAAAAGTCCGGCATTTTTTGCTCCGTTTAGGCTGACACAAGCAACCGGAATTCCCGGTGGCATTTGGACAATCGAAAGAAGAGCATCCAATCCTTCCAATGATTTTGACTTGATTGGAACGCCGATTACCGGAAGGATAGTTTGAGCGGCGATTGATCCGGGAAGAGCAGCTGCTCCTCCTGCTCCGGCTATGATAACTTTCAAACCCCGCGCTTGAGCATTTTTCGCATAACTTGCCGTTTCTTCCGGTGTTCGATGGGCGGAAAGAACTGAAAGTTCATAGGCAATTTTGACCTCGTCAAGAACTTTGGCCGCGTCTGTCATGACTTCCAAGTCTGAATCTGAACCCATAACTATACCAACCTGCGCTTTTCTCATTTTTTTCTTGAAGCTATAATTTCGTTAATAGTCCGGTCAGTCAACTGAACAGCCAGTCCAGTATAGGTTTGAGGTGTAAGTTTTTTCAAACGTGTTTTTTGGTCTTTTTTAATCGGCAGACTGTCCAGCCACTGTTGCCATCTTCCCCGATCAATATGTTCGCCCCTTGAGAGCTTGGCAATTAGAGCATAGGGGTCGTTAACTCCTTCTTTTCTCAGTTCTGTCTGGACCGCTTCAGTAAGAATTGACCAATCACGGTTTAAACTTTCAGAAATTTTCTCTTCATTTGGTCTTACACGCGAAAGTCCTGTCAATGTGCTTTTTATTCCCACAAGGAAAAATCCCAGGGATGTAGCAATATTTCGAATAGTCGTACTGTCTGAAAGATCACGCTGAAGTCTTGATATTGCAAGTTTTCGGCAAAGTGTTTCAAAGATCCCTCTACTTAAAACTAAATTTCCCTCACTGTTTTCAAAGTCAATCGGATTGACCTTCTGAGGCATCGTCGATGAACCGACTTCACCGCTTTTAACATCCTGAATAAACCAGTCGTCACTGATGTAGCGCCAGATGTCCTGGTCAAAATCAATAATTACCCCGCAAATTCTTGCGATGTTTTGAAAATATTTAATAACATCCTCGTAAGAATTAATCTGGGTGGTAGCAAGATTTGGTTGAAAGCCAAGACTATTAACGAATTTTGCGGAAAAGTTTATCCAGTCAATTTCGGGATAAGAAAACTTAAGTGCGTTAAAGTTGCCGACCGCTCCTGTTAATTTACCGGTAAGCTGTTGGCCTTTAAGTTCTCTGACTTGGCCGTTAAGTCTGGCGGCAAAAACAACGATTTCTTTGCCGACAGTCGTTGGTACAGCTGCCTGTCCGTGGGTTCTGGCCAGCATAGGGGTTTTCATATACTTTTTGGCAAGAGCCAAAAGCTGATCAATCAAACTATCAATGATCGGGATGCAGACTTTTCTTGTTGCCCTCATAAGCATTAATCTGTAAGCAAGATTATTGATGTCTTCGGAAGTAAGTCCGAGATGGATCATTTCAGTTATGTCCCCAAGCGATGTTCCTTTGACCAGTATCCTGAATGCTCTTTCGACAGCTTTAACATCATGACGGGTTTCGGATTCGATTTGTTTGACTTTTTGGGCATCTGCGAGAGTTAGATTTTCTCCGAATGTGTCGAGTGTCTTTCTTTCTTTAGCAGCAAGATGCCTGACAATGCCTACTTCTGATAAGCTGATTAAATACTTAGCTTCGATTTCAAATCTTGTTTTGATAAGGCCGTATTCGGAAACATAAGGGGTAAGTTCTTTCACGCGATCACGATAGCGGCCGTCGAGCGGGGTTATTGCTGTAAGTGTTGTTAATTCTAGCTGTTGCCCTTTCATTGTAAAAAATTTAAGTCACAACTTTGTTAAGTTGATTATTTGCCAATGCCTCTTTTATCTCTATCGCGACTCTTCGCCCCATACTGATTGATTTGCCATATAAATAACCACTATATGGTGTTGCGTTAATTCCGGGCGACCCAGGCATTCTAGGTGAAACGTCATAGACAACTATTTCTAATTTAGGAAAAATTGGCCTAATCAATGATTGAAGGGCAAAGGGACCAATTATGCCTGGATTATACTCTTTTTGGGTTGTCCTGACAAACCTTTCGCCAATTTCCATTGCCTCTTCAATTAAAGACTCCGGAAGAGTTACTGCAAAATGGCCCATTTCTTTAAAAGTCACTTCAAGATATTTTAGGGCTTCTATTTGTTGGGGCGCTGGCAGACGCAAAATTCCATCCAAATTTGTCTGCCTTCTGGCATCGGTGCCGACAAGTTCCAATCTTTTGGAAATCGGAGAGTAGAAAAAATTGAAATTAACTGCGACACCGACAATAAATTCTTCAATCACGGCTTTTTCAAGGTTCTTTTTAGAAATTAAGCCTGAAGAGATTCTTTTTTGGGCTTCCAAGTAGAACTCTTTTGGCGAACTGGCGAAAAAGAAACCCCGTTCAAAAGAAACTTTTTCCTGTTGAGCCTTAACAATAACTAAACAGTCGATATCTTCTGGTTTTTTAAATATTTTTGGAAATTTAATGTTGGCTTTGGCAAGAAGATCATACTGATTCGGCTTCTCACTTCTCTCCTCGGTTCGCAGTAGGTAGCGGTTGCCAAACATTGGAATATTAAATTTCTTTTCAATTGCGTCATAGTCATTTAAGTAAACTTCAAAAGAACGGTGGGGAATAAAAATGCAATTCTTCGCTCTTAGTACTTTCTGTATTTTTTCAGAGAGAATGTCTTTAAATTTGTCTACGTAGAGAACTTCATCAACGCAACCCGTAGGTCCTGAGTTTATCGAAGGATCTGATGACTTAAAATACTTTGCATAGGTTTTATCCCGACCCTTTTCAACAATAACCAACGTCTTAAACTCTTCATCCTTTGCCCCCCGACAAACATCCAAAGCCGAATGACTGCCTAGAACTGCAACAGTATATTCTTTGACTCTTTGACTCTTTACCTGTCCGCCAAAGCCTTGGCGGCGGCGGGACTCTTTGACTCTTTTTTTATACATAAATGGCCTCCTCTCTACCCGGGCCTACACCAATGAAAGTGACTGGTGTTTTCGTATACTCTTCTATTCTTTTTATATAGTCTTTGGCGTTTTTAGGTAAATCCTCAAATTTCCTAACTTGTGAGAGATCCTCGTCCCAACCGGGAAACTGCTCATAAACCGGTTTGCATAGCGAAAGATAATAAGAATTCCCAGGAATATAATGTGCGGGTTTGCCGGAGATTTTATAGCCGGTACATATTTTAATTTTGGGTATTTTCGAGAGCACATCAATTTTAGTTATGGCAATTTGTGTTACTTGATTAGAATCGGTTGCGGCTTTAAGAAGAACTAAATCTAACCAACCCGGATCTCTAACCCGCCCGGAAGTTGTGCCAATTTCATGGCCTTTTTCAATGATGATGTCCCGCTGGTTCGTTTCTATTTTTGAAGGCATTGGGCCGAAACCGACTCTTGTGGTGTAGGCCTTAGTTATTCCGATGACATTATTAATAAGGGAAGGATGGAGGTCGTATGATCGCCAAATACCTACAATGCCAGGATTAGAAGAAGTAACAAAGGGATAAGTACCATTATCAATGTCCAGAAGCCATCCTTGGGCACCTTCAAATAAAACATTTTTTCCTTTGGCAATCGCCTCTTTCAGGATTGGGATGGTTTGACCAATGTAAGGTTTGATAATTTTGGCGTAAGATTTAAATTTTTTGTAAATTTTTTCAGAGGAGAGATTTAGCGAGAAAAATCTATTTTGGATCTTAATTTCGGCTTCTAAAATTTCCCGAAAATTCTTGCTGTATAAATCCCCGACCCTAAGTCCTACCCTTTCGGTTCGGTCTGCATAAGTTGGACCTACCCCCCTTTTTGTCGTCCCAACCTTGTTATATTTCCTGGACTCCTCTCTTATACCGTCTCGAAGTTTGTGCCAAGGCATTGTAAGAGTAGCCTGCTTGTCGATAACTAAATTTTTCCAAGAAACTCCTGACTTTTTAAGTTGGATAATTTCATCATCAATTAAAGATTCAAGATCTACCGCGACTCCTTTGCCTATTAGATTTGTTGCTTTTTGATTGAAAATACCTGAAGGAATAATATGTAAGGCAAACTTTCCATAATGATTAACAACAGTATGGCCGGCATTAGAACCACCATTGTACCTTGCAATGATATCTGCCTCTTGGGCTAAGTCATCAATAATTCTACCCTTACCAGAATCACCCCAGTCGACACCTATAACTGCTGTGATTCCTGACCAATTCTTAAGCTTATTCATTTTCATTAATTGTCATTCTGGGGAGTCGAGTTCAACTCGACGACTCCAGAATCTAATCATGTAAGGATTCTGGACAAGCCAGAATGACGTTAGTGTGAAAGTCATATTAATCTAGTATTTTTTCCAACTGATTCTTTTTAATTGCTTCTTTTATTTCCATAGCAATTCGTCTGCCGGTAGAAACTTCCTTATTATAATAGAGGGCAGAATAGGCAGATCCTGTCACAAATAAGTTGGTGCCGGCGACAATTCGGCAGGAAATTTCCATTACGGAGAATTTCTGTTCCGGCGTAATAATTGTCTCAAGACAAAAAGGTCCCCAAATTCCACCTTTCATTAATAACTTGGAAGTTACAACAACCCTTTCTCCCATTTCAAAAGCTTCACCTAAAAGCGACTCACGAAGCACCAGGGGACTATTGCCAACTACAACAAACGAAGGTTCAATACCAAGTCCTTGCTGGTTTTGCGATGGGATTCTTCCCAATGAATCGACGTTGGTTTCATAGCGTTTGTCAATGGAAAGTATTTCAAGTTGACCGGTTAAGGGTGAATAAAAATAGTGGATATAGAGAGGAACACCGATTACATATTCCTGAATAATATACGGGCGGGCTTTAAATTTTTTAAATTTGGATGTGAACTCTTGTTTGTTTTTGGCGAAAAAATAACCGTGGCCGCCGGACGCACCGTAAGATTTAATCATTACCGGAACGTCAATCTCCGAGGCTTTAGTGAATCTTCTGGGAACAGGAACCTTGGCTTTTTGCAGCCATTCCCTTTGTTTCATCCTGTCCGATTCCCAATCCAAAATCTCCTTATTCCCATAATATGGAACCTTCATATTTTTATTTTCATCGATCCCTAAATAAGCAACGAACGAACCATGGGGAATGATGATTGCGTTTTCCCAAATGAGTTGATTTTCGACCTTTGGAAAATCGGAAAGGCTTGGAATTTCGATGATTCTGTTGATGAATTTAAACCGTTTGTAAAGATCGAGACGGTCTGGGGTAACTACAACTATTGTTGAGAAGCCTTCGTCGCGGGCGCCTTTTAAGATCTGAAGGGCAGAGTGAGAGCCTAAGGTTGCGATCTTGTACGCTTTTCGACCCGCCATTGACGTATTTTAAACATATTTTGTGCAAAAAGCAAAATTTTATATATTTGACAACACTTTGCTGTTTTGATACCCTTTCTAAGTAGAAATGGTAGAAAAATGTACTTCAACCCTACCGCCAGGGTACGCCATTACAAATGGCCGATGTCTTCTCGACAGGAGAATCTTCCAGGATGGGTTTCCGCCAGAGAATTTGAGTTATAGACTTTGTACTGATTCCACACGGCCTCCCGACTGCCAAGTATTTGAAGACCAAAGATCTCCAGAAAAACAAGAAGTACAAGAGGCCTCTTAAGCTCCTTTTAATGAGGCTGTACCCCTGAAAGCTCCGGTTTTGGCAAACGCACTTGTTATCGCGTAAACAGCGCCTAAGCCAACTATAGTGTAGATTATTCGGCTTGCTACAGACATGAAACCGAATAAAGCGGCTACTAAGTCAAAATCGAAAAGCCCGATTAAGCCCCAGTTTAAGCCGCCGATTACTACTAGAATCATAGCCAGCCAATCCCAACTGTTCATTTTCATCACTTATACCTCACCTCCCCTCTCCGGGCCAGAGGCCCTCTGGGCCGGTGGTCCCTTGCCCTCCGAAGCTTTAGCCCAGGAGGGTCAAAAAGGTTGTATTATCTACCTAAAGAATAATAATGTCAAGCGCCGGATTGAAAATATCGACCCCTTTGCATGGTTGTAGATTAATTGCAGACTAGTGTACAATTATCTGAATTTTTAAAGTCGGAGATTTAAAAAAAATTGGAGGTGAAAAACATGGCAGGCTATGTGGTTAATATTGAAGAAAGAACCCAAAGCAATCAAAACTTCCGCCAAGTCCTTTTTACGGGTGGACATAGTCAATTGGTAGTGATGTGCCTTTTGCCAAACGAAGAAATCGGCATTGAGACTCATCAAAACGTTGACCAGTTTTTACGGATTGAGTCGGGAGAAGGCAAAGCAGTCTTAAACGGTGAAGAATTTCCTTTAAAAGATGGCTCAGCAGTAGTTGTTCCGGCAGGGGTTGAGCATAATATTATTAATACCTCAGCCCAAAATAATCTGAAACTTTACACAATTTACAGTCCAGCCGAACATCGTGACGGGACGATCCATAAAACCAAAGAGGATGCCCTGAAAGATACTGAAGACCACGCTTTTTGATTCAAAAGGAAAATATTATAAACTTCCGAGGGCTCTAGAGCCCTCGGTATTGTCCTAACAAGTTTACATGAGCGAGGAAGGTAACCCAAGTACTCGGAAGTATGTATTCTCTCGCTCCTCATCCCCGCCAAAAATTGCAATTTAGGCGGGGTGTTCTGCGAGCGAATATAAAACGCACTTATTAAAATTATTAATCTGGTTGTTGTAATCCTCAAGCAACTGTTTTGTTTCTTGGGCCAACTTGTTATATTCTTCTGCCAGTTTATTGTACTCGTTAACTTTCTGGTTATACTCAGAATCTTTCCTGTTGGTCTGCTCCAGTTCCTTTTTCTTCGCATCCAGTTCTGTGATCATCCGATCCAGTAGGACTTTATTATTTTCTATTTGTTGTTTAAGCGTTGTGTCAATTTGAGGGCAATCGGACAGAGGTCTTCCAAAATGTTGTACTGCCATCCATGTTGTTTTTCCCTGGTAAGTACCCTTTAAAACAGCAACGCCGATTTCCCTGTAATTGCTGTTTAAAATATTTTCCCTGTGACCCGGAGAGTCCATCCAGGCTTGAACTAAAGCTTCATCATTTAAAAAATTCCCCAGAGCCAGATTTTCACCAATTTCTATAAATTTATATCCTGCGTCTTCTGCCAAATCAGAAACGTCCAAGCCTTGTGGGGAGATGTGTTCAAAGTATTGTTTTGCGAACATGTCTTGGACCTTTTTTTGAGCTGACCCGTCAAGCAGGGAATTTTCGGCAATGAGAGGTAAGCCATTTTTTTCTCTTTGGATATTGGTAAATTTTATAACTCCTTCGGTGGTTAAAAATGCCTGAGGTGATTCGTCTTTTGCTTGAAGGGGCGGCGGAGCATTAACTTCTTTTTTAACTTCTTGTATCTTATCCTCGACTGCCTTTTCAATCTTAGGCAAGGTTCCAAAGAATCTTTGATAGAAGTCTTCAATCTGTCCTCTGCCCAAAACCGCCCCGACTACAATAAGCAATAAAATTAAGATAACTACCTTTTTCATAGGTAAGTGGGTGATCTAAATTATACCAAGAATAACTTGAAGCTTACTCCAATCCAAGTCGATGTTTACCTAAGCTGGCTTCCTGCCTCTTCTTTTCTCTTCTCTAAACATGTAGTAATAAACAACCGGTATAAAGAGAAGCATGATTGTCCCTGAAAAAGTTAAACCGGCAATAATTGCTCCTCCTAAACCACGCCATAATGGATCAGAAAGAGTGATCGGAATAAGTCCAAATATCGTAGCCATTGAAGTTAAGGCGATCGGCTCAAGCCGGGAAGAAGCACCGTCGGCTATAGATTCGATATAAGGAAGGCCGGTTTTAATATTTGCCACGATTTTATCAACGACCAAAATAGCATTCTTAACTACAATTCCAAACAGAGCCAGTACCCCGACCAGTCCCGGAAACGTAAGCGGGGTATTAGTCAGCCCGAATACTATAAAAACGCCGGCAATTGATAAAGGAATAACGAGCATGACAATTAAAGCTCTCCTGTACGAATTAAACTGGATTATCATGGTCACTACTATCAAAATAAAGGAAATTAACATTGCCTGAAGAATAGACTCTACCGATCTTTGGTTTTCTTCATTAACTCCGCCGGTCTCCCAGGAGTATCCCAAGGGGAGTTCTAATGAATCGGCAAAACTCTCCAGTTTACGGTTTTCGTCCATAACTGAAAAACCAGCTATTACATCGCCCGTTACCGAGATTATTCTTTTGAAATCCGCATGGGTAATTTGGGTCGGGTTCTGTTCAAGTTTCACCTCTCCAAGATAAGACAGAGGCAACAGTCTCCCGGTAGCCGTCGGAATATTAAGAGAAGTTAAACTCTCAATAGACGGCGTCATCTTATCGAGTCTTATGACGATGTCTCTTGTGACATTATTCTGTGCTTCAAGCTTTATCTCGCTAGCAGAAAGTCCTGAGAGATAAAATCGCAGCCAAAGACCTACCTGATCGTTGGTTAGTCCGTTGTCTGCTATTTTTTGCTTGTCCGGAACAAAAACCAGTTTACTGGCGCCGGGCTTTATGGTTTTATCGGCATTAACCACTCCGGCTTGCTTGGAGAGATAATTGATTACTTGATCAGCGTTTTCGTTAAGAAGAGCAAGATCATCGCCAAAAAGTTTAATCTCAAGATCAGCACCTACCGGCGGACCGCCGGCTAATTCCTCGACTGATACTTTGCCTTTGGTATATGCGGCAAATTTACTCCTGGTTATTTCGGCAATTTGTGAAGATGACCTGTCTCTCTTTTCATTCAAGTGGACACTGAAAAGAATGTTGTTATTTACGGTCCCCGGAGTTTGGCCGAATTGCGAAAAAGTTCTGCCGACATCCACAACCACAAAGTTCACATCGGGAATGTCTTTAAAGTAAGAAAGTAGGTCTTTAGCTTCCTGGGTTGTCACCGGGAGTTTTGTTCCGGCCGGCAGTTCAACCGAAACATAAATTGAGTCCTGGTCCGTTGACGGAAAAAACTCGTTTTTAACAAGTCCCAGGGGAAAAAGAAGATATGAGAAAAGCGAAAAAATAACGACCACTGCAATAGTTTTCACCCTTGCAGACGGTGAGGTTAAGATTTTAGTAATCAACCTTTTGTAAAAATATGAAATTGTCGCAAAACTAACAATCCCCTGGTCAAGATATTTTGTGAATTCAACTCTAAAGAATATCGTGGTTTTTTTGGCAAATTTATACCGCAGGACTGAAGAGGCCAAATTTCTGCGGACGCGATAAGTAACTGCCAGAAAAACCACAAAAGCCAGTATCAATAGGGGCAACAGAGGATTTCGGGGCATCAAAATTGCAAAACCGCTGATAACTACTCCAATCAGCAAGAGCCTTATGAGGATAATAACCCGCCTGGGCATTTGCGGCTTTAAGAGAAAAATAACCAGCGGAAGCGCAATAAAAAGGGCGGTAAAAATTGAGGCGATTAGCGTTGTTGAGGTAACAATCGGTATTGGTTTTATAAATTCTCCGATAATGCCGGCAGTCAATAAAAGCGGGATGAATGCCCAGACTGTGGTAATTGTCGTTGTTAACACCGGAGCCAAAAAGTCTTTAAATACCAAAAGCCCAGTTTGGACTGGTGTAAATTTGCCGGCCCGATGGTAAGCGGTTGTCGCTGAAATGACAACAATTGTGTCATCAACCAAAAGTCCTAAAGACAGAAGAAGCGAAAAGATGGAAATAAAGTTAAGGCCGATTCCTGCCGTATTCATGACAATAAAAGTTATAAAAAAGGTAATTGGTGCGGTTAGTGATGAAACCATTGCCTGCCTTGCCCCTAAAAATATAAAGAGAATCGCCACAACAAGGATGACAGTCAGGATAAAGTCTCTTTGAAGTTCGCCAAACTGTTCGCTAATCAACTCTCCCAAGTCCTGAATTGTCAGGACCGAAAACATGCCGTTTGAGGCTTCGATTCGCGAGTTGACAACATCTTTCGCTTCATCTGCAGCATTTTCGATATTAATGCCAGAAACTCTAAAGACATTAAAACTAACTGCCTTAAAAGTTTCTCCTTGTGCATTTTGGATAAAGGAGGAAGCCTGATCCGGTTTTGATCTTTCGGCAACTTCAGCGATATCGGAAAGGAGTAAAGTCTTCCCGAGAATATTCAGCTTTAAATTTCTGATATCGTCAATATCTACAATTGCTGGGTCCATTGAAAGACCTAAGGATAAATTATCGCTAACTACGTTTCCTGCGGGAAGCGCATTTAGGGAAGTTGTAACTGCCCCGATAACTTGCTGGGGATTTAAACTGAATGCCGAAACTAACTCCGGCTTAATTACAACTTCAACCTCCTGTTCTTCAAGACCGGAGATTTCTACCCGATCCACAGAAGGCAAACCTTCTAATTCATCTTTTAAATCATTGGCGAATCTAAAAAGGCTGGCCTCATCACCCATGCCGGTTACATCAAATGTCCATACTGGTGTGTTTTCAAAATCGAGTCTGTCAATTCTCGGGGTTTGGGCGTCCTGGGGAAAATCGGTAATCCCTGAAATTTGTGACTGCACGTCCGTTTTTGCTTTCTCCGCGTCTACCCCTGACTCGAATTGTATTGTTACAATTGACACGGAATCGGTTGAAGTGGACTGGATATCCTGGATTCGTTCAAGGCTCTGGAGGGAGTCTTCAATTGGATTTGTAATTAAGGATTCTATGTCTGCAGGACCTGCTCCCGGCAAAACCGTACTGATAATCACCAGCGGGATTTTGATGTCAGGGGTTAAACTTCTGGGCAGCTGTATGTAGCTGGCGATTCCCGCAACAGTTGCCGCTGTAACCAAAAGGAGAACCAACCTGAGATTTACAAGATATCTGGCAATCCATGCACCAGCAAGCTTCGGGTCAAATTTTAAACGCTTTAAGTATGTTGAAATTTCTCTGGAGTTTGTTTTTGAGATTTTAGCCATCGGTAATTTTTACCCTATCGCCTTCGATAACGTTTCTTCCCAAAATTATTTGATCTCCGCTTGTCAGTCCTGAAGTTACTTCCACATATTTACCAACAACAGAGCCGAGTTCGATTTGCCTGCTAACAGCTTTGTCGTCGACAACTACATAAACAATGTTTTCTTCCTGTGTCTGAAAAACTGAATCAATCGGAACATAAGGCAGGGTCTTTAGGGTGTCAGGATATCCAACAGGGACATCAATATTTACAAAAGATCCGTCCGTTAGCGAATCCATCTCTTCCTTCCCGATATCGTAAATTACGCTATAGAGTTGACCGTCAGTTGCCTCCTGAGAAATGAAACTGGGACTGGCCTCGATTACTTTTGTTCCCAGATAAAGTTTGCTTGTTTCAAGTTTGGAAATTTTTGCTGCAATACCCCCGGGAACTCGGGCAATAACAGTTAACTGGCTATTCTGGCCGGCAAAAGTCAAAATCGGCATGCCAGAACTAATCGCCTGGCCAACTTTGACGAAAACTCTTTGGACAACTCCGGGGAACGGGGCTGTGGGATGAAAAAGGGATGCATTAATTGCAGAAAGAGCAACTTGTAGGCGGCTGACTTCTAAGTTTAAGCTAAGACTTTTTTCCTGAATGTCCAATTGTTTAAGCGTTAGATCTTTTGCCAGATTGGCAAGCTGTGTCGGCGGATTATCCTCGTCTGTTTGATACTCGATGTTTCTTTGTGCCGACTTCAATTGATTTTGGGCTGACTGGAATTGGCTTTTAAGTTGTTTTGCCTGCAGTATCGCCGCGTCATTTGCTCCACCGACATTGCCTGCAACAAGCGCGGAAATATTGCTGTCGAGTTGGTCGAGAATCCCCTGGTTTAAGTCGATTAAAGATTTAGTTTCGTCAATGGACTTTTCAGATATTTCATGAAGCTCGCCTGCGTTTTCTTGAGTTTTTTCGGCGATTTCCCGCTGCTTGGCTATTATTTCTTTTTGGGTATCAGAAGTGTCAACAGCAAGCTGATATTGTCTTGAGGCGATGGCAGTTTGCATTGATGCGGCGTTTGCACCTTGGTAGTTCGAGGAGATATTGACAAGATTGGCGCCTTTTTTAAGTTGCTGACCCTCGTTTGCGCCAATTGAGGAAATAATACCGGCAGTTTGGGCAACAATTTGAATAACGCCGGATTTTTCGACTTGGGCCTGGACCGTGATGCGGGGCGCTTCCCCGATTTTATACGTTTGAACTTCCTTTGACGGTACTTCTTTAGTCGGCGGAGCTTCTGGTTTTAAAATGAAATTCGAGAGAAATATTAAGCCAAGAAGAATTCCAAGAGCTATAAAAAAACTTGTTAAGGGACGTTTGGATATCTGATCAATGGCTTTTTTTGACCTGCCTCTTGCGACTTTTACAAAACGCTTTAATCTTTTTAAATTCATAAAGTCTTCCACTTTCTTTTATTCTGGGGAGTCGAGTTCCTCGAATATGAGTGGTCTCGGAATCGAAGATCTGAACTCGACGACTCCAGAATCTAATTTGGGCCAGAATTTCAGGGGCAGAAAAAATCAAGAGGCAGGCAGATCGTTGATGAAGTATTCTATACTAAGTCTTGATCCTACGCAAGTACAACGAGGTCCGACCTCGTCAAACTCCTCGGAGGTGAAGTAACGTATAATTAGACCGTGCTTTCTTACCAACAGAAACAGCTTCTGTTATTTGAAAAATTAGAAAAACAATTTAAGCAAGCTCAAACACCTACCACCCTCGTTATTCCGTCTTCCAACTATGTAAATGACAAAAGAATTTGTTTAACCTGTGTCGTTTTCATTCCCGAAAATTTGCAAAGGTTAATTTTGAAAGAAATTATCAAGCCGCTCAAAAATGCGGATCCTAGTCAATATTATTACCTGCCCCAATCTCTACACTTAACAATCCAAAACATAAGAACTATTAATTTGCCCCCTTTATTCATTGATGATGATATTGAAAAAGTGAAAACTGTTTTTGCCCAAATAATACCAAAATATCAAGCGTTTGAATTTAACCTCGAAGGCCTCTTTGAATTACCAACCGGAATATCTATTCGAGGATTTACAAGTGAGGTTCTTGGACACTTAGTTATGGAACTTCGGGACAATTTAAAAAGAGTAGGTTTTGCCGATAATAAAACCTACTCGTCAGAGATAGTTTTTGGCAATATCAGCGTCTGTCGTTATTACTTTAAAAAACCCAACTTGGCCTTTTTCAGAAAAGTTAAAGAGCTGAAAAAAATAAAAGTGGGAAAAATGAAAATAGAAGCAGTTTCTTTAATCACGGCCAATTGCGTTTGTCACCCTAACCTTACCAAAATCCTCAAAGAGTACAATTTACTTCCTTAATTCACTACATTACTCGGAGAACCTTTTAGGAAGTTTTCCATATTTTTAATGAGAATCTCTTGTTTTGTCTGCCCCGCCTCTTTGGAAATGTACGCGATTGGCGGATAAATAATGCAGTTTTTGTATTTTGAGAGCCTTTTTAAATTCGCGCTCGACATTTCGTCGGAATGATCAAGAA
The DNA here is from genome assembly GCA_001775095.1 of Candidatus Curtissbacteria bacterium RIFOXYA1_FULL_41_14. Taxonomy (GTDB): domain Bacteria; phylum Patescibacteriota; class Microgenomatia; order Curtissbacterales; family GWA2-41-24; genus GWC1-40-35. The sequence continues at coordinate 117,221 of MFCA01000025.1, forward strand.
TAAAAGTAATATCCCCTGCTTTTAACCGCGTCTCTAATGCATCCAAATCCACCAGCTCCATCGGCGCGGTATTGATTACAACCGCTCCCTTTTTAACTTTTGCAATTCTTTTTTTATTTAAAAAATTCTCGGTCTCCTTATTTAAGGCAAAATGCAACGAAAGAAAATCACATTTGGGAATTAGAGTATCGGCATTTTCAAACTTTATCCCTTTTTTCTCTAAGACCCTTTTTCTTTCTCTTGACCAATAGCAAACATTTGCTCCGAAACCCAAAGCCAGCTCTGCTACTCTTGACCCAATTCGTCCCAATCCCAAAATTCCAAAAGTTTTATCTTTAATTTCTGTTGCGCTAAATCCGGATTCGGAATAATTACCCTTTCTTGCCTGCGCTTTTGCCTTTTCCAACTGGCGGATGTGTTCCAAAATTACTGCTATGACAAATTCCGCCACCGACTCCGCGCTGTATCTAGGAACATTTGTCACCACAATTCCCTTGCTTTTTGCATAATTTGTATCGACTTTGGCATAACCGGTCGACATGACGCCGATGTATTTTAAATTTGGTAAAGAATCGATAGTATTTTTATCAACAGGATTAAACTTACAGAGCAAACAATCAGTATTCTTTCGATCATTTGTATTGGGGTTAGAAGAAAAAATTACTTTTTGTACGAGAGAATTTAACTGTTTTAAAGTTGAGGGAGACAGCTCACTTTTCTCAAAGCCCGTAACCAGTACTTTCCCAAATTTCACAGGCAAATTATAGCAAAAGGCAGTTGAGGAGTCGATTTGCGAGAAAAAGTCCGATCTCGTTTAAGAAATTTTAAGGCTCAAGTTGATAATTTAAAGAAATAGCATGCGCCTGTAGACTTGGCGGGTTAACACGACATCTTTTTTACAATAAGTGTAGATTTCTTCGTAGCGTTTTTTAAGATAAAAATCATAAACTTGAGAACCGTCCATTTTATCTTTGGATGTTGGCAGATCTAAGGCAATGGATAAATTGTGAAGACTGGTTTGGGAAAAATTATCCCAGCGGCTCCATTCCTTAGCCGTATCAAAAATATTTTCAGTAGAAAATCTTTTTACGGGAAGTTGTTGGGAAGGTTTAATTTTGTTAACAACTGAGCGTTTATAAAGAAAAGGGATATCAAAATCGATAATATTGTGGCCGATAAATACATGGGCATCGCGGGCAATTGGCCACCATTTTTTAAGAATCTCGTCTTCTGAACCGGATATAATTTGGACAGGATCATCATCGATCGCGTAACCGATACAGAAAATTCTGCCAAAGTCTCCTGAAATGGCACTTGTGCGATATAGCGCTTCATCATCACCAGCGATTTCGCGATTCCGAAACTTTTTGCGCTCAGCTTCAATTACAATTTGGCGTAATTTTTCCGGCGCCGGAATAGTTTCTAGATCAAAAAATAATTTCATATGATACCTGAAATTCTACAATTATCGTTCGAGCTTGTCGAGAACTTTTAAGTATAACCCCTGGCCAGTGGTAAGGGGTTGGGTGGTAAGAGTAATTGGGTCCGGGTTAAGAGTCAGGGTAGTTTCCAAAATATTATTGACTTGTCTCCAAGAGAAAACATTTCTATCTGCTTTACGTCGAGCATCTGCATCTTGCCCAGTTTTTGCGTCTACAATTGCAGCAGCGAGTCGGACTCTGGCAAAATCAATCAAGCTTTTGAGGGTGGTAGATCGAACAACTAGGGTATCTCTGGTAAGATCTTTGTCAGGCTCAGCATGTCCTTCTTTTAACTCTTTAAACTTGTCCAAGAAATCATTGGCTATCTTAAGATGGGAGTCTCCCATCTTAACTCTGGAGCGAATATAAGTTACCACAAGGGGTGTCCAATACTCGGTAAAATCTTGTCTATAAGATTCTAAAGCATCTATTTGGTGTTGCTCTTCTTGTGGACTTGATACTGAGGGTTTGATAAGACAAAGTTTGGGTCGCTCAGATTGATCTGGCCTGAAATGACCGATGTTTCCCTTCTGCTCTGCCGACATGGACGGACTTACTATGTCCAATTAAAATTATGGCTACTTTTTGTGAAAATTTGCAAGGGGTGATTTTTACTTGTGAGTTGCTGTCAAAAATGGCCTATCGTTAACGCTCACAGTTACCGGATGCCCCTGTGTAACAATTTTTTTTCGGGTACTACAACTGCCCGGAACCCGAGCCTCGATAGTGCTACGAGAACCGTCGCTCTCGCAGGAAGCTGCAACTTCAACTTCTGTGCTTAGTACCCCATATTGAAAACCAGGCTTGACAGTTTTAGGATCTGGTATCCGGCCGTCTACTTCCCTGTAAAATCTAATCTCCAATGGTGCCATAAATTATAATTATAGGGTATTCCTTTGAAAATTGCAAGGGGGTTGTGTTTTCATCTGAGATCTAAAGTTTCGCCCTTGAATGTAATATTTTTGGGTTTGATGATGACTTGGCGGGGTCCTTTTTCTACGTAGCCGGCATTAAGACTTTTAAATCCGTTTTTGGGGATGATTTTTAGAGCTCTCGCGACGTCCCGTGACGGGAGGAAAATGGCGTAGTCCTGACCCATGTTAAAAGTCTGGTACATTTCAAAATCGTTGATTTTGGCATGTTTTTGAATAAAAAGAAATACTTCCTGAGGATCAAAAATCTTTTCAACAACATAAGAACATTTTTGGCGCGCGCGCATGATCTTTCGCAAACCATGACCGGTAATATTTGAGATGTAATGGATTTGAATGCCAGCATCCAAAAGATCCTGGATTAATTTGGCATAGATGTTTGTTTTGGTAAGGATAGCTTCACCAAACGTTTTTCCATTTTTAAGTTTCGTTGCATAACCTTTTGGTAATTTAGCGGCAACTGCCCGGGCAAGGGAAATTCCATTGGCATTAATACCGGCAGACCTTATGAGTATAATTCTATCACCAATTTTAAGGTTTTGGTCTGTTACAAGGCGCTTTTTACTTTCGATTATTCCGACTGCAGAACCGGCTAAATCAACAGTGTTCGGCTTAATGATTCCTTTGAGTGTTGGTGTCTCCCCACCGCCCCAAGTCGCGCCCGCAAGATCACAAGCCTTTTTCCAGCCACTGATAAAATCTGTCATTCTATCCCTGTCATGTAACCAGTTATTATCTTCAACTGCCCAATAAGCATGGACTACCAAAGGTTTTGCTCCAACCGTTGAAAGATCATTGATAAATGTAGCGACCGTATCCTGGGCAATAACATCATAGTAAGTTTTGCCGGTTATCTTTCTTACATCATCAGCAATTAAATTTTTGGTTCCAAGACATTCGACGACCGACGCCATATACACATCGCCCTGCTTCCAGACGAAGGCCGATTCACCGCGGGTTGCAGATACTTCAGAAAAGTTTGCTTTTTTAAGATGAACAGCAGTTTTTGCTGCGGCCTGTTGAGAAAGCTTGTTTACAGGATCCTTCGTGTAATAATTATCGCCGACTTGGGCGTAAGTAATTTTTTGTCTCTTCATAATCAACTCAATATGTCATTCTGAGTGAAACGAAGAATCTCTAGTTCGTTACAGATCCTTCACTTCGTTCAGGATGACATCCTCATAAACTTTGTAACAATTCTGGTGTCACGTCCGATAAGCTTTTTACTATTTTATCAGCTTTTGCGAAATTATGACTTTTTGTGTATTTATTGGGAATAGCAATTACTTTCATACCGGCTTTTTTTGCCGCAACAATTCCCGTTTCTGCATCTTCCAAAGCAACACAATCAGCGGGTTTTATTTTCAGTTCCCTTGCAACTTGTAAGTAAATATCAGGAGAGGGTTTTGGCTTTATTTCATCACTTGCCCCGACGATTACATCAAATAGATCTTTTGCTTTTATTTTGTTTAGCATAAAAAAGACTAGATCGACAAATCTATTTGAAGCTAAAGCGATCTTCATTTTTTCTTCCTTTAGCATCCTGACAAGATCAATAAAACCCGGTATGACTGTGAGCTTTTTCTCTACAAGATCTCGAAATATCTTTCTTTTTATCTTCTTTAATACTTCTATGTCCTCTTTCAGATTATATTTTTTACTAACTTGTTTATACGTCTCACCCGCCAGTCCGACAGTGTGGATTAGGCCTTCTTTGTTATATTGTGGAGTCTTTCCATACTTTCGCAGGAGCTTTTCCAAGGACAATGATTCTATTGGTTCGCTGTCTACAATAACTCCATCCATATCAAAAATGACCGCTTTTATCTTTTTGCTCTTCATAACATCGACTGTCATTCTGAGAGAAACAAAGAATCTATTATTTCAATGCAGATCCTTCACTTCCGTTCAGGATGACAAAAAAGTTAATTCTGTTGCGCAAACTTTATCATTTCCTCGAAAATAAACGCTCCGTGGGGTTTGGTAATTTTCTCCCTTCGCCAGTTTGGATATTGGGTGATGTCGACAAATTTTTCCGGGTGAGGCATCAGACCTAAAATTCGGCCTGTCGGATCGCAAATGCCGGCAATAGCGTTTTGCGATCCATTGGGATTCTGCGGATAAGTCTGTGTCGGTTGACCGCTCTCGTCAACATACCTGAAAACGACTAAACTTTCATCTTCGACCTTTTGGATTGTTTTTGGCTCGGCGTAAAACTTGCCTTCGCCATGATTGACTGCGATTCTAATAAGTTCATCTGAACCGTTGACAAAAAGACATTTGCTATCCCCTGTTTTTATTGTCACCCAGCGGCATTCAAAACGGCCGCTGTCATTACCAGCCAAAGTAACATCCATTTGGCCAAAGTTGTTAAAAGGTAAAAGACCGGTTCTGACCAGGGTTTGAAAACCGTTACAAATTCCCAAAATTAATCCCTTTTTTGAAATGAATTCTTGAAGTTCATTTTTCAAAAAACTAATAAGCTCCACTGCCAGAATTTTCCCGGAAGCGACATCGTCTCCATAAGAAAACCCGCCGGGAAGAGCCAAAATTTGGAAAGAGGATAACTTTTTACTTTTGCCTCTTAGTTGGTTAACATGAACCATCTCCGGCGCTGCCCCGAACTTTTCAAAAGCATAGAAAAGCTCCTCGTCACAATTAGTTCCGTCAGTTCTAAGAATGCAAATTTTCGGCTTGATCATGTTAATGAAATATCTCCCTCATTGGTTTTTGCCAAGCATTTTTGAGTTTATCTAAATCAAGATTACACAGATTCTTGCTACCACTGAATACACTGATTGTTTTGTCGGCTACTGTTTTTCCAAAAATAGCGTACGGTATTCCAGTAAAAAGTTTTTTGGCAATTTGCGGATTTTCAACTTCAACTAAAAATGTTCCGGCTGTTTCAGAAAAAAGGATAAAGTCGGGACGTAGATTCACCCCCGGGGTGTCCTCATGGTGTCGTCCTGACTTCACCCCGGGGGTGTCAGTCTGGGTGACTACTGAAGACAGGTCGACCTCTGTCCCGCAATTTCCTCCAAAACACATTTCGGCAAGTGCCGCAGCCAAACCGCCTTCAGATATGTCATGACAGGATAAAATTTGACCTTGTGTTATTCCTTTTGTGACCGAGCCAAAAACTTTCGTAAGAGACTTGAGATCAATCTTTGGAATTTCTGGATCTTTCGTGCCGAGAACATCGAAATAAGTAGATCCGCCAAGATTTTTAAAATCAGGTTTACCAACTAAAACTATCGTTGATCCTTCTGATTTGAAATCAGAGCTGACTGTTTTTCTAACATCGGGAATTTTGCCAAAGACAGAAATAAGAAGGACAGGTGGTATCTTGAGAATTTTCCCCGAGGGGTACCTGTAAGTTGACGAAAGACTGTCTTTACCTGAAATAAATGGCATTTTTAAAAGTCTGGCCATATCAGAGCAGGCATCCACTGACTGGTCTAAGTCAAAAAGTGATTCTTCGTCGGGAAATGGCCAAATGAAATTGTCGATAAGAGCGGCGTTTTTAATATCACCACCGCAGGAGATGAAATTTGAAACCGCTTCAACAATTGCCCAAATGCTTCCCCCGTATGGATCAATAAGGTTAAGGGTGGGATTTAAACCATGGGTTATTACAACACCGTATGGTTTTTTGAGGATTGGTCTAACAATAGTCCCGTCATTGGGTCCGTCTAAATTCACCCCGCTAAATGGATGCAGGGCATTTGTCCCTTGGACATTGTGGTCATACATTCTGACAATTGGTTCTTTGGAGCAGACATTGCCATGAGAAAGAACCTTCTCAAAAATCTCCTGCCAGTCATCTGCCTTTTTAGGAAGAGGTGGTAGTTTCTTGTTTCTTGTTTCTCCCGACCTCGTCTCGACTCGGTCGAGGACGGGTTGTTGCTTGTTTCTTGTTGTCTTCATGACTCTTTGAGGTAGTCCGTGATGTAAAAATTGCATTTCCAGATCACAAACTGGCTTTTTATCAAAAGTAACTCTTAGACGTTTAGAACCGTCGAATTTACCAATTACAGTCGCCTCAACGTTGTGAAGTTGGCAGATTTGAACAGCCTTTTTGAGATTTTGGGGATCAATTGCTAAAACCATTCGTTCCTGCGATTCGGAAATAAAAATTTCCCAAGGGGAAAGACCGGAATATTTAAGCGGCGCTTTCTCCAAAAAGACACGGGCGCCGATTTTTTGGCCCATCTCACCGATTGCCGACGAAAATCCACCGGCTCCGCAATCGGTGATTGCTCTTATTAATCCTTGATCGCGAAGGTCGTAAACTGCATCGATCATTCTTTTTTCCTCAATGGCATTGCCGATCTGAACCGCTGAACCTAAGACCGTTATTGTCCGATCTGTCATTTCTCCGGAGGAAAAAGTTGCTCCATGGATACCGTCTCGGCCAGTTCTACCCCCGATTGTTACAATTAGATCCCCTACTTTGGGGAATTGTTTTTTAGCGATTTTTTTGGGGATCAAACCGTAAGAACCGACCCCCACTGTGCATTTGGCGCGAAAATCCGGATGAAAATGCACGGATCCGTTATTTGTAGGGATGCCTACCCTGTTTCCGTAATCGCGGACTCCGGCAACAACTTTGCGCAGGATGTAGTCGGGAGGTAAACATCCGGGAGGAATAGATTTTGATGGAAGATCAGGCGGCGCAAAACAAAAAATATCAGTTGATGCGATAATTTTTGCACCTTTACCTGTTCCTAAAACATCACGAAAAACTCCACCGGAACCGGTCATTGCCCCACCGTACGGTTCAATTGCGCTAGGACTGTTGTGAGTTTCGACTTTGCCGGAAATTGCCCATCCGTCATAGAAATCAATGACACCGGAGTTATCGACAAATGCCGAAATGATCAGTTTTTTATTGTAGTTTGCTGTTTGCCGAATCCTGTCTATCAAGGGTTTTTTGACTTTTCCATCAACAATCAATTTTGCTTTGAAAGTCTTGTGGACGCAGTGTTCACTCCAGGTTTGAGCCAGGACTTCAATTTCGCAATCAGTCGGATCACGGCTGATTTTGGCAAAATAGTTTTTAATTATCTTCATTTCCTGGCGGTTTAAGAAAAGACGATCTTTGGAAAGTTCCATTAACTGGCTATCTGATAGATTTCGAACTGGGATTTTTTCGACTTTACCCTTTTGACCGGAAATCATCAGTGTCTTAGGAGGTTTTTTGACAACTTGTTCGACCGTTTCATTAACCAGAAGCCTATTCGTTATTATTGAGAGATCTTTGTCTTTCACCTTTCCCCAAAAGGCGTATTCGGTTGAGGTATCGGCAGCAGTCAATTTAATTTTCAAATCAGATGCTGCCTTGAGGAGCGATCCAACTTCAGGATTCATTACGCCGGGTTTATAGGCGACTTCGATTTTTTTATCGAAGCTGGAGAAAATTGGTTTGTTAAAAGACATTTGTTGATTAATTGGTTCAAATAAAACAGCTTGAGAAAATTTTTGGGCATCAGAGAAAGAGATTCCTTCAAGGCGGTAGACTTTGGATGAGCGGATATTTTTGATTGATTTGATGCCAAGCGTCCTTTTAATTTCGGCGAGGAGCTCCTGGCCTTTGGAATCGGTGGGGCTATTTGCAGTAATCCTTATTTCATAAATCATAAAATCTCTCTAGATCACGAAAGCCTATGTCGGTGCGGTAATGTAAATTATTACCCTCGACATAGACTAAAGATAACGCATTATAAGTTTTTTGTCGGGCTTGCGCAACGTTTTTCCCTTGGCCGACAACATAAAAAAGGCGGCCGCCATTTACCAGATATTGACCGTTCGAGATCTTTACTCCGGCTCCAAAAATTTTGATAGATCCTTTTCCTTCGACAAGCTCGGGATCGGGATGACGAAGAGAAGGAGCAGAATAGTCTAGGAGACGATCTAGTCCGAAAATTCGTTTTCCGATGACGACTTTATAATCCTCTGGATAACCGCGGGAAGTAGCAGCTACCACGATTCGAAAGGTATTATCTTTTCTAATTTTAATTTTGTTGAATTGGTTATTTAGGACGTAACTTGCGAGCTGAAAAAAATCGTCTTTTATGGCTGGGATTATAACCTGTGCTTCTGGATCTCCCCAGCGGGCATTAAATTCGATAACCCAAACATTACCTTTTACGTCTATCATTCCTCCAAGATAAAGAATCCCTCGATACGGTCGATCCATTTTGGCCAGGCCTTCGACTGTTTTTTGGAAAATTGATTTTATCTGATTTTCCATTTCGGAATTGATGACCATCGGCGGCGAAGAACAACCCATGCCGCCTGTATTCGGTCCAAGATTACCATCATAAACTTGTTTATGATCCTGAGCGTGGCCGACGACAATAAAATTCGGACCATCAACAATAGCAAATGAAGAAAACTCTTCACCGCGAAGACACTCTTCAATTAAAAATATCTCTCCGCTTTTGCCAAAATTTTTCATCTCGTGAATTTTCTCAATAGCATCAGAATTGTCTTTTGCGTAAAGCGCTCCTTTGCCTGCTGCTAAACCTGAAGCTTTAACATACCACTCACTTTCTTTTCGGGATTTAATGAATTTAATTCCATCTTGTTCTGATTTACAGATTTTAAAAGCCGGAGTCGGAATATCAAATTTTTCCATAAACCTCCGGGCAAAGGCCTTATCCCACTCAATTTGACCTGCGGTTTTAGTCGGACCAAAAACCTTGAAGCCTCCTTTCAAAAGAGTATCAGTTACACCAACTGCAACCGCATCATCCTGGGCAACATCAACTAGATCGATTTTTTCCCTCTTGGCAATGGAGGCGATTTGATCAACATCGGTAGTTTTTATTTGAGGAAAGATCACAACTTTTTTTTTGTTTTGTGAAAGCATCAGATCATTGCCGGGAATGGCTAAGACTTTTGCGACATGGGGACTTTGTAGGTATTTGTCAACAAGAACTGATCCGCGTCCGCCGCCGTCAATGACTAAAACTGTAGCTTTGTGCATAGATAAATTTCTAAATCCTAAATCCTAAATCCTAAATCCTAAACAAATTCTAATGACCAAAATCCAAATTTCAAAACTTTTTATTTTTTTTGAATTTAGATTTTTGATATTGTTTAGAGTTTAGATATTAGTGCTTAGGATTTATTTAGGTCAATTAGGTCAATTTAAATACCTGCTTATAACTTCATCAATTGCTTCGATAAATATTTCGTCCTCAATTGGCATAAATTTTGCCCGAAGATCCTCGATTGTTTTTATATCCCCTACTCTAATAAATTTTCTTCTGATAACTGCCCCCGTATCGTAAACTGTCGGCTTCATGAAATGAATCGTTGGACCAAAGTAAGTCAGTCTCTTAGCCAAGACCGCTTTGAAAACATCTGTTTGTTCCCCTTTGATAACTGGGCTGATTGTACCATCGGGGAGGGTAATTTTATCGCCTTCACCCTTTTTAGGTAGTAGTGCCGGATGTGCATTAATTGCCGCATACCCTTCACCGAAATTGCACTTGAAAAAATTGAAAAAGTTATCATCCATTACTAAATCCCAACCGCCGAAAACCAGAAGCTTTGGCCTGTATTGCGGCTGAGATATGAACCAGCCCAAGTCCTTCATGTAGTTGGACCTTGCTTTTGAGTCACCACTGGCCATCCTGCTGCGATAATCAGGAAGATTCCAATAAACTGCCGGTATTTGATTTTCAAGAGCAAATTTAAGTCCCCAAGATTCCTTCTTATGACTAACCACTAATCTAATATAGAATTTACTTTGAGGCTTTTGGGCAGCTTTTATGATTGCCGGCAGCTTTGCACCTCCTCCAATCATAATAGCAATAGGAGTTTTTTGGGATTGAGAGGCCATTAATTTAGACCTAATATAACAATAGGTAGCTTCTAGTGCAAGAGGAGTTACTTTTCGTCTTTAAGGTAAAGTCCCAAAATCCCCAGAACACCGGCAACCAAAAAAAGCTGTGTAGGAGCGATCGATGTAAAGTCGTTTTGAGTAACAAACTCAAAAGCTCCAACCAGAATAATCACAGCTGTCGCTGCAATTAATAGTTGCGACAAAGGGGCGCTTTTGGACCTTTTTAAAAGCGCTTTTTTGGCCATATAAATTATAATTGCATTTTTTGCCAAAAGTGTCAACTTCCACTCTCTGCGTCATTCCCGCAAATGCGGGAATCTATACAATAATTTGATTTGGGGAATAAAAAAGATTACGGGAAGAGAGTAAGCCAGATTCTGTTTTACCCTTCGATTACACTCAGGGTAAAACCCTGAGCTTGTCGAATGGGTTTTAACGATCATCTATCTCGAAATGACAATTTGATCATTTCGGCTCGCCTTTTGGGCGGGCTGCCCCTACTTAGAACCTCCCGGAAGCATGGTCAAACGGTTCTAGTCTGGGTTGCAACAGGTAGGATTGTCAGCGTTTCACTCCCGCTCGTCTCTGTGACTCTCAAGTCTTGTCAGTTCAAGACCTGTTCTAAACCCCGTATGCGGGGAACATCTGCTGTGGAGCAGACAAGGGTCTAGACACCAGCTATTAGCCTTCGACTGTACTCAGGCTACCCTGAATTACATTGAAGGGTACTAGTCGGAGCTTACACTCCGTCCCTTGCTTCCTGTTGTCTGGACTTTCCTCCAGGTACCGTACGGTACCTGGCGATCGTTCTTCTTCCCGAAATCAGATATGGATTATATCAAAAAATAGGCAAATCTTCCACTAACCGATAACACCCCGGGGTGCGCAAAGATACACCCAGGCTCACCTCGGGGGTGGATCTTTGACTTTACTGTTCCTTTAATCCGTCTTCAAATTTCTGATCTTCTTCTAAGAATTCTCTAAAAATAATCCTGGCGACAACTACTGTCGGTACTGCCAGAACGGCTCCCCCAATCCCGGCAAGTTTGGCGCCAATTAAAAGGGCTAGAATAACCACAGGAGGTTGCAGTCCAACCGCTTTGGACATAACCACAGGAACAATAAGGTGGTTTTCCAGTTGCTGGACTATAAAGAACAAGGCAGCGATTGCTAAACCAATGAGTGGGGAGATAGTTAAACCGACAAGAATTGCCGGAATGGAAGAAACGATTGGTCCGACAATTGGTACAATTTCCAAGAGTCCGGCAACTAGAGCCAGTGGCAGCGCGAATGGAATTTGCAAGATTGTCAAACCAATAAATATTAATATACCCACAATAAATGACAGGGCGATTTGTCCTCTAACCCAGCTCCCTAAACCGGCCTCTACTTTTGAAATCGCACTGCTGACCTTTTTTTCTTGTTTCCCGGAAAATGGCGAAGCGATAAATTTGATGGCGCTTTTGTGCTCTAGAAGAAGATAGAAGGTAAATACAAAAATTGTAATTAATAAAAATATGCTTGAAAAAATCGCAGTCGATATTGAAATTAAATTGCCGATAACTGCTTGAATTTGTCTGGTTAAAATGTCCGAAAGGTTCTGAACGGGGATTTGGTAAAAGACTAAAAAGTCATTAATCTTGGAGATGATTTGCGGTAATTTTGAAATAAAATCGGATGTCTGGGATATCAGAGGCGGAATGATAATACCGACAATAAAGGAAATAACTGCAATGAGTATTATGTAAACGAATAAAATCGACAGGACTCTTGGAATTCGTCTTACGTTTAACCATTCGACAGGTTTAAGAAGCGCCGAGAGCAGAATTATTGAGAAAAAAACAAAAACTAAAATTTGACGGATTTGAATTAGAAACCAAAGGCCAATCAGAACCGAAACCGTAAAAATAACTGTTTTGTAGGAAATTTCGATTCTCAATGGCGTGTTATCTTGCGGCATTTGTCCTTCAGTATATCAGGAAGCCCATTCAAGCGAAAGCTTGAAGCGCAATCTCGCCCTCCAAGAGACACACCCGGTGTGTGCTCGGATGGGACTTGGCTCACACCGGGTGCGAAACAAGTTTTTTCAACTCTTGCTGCCAGTTGGGTTTTGAAATATCAAAAAGCCTAATTTTGGGAAACTTTTTAAACCAGGTTTTTTGGCGTCTGATAAAACTATGAACGTTGCCTCTTAGGCGGTTAATCGCTTCTCTCTGACTGATTTTGCCCGAAAGGTATCTTGATATCCAGCGACATTCAAGGCCAAGATCATCAAGCCACTGGGGGCTAACCCTTTTCTCTAGAAGTGTTTGAACTTCTTCAATCATTCCGTGCTCCAATCGTTCCTCAAGCCATTTATCAGCGCGGCTGTAAAGATAATTGTTTGGTGCGGTTAAGCCGATGATTTGATATTCCCCATCAAGCGACACACCCGGTGTGCGCTTTGACGCGACCCCGCTCACACCGGGTGTGAGATAGGAAGCGCGAGCGATTTCAATCGCGCGAATCAAGCGTCTTGGGTTTTGACGATCCGACTCATTCATACTCTTCGCTCTTTTTGGATCAATCTTTTCAAGTTTTTGATAAAGATGATCAATCGATAATTTCTCAAGCTCTCGGCGAAGTGTTAAGTCAGAAGGAATGCCGACTGATCCAATTCCATCGAGCAATGCTTTAATATAAAATCCTGTACCGCCCACTACAATCGGTAATTTCTTTGATACTATGATTTGAATCATAGTATCAGAAGCAAATTTTAAAAAATCTGATACCGAAAAAATTCCTTGCTCCGAACCCGGTTCGCGCAAAGATCCATCTGGGCTCGAATCGGGTTCGTATCTGGGTGGTTCCACAAGGTCGAAGCCGTGGATTTTGACACCATCGACAATCCAGAAACCTTTGTGCTTTTCGACTTTTGATTTGAAGGAGGCTTTACCTGTTGTGATATCAAGATTCTGATATACCTGTCTTGAATCGGCTGAAATAAGTTCACCCTGAAACTTGCGTGCAAGTTGAAGGGCTAAGGCAGTTTTACCTGTTGCTGTCGGTCCATAAATAATCAATCTCTTTTTCATCTAATTTGATAGAGCTTGTAATCAGGTCCGCCAGAAACAAAAGTAAAATTTTTGGCAAAATAATCTTCATTGAGTCGTGGTTCAAAATTGCGTTCGCGAGGACTTATTAATACATAGTCAACCTTATACTTATTAAAAAGAAAGGATGGGCCACCTTTAAACATTGTGTGCACATCGGTTTCTCTTTGACTCCAATCGGCAAGTCCCCAAGACCAGGCATTACCTGGAAATCCAATGATAATTTTTCTACCGGCAAGGGCAGTAACTGGGTGATCATGAATTGCTGCTGTTAAGATAAGAGACCTTGGTTCTGTTTTTGCTATGATTACATCGGCAAGTTCGATATCATTTCGAGACCATAGATTTATTTTGGTTTTTTGAGTGTTAAATATCCTTGTTACCTCAATAACTCCGGAAATGATAAGTGTTATAAACAATACTGTTGCGATAATTTTTCCTAGATCGTTTTTTTTATAAAAATATAACAAAGATTCTGCAACAAAGAATGCTCCAATTAGATACCAATAGGTCATTATTTTCAAATTATCGTATGGCCAAGGTGCAAAACGGATAATATTTGGCAAAATGAATAAAATGACTGAGGCTATCAGTACATTTCTGGCAACCGGAGCCAGCTTTATTTTAAAAATAGCAAAAATAAAAAGAGGCCAGAAGAATCCAGTGTTTTTAAACCAGAATAAAAAAATATTCTCATGTCCTTTCATCCATCCCCAATTAAGTCCAACTGTCTGGCTCAAATTCAAAGATATGAATAAAGGTAACTGAATAAGACCAAGGGTTACTATCGGCAACAAAAAACAAAAGATAATTGCTGCTAAATGACTTTTGGCTTTCGCCAAACCGTATTGAATAAAATCAGTAAGAATTGTAAGAGGAATTAAAACGCTAATTAAGAATAAGAAGCTAAGATATGAATGCATGTGGAAAAAGGGCATAATGGCTACTAAACAACCAGAGGCCAGTAAGTACGAATTTTTGTTCCTAGAAATACCCAGAATCAAAAATATCAAGCCAAGTAAGAACATCGGCAAACCAAAAAGGAATCCTCTTTGAGGGAGAAGCTCTGAATATAAGAATGAGAAAAACCATAAATTTTTCTCCCCATAAAAAGTGTATTCATGGGGAGGAAATAATAAAGTTTGCCAAAAGTTTGATGATGTCAGCAGGTCTTGCAAGAAGTACAAAAAACCCAATCCACCCCAAAAAATACCTATAAATAAACCAACTATTGCTGTTTTTTTTGAGCCGGTTAAGATAATTCCTAGAAAGTAAATCAAGACTATGACAGATATACCCAAAATTATCCCAGGTATTATTAAAGATGTTTTTAAACTAGCCCCTAAAACCTGCAGAACAGCGGATAAGAAATCGGCGAAAAAAGGATAGGAGATAGTTTGACCAGCATAAAGTGGATTTTGGGGAGGAAAATTATTCCCATGAACAAATGAGGAAATAATTGCTATATGGACCGGCCAATCTGTCCAAACGAGGCGGTTACCGGCAATGATACCATTTTCGTTAACATAGATTGATTTGAAAAAAAAGACGACTATAAATATTCCCAGAACTAAAAGACTGCCAACAATAAAGGGATTCTTTTTAACTTCTAATTTTCCAAAAATTTCGAAAGCTCCAGGTCTTTTAGTTAAAAAAATTAATGATGGGAAAAATGTCAAGGAGGTTGCTATTAAAACATTCGTTATATTAAGGCCGAACACTTGTGAAATCCCAAAAATTACAAGAATATTTACAATAACTCCAAGAATGATTGCAAAGAAAATTTTTATATATGAGGGAAGAACTATTTTTACTGCTTCCATAATGGCCAGGCCGAGACCCATGGAGGCGAAAAAGAAAAGTAGTGTGAGTGGCATCTAATTATTTATTTTAATACAGTTGATATACTATTAACATGTGGGTATTGCTCTCTCCTGCACTGGGACTTTTTGTTTTTACCCAATTGGCCCTGATTCTCGCCTTCATTTTTGGGGTCGGTTATACTTCAATCTCTCTTGCCTTGTTATTGACAGTAGTTTTATCCTTATTTTGCTTTCTCAAATTCAAACAAGAATTTTTACTCAAAAATATTTCAGTCCTGTTTCTTTCAACCATCTTTTTGGTAACGATTTTTTTTGCGTATATCTGGCTAACACAAACCCTGGCAGTTTCTCCTGAAGGATTCAAAACCGGCGGTGGAGGAATGTATGGGGATACCGCATTGCATGCTGCTTATACTTCTCGTCTAGAGACTGATAATTTTCCAATCCAAAATCCTCTTTTTGCTGGCCATGTTCTTGTTTATCCTTTTGCCAATGATTTGCTTTCGGCAACTCTCAAAATCATAGGCTTAAATTTTAACCTGGCTTTTTCTTTGCCGCAGATTTTGTTTTTAATTGGGTTTTTGGCGCTGTTTTATCAGATTACAAGAAAGTTTACTTCTGATTTTGGATTTTTGGCAGCCTTATTTATTCTATTCCTGGGCTGGGGTATCGGGGCGTTATTTTTCTCTAAAGAATGGATGGTATCCGGCTCATCTTTCTGGCAATTTTTGACCCATGATTATACAGATAATTCTCAATACAATTTATACTTTCATAATATTTTGACAGGGCTGGTATTCCCCGAGCGCAGTTTCCTACCGGGATTATTTTTGGGACTTTTTATGTTTTGGAATTTCTTGGAATATTTCAAAAGGCAAAATCGGATACTTCTTGTAATAAATGGGGTAGTTCTCGGGGCTTTACCGTTTTGGCATACTCATACTTTTATTTTCTTTCTGTTTGCCAGTGTGATTTTTGCCCTGTGGTTAATGGGAAAAAATTTCAAAAAGGCTTTTATCGATTTTTTCTTAATGTCGATAGTGGCTTTGGTGATGACGATCCCTTTTCTAATTTTGTTTTTCTCAAATCATGAGGTTGGTCAATTCTTGCATACAAATTTTGGGTGGCAAAACGGAAATGAGAATATTTTAGTCTTTTGGTTTAAGAATTCGTTCCTTACTATTCCATTGGCAATTCTAGGATTTATCCTGATTCCCAGAAATCAAAAAATATTTTTTATTCCTGCCTTCGTTGTCTTCGTAATTGCAAACTTTGTTATCTTCCAACCTTGGGATTGGGATAACATAAAATTACTCTCATGGTCTTTTATCTTCTTTGCTATTCTAATGGGATTTTTACTCGCAAAATTCGCGCAAAAAGGAATAGTTGCAAAAATTATTGTTGGGTTTATCATTCTAACTTCTGTAGCTAGCGGATCTTTGTCTTTAGCATTGCAATTAAAAAATAAGTACATGATTTATGATAAAGCGGATATCGATCTTGCCGACTGGGCAAGGAAAAACTCAGGCGTTGATGAGGTTTTTTTAATTGAACCCACCCCGAACCATCCAATTCCGGGACTTGCCGGAAGGTTAGTTTATATGGGTTATCCTGGACATCTTTGGGTACATGGAATTAATTACCAAAAGAGAGAAACTGAAAATAGTCTAATTTTGGCTGGTGATTTTACGCAAATTAATAATCTAGAGACACCAATTTCATACATCGTACTTTCAAGAAGCGATTTGACTTTTAAAATACCATCAGATATTCAGGCAGCTTATCAAAATCAAAAATATAGGGTTGTAAGAATTAATCAATAATTGAGATTAGTCGAATGGCTGGGGAGAACTTGGGTAAATTTGGTCAAGATTTAAGATAATAATTATGTTAACGGCTAAAAAGATAATAAAAATCGTCATAAGAATTATCTTCTGATAGGCTGGTTTTAGAAAAAAGCTGCCAGTTAAAATTAATAAAGGTACTGCTAAAATCCACTGCCATGTTTTTGCAAGCTGCGGAGTAAGCAGTAGAAAAAATCTGATCGTTGAAGATCCAATAATTAAATAGAAAAATAAAGATTTTAGTAAGTCTGGGTTTTGCCAAAGATCATGGAGGAGTTTTGCAAGAACAATTACGAGGAATGGAAAGAAGGGGAAGTAGTGCCATCCATAAAAAGTTACATCTCCACCTTCTAGAATAGCTGAAACAGAAAGCAGGGAGAATGGGATTGCTAAGAACAGTTTAAAATTGTCATCATTCTTCGTATTTTTTAATAGCCAAAACGGGGAAGTAAAAAGTAATAGGTAACCAGCCAGGATTGATCCATCGAGAAAAATCTTCTCTTTATGGCCGATTACTGGGTATTGAATAATTGAATATATAATTTGAGGAAGCCCAAGCGAATGAGCCTTTCGATAATCCTCAAGAACAGCCAAAAATAAATCCCAATCGTAATAAAGACCAATTAGCGGGTGTATGAGACCAGAGACTAAGGAAATAATGCTTATAATCACTACGTATCTCCATTTTTTTTTCAAAAGTAAGATTCCTATTAAGGCGATTGGCAGAAAGACACCAATGTCTTTAGTCAAAAGTGCCAGACCAGAACAGAGCCCTAACAGGTATGGTTTGGCAGTCTGCCATTTTCCTTTAGTTCTCAGAGAAAAAATTAATAGAGCCAATAAAGTTATCGGGGTGAGTAAGTTTTCAGTTATCGATAGCCGATTGGCCATGACAATGGTTGGAATTGTTGCATAAAGGCTAGCGGCGATTAGGGCGGCTATGCTGTTAAAGAGTCTTTGAGTAACTAGCCCGATTAAAATTATGGTGATAACGCTTAAAGTTATCGGCACCAATCTGATTGTTGAAAGCCGTACTTCTTGGAGATTATCTTGGCCAAACATTAAGGCAACTATACCGGTTATTAGTGGATAAAGAGGTGGCTTTTCCATCCACGGAGAAACGATATAATACCCTATTCCCCACGAGCTGAATAGTCCAACTGTATGCTCTTCTCCATATGAAGGGAACATCGACCAAGAAGATGGCGTACCTTTTGTCAGGAAAGTAATTCCTGCCCACGGATACATGAACTCATCCATTGTTTCTTTAAAAGGAGGTAATCTATCATAATTAATTAATCGAAGCGTTAAGCTGAGAAAGGCAATAAGGGCAAGCAAGAGATAGAACCCTGATTTGGACATTAAAAACATTATAGAGATTTAAGGTAAAATAAAAAAGTGAATCTGTGTAAAGCTTCAATAGTATTTTTGTTTGGAATAACCTTTTTAGGTTTTATATTGCGAATTTCTAACCTGGCCTCCAGTCCTGCCGGCCTATATATTGATGAAACATCTATTGGTTATAATGCTTACTCTTTAATTACTACAGGTGGTGACGAACACGGCAAATTTTTGCCGCTTTTTTTTGAGGCATTTGGAGAATATAAGCTCCCTATTTATATTTACTCTGTGGCATTTGTTCAATTATTTCTTGGACCAACTGATCTTTCTGTTCGCCTACCCGCTGTCATCTTTGGGACACTTACGATACTACTTATTTTTTTTCTTTCAAAGGAGCTACTAAGGAATAACTCTAATCAGACTCTAAAAGTGTATGTGCCCCATCTGGCAGCATTTCTTCTAGCTATTTCTTCATGGCATCTACAATTTTCAAGACCTGGGTTTGAAGCAAGTGTAGGTCTCTTTTTCCTGACACTTGCTTTATACACTTTTTTCAGGGCAGTTAGAGAAAACTCTACTTTTGTTTTGAGTATCTCGACCTTGAGTTTCGTCCTGACTCTCTATTCCTATAATAGCGCGAGGATTGTAACACCGATAGTTCTTGCGACATTACTAATTCTTTATTTTAAGAAGTTCCCTTTATTTACCTGGGTGAAGGTTCTTTTGATCGGCACAGTTATTGCTTTACCTTTTATTATTTTCTCGGTAAGCCTCGAAGGTTTACTAAGGGCAAGGCAGGTTTCTATTTTTTTTCAATCTACCAATAACTCAATTTTAAAACAGTTTCTCATAAACTACTGGGCAAATATTTCGCCCTTTTATCTTTTCATGAAAGGTGACCCAACGATAGCCCATTTGACTTCCCATCGGATGAGTCTTCTATATTTGGTCGAATCTCCATTTTTCTTTTTCGGTTTTGCAATGTTATTTATTAAAAGATCGAGAGAATATTTTTTTGTCTTGATACTCCTTTTAACAGCGTTTATTCCACCTGCAATTTCTACTCTAAACCCTCATGCTCTTCGCTCTGTCTTGGTTTTGCCTGCAACAGTTTTTATCTCTGCTTTGGGATTTGGATATTTTTTGGCAATATTTAAAAGTAAAGATTTTCAAAAAATTGCTGCGGGAGTATTCGTTGCCATACTATCAATATCAACATTGCGATTTTTGAATGTTTATCATAATAAGTATGTAATCGATGCGGGCTGGGATTGGCAGGTAGGGATCAGAAGGGCGAGTCAACGGGTTTTGGAAGTCGAGAATAAATATAATGATATATATTTTGATTTGGATCCTCGACGAATTCCTTTAGTTTGGTACTTGAAAATCAATCCTAAACTTTATCAAACCAATCCAAACAAAAATCATCTAGGAAAGTACCATATAAACGAGAATATTTCCTCTGTACATGGTTTATATATCGGTCTTCAGCAACCTGAAGGGAAATTATTAGAATACGTATATTATCCTAATAATACAGTTGCATATGGAATTTGGGAATTCTAAAAAGATAAAATAGAAAAAGTGATAAACATTGACAGATTTTCCATTGCTTTTATCATTTTTCTGACATTTTTTTCGCTTATTCTTCGCACCTACCGGCTGACTGAGCCGAATCATTATTACTTTGATGAGGTTTATCATGCGGTTACTGCCAAGGCTTATGCAGATAATAATCCGGCAGCATATAATCCTTTTTCACCGCCGCCTAAAGAAGGGACAGCTTATGACTGGCTTCACCCGCCTCTTGCGAAATTAATCCAGGCAGGATCAATAAAAATCTACGGGGATGTGTCTTTCGGGTGGCGTTTGCCAAGTTTGGTCTTTGGAACTGCAATTATTCCTGCTACTTTTATTCTTGCCTATATCCTTTTTGGTCCACTGGCAGCCATTTTTGCATCGACTGTTATTGCCTTTGAAAATCTGACGTTTGTGATGAGCCGTATTACGATGAACGATGTATTTGTGACCTTTTTTGTGATTGTGTCGTTCATTTTTGCTGCTTTGTATGTTAAATCCACCTCCCAAGAGTCAAAGTCCACCTCGAAGGTTACTCTCTATTTATTATTGACAAGTATTTTCTTAGGACTTGCCTTGGCATCGAAGTGGACCGGACTTTACGCCATAGTTGTTATTTTCGGGTATATTGTCTGGCCAAGTATCAAGAAGAATGAATTCTATTTTAAATTTTTACTGCTTTTAATAGTTCCAATTCTGATTTATCTTGGCAGTTACGGACAGTTTTGGATTCAAGGCCATAGCATCCGACAGTTTATTGATCTTCACAAACAAATTTGGTGGTATCAAAATACACGAAATCTTAAGCATTCCTATTCAACAACACCGCTTTACTGTGTTCCAGAAGGTTTGGACGGACCTAAAACTTGGTGCCCGTGGGCCTTGGATACTCGGGGCGTCTATTTTTCATATGAACAGTACGGCACTAAGGCCGGCTACATTTATGCGCTGGGGAATCCGTTGATTCTATGGGCAGGAATTGTGGCTGTTTCTTATCTTATTGGAAAATTTATTGAGGAAAAATCAAAAACATATCTTTTGGTGCTTGCGGGTTATTTTATCTTTTGGCTGCCCTGGATTTTTACTCCGCGGGTTTTATTTTTTTACCATTATCTTTCCTCAATACCGTTTCTGTCGATTGCGCTTGGATTAACCCTCGCTAAATTATTTGGAACAAAACTTGTGTTTATTTCGATTTTAATCCTGGGAATTTTTATAGCGGTCTTTTTCTATTTTTACCCGATATCATCCGGTTGGCCAATTGAGGTTGCGGCTATTGAAAAATACATGTGGCTTAAGACCTGGCGTTAGCTAAACTTCGCGAATTGGATGCGAATTTGATTAATGCGAATAGATGCGAATGAGCGTATGGGTACTGACTTAGTGAACGGCACTTCGAGGATTACCTTTGTGATTAATTAGCTTATCAAGGATCTGGAAGCGGCGCTGTTTTTCTTTGTAGGAAACATCATCGTCAAACGCTTTCGCAGCGGCAGTATTTGGTCGAGGGGAGTATTTGGCAATATAAGCATAGGCAAAATTAACTGTTTGAGCTAACTTAACTGTGTTTTGAAAATTTCTTTCGCTTTCTTGGCAAAAGCCGACAATAATATCTGTCGAAATCTGAGTGTCGGGAATCTCCTTTCTGATTTTTTTGACCAAATTGATATACTGGCTCGCTGTATACCATCTATTCATTTTTTTAAGCATTTGGTCATCTCCGGACTGAACAGGCAGATGAATGTTTCTGTCAATTTTGGGATTTTTGGAGATTGTCTCGATGAGCTCATCGGAAAAATCCCAGGGATTTGAAGAAATGAATTTAACCGTTTCAACTCCCCCACTTCGTCCGGCTTTGCCGGACTTCGAGGGGCAAGCTTCTATTTTGCAAACTTCTTCAAGAAGATAAGGAAACAATGTTGGAATTCGCAATTTTCCCAAATGCTTTACCATCACCGGTTTAACTACTCGACCATTAGGAAGCTTATAACCGGCTTTTGTATTTTTGACTCGATCAGATCCATATGAATTAACATTTTGGCCAAGGAGGGTAATTTCTCGGCATCCTCTTTCCGCCAGTTCTTTGACTTCATCGATAACATCTTCAAATGGCCTTGATACTTCTTGCCCTCTGGTAAAAGGTACGACGCAATAAGTACAAAAATTATTGCAGCCGTTGGAAATTGGTATCCAAGCATGAGTTGCGTCACTTCGAAGTGCCGGATAATTAAAACCAACCTCTTCCAGAGGTAAAAATTCATCAACTTGGGGTATTCTCTTGTGAAGAGTATTAAGATACTTACCACTCGTGTCCCTGGCGACCATTCCAGTCATGCAGCCGGTAAGAACAATTTTAGGCCTCCGGCCCGGTCTCCGACGTAGAGACGTCTCTGACTCGGAACGAGGGCCTCCGGCCCGGTGGGCCTCTTTGATAATATTTCTGATAAATCCGGTCACTTTATCTTCTGCAGATTGACGGACCATGCAGGTGTTGATGATTATTTCAGAAGCTGATTTGAGATCCTTTGCCCTTTTAAAACCCCTTGCCAAATAGTAACTGGCAATTCTTTGGCTATCTGCCCAGTTTTGCTGGCAACCGAAAGTTTTGATGTAAAATGTAGGAGATTTCATTGTTAAATTGTTAAATACGCACAATATATCGATTTAACGATTTATGTCAGAGAAATTCTATCACAAGCAAAACTCAGCCGAAAATCTTGGGGATAAAGATCAGTAATCCAATAATAACCGCTGCAATCGACAAAATTAAAACACCGCCGGCAGCACAGTGTTTGGCAAGTTTGGCTTTCGGATGTAAATCTGGATGCAGAAGGTTACAGGTTTCCTCGATAGCGGTATTTAGAGCCTCGGCTGCGATAACTGCTGATGAGATTAAGATTACTGCTAGCCATTCCAGAAGACTAATCGAGAAAATAAATCCCAAAACAGACACCAGAGCAAAGGCTAAAATATGGATCCTAAAATGTAACCCTTTTTGAAAACTGTAAACCAGGCCCTCAATGGCATAGCCAAAACTATTAATTTGATGCTTAACAAAGCCATCCCGATGTTCCATGTAAATAATCTTATCACTTATTCGACTACACAGCATCCGTCATCCTGAGTCCGGCTTTGCCGGACGAAGGATCTAGACTATGTGGAAATAGACGAATATCTTCTAAGAGCAAAATGCCAAAATTTGATGCCTATTCCAAAAAAAGTTAGACCGATAGCAAAAGAAATCAATATCCACTGCCAGGATAAAATTCCGAGAAGCACTTTGGCAGGAATCGAAACCATTACCGCAATTGGGATAATAAAGGTTAAAACAAATTGGACTAGTGATGAATAAATATCAACAGGGAACCGCCCCATTGTCATTAAATCCCGATAAACCCAAATTTCGGAAGAGATTTCTTGAGTCAGAATAGAAAGGGCGATAATAACAACATGGATGGAGAAAGCGATTAGAAGTGCATTGAAGCAGAGAAGCAAATAGAAAATAAAGTTATAAAAAGTGATGGATGTTTCCAGTCTCGCAACGATTATTCCTAAAACTATTACCACTGGTACTAAAGTGGCTAAATCCAGAAGGTCAATAATATCTGAAACAATTCTAAATAATGTGTTTACCGGCTGAGTAAGAATATAATCTATTTCTCCTTTATTAATCATCCAGCCAATCGCATATGCACTCCTTAGGAAAAACTGACTTACGATATCAATTAAATTGAATGTCATAAAAAAAAGTAAGGTTTGATAGAGGCTAAACCCGGCCAAGGTTTGGGTTTTGGTTAAAAGGGCAATAATAAAAATAAAAAAGAAAGAGAAACGAATTAACTTTCCTGAAATCAAAAATATTGAATGGAGACGCGATTCAATGTAATATTCACGAAATCTCATCTTGGCTAATCTCGTCCATACTCGTAGGTATTTCATAATTTGAAATTCCTGCCTGCCGGCAGGCAGGTGCAATTTGACATTTGAAATTCCCGGCCTTGTCTCGACTTTGTCGAGGACGGGTTGAAATTTGAAATTGATATTAGCCTCCCCAGGCTTCATAAGCTTTTAAGCCTTTGTTCCAAACAAATTTTGTAACTGAAAAAACCGCAAAAAGCCAAAGTGTTGAGATCAAGATTACCCGAATCGACTCAATATATGATAATTTACCAAGAAAAATACTGATCGGATAATATAAAAGATAAGGAAATGGGGTTAGTTTGATAACAGATTGAATGGTAGCTGGCAATACATCCAACGGAAAATAAGCGCCTGCTGAAAATTCCAGTATCAAGAGCATCATAAATTGTAAGCCCCAGACTTGAGGGGTCCAAAATCCCGTCGTTGACACTAAGATACCCATGTAAAAATAAATTAAAATTGCAATAAAGGTTGCTAGCAAAAATAACAAAAAAGTTAATATTCCTGCCGGTTGAACAAAAGGAATTTGGAAAAAAATAGTTGGAATAATAATTATTAGAATAATTGAAACCAGGCTAGTTAATTTATAGACTAAATCAACGGTAAACCAATAGGAAAAATAACCAATCGGTTTTAATAAGTAAGAGAAAAATTTTCCCCATGATTGTAGTTCCTGAGCAATCTGATCAGTCGCGCTGATAATTACAAATTGGCGAAGAATAGTCGCTAAGAATACATAAGTAATAATCTGTTCCCTGTCAAAATTAAAAAGAATTATTCTTGTCTTAAAAACTTGTGTCCAAAGAAAATATAAAGTGATCAAAAGTAAAATAGCCCGAAATTGACTAATTAAATATTCCCAGCGGTAAACAAGAACATTAGCAAATGTGATTCGCGCGACTGCGAGATATTTCCTCATTTATTTTTTGCAAAAATTAATCTGATTATTTCTTCGATCGGCGGTTCCTCTATCGAAAGATCGTTAATCGGCAACCGCTTGAGAAGTTGGCCGGTGACATCAGCCACCCTGTTTCTTTCAACCTCAATTTTGGCATTTGAAAGATCAAAATTAATAATCGTTCCATATTCCTTAAGATTTTCTTTATCGATTTCTTTTGTAAAATCAAGACTAATGATTTTATTCTTGGCAAACTTTGTTACTATTTTTGAAAGTTTACCGTCGTAGATAATTTTCCCACTGTTAATAATAATTACACGCTCGCAAAGCTTTTCGACATCATCCATATAGTGAGATGTCAGAATTATTGTGGCATTAAATTTCTGGTTGTAGTCTTTAATAAAATCATGCATGTTTTTCTGGGCAATAATATCAAGACCGATTGTCGGCTCATCCAGGAAGAGAACTTTGGGTTGGTGAATCAGCGCCGCGACAAGTTCAGCCTTCATCCGTTGCCCAAGCGATAATTTTTTTACTTGGGTTTTCAAAAGGTCACCAATATCTAATATTTGTGAAAGATAGTCTATCCGCTGTCTGAAATCCTTATCGGAAACTTCATAGATTTCTTTATTGAGAAGAAATGTTTCATAAGCAGGTAGATCCCACCAGAGTTGATTTTTTTGACCAGCCACAAAGACAATTTGTTTTTGAAAATTGCTTTTTCTTTGCCAGGGGATAAATCCTAAAACTGAGATTTCGCCGGATGTTGGATAAAGAAGACCGGACAAAACTTTGAGGGTTGTTGTTTTACCGGCCCCATTTGGCCCAATAAAACCTACTAATTCTCCCTCTTCAATTTTAAAAGATATGTTATCCACTGCTTTGGTTTCTTTGTATTTTCGATGAAAAAATGATTTTAGAGTTTGACCTATTCCGGGATTTTTTTGCGGAACTTTATATATTTTTGTCAGATTTTGAACCTTGATCACAGTCATGTCTGAATTCTAGCATAGACTTACGATATTAATTCTGTCCAGAAGTTATGTCATCGCGAGTCGAATCTTGTTCGACGTGGCGATCTTTTATATTCGCTCGCAGAACACCGTGGACTATTAGTCCACGGATGAATGCGAGAGAATACATACTTCCGAGGAGCGGGATGTTCTGCTCGCTCATGTAAACTTAAAGAACAATACCGAGGACTCTTAGCCCTCGGAAGTTTATAGATTGCTTCGCTGCGCTCGCAATGACAACATCTTCTTCTTTCAGTCGGGTTGATTTTTAGCCTTATTTGGGGTATATTGCAGCCTTGGAGGGAACAAATGCCGGAATATGACAAAGAGAGAGCTGCAGGGAGTCTGACTGGTGAAACAACTAGTACCAGTTCTGACGAAGCGATCAGGGCAATTCTTAGAGATTTAGCTCGTGAATATCACGGTCTCCGTAACACAGAGAAGACTGATGACGCAGAATTGTTCTCAGCAACAGAACAATTGCCTCCGAGACCGATAGGCAGTACATTCCAGCAACCCATAATTACTGAAATTAAGCTTCCTGATTCTTTGAGAGAACCTTCTGAGGAATTAACTGGAAATCAAATTGCGGGGATTAAAGCAGAACAAAAGGTAGCGTATGCGGAACAAGATGATAGGAAAAGACGAAAATTTCGTTTTCCCCTTGGACTTCTAAACGTACTTTTGCATTAAGATTTTAGAAATTACTTAATGAGTCTCTTGAGGGTTTTGCCTGCGGTAAAGCCGGGAAGTTTGTGGCCGGCTATTTGAATCGTGTCACCGGTTTGAGGGTTTCTGCCTTTACGAGTTGCTCTGCTTCTAACTTCGAAAGTCCCAAAACCGGTTATAACCACTTTGTCGCCTTTCGAAAGAGACTCTTTAATTAACCCAAAAACTGAATTAACCGAATCAAAGGCAGCTTTTTTAGTTAGCCCTACTTTTTTGGAAAGTTTTTCTGTAAGTTCTTTTTTAGTCATTTGTTAAATGCGAATGTATGCGAATGGTTAAAATCTATCTTACAAGATTAGATTGTTCTAACAAAGCATTATATCTCAAAAAATATTATTGTCAAATGCGAATGTACGCGAATATTACTTGGCGATGTCAACTGCTCGAGTTTCTCGAATAACTGTAACCGTAATTTGGCCAGGATATGTTAATTCCTTTTCCAGTTTTTCTCGAATAGCGTGTGAAAGAGTAACTATACCATCATCGTCAACCATGGTCGGCTCGACAATTACCCTAACTTCTCTGCCAGCCTGAATTGCGTAAGCTTTATCAACCCCCGAGAAAGAGGCCGCAATTTTTTCAATATCCGAAAGACGCCTCAGGTAGTCTTCAACTGGTTCATGCCGGGCTCCGGGTCTGGCACCGGAAACTGCATCGGCAATATGAACAATCACTGATTCTATAGAAGTGAAGGGCTCGTCTTCATGATGTTGAGCAATACAAGCAATAACTTCTTTGGGAAAACCCCATTTTTTAGCAAGTTCCACTCCTAGCTGGACATGAGTGCCCTCTTTTTCTACTTCGATTTTTCCGATGTCATGAAAAAGTCCGCCAGTTGCGCAAATGGTAACATTGGCGCCTAATTCTTCGGCAATTTTTTTGGCAATTTTGGCTGTTTCAATAGACGCTATCAGTTGATTTTGGCCGTAGGAATATCGGAATTTTAATCGGCCTAATCCATCAAGGGCTTCTTGGGATAAGTTGTAAAGACCCAATTCACCGGCAGCCCGCCTGCCTGCTTCAGACATATCTTGGTCCACTAATCTTTTGGCTTTGGCAACTGATTCCTCTATCCTTGTGGGCTGGATCCTCGTATCTTTTACTAGCCACTCCAGTGCAATTCTGGCAATTTCACGGCGAATTGGATCAAATGAAGAAAGCCTCACCTCATCTGGTACATCACTATCCAGTTCGACATCAACGCCGGTTGCCAGTTCAAAAGCCCGGATGTTGCGGCCTTCTTTGCCGATAATTCTGCCTTTAATATCTTCAGACTCCAGCTTTACAACAGAAACTGTGTATTCGGCTATCCAGTCAGTAGCACCGGCAATCATGGCATTGGCCAGTATTTCGCGGGCCAGATGTTGCGACTGCGACTTAATTTCTTCTTCAGCCTCTTTTATCCTTTTGGCAACTTCATCTTTAAGTTGAGATTCTAAATTTTCGATAATGAGTGTTTTTGCTTCTTCGGATGTCAAAGAGCTTGTTTTTTCAAGTTTGGTAACAAGATCGCTTCTTAGCCTGGAAATTGCATCCTCTTGAGTGGATAAAGCAACCCTTAGGTCTGCTAACTGTTTCTCTTGTTTTTCGATTTGAGCTATTCGCTGATCAAGTGAATCTTCTTTGGCCGCTATTCTTTTTTCAAACTCTAAGGATTCCTGTCTAATCCTGGTAGCTTCTTCTTCGGCGGCTTTTCTTATGCGGTAGGCTTCGTCTCTGGCGTCTTGAATTATCTCGCGAGCCGTAGCTTTTATATCGAACCGATCTTGTCGTCCTGTTGATTGTTTACCAACAGAAACCACTACCCTTTTAGGATTCTGGGTTAATCTTTTTTTCGGTTTTTGGCCTGGTAAAATTCCAAATGGTGCCATATTTTAAATTTTGGGAAAGAAACAGCAAGAATCCACCGCAACTAACGCGGTTCAAAAAGAAGTGCTTTTGTGGCTATAGTTAAAAGCTTCATTTTTACTTATCACTTGCTTTTTTAACTTTTCTTTCCTTGTTTCTTTGTAAATTTTAATGTTTTTTTTCTAAATTTGCAAATACCTCTCCTATCGTCTCAAAATTAAAGCCGCGACTCGCAAGATATTGATATATTTTTTTCTTAAAATCTCCTTTTGGCAATTTTTGCCAGTTTGCCAGTTTTTTTTCAATCGCTCTTTTAGCAAGTACTGTCTGGTCGGGATACTTAGCGATAATTGAATTGATAATTTCATCGTCTATTCCTTTCTTTTCAAGATCGAACTTAACAAGTGACAAACCCTGCGGCTTTGATCTTATTCGGGACCTGACAAGCCAGTTGGCAAATTCAAAATCGTCAAGATACTTATATTTTTTGAGTTTTAAGACTACCTGTTTGATTAGGGGACTTTCCTTTGCTTGGGAATATTTAATGTTTTCTTTTTGAGAAATTTTCCCGATTAAATAATCAACTACCTCTTTTTCGCTTCTGGGTCGATATGATAAAAATCTCAGTGATTGATCCATAAGCTTTCCAAGTTCGTTTTCTTTTATTAACTTTTCAATTTGGGATTGGGTTAGGCTTTGACTAATTTTCAAGTTGTATTTGAGAAGAACATTTTCATCAGCTGCGAAACCAAATTCTTCGTCTAAAAAAATATTAAATCTATTTTTTCTTTTTTTCTGAGGCTCAATCGAAGTAATAAGGGGCATTAAGCTGCGGCAATTTCTTCTAAAATTTCCTCATCTTCCGATTCTGAGTTGGTAACCTTGGGTTTTGTGGGTAGACCCTTTTTAACTTTGGCCCAAATTTCCTTTTCCAAAACAGCAAATTCCTTTTTGTGTTCCCGGAAATATTCCTTGGCACTTTCCCTGCCCTGGCCTAGCATTTTGGCGCCCCAGCGGAAGAATGCTCCGCTTTTGGTAACAAGACCTAATTCGAGTGCGACATCCAGAAGTCCACCCTCTTTTGAAATTCCTTCCTCGGCCATGATGTCGAATTCGGCGACTCTAAAAGGAGGGGCGATTTTATTTTTAACTATTTTTACCCGATGACGGGTACCGATCACCTTATCGCCTTCCTTTATATTATCTATCTTACGAATATCGATTCTGACTGACGAGTAGAATTTCAAAGCCCGCCCGCCGGGAGTAACTTCCGGATTGCCAAACATCACGCCGATTTTTTCCCGAAGTTGATTGGTAAAAATAACGACAGTTTTTGATTTGGAAATTGCACCGGTTAATTTTCTCAATGCCTGAGACATTAATCTTGCTTGAACCCCCATCATCGAATCGCCCATTTCTCCTTCTATTTCAGCCCTTGGTACAAGAGCGGCAACAGAGTCAATAATAACAACGTCGATTGCGCCGGAACGAATTAAGGTTTCGGTTATTTCAAGTGCCTGTTCCCCCGTATCCGGCTGGGAAATAAGAAGATCGTCCAGAGTAACGCCAACTTTTTGAGCCCAAGCTGGATCAAGGGCATGTTCGGCATCAATTAGTGCTGCCGAGCCGCCGTTTTTTTGGGCCTGGGCAATAATTGAAAGAGCCAAGGTTGTTTTACCGGATGCTTCCGGGCCAAAGATTTCAATGATTCTGCCGCGAGGAAGTCCGCCGGCTCCTAAAGCCAGATCGACAGGCACTGCCCCGGTTGGAATTGTTTCAATTTCAAGTTTGCCTATTGACTCGCCCATTTTCATAATGGAACCCTTGCCGTATGCTTTTTCGATTTGAGAAATTGCGGTGAGGATTGCTTGCTTTTTAGCGTCAGTGGTCATATTTTCCCGCGGCAGTTCAGACTAGTTTTACTATAGATTTGCTAAAAATACAAGAGGTGATAGAATATCCTAGACTTTTTGTGTTTTAGAGTTATAATCAAATGCTTTAGCATTTGGCGGGGTGTAGTTCAGTTGGCCAGAACGCCAGGCTGGGGGTCTGGAAGTCGTCGGTTCAAGTCCGACCACCCCGACCCTTCGACTCACTTCGTTCGCTCAGGGTCTTCGACCCGCGAAGTGGGGTGAAGGGCGTGGAGACAGCGCAGAATTCACTTGCAGAAATAAAACATTTAAAGTTGTATACAAAGAGGAATATGCAACTTTAAAAATTTCACCCCCGATGTGTACAAGCATTCATACGTCGGGATTAAAATTGCTATTTGACAAAGTTCAATTAAATAGGGTTATATATTAGGTATGTCATTTCTAGACTTCTTTAAAAATCTGTTTGGCAAGAAAGACAAAGGACCAGATCAGCCGCAAGAAGGAATGGATCAGCCCTCACCACAGCAGACCCCACAAACAGGTCCTGCACAAACATCAACACCTCCCCCGACGAGCCAGTCCTAAACTCGGCTAGAATTGTGATTTTTTACTATCGATTTATTGGAAATTTTAATATGAAGTGATCTTTTTGCGATCGCTTATTAACGTTTAGGACTCTGCTTTCCTTTTCTGGCCTTTTGGGCCAAGCCGTATTTGCGGCGTTCTTTAACTCTAGAATCACGGGTCAAAAGGTGGGCCTTTTTTAAAATGGGACGAAAGTCGGAATTTGCTAGAATAAGTGCACGCGACAGGCCATGAATAACAGCTTCGAGCTGGCCATTTTTACCAGATCCTTCAACTTTAATAGTTGCAAAATAAGCACCATCTGATTTTGTCAAAACAAAAGGCCTTTGCCATTTAATTTTAGCAATTTCTCCCGGAAAGTATTGCTCTATCGGTTTTTCATTAACAATCATCTGGCCCTTTCCTTTAAACAATCGTACTCTGGCTGCGGCTTCTTTTCTTCGACCATGGGCTACAACGAATTCTGCGTTCTTTTTTTTACTGGCAGATGTTGATTTTATCTGATCTTTTGGTTTCATTTTCTTGCAACCACTGAAGACACTGATTTATTTTCAGTATTTTCAGTTTTCCTTTCAGTGATTTCAGTGGTTGCAGGTTTTTTGATCACTGAAGGCGCTGAGTCTTTGAATTTATCCTGGTAAGGGTGATCGGTATCCGGATAGATGTAGAGTTTCTTGAGCATAAGTTTACCAAGTTTGGACTTA
This sequence comes from Candidatus Curtissbacteria bacterium RIFOXYA1_FULL_41_14, assembly GCA_001775095.1. Classification (GTDB taxonomy): domain Bacteria; phylum Patescibacteriota; class Microgenomatia; order Curtissbacterales; family GWA2-41-24; genus GWC1-40-35. The sequence goes on from MFCA01000025.1 coordinate 148,739, forward strand.
GGAAGCATACCAATAACCGCATGTCTTATTAAATTTTCTGGTTTTTGTTTTCTCGCCTGAGAGGCGGTTTTAACATAAAGACCGCCCGGATATTGGGAATGGTGATAATATTTTTTCTGACTTTCTTTCTTGCCGGAAAGAATTATATCTTTGGCGTTAATGACAACAATATAATCCCCTGTATCCAGATTAGGGGTGTAATAGCTTTTATTTTTACCCATTAGGATCTGGGCGGTTTCCGATGATAAACGTCCTAAAATTTTATTTTTAGCATCAATAAGATGCCACTCTCTTTGAATGTCTGCTGATCTAATGTTTTTCATTTTTTGATTTTCGCGGATTTGTAGCGGATTTTCGCTGATTTTTGGTCGTCGCAGAGGACACAGAGGCTCTTTGCTTTTTCTTAATTCTCTGTGCCTTCTTTTTATTCTCTGTGTTTTCTGTGATCCCTTCTTTCCAGTCTAAAAGCTCAATTCTGGCCATTGGGGCATTATCTCCGCGCCTGGGACCCATTTTAGTAATCCTTGTAAATCCGGATGTCCTATTCTCGTAAAGCCCTTTGGCCTGTTTAAATAGACTTTTAAATGCCTGGCTGGTTAATTTAGACGCCAGTAGTCTATTTGAGCTAAGGCGATTCTTTTTCGCTTCTGTTACTAATTTCTCAACCTGAGACCTGGCAAATTTAGCCTTCGCCAGGGTGGTATTAATAGAACCATTTACAAACAGGGAGCTTGTTAAATTACCAAGCAGCGCGTGTCTCGCGTTAGTGTCCCTGTTAAGCTTACGTCCAAATCTTGCGTGCCTCACTCTTTAATAAGTCCTTTCTCTTTTAATTTCTCTTCAACTAAACTAATCGACTTTGGACCCATGTTCTTCATCTTGAGAAGCTCTGTTTTCTGTTTAGCCATGAAATCACCAATGGTTTCAACTTTTTCTGACTTTAAACTATTAGTTAGCCTCACCGGTAAGTCTAATTCTTCAAGTGATGTTTTTAAGAGATCTTCGGAAATTGGCTCAACTTCGATTGCTTTTGGTTTTTTAACACCAGATGTTGGTTGATGAATCACCATAAAATGATCCGCTAAAATCTTCGCCGCTTCTTTTAGTGCTTGTGACGGTTTAATCGTTCCATCAGTTGTTATTTCAAGAGTTAACTTATCATAATTTGTCAGTCTTCCTACACGCGTTGCCTCAACTTTGTAATTGACGCTTAGAACAGGTGAGAAATTGGCGTCAATTGGAATGACACCGATTTCACCACTTCTCCTTTCATCTGCCAGTGAATAGCCAGTCCCATTCTCAGCCATCAGATGAGATGATAACTTTGCTTTAGAATCAACTAAATGGGCAAGAGTTAAATCACCATTAATAATCTCAACTCCGGCAGCTTTCTGGATATCTTTTGCTTTTACCTCTTTCGGTCCCCGGACGTCCAGAACCAACTTTACTGGCTTGTCCGACGAAATAGTTAATCTGACTTTTTTAAGATTTAGGATAAATTCAACAATGTCCTCGGCCATTCCAGTCATTGATGTAAACTGATGCCGAACGCCGGTGATTTTTGCTTGGGTAATGGCAGCACCGGGAAGTGAAGTCATAAGAACCCTGCGCAGAGAATTACCGAGAGTATGGCCATAACCTTGATCTAAAGGTTCAATAACAAATTTTCCAAAATCCTGGGTTTCTTTTTCTGTTTGAACTTCAATTAGCGATAAATCAAGCACTCAAATTTCACCTCCTTTATCTCGAGTAGTATTCTACAATCAACTTTTCATTAATATTTGCTTCTAAATCCTCACGTTTTGGTAATGCGATAATTTTTCCAACTAGCGCTTTTTTTTCAAGCCAGGATGGCAATTTTGCATCCTTTGTGTTTTCTGTTGTTTGTTTTATGAACTGAAAACCCGTGGCTTTAGTGGAAAGGGAAATAACATCGCTGATTTTAACATTAAATGAAGGAATAGTCACTTTTTTCCCATTAACCAAAACATGACCATGAGAAACTAGTTGTCTTGCCGCAGGACGACTGGCTGCTAAATTTAATCTATAAATAATATTATCGAGTCTGGTTTCCAAAAGTGTAAGCAGTGCTTCCCCGGTCAAACTCCTTTTGCGAGATGCTAAACTGAAATATCTTTTGAACTGTCTCTCTAAAAGTCCGTACATTCTTTTTACCTTTTGTTTTTCTCTCAGTTGCTGTCCATATTCAGAGATTTTTCTACGGCCCTTTAAACCATGTTGGCCAGGAGGAGGTGCATTTTTTCTAATAACTGGGCACTTAGCTGAACCACAGATGGCAACTCCTTCTGCTCGACAAAGCCTATGTTTTGGACCTGTATAACGCGCCATAGCTAGACCCTTCTCCTTTTTGAAGCTCGAGGACCATTATGTGGAATTGGTGTCACATCGGCAATCATAGAAATATTAATGCCCGCCGCTTTAAAGGCCCTGATTGCTCCGTCTCTTCCTGGTCCTGGCCCCTTGACATAAACTTCAACAGATGTGAGGCCTTTCTCTTTGGCCTTCTGGGCAACCTGCTCGACTGCGGTAGTCGCTGCATAGGGGGTTGATTTTCTGGCACCTTTAAAACCACTACTACCAGCTGAATTCCACAAAAGGGTATTACCATCCTGGTCGGTGATCGTCACAAGCGTGTTATTAAAAGTGGCTGTGACATAAGCACGGCCGCGGCCATTGGTAATCTTTAAATCTTTCGATTTTTTAACTTTTTTGTTAATTTTTTTGGTCATTTACTTTCCAGACTCCTTTGTACTTTTCCCGGTTGGGGCTGTCCCCATTCGCGCAGTAACTTCTTTCCTGACGGTACCGATAGTTACTTTTTTCCCTCTTTTTGTCCGGGCATTGACTCTTGTTCTTTGGCCTCTCACAGGTAAATTTTTACTGTGTCTTAAACCACGATAGCTTGCAATTTCCTGAAGTCTTTTGATATTACTTTGGGTTTCTCGCCTCAAGTCACCCTCCACTTTGTATTTTTCTATTTCTCTGGCAAGTTTATTGACTTCTTCTTCTGATAGGTTTTTAGTTCTCTTATTCGGGTCCAGACTGCAGTCTGCAAGAATTTTTTTTGCCAAAGTCGCACCGATTCCGTATATATACGGCAGCGCGGCCTCTATTCTTTTCTCACTTGGCAAATCTACACCAGCAATTCTAGCCATGCTAACCTTGACGCTGCTTGTGACGGGGATTACTGCAGATCACATACAGCCTGCCTTTCCTTTTAACTATTTTGCAGTTTATGCATCTTTTTTTAACGCTTGCTTGAACCTTCATCTGTATCTAAAAGTTATTCTGCCTTTTGCTAAATCGTATGGTGTCATTTCTATCTTTACTTTATCTCCGGGTAAAATGCGCACATAATGTATCCTCATCTTACCAGACAGATGACATAAAACATTTTTATCAGCTTCAACGCTAGGAAGTTGCCCAGCCTTTACCAAAACTCTAAACATGGTATTTGGTAGAGCCTCAATTACTTCTCCTTCAACTTCTATAACTCCCGCTTTCATACTTTAAGGGGACAACCTACGGTTTTTCCCCTTAATATTCTCCTTCCCCTTTAGTGGACAAATTTAAACTGGCAGAGCCAGATTCAAATTTAATTAAAGTAATAAATTCTAATTTTACCAGATTCATAAATACGGCGTCAATACTATAGGGCCACTTTTAGTTACTGCGACAGTTTGTTCAAATAAGCCCGCAAGCGAGCCGTCAATAGTTGATATCGTCCAGTTATCTTCCTCCAGCTTGACATCGCCAGAACCTTGTGCGTAAATCACTTCTATTGCTAAAACCATATTTTCTAAAATTTTTGCCCCTGTTGCCTTTTTACCAAACCCTGGAATCATTGGTTCCTCATGAAGGTTTTGACCAATTCCATGTCCAGTCAGGTTTTTAACAATTGAAAATCCAGCTTTTTCAATTTGCTCCTGAATCGTTGCTGATATATCGCCAATTCTATTTCCTATTTTTGCCTGTCTAATGGCGTTTACTAAAGTACTCTTTCCAACTGATAAAAATTTTTTAACATTGTCTTTGACTTCACCTATCGGAACCGTGATAGCCATATCACTATGAAAACCTTTAGAGAACACACCAATGTCAATCCCTAAGATATCACCGTTTTTTAAAATGCGGTCTTTAGGAATTCCATGAACAACTTGTTCATTGACTGTCGTACAAATTGCCCATTTATAGTCATCAACTGTCATAAAAGATGCAGCTGCCTTTCTTTTATTAATTTCTTCTTGTGCAATAATATCCAGATCACGACAGCTAATACCCACCTTTACATTTTTTAAAATAATTTTTAGTACTTGGGCACAAATTTGCCCTGACATTTTCATAAGTGCGATTTCTTCGTTGGTTTTAACTATACTAGGACTGTTTCGTAACTTTTGCATCTTCCAGCCGCCTTTCAATATCTTCTGCAACCTCCTCAATAGTCCTATCACCATTTATTTCTTCAAGAATTCCTCTTTGTCTGAAATAAGAAAGAAGGGGTTCAGTCAATTCATGATAGACTTGTAGTCTTTTGGTTACCACAGGTAAATTATCATCGTCTCGGGCTCTTCTGATTAGTCTTTGAATACCTTCCTGGTCGGAGACTTTTATATAAAAAACTTTATCGATGTCTTTTTCTAAGCCTTCAATTTGAGCATAATTTCTTGGATAACCATCAAGGATGTAACCGCTTCCGTAATCAGATTGACTGATTCGAGACTTTAAAGTCTTAATGGCAATTTCATCAGGAACAAGTACCCCGACTTCCAGGGCTCTTTTAATTTGGAATGACTCAGAGTCTTGACTTGCGGCTTTATCCCGAAACAACTGACCCATTTCAATAACGGGAAGTTTAAGCTTCTTCGCAGCAAGCTTTGCCTGCGTCGATTTCCCTGAACCTTGGCTTCCTAAAAAAATAATTTTCATAGATTTACTTTGATCTCCTTAAAAAGGAATCGTAATCTCTCATTACAAGATGAGACTCAACTTGCTTGGAAGTCTCAAGAATTACGGCAACCACTATCAAAAGTCCTGTACCGCCGATTAACAGCGTTGTAATACCTGTGAACGCCTGTCCAATTGAAGGAAGTATTGCAATAAGTCCTAAAAATATTGCACCAAAAAGGGTAACTCTCAAGGACACATAATCCAAAAAGGCCTTTGTCGGAGTTCCGGGTCTTATTCCTGGCAAAAATCCTCCTTGTTTCATTAACATCTCCGAGATTTGTTTGGTATTAAAAACAACTGTGGTGTAAAAATATGTAAAAGCAACTACTAATAAAAAGTAGGTAATATTATAGGCATAACCTTCCGGGGAAAAGAATCTTTGAATATCTTGCGCGAAATTGGCTAGGGACACACTGGGCGAACTTTCAAAAAATCTAGCAAAGGTTGTCGGCAGTAGAATTAGGGAAATTGCAAAAATAATAGGGATAACGCCGGCTTGATTAACTCTATATGGAATATAGCTGGTCACCGCTGCTCCTGTGCCTGCGCGCCTTGAATAATTTACTTGAATAGGACGTCTTGCCTCTGTAACTATCACAATCGAAACAACTACAATAATAGCCATTGCGATAAAGATTAAAATATTCCTAAACTGAGAGGGATCAAAGACCGAGGCTGTCTGGGCAAAACCTATTGGCAGTCTTCCGACTATTCCGGCAAAAATTATCATCGAAATGCCATTACCGATACCTTTTTCTGAAATTAATTCGCCTAACCACATTAAAAATATGGTACCGGCGGTTATAGTGGCTATCAGAGACAACAAGGTTAGTGGGGTAACTTGAGTAATAATTTGCGAATTTCGGAGAAGTATATACATACCAAAGGCTTGAATAGTAGTTAAAGGGACAGTCAGATATCGTGTATACATATTAATTTTCTCCCGTCCAGCTTCGCCTTCTTTAGCTAACTGTTCCAGTTTAGGAAATACTAACTGTAAAAGTTGTATTATGATGCTGGCATTAATATAAGGATTTAAACCAAGAGACATTACAGAAAAATTTGCCAGCGTTCCTCCGGAAAAGATATCAAGAAGTGAAAGCAGTTGACTTTCGGAAAAAAGTTGTTTCAGTGAGGCTACATCGACCCCAGGCACTGGTATGTGAGCAAATATTCTAAAAATAAGAAAGATAAAGGCTGTAAACAGAATTCTTCTTCTCAGATCTTTAACTTCAAAAATTTTCAGTATTGCTTTTAGATATTTCATTTACTTTTTGGGTGCACTGTTGTTGATTTTGCCTCCCGACTTTATAATTTTTTTAGCTGCGCTTTTTGAAACTGGCAAATTATTAATAGTAAATGCTCTGCTAATCTGTCCATCGCCCAATATTTTTACTCCATAAATTTTTGCTTCAGATTCTGTTACAATTCCGAATTTAATCAAGGCCTCAAGGTCAATACCGGAAACATTATTGGGTAGAATATTTAATGCTTTCAAATTTACGATAAGGGGTTTTGTAGAAATTTTAGAATTATTTTTACCGCGCCTTACGGGAAGCCTTTTAATAAGCGGTCTTGTACCCCCTTCAAAGTGCGGATGGGTGATGGGTAGTTTGCCTCTTGCATTCTGTCCTTTCGTCCCACGACCTGCTGTTTTCCCTTTGCCAGAACCGTGGCCGCGTCCAATTCTCTTTGTCCTCTTTGTGGTTAGTTTTGGTAGAGTATCTAGTTTCATTTCATTAGTTTTTGTAAAGCTTGCAGTGTCGCATAAACATTAGATGCTTGATTTTTAGTTCCTAAAACTTTACTGGAAATATTTCTTATACCAGCTGCCTCAACGACGGTGCGAACAGCCCCGCCAGCAATAATGCCTGATCCTTCCGGTGCTGGTTTGAGTAATACTTTTGCGGCTCCTCTTTTTAGAAAGATGTCGTGGGTAATAGTCCCGTTTATCATATGTACGGATATTAGATGTTTTTTAGCATAGCTGGCTGCTTTTCTGATGGCAGAGGCCACATCTCTGGCTTTGCCCAGCCCGACTCCAACCTGGCCTTTTTTATCACCTACGACAACTAAAACTGAAAAGCCTATTTTATTCCCGCCTTTTGTTTTTTTAGAAACGCGATTAACCTGTACGACCTTTTCTTCGTATTCATTTGCCTGTTGGATGAATCGACCTTCTGCAGTCATTTAAAAATTTAATCCTCCCTTCCTTGCGCCTTCGGCTAGTGATTTAACTCTTCCATGGTACTTAAAACCGCCACGGTCAAAAATAACCTTTTTGATGTTTTTTTTGGTTGCCTCTTTTGCCAAATTGGCACCAACCTCAAAAGCTTTATTTAACTTACTAGCTTTTTTACTAGCGTCAGCAGGTAAATCCATGTCTGATGAAGCAACAACTGTCACTTTTGAAACATCATCGACTAGTTGTGCATAAATATATTTGTTAGAACGAAATACAGCCAGTCTGAGTACTTTAGGTGAGCCCATTATTTTTTTTCTTACTCTTTTGTGTTTTAAGATCCTCTGTGATTTCTTATTTATCATATACTACCCCCGACAGCCTTAACTGTCTTGCCGGCTTTTCTTCTAACTATTTCGTCAATATACTTAATCCCCTTGCCTTTATAAGGTTCCGGCGGCCTGACTCTTCTTATTTTCGCTGCTGTCTCGCCGACCAGTGCCTTGTCTGTGCCAGAAACAATAATTTTGTTTTCTTTTGTTTCAATCTGAATTCCTGGAACCGAATTGATAGTAACTGGATGAGAATAACCAACGTTTAGTACCAAATCTTCACCTTCTTTTGCGGCGCGATAACCGGTACCAACTATTTCTAAAGTTTTCTGATGACCATCAAGGGCCCCTTTAATCATATTAGCAATCAAGCTCCTGGTTAAACCATGAAGAGATTTAGAAAATTTATTTTCCGATTTTCGGGAAACTCTTATTTTATCCTCTGTCACTTCGACTTTTACTTCCGGACGAAATCTAAAAGAAAGATTCCCTTTCGGGCCGGAAACATTAATTTCTGAGTTCTCGACTTTAACGCTTACTCCTTGCGGTATTAATATAGGTTGTTTGCCGATCTTTGACATATTTCTTTACCAAATCTGGCAGATGATTTCACCGCCAAGATTTTTTGCTTTCGCCTCGCTTCCGGTCATTACACCATTTGGCGTAGAAATAATAACAATACCCCTACCCCCTTTTAATTTTTTGATATTTTTACTTTTTGTATAGACACGCAGACCCAATTTTGAAACTCGTTTAATCTGCCAAACTTTGGGTTTTCGGCCTTCATACAAAAGTTCGATTTCGATCTCTGGCTTGTCTTTCAGGTCGCGGGTACTTTTTTTAGTAACTTTACTCACAACTTTCTCCTTTTCCAAGACTTTAGCAATTTGCAATTTAAAACCTGAATAGGGAACAAAAACCTTCGGCTTTTGCGCCATGTACCCATTTTTGATAGTAACCAACATATCAGCTATCGGATCCATACGCCCTCCTTCGTCGGGAATTTTAAATTTAAAATTTCAAATTTAAAATTAATTATCACCATGATGCTTTTTTGACTCCCGGTATTTCACCACGATGAACAAGATCCCTGAAACAAAGACGGCAGATACCGAATTTTCGCAAGTATCCTCTGGGTCTTCCACAGAGCCGGCAACGATTCCGATGTCTTATTTCAAATTTTAACTTTTGTTCGTTTTTAACAATTTTTGATTTTTTAGCCATTGTAACCTCCTGTTAATTCTAATTTTTTTTGAATGGGATCCCTAAAAGTTCAAATAGTCTTTGTGATTTTTGCTTATTACTATTTCTGATAACTATTGTAGCCACTAAACCTCTAATCTTATCAATTTTAGAGTAGTCAATTTCTGGAAAAAGGATCTGTTCATCAATTCCTAAACTATAATTGCCAAACTCGTCGAAGCTAGAGGGTGTTAGTCCTCGAAAATCACGCATTCTGGGCAAAACAATTGAAATTAATTTTTCAAAAAAGTACCAAGCCTTTTTACCACGCAAGGTCACCATTGCCCCGATTGGGTCTTTTTCTTTTAACTTAAAAGAAGAAATTGATTTTTTCGCTTGTCTAGTAGCAGGTCTTTGTCCCGTAATTGTCGCAAGCTGATCCTTGACTCTTTCAAGTACCTCTTTGTTGCTGATGGCTTCGACCACGCTGCTATTTATAACAATTTTCTCAATTCTTGGCACTGCCAGATCATTTGACAGTTCAAATTCTTCCTTCAATTTGGGCAATGCTACTTCTTGATACTTTTTATTAAGATTCGTCATGCTAGCTCCTCTGGGCTGTTAATTCACCTTTACATTTTTTACAGAGTCTCGTTTTTGTTTTTCCTTCAATAATAAATCCTATCCTAGTTAATTTTGAACATTTTGGGCAAATAATTCTAACCTTAGAAACAGGAATTGGTCTGGCGATTTCATAAATACCAGCGCTTTGACTCCTGGTAGCTTTTCGGTGCCTTTTGTAAATATTTACGCCACTAACGATAAGCTTATTTTCAGATGGAAGAACTTTTTCGACTGTTCCTTTTTTCCCCTTATCCCGACCGGATACTATTTGTAATTGGTCTCCAACTTTAAATTTAAACACTTTAGATAACCTCCTTTGCCAGGGATGCAATTTTAACAAATCCCTTATCTTTAATTTCTGAGGCCATTGGTCCAAAAATCCTCGTTGCTCTAGGTATCTTATTTGCATCCACAATCACGGCAGCATTATCGGAAAATCTTATATATGAACCATCCTTGCGGCGTGTTTCTTTTTTGGTTCTAACGATTACGGCTTTCACAATTTCATGGTCCTTAACTTGACCCATAGGATTTGCACCAAAAACAGCACATGTTACTAAATCCCCAAGTTTGGCAAATCGGGTACCGGAGCCTTTCCCGATTCCGATAACTCTAAGGCGTTTGGCGCCACTATTGTCGGCAACTTTTAATATCGACCTTTTTGCGACCATTTATTTCAAAACCTCCATCACCTTAAAATGAATATCTTTTGAAATTGGTTTGGTCTCCATAATTTTGACTTTTTGGCCAACCTTAACTTCTAAATCATTGCGGGCTTTAAATTTCTTAGTCTTGGTAATTAATTTTTTATAAAGCGGATGCCTAACTTTTGTACTAACTTTGACAACAACTGTTTTTTGCATCTTGTCGGAAATTACAATTCCCGTTTTAACTTGAGGCATTTTTCTCCTTTCCTGTTTCTGTCTTTTCATGGTCGTCTGTGCTTTTCTGAATGAAAATTTTGGCATTCAATATAGTCTTCACTTTGGCGATATCCTTTTTTATTTGTTTTAGGCAGTGAACATTTTTAGCCTTTCCCATTCGCAGCTCTATAAGAGCATCGGTTTTTTCTTTCTCTAACTGGCCAATTTTTTTCTCTAGATCACTAGTGCTACCGGTCTTTAGGTTACCAAAATCTTGTTTTTTCATCTTGAGATCATCTTAGTTTTTATTGGTAATTTATTTGCTGCTAATCTCATTGCTTCCTGGGCAATTTTTGCATCAATCGCTCCCATTTCAAACAGGATTAAGCCAGGTTTTACAACTGCAACATAGCCTTCGACATCCCCCTTGCCTGATCCCATTCTCGTTTCGGCGGGTTTTTTGGTTACCGGTTTATCCGGAAAAACTCTGATCCAAATACGACCGCCTCTTTTGGTATAGTGGGTCATTGCCCGACGGGCAGCCTCAATTTGTCTGGCAGTTAACCAAGCTGTCTCCAGACTCTTTAATCCATATGTGCCAAAGGAGATGGTGCTGCCACGAGTAGCTATACCCTTCATCCTGTTTCTAAATTGTTTTCTATATTTTGCTCTTTTAGGCGCTAACATATGCTCTCCTTCGGAGGAATTTCTAATTTCTAATTTCTAATTTCCAATATTTGAAATTTGACATTTGAAATTGGTAATTATTTGAAATTCTCATTAGCTCTCCCCCTTAAATATCCAAACCTTAACACCAATAATCCCGGATCTGGGTACCTTGGCATCAATTTTTGCAAAGTCAATTTCAGCTCTAAGAGTCTGCAGAGGTATCGAACCTTCTTTGATCGTTTCACGCCGGGCAATTTCCGAGCCGCCAAGTCTTCCAGCTAAAGAAATTTTAACGCCTTTTGCTCCAGATCTTTTGACCCGTTCTAAAGATTGTTTCATCACCCTTCTAAAGGGGAATCGTCTTGCAAGTTGGTCAGCAATATTAACTGCAATCAGGTAAGCATCTAAATCTGGGGATTTTACCTCTTCAAATCTAATATCTAATTTGCTTGCATCGGTAATCTTAAATTTCTTCATCAGGGCCGATTTTAACTGTTCATGACCCGTCCCCCCCCGGCCAATAGCAACCCCAGGCCTCGAAACATGAATTGCGATAATTCTTTTGTCAAAGGAACGCTCAATTTCGACCTTAGAAATTCCAGCTGCTTTTAAGATCTCCATCAAAAACTTTCTAATTTTTTGATCCTCTAAAAGCTGCTGCGCATAAATATTATCTTTAGCGGCGAACCAACGCGAACTCCAGGTATAAACATTACCAAGCCTGAAGCCAATAGGATTAACTTTTTGTCCCACAGAACCTCCCTTCGATCGGTAGTGAAAAGTGAAAAGTGAAAAGTGAAAAGTTATTGAAAAATTTTTCTAAATTTTGATTTGTCATTTTGTCGCTTTTGACTCCTTTGATACTTTTGATACTGATCCTCTTGATGCTTCTGGTACTTCTGGCACCTTTGATACTTCTTTCCTTTGTTCTCCTTCGAGTACTACTTTAATATGGCTTGTTCTTTTTAGAATCGGATGAGCGCGCCCTCGTGCCACGGCTTTAAACCTCTTAAAAACAATACCCTTAGTTACCGAAATTTCCCTGAAAGTTAAACTATTTTCAGTAAGATCAAAATTGTTTTTAGCGTTGGCAATAGCTGACGCTATGACTTTTTTGAGAGGCAATGAAGATCTTTTGGAAACGTAGTTTAGGATCTCCACGGCTTCTTTCGGTGGTAATTTCTTTATTTGTGCAACGACAAGTCTCACTTTCTCTGGTGATATTCGGACATTTTTCGCAGTTGCCGTTACTTCCATGATTCCTCCTTATTTTTTAGAGGTAGATTTCTCAGTAATTTTGCCATGTCCTCTGAAAGTTCTCGTAGGTGCAAATTCGCCGAGTCTATGACCGACCATTGGTTCACTAACGAAAACATTGATAAATATCCTGCCGTTATGAACTGCGAGAGTATGATTGACAAACTCCGGCGGAATTTGTGAATGTCTGGCCCAAGTCTTAACAGGCTCTTTCTTGCCAGATTCTTTCTGAGCCATAACTTTTTTTAATAATTTCTGATCCACATACGGACCTTTTTTAGACGAACGACTCATGTTTGCATAAGATTCTTAAGTCACCTAAGTCACTTAAGTAACTTATTTTCTCTTCCTTTGCAGGATGAATTTCCCTGACGGTTTATTCTTACTTCTGGTCTTTTTAAAAGCCGGTTTACCCCAGGGGGTCTTAGGATGCATACCAATGCCGGATTTACCTTCACCGCCTCCATGCGGATGCGAGCCCGGATCCATGGCTACGCCTCTAACTTTTGGTTTTTTGCCCATGTGGCGGAGCCTGCCGGCTTTACCAAAAGTAATATTTTTCCAATCAGCATTGCCCACTTGACCAATAGTCGCAAAACAGGCGGCATTAATTTTTCTAAGCTCCTTTGAAGGAAGTTTAAGGTGAATCCATTTGCCTTCTTTAGCTGCAATAATTGCTCCTGTTCCGGCGCTTCTAACTATTTGGGCACCAGCCCCAGGTGTTAATTCGACATTATGAACGACTGTTCCGATTGGCATTTTTCCTACCGGTAGTGCATTTCCTACTTTAATATCAGCTTTTTCTCCAGCAATAATCTGATTGCCTACCTCAAGACCTAGCGGTGCCAAAATGTACTTTTTCTCGCCATCCAAATAATGCAGAAGGGCAACATTGGCTGATCTATTTGGATCATATTCAATAGCGGCAACACGAGCCTTAATATCTCGTTTATTGCGGGTAAAATCAACTATTCTTAGATTTCTTTTATGCCCCCCTCCTTTGCCTCTCACTGTGACTCGACCACCAGATCTGCCTCCGGCTTTTGACAAAGGCGCAACCAGACTTTTTTCCGGTTTAGTTTTGGTAATCTGCGAAAAATCTAAACCGGTTTTAAATCTGGTTCCCGGTGTTTTTGGTTTATAAACTTTGATTGTCATTTCTCCTTCTTACCCTCGGCTTTTTTGTATATCTTTCTCTTTGCCTTTATCTTTGTCTTTTTGTTTTTTACCTTTTGTTTCTGATTTTGGCATAAGCATAGCAATCGTTTGCCCTGATTTAAGATAAACAATTGCCTTTTTGCCGCCGCCGGTCTTTACTTGCTTTCGAGTCTTGGCAACTCTTTTAGTCTTTGGTGCAATATTGGTCATATTTACTCGCATAACATCGACACCGAACTGAGAAAAAACCTGTTTTGCTACCGCGTTTTTGGTTGCCTGCGTTACCACTAGAAAAGTATAAATACCTTTCTCCATCTGCTTATAAGCTTTTTCCGAAAGTATGGCTTTTTTGATAACACTTTTTAATTTCATTTAGCGACTCCTATTGCCTCTTTGGATAGCAATATATTTCTATTCTTAATAATTTCGAAGGCATTGAGATTGGCCATACGACTGACTAGTATTCTCTGAATATTTCGCGTCGCCAGTTTCACATCTTGTCCATTGTTTACCGGTTTGTCGGAAATTACTAAAAGACAATTTCCTTGTAAATCTAATTTTTTAAGTAAACTTGCAATAATTTTCGTCTTAGCTTGAATTTTTTCGATATTAGTAATTACTTTGACACTTCCTTCTTGGGCTTTTAATGAAAATGCACTCACCAGAGCCTTTCTTTTCATTTTCTTAGGCAAAGTTAAAGTTACCTTTCTGAATTTAGGGCCATGGGCAACACCTCCGCCTACCCAAAGCGGTGAGCGGATTGATCCTGCGCGGGCTCTGCCAGTGCCTTTTTGGCGCCAGGGCTTGCGGCCCCCGCCTCTTGTCTGGGAACGAGTTTTTGTAGAACCCGCGTGAACTGACTGGTTTACCGAATAGATGCGAATTGCCTGGGCTAAAAGCTTTTCGTTTGGCTTTTGACCGAAAATTTCGCGAGGAAGAGCAACTTTGCCAATAGATCGGCCGTTTATGTCAAAAGCAGGAGCCAAAAGTCCTCCACCAGCGGATTTAACCTGCCTGCCGGCAGGCAGGCTCTTGACGGTTTTTGTCTTTCTCGGTGCCTTCTGTTTATCTTCTGTGCCTTCTGTGATTATCTTTTTATCCACGATCTTAGAACTGGTCTTCGATCTAATTTTGACCTGTTTAGATTTTGCTATCTTTGTTATTTTTTTTGCTGCTGCCATAATTATTTCTCTTGAAACCACTGAGAGCACTGAACGTTACTGAATACACTGAAATATTTATTCAGTGGTTTCAGGTCTTTTCTCAGTGACTTCAGTGGTTACAGGCTTTGTCCCTTCTGTTCCTTTTGTTTTCTCTGATACTTCTGATACCTGTGATGCTTCTTCTTTTGTCTCCTCTTCTTCTTTCTCCTTAGGAGGTGGAGGAGGTGTGTATCCCTTTACCTTTCCAGTTTTCTTAATAACCAAAAGGCCATTTATCGCACCGGGAACTGAACCCTTGACTAAAAGTAGATTTTTACCAGGATCAACTTCAATAACTTCAAGACCACCAATTGTTAATTTTGAAACGCCCATATGACCAGCCATCTTTTTACCCTTAAACACTCTTCCAGGGGTGGTAGTTTGTCCGATCGATCCCGGTGCCCGATGGCGGTCGGATTGCCCGTGAGTTTTTGGACCCCCTGCAAATCCCCATCTTTTGACTACCCCTGCAAATCCTTTCCCTTTCGTAATACCTGTCACTTTAACTTGATCTCCAGGTTCAAAAATTGAAACCGTTAGCTTTTCACCGGCGCAGTATTTTGACGATTGATCTTCCAATGGTTTGACTACTAGTACTTCTTTGACAACTCTTGGGGCAAATCCGCAAATCTTTACAAACGCATTTTCGGTTTTTTTAACTTTTTTCTTCTTCCCAAACCCCAGTTGTACCCGATCGTCGCGAGTTCCTAAAATAATATTAGGTTCGGCCACTACCTGAGTTACCGGAATGCGATGACCAAATTGGTCAAACCGGACTGACATTTCCTTTTTTAAACCGATCAATGTATTAATCATTTTTACACCAAAAAGGCAGGACTCCTTAGATGTCTTCAGGTGTCCCACCACAACGATTTTAAAATGTTCTGTTAATCGTTAATGGCCAGTTGTTATTAAATTTTTTACTTATTAACCTCCGCCGTAAAATTTCTAATTTCTAATTATTCTAATTTCTAATCAATTCCTAAATTTAAAAATTTCTAAATTATTTAGGTCAATTAGGTTACTTAGAGCAATTAGAAATTAACCTACATCTTAAGTTCTATATTCACCCCGGCAGGTAGATCCAAATGAGTTAAAGAGTCAATTGTCTTATTCGTCGGCTCAATGATATCGATCAACCTTTTGTGAATTCGCATCTCAAATTGTTCACGCGCATCCTTATCTGTATGCGGGCTGGTAAGAACCGTGAATCTTTCAATTCTCGTCGGCAATGGAATTGGCCCGGAAATTTTAGCGCCGGTCGACAGCGCCGTGTTGATGATATCACGGCATGCCGCATCGATTACCCGCGCGTCATATGCTTTAAGTTTGACTCGAATTCTTCCTTTTGGCATAGTTATCTTCTTTTAATGTGCTACTCTTATTGACTAATGATTAGAGACTAAGGACTATACAAGTTTCGCACTTTTTGTCATTCTGGCTTGTCCAGAATCTGATTCTGGATGCGCTCGTTTCACTCGCTTACCAGAATGACAAATACGGTTCGAGTTGGAAAGTCGAGAAGAAAACTATTCTAAGCGGTTAGGCTTGAAGTAAAATCTTGTGATTATCATACCTTTATAGTTCTCGACTATGCTCGAACAATAATTAGATTCTATCGTCCTTCGATAAACTCAGGACTCCAGAATGACATTTGATTGTCAATTCTATATCAGCAGGTCGCCCTTCGACAAGCTCAGGGCGCTCCTCTGATATATCAGACTCAGCGGAGCTGAGGGCTGATATCAAAAAAAAGACCCCTGAGGCAAAGCTTAGGGGTCGATTCTGCCATTTAAGCAAGAATCTTGGAAACCACTCCGGCACCAACCGTGTGGCCGCCTTCGCGGATTGCAAACCTTAAGCCTTCTTCAAGAGCAACGGGGGAAATTAACTTTACCTTCATTTTAATATTATCACCCGGCATAACCATCTCAGTGCCCTCGGGTAAAGTGGCTTCGCCGGTAACATCAGTCGTTCGAATATAAAATTGAGGCCTGTAGCCGGTAAAGAACGGTGTGTGACGACCGCCTTCTTCCTTGGCTAGAATATAAACTTCCGACTCGAATTCGGTGTGCGGAGTAGTGGTGCCGGGTTTTGCCAAAACCTGCCCTCTTTCAACTTGATCTTTTTCGACGCCCCTAAGCAAAACGCCGATATTGTCCCCGGCCTGACCTTCGTCCATCGACTTTCTGAACATTTCAACTCCGGTGACCACAGTTTTTTTAGTTGCTTTAATTCCGACAATTTCAACCTCTTCATTAACTTTAACAACTCCCCGCTCGACACGACCGGTGACCACCGTTCCCCGACCCTTGATTGAAAAGACATCTTCAACCGGCATCAGGAAAGGTTTGTCTAGATCGCGGGCAGGAGTTGGGATTTTCTCATCAACTGCAGCCATTAATTCTTCGATTGACTTAACTGCTTCGGCATCGCCTTCCAGGGCTTTTAAGGCTGAACCGCGGATAATAGTGGCATTTTTGCCGTCAAACTGGTATTTATCTAAAAGCTCACGGATCTCCAACTCGACAAGATCTAAAAGTTCCTTATCCTGGACCATATCCGTCTTGTTCAAATAGACTACCATTGCCGGAACATTAACTTGGCGGGCCAAAAGAACGTGTTCCCGGGTTTGAGGCATCGGGCCGTCGGGAGCGCTAACAACTAAAATAGCGCCGTCCATTTGGGCGGCACCGGTAATCATGTTTTTGATGTAATCTGCGTGTCCGGGAGCGTCAATATGGGCATAATGTCGTTTTTCGGTTTCGTATTCGACGTGGGTGATATTGATGGTGATTCCGCGCTGTTTTTCCTCCGGTGCATTGTCGATCTGATCGAAAGACTTGGCCTGAGCCAGACCTTTTTTGGAGAGAACCTGAGTGATTGCGGAAGTTAACGTGGTCTTGCCATGGTCGACGTGACCAATCGTTCCGATATTAACGTGCGGTTTAGTTCTTTCAAATTTTCCTTCAGCCATTTTTGATTAAAACAAAACATCAGTCGATTAGACTGATTGTATTGGATAGTTTATACGATTCCCGCAGCAAAATGCAAGAGGTGAAAAAAATTAGCTGTCCTTGGTCTCACCCTTGGCTTTTGCGACTATTTTCTCCGTAATATTTTGCGGGACTTCCTGATAGTGAGACGGCTCCATATAAGTTGATCCACGACCTTGGGTCATTGACCGCAGGGTGGTCACATAACCTGACATTTCGGCTAAGGGCACTAAGGCAGTAATGATGACGCTGTTTGCCCGATGGTCGCTTGATAAAATTTGAGCTCTTTTGGAGGACAGATCACCGATCACATCGCCCATAAATTCTTCCGGGATTGTTACTTCAACCTTCATAATTGGCTCAAGAAGAGTGAGGTTAGCCTTTTTGACAGCTTCCTCAAAACCTATACTGCCGGCAATTTTAAAGGCAATATCCGAGGAGTCTACATCGTGATAAGTACCATCATATACCGCAACTTTCATATCAACCATCGGGTATCCGGCCAGTACGCCCATTTCCATTTTTTCCTTAACCCCTTTTTCAATTGAAGGAATAAATTCGGAAGGGATGGCTCCGCCCCTAATCTCGGATTTAAATTGGAATCCTTCTCCTCGCGGCAGAGGCTCAACCCTTAAGAAACAATGACCGTATTGACCACGACCGCCGGATTGCTTGATATATTTACCTTCACCCGTTGCTTCTTTGGCAATGGTTTCTTTATAGGCAACTTGCGGACTACCGACTTTTGCACCGACAGCAAACTCCCGTTTCATGCGGTCAACAAGAATCTCCAGATGTAATTCCCCCATGCCGGATATAATCGTCTGGCCTGTTTCTGAGTCACTTTTTATTCTAAAGGTTGGATCTTCTTCGGAAAGACGGTTTAGAGCGTAACCTAACTTTTCCTGATCAGCTTTGGTATTAGGTTCAATTGCCATGGCAATTACCGGCTCGGGGAAAGAAATTGATTCCAGAGTGATCGGTGCCCCCTCACTGCATAAGGTATCGCCGGTTTGCGTATTTTTAAGGCCGATAACAGCAATAATTTCTCCTGCATATGCTTCAGGTATTTCCTCTCTGGTATTGGCGTACATCAAAAGAATCCGGCCAATTCTCTCACGGTCCCTTTTTGTAGCATTTAAGGTTGACATTCCGGATTTAAGGGTTCCCGAGTAAACTCTTACATAAGTAAGTTTTCCGACATGCGGATCTATTTGAATCTTGAATGCCAGACCGCAAAACGGAGCGTCAATATCCTGTTTGCGTACCTCTTTCTCATTATTTTTGGGGTTGACCCCTTCGATTTGGGTAATGTCCAAGGGAGAGGGAAGATATTCGACAATCGCATCAAGAAGAGGCTGGACGCCTTTATTTCTAAGACTGGAACCGGCTAGAACAGGAACAATTTTGTAATCAATGACTGCTTTCCTCAAGGCCTTTTTGACCTCATCAATTTTTAACTCTTCCCCTTTCAAATATTTTTCAAGAAGGACATCATCGTTTTCCGCAATTTTTTCTACCAGTTCATGCCGGTATTTTTTGACATTAGCTTTATCCTCATCGGGAATCGGCGCTTGCGAAAATTTCATACCTGTTGCATCGTCGGCCCACTCATAGGCTTTTTCTGACAGGAGATCAATTACACCCCTAAATTCATTTTCCTTACCAAGAGGAAGATTGTAAGGGTAAGCTGGAGCACCGAGTCGTTCTCTTATAGACTTTAGAGTCGCAAAGTAATCGGCACCAAGTTTGTCCATTTTATTAATAAAGCAAAGCCGGGGAACTTTGTATTTGTCGGCTTGTCGCCAGACTGTTTCCGATTGGGACTGAACACCTTCTTCGGCATCAAGAACCGTCACGCCTCCATCCAAAACTCGCAGGGATCGTTCGACTTCTGCCGTAAAATCAACGTGTCCTGGGGTATCAATAATGTTAATTCTGCTTTCAATATCCTTATAAGGACCGGTTGTTGGAGTCCAAAAGGTAGTAACTGCTGCCGAAACAATTGTGATTCCCCTCTCTTTTTCCTGGGCCATCCAATCGGTAACAGTGGTCCCCTCGTCGATATTGCCAAGCTTGTAGGTCTTGCCGGTGTAGTAGAGAATCCGCTCGGTGGTCGTAGTTTTACCGGCATCAATATGGGCAATAATGCCAATATTTCTTATCCTGTCTAATGGATATAGCCGACTTTTAATATTTGTTGCCATAACTTTTACTTCTCTTATTTAACCTTCTTTTGTACAGCCTTGAGCTTTTGTCTACCATATTAGTTCTGTTTTTTAACAATTATCATAATTTTTGCCGGAATTATTTTGCTTTTTTGCCGTTTTGCTCCAGAGGGGCTAATGGGCGAGGATGTTCTAGGGTGTGGATCTCATTTTTAATTTCGGTGACCATTGCTCTTAGAACAGAAACTTCCTCATCGGCAAGTTCCCAGGCGGCATTTTCATTCCACGCCGAACCAGACTCTTGATAGGCCTCACCGTATTTGGCTAAGGCCTCTCTGAGCTTTACTTCTTCAAGCTCTTTGAGCTTATTTTTGAGTTGTTTTAACTTCTGTGCTTTTGTCATTGGCATATTACAAGTAAACTGTTTTTACAAATTTTATTTAAGCAGAAAATAGCCGGTTGTGACAACAATTAAAAACTAAGCGGGAATTATATCATAAATGAGGCTGATTACCAACGAAAATGTGCAAAAGCCTTATTTGCTTCGGCCATGCGGTGCATTTCCTCCTTCTTGGATACTGCTTTGCCCGTACCCTGCGCCGCTTCTAAAATTTCAGTGGCAAGCTTGACAATCATCAACGGTTTGTTTTTGAGCTGTTCGGTCTCTTTGGACGAGCGATTTCTGGCTGAAGTGACCAGCCATGAAATGGCCAAAGACTGCCTTCTCGGTCCTCTAACTTCCATTGGTACCATATAAGAAGCTCCGCCAACTCTTCTTGGTCTAACTTCCATTCTGGGAGTTATGTTCTCTAGAGCCGATTCAAAGGTTGCCAGCGGATCTTTGTCTTTTTGCGCAATTAATTTAAATGCTTCATAGACAATTTTTTGCGCTAGGGATTTCTTGCCGCTAACCATTAGTTTATTAATTAATTTAGCTACTTGCGGCTTTTGATAAATAGGATCTGGTTGGATTTGTTTTTTTTCTATTCTTCCGGTTCTTGACATAGTACTTTCTCCCTTTGGTCGCTACATTTGAAATTTTATTCCGCCGGTTGCGCCGGCGTTGGAGCCTGATTTGCAGCGGCGGTTGCCCCGACAGTAGCTGCTGCCTGAACACCAGTAACAGCCCCTGATTTTTTAGTTCCATACAGGGAACGTCCCTGCTTTCTGCTAACAACGCCGGTAGTATCGTATCTGCCGCGAATTATGTGATATTTAACTCCAGGCAAATCTTTAACCCGTCCGCCTCGTATTAAGACTACTGAGTGTTCAGCCAGTTCGTGTCCTATTCCGGGAATGTAAGCAGTAACTTCTTGTTTATTGGACAGACGGACTCTTGCTACTTTCCTAAGTGCCGAATTGGGTTTTTTTGGTGTCATTGTTTTAACAACAACACACACACCCCTCTTTTGTCCGGAAGGGTAATAAACATATCTATTTTTGTGTGTGTTAAAAGCACGCCGAAGAGCTGTCGCTCTAACCCTTTTGGGTTTTGCTTTTCGGCCTTTTCTCACAAGTTGATTTACTGTCGGCATGATATTAAGTTATAAGTTATAAGTTATAAGTTGTAAGTTAAAAGTTAAAAGTTGTTGAGAAATTATATCAGAAACTTGGCCGCTTTTCATTGTATTTTTGCCCTTTCCGGACTAGTAGGAATTAAGCGGCCAATTATATCAGCTGTCGCCTTCTGAAATGCAGAAGTATACTCCACTGATATAATTGTCAGGCTCATTGGATTTTAGCCCTTTCGGGGCTCGTTGGTATTAGCCTTCCAATTATGACGTTTTCTTTAAGACCAAGAAGTTTGTCTTCTTTGCCTTCAATGGCAGCGTCGGTCAAGATTCGAGTCGTTTCTTGAAATGATGCGGCCGAAAGAAAACTCTCGGTGTACAGGGCAGCCCTAGTGATACCAAGGATAATTACCTGAGCAGTCGCTGGCTCCCCACCTTCGGCTAATACTTTGGCATTTTCTTCTTCAAAGCGGTTCTTATCAATTAATTCTCCCGGCAAAAGAACCGTGTCTCCAGGAGTCTCGATTCTAACTTTGTCACTCATCTTTCTGACAATTACCTCAAAATGTTTGTCGTTGATAGCCACACCCTGACTTTCATAAACTTCCTGAGCACCACTCGTAATATATTTCTGGGCCATTCTTAAACCTGAGATACTCAACATTTCTTTAACATCGAGATAACCGCTGGACAGGGGAGTGCCGGCAGCAACTAATTGACCATCCTCAACAGTCAATTCGGAGGTCGGAGGGATAAAATATTCCTTTTCTATAGGCGGTTTCAAGTTCGTGCTTTTGACTATAATCAGAAATCCATCAGGTGATTCTTCTATTTTGACCTTACCGGCAATTTCTGAGATATGGGCAGCAAATTTAGGTGTTCGTGCTTCAAAAAGCTCCTCAACTCTTGGCAAACCTTGAGTAATATCCAGTCCAACGATACCGCCAGTATGAAATGTTCTCATAGTTAATTGGGTTCCCGGTTCACCAATTGATTGAGCGGCAATAACTCCTACTGGCGTACCGATAGCAACTAATTTTCTTGTGACCAGGTCTCTGCCATAGCACATACTACATAAACCATACCTAGCCTCGCATGTAAGAACAGATCTTACCAAGACTTTTTCGATGCCACTTTTTTCTATCTCGACAGCAACCTCTTCATCAATTAGAGTACTGGCTTTAACTAGAATCTTTTTGCCCTTAGGCTGAATAATATCCGCAGCAGCTACTCTGCCGGTTAGTCTTGCTGTAAAAGATGCTTGTCTTCTTTCATTTTTATCTATAATGATACCTTCCTTAGTTTGACAATCTTCCAGGCGAATAATTGCGTCGTGGGCCACATCAACAAGTCTTCTAGTCAAATACCCTGATTCAGCGGTTTTGATCGCCCTATCAGCAAGACCTTTTCTGGCACCCCGTGCGGATGTGAAATACTCAAAAACAGAAAGGCCTTCTCTAAAGTTAGATTTGATCGGCAAGGGAACAATTTGTCCGGACGGATCCGTTACCAGTCCGCGGATTGCCGCCAGTTGTTTTATCTGTTCGGCGGTTGCTCTAGAGCCTCCAGAATCGGAAATGATCTTAATAGAATTATCTTTTGGCAAGCTTCTCCAGGTAAGATCTGCCAGATCATTAGTAACTGAAAGCCAAACTTCTTGAGAAAGACGTTTCTGTTCATCTTTAGTAATTAATCCCTGTTTAAAATTCTTTTCGATAGCTTCGACCTCTTTTTCTGCCTTTTGGATTATCTGTTTTTTCTCGGCAACTATCATACAATCAAAGACAGAGACTGAAAGACCAGAGAAAGTAGCTCCTTCAAAGCCAAAGGCCTTAAGTCTGTCAATAAGATCACTTACTTCATCTTCTGTCAATTGGTCTATGGCTTTGCTAATTAACTTTTTAATAGCTGCTGCTCCTACTGCTTCATTAATAAAACGAAGTTTTTGAGGAAGTTGCATATTGAAAAGAACTCTACCGGCCGAAGTCTCAATAATCTCTTTGCCAATTTGTACTTTTACAGGCTGCCTGAGGCCAATTTTGTTCGAGTTCAAAGCAATAACCACGCCCAGTTCGTTTTCGAAAGGATTCTCAAAGGGAGAGCTTTCTGGGTCAATCGATGTTAGAAAATAAACACCGAGCGCCATTTCCTTATTGGGTAAGGTGATTGGTGAACCATCAGCAGGTCGCAGCAGGTTTCTGCCTGCCATCATTAAGCCCGTTGCTTCTTCCTTTGATTTAGCAGAAAGAGGTACATGAATAGCCATCTGATCACCGTCAAAATCGGCATTAAAGCCTGCACAGATACAAGGATGAATCCTAATTGCATCGCCCTCAATTAAAATTGGATAAAACGCCTGGATACCCAGACGATGCAGAGTTGGCGCTCTGTTGAGAAGAATGGGGTGATTTTTGGTAATCTCTTCTAAAATATCCCAAATTTCGCCGCTTCTCCTTTCAAGGTAATGCTTGGCACTTTTGACATTGGGAGCAAAACCCCGGCCAATTACTTCTCGAAGAACGAACGGTTTGAATATTTCAAGAGCCATTTCTTTAGGAATACCGGCTTGATTAAGAGAAAGTTCCGGCCCGACAACAATAACTGACCTTCCTGAGTAGTCAACGCGTTTACCCAAAAGATTCTGTCTAAATCTTCCTTGTTTGCCTCGAAGCATGTCGGAAAGAGACCTTAAGTCTTGAGAAGCTCTGGTTGATTTAACCCTCTGGGAATCAACAAGGGCATCAGCGGCTTCCTGTAACATTCTCTTTTCATTCCTAAGAATAATCTCCGGAGCCCCAAGTTCTATTAATTTCTTCAACCTATTATTTCTATTAATTACCCTCCTATAGAGATCGTTGAGGTCGGAAGTTGCAAACCGGCCACCGGAAAGTTGAACCATCGGACGCAGGTCAGGCGGGAGAACAGGTAAGGTCTTGATTATCATCCAGGTAGGACTAATACCGGCTTTTCTCATACTTTCAACAACTCTCAATTTTTTAGTCGCCCGGATATATTTCTGGCCGCTTGCTCTTCCAATTTCTTCACGAAGACTTGTGGACAATTGAGAAAGATCAATTTTTTCAAGAACCGCGTATAGAGCCTCTGCTCCCATGCCAATTTTAACAAAATCCCCAACCTCGTAATCTGCAAGTTTCTGATATTCTTCCTCTGAAAGAAGATTCAGGGGCTTAATCGCTGAAACCATATCTGAAATATTTTTGTAAATTTCTTCAAGCCTGCTAATTTCCTGGGCATTTTCGTCTCTAAGTCTTGCTTGTCTTTGTCGCATAGAAAGCTGTATTTCTTCGATGTGCAATTCGGTCTGTTCTTTAATCTTGCCTTTTGACTTAACTTGCGAGACTTCTTTTTGAACTTCTTTTTCCTCTTCTTCTAATTTCTTTTGAAGGACTTTTTGTTGTTCCTTGCGCTTTCTTTCAAGCTCGTCATGTAGTTTTTTAAGAATTTGCTTTTTCTTTTCAATATCGACTTCAAGTACTAAATAAGAGGCAAAATAAACAACCGCGTCCAAACTCCTTGGAGAAAGGTCAAGTATTAATCCTAATTTCGAGGGACTTCCTTTAAAAAACCAGTTATGGGCCACAGGTGCGGCCAGTGTGATATGTCCCATACGCTCGCGCCTGACGCGAGACTGAGTAACCTCGACTCCACATTTATCACAAATAATTCCGCGATATCTGATTCGTTTATATTTGCCACAGTAACACTCCCAGTCTTTGGTCGGCCCAAATATTCGTTCATCGAAAAGACCGTCTTTTTCCGGTTTTAATGTCCGGTAATTGATAGTTTCCGGCTTGGTAACCTCGCCAAATGACCACGCTTTGATGTCATCTGTCGATGCCAGTGTCAATTTCAGTGCTTCAAAATCAATTAGCTCATTCATTTTGATGGCCCCGCTTCTTCAATTTCCATTGCGCTTTCACTTCTTGCGATTTCTGAATTTTCAGCAACCACTTGCGCTCCGGCAATCTGGGCAAACTCCTGCGCGCGTTTTGATTCCTCTTCGGTCCGCGGCTCAACTTTTGCCTCCTCGATAGTCCTGGCACCAATTGTGCTGACATTGAGGCTAAGACTGTTTAATTCCTTAACTAACACCTTAAATGATTCCGGTATTAATGCTTGGGGTATTTCTTCACCTTTAATAATGGCTTCGAAAGCTTTGGCTCTGCCCACAATATCATCTGATTTAATCGTGAGCATTTCCTGCAGTGTATAGGCTGAGCCGTAAGCTTCCAGTGCCCAAACTTCCATCTCCCCAAGCCTTTGACCACCCATTTGGGCTTTTCCTCCCAAAGGCTGCTGAGTAATTAGAGAATAGGGGCCTGTTGATCTCGCATGGGTTTTATCCTCTACCATGTGAATTAACTTCATAATGTAGGCGTTGCCGACAACAATTGGCCTGTCAAACGGCAAACCGGTTCTGCCATCATAAAGGGTAATCCGGCCATCATTCGGCAGATTAGCCTTTACTAGCTCCCTAATAATTCTTTCCTCTTGGACATGTTCAAAAACCGGCAGGGCAACCTTGTAGCCCAATTCATAAGCAGCCCATCCAAGATGAGCCTCCAAAAGCTGTCCTAAATTCATTCTTGATAGTACTGATAGAGAGCTAATAATAATGTCAATTGGTGTACCGTCTGCAAGATAAGGCATGTCAGATGTAGGAACAATTTTTGAGATAACTCCTTTATTGCCATGGCGTCCGGCCAGTTTGTCGCCGACAACGACCTTGCGCATCTGAGCAACTTTGACAATTATTTTTGTAAGTGCTCCGTGTTCAAGTTCGTCGCCTTTCTCATGCGAAAGAACCTTAACGTCAATAACTGTTCCTTTTTCGCCGTGAGGTACACGAAGCGAGGTATCCCTAACTTCACGAGCCTTCTCACCAAAGATCGTCCGAAGCAGTCTTTCTTCGGCAGTCAATTCAGTTTCACCCTTCGGAGCAATCTTGCCGACTAAAATATCATTCGGTCCAACTTCAGCACCGACAACGACAATACCCTTTTCGTCCAGTTTCGACAGGTCTTCCTCGGAGACATTGGGAATATCGCGGGTTGTTTCTTCCGGTCCCAGCTTAGTTTCGACAACTGTGGTCTCATATTCTTCGATATGAATTGAGGTTAAAACATCTTCTTTGAAGAGCCTATCGGAAATAACAATGGCATCTTCATAACCCAAGCCGTCAAAACTCATATAGGCGATAGTTAGATTTTGTCCGAGCGCCAGTTCACCATTATCGGTTGTCGAACCATCGATAAGAATTTCTCCCCTTTTCACCTTTTGACCCCTAACCACTTTTGGCCTTTGGGAATAGCAGGTGCTTTGGGGGGATCTGGTGAACTTTGCAAGCGGGAATGTTACCTCCTGGGATTTGCCGGGCGAGCCGGATTTATTTTTCAAAATAATTTTTTTACTATCAACATAAATGACTTCCCCGTCAAAAGGTGAACGAACTACCCGTCCCATATTTGTACCAACTACCTCCTCCATACCGGTACCGATAAGTGGTGACTCGGGTTTGATAAGAGGAACTGCCTGACACTGCATGTGAGTGCCCATAAGTGCACGGTTAGTTTCATCGTGGGCTAAAAATGGAATTAAAGAGGCTGATGTCCCAACTACCTGTCTGGGAACAACATCAATAAAATTAACCATATCCCGGCTGGCGGTTGTAAATTCACCTTGATAACGAACCGGTACAACTTCATCTTCAAAATAGCCTTTAGAATCAACTGGAATTTGTGCATGGGTAATATAATAATCCTCTTCATCATCGGCGGCTAAGTAAACAATTTCATCGGTAACTTTAGCCTTGCCATTTTTATCTTTGGAGACTTTACGATAAGGAGCTTCTAAAAAACCATATTCGTTAACCCGGCAGTAAAGGGCCATATAGGTAACGAGACCAATGTTGGGTCCTTCCGGCGAACGGATCGGGCAAATCCTTGAGTACTGAGAATGGTTAATGTCTCGGATGGAAAAGGCCGCTCTTTCTCTAGCGATTCCTCCTGTACCCATGACTGTCAGTCGCCTGAGATTATCCAGTTCTGAAAGAGGGTTAGTTTGGTCTAAGATTGTTGAAAGCTGGCTGGATCTAAAAAATTCGTTAATTGCGGAAATAATTGGCCGCGCATTAATAAGAGAAGCTGGCGAAGGTACCGTATCTGCCGGTGTCAGGCTCATTCTCTCTTTAATAACTCTTTCGAGTCTTAGTATGCCGACCCTAAATGCATTTTGGGCGACTAATTCACCTACACGCCTGACTCTTCGATTGCCAAGATGGTCAATATCGTCAACCCGGCCGTTACCCGCTATTAACTCAAAGAGATAAGCAATCGTAGCAACAAAATCAGATGGGGTAAGGATCTGGCTATCTTTGTCATTATCCCCAAGCGCCATTTTTTCCTTGATACTTGCCAGGCGCTTCTCCATTTTGTATCTGCCGACTCTACCTAAAGAGTATCGGCGGGGACTGAAAAACATATTTTCAATCAGGGCTTTGGCATTATCAAGAATGACATGATCACCCGGACGCATCCTTCTGTAGATTTCCAGTAGTGCTTCTTCTTGAGAGGAAGTCGCATCCTTGGCGAAAGTGTTTTTCAGAAGTTGCTCGGTATATTCATTTTTTGCGAAGCTAAAAAGCTTAGCGATCTGGGCATCTTCGGAAAAACCGATGGCTCTTAAAAATGTGGTTACCGGGAATTTTCTGCGCCTGTCGATTTTAACAGTGATAATATCGTTTTTGGTTATGGCAAACTCCAGCCATGAACCATGAAGGGGTCTTATCTCGCAGCTGTAGATCATTTTACCGGTAGAAATATCGATCTCTCCTGAATAATAAACTCCGGGCGCCCTGACAAGCTGACTGACTACTGCTCTTTCAATTCCATTAACTACAAAAGACCCTTTATCAAGCATCATCGGCAGATCACACAAGAATACTTCTTGGGTATTTTTACCGCCTGTCTGCTTATTAACAACTTGAGTTTCGAGCCTGAGAGGCACATCGTAAGTGACACCTTTTTCTATGGCTTCTTCCGGAGTATATTTGGCTTTGCCGAAGCTATATTCACCAAAGGTCAGGATGAAGTTTTTACCGGTAAAATCTTCGATTGGGGAAACTTCGTTCAATATCTGGCGAATTCCGGTATTTAAAAATTCCTCGAATGACTCCCTCTGGACCCTAACTAAGTCTAGAGTAGGTAGGTTAATACTATCAAATTTTCCCCAGGAAATTCTGTTGGTCACTGGCAATTAAAAATGAGACTTTCTTTAGAGGATCCCCTAAGACCAAAGGTCTTTCGAATCTAGTTGTAGGGATGATCCACAGGATTCTTTACAACAACAACAAGAAGGTACAAAAAATACCTCCTTGTTCAGGATTTGTCTAGTTTGATTTTATACCACTTGGTGAATGCTTTGTCAACTAAGATGATTCGGGAGGTCGTAGGTTATTCAAGATCCAATCAGGTATGATGACAGGTTTTCCATCTCTATTTACCAATGCCACACCAACAATAGCTTCAACTAGATCTTGTCCATCTATATTAATGGTCTGATGGAAAGACAACAGTGCCGGACGGCTAAGAAATATTCGCGAGGTAACTTCTACTTCAGCACCTTTGGCAATCTGCCCACTGTATCTTACAGAAATTTCATAAACAAAACCCCACAACCCATGTTCCTCAGCCATCATTTTTGCAGGCATACCGTGTTCTTCAAAAATATGGGTTCTCACTTTCTCAAACAGTTTAAGTGAACCGGTATGATGTAGGTGTTGTCCGTAAGGGTCAATATTTGTTTCTATGGTATATTTCTCTGTCGATTCCACCAATAGTTCTTTTTGTTCTAGTTCTGCTAGACGCTCTTTTATACTGCTCATGGGAGATAATTCTAGCAGCATCGCAAGATTTTGACTAATCTGCCAATTTTCTGCTAAAGTTCGACTATGACAGATAGAGATCATGGCTGTAGTCCAAACGAACCGGTAGTATTATTCGCACCAGTAGAAAGCAGGGTTCACAGTGACGGAACAGAACACGTAATTATTCGATCTTATACGCTTGCAAATGATGAGCAAACAGCAGTGAAAGCAACAGAAGAATTTAGACAAATAATGGGTCTACGGAAACTAACAACCCGGGAACGGAGATCACTGCACGTACTTTCTTCTGAAAAGTGGACTTCTCCTTGGGACCCTCCGCACAAACCGATTAATCACCAATCTTCAAAAGATCCCCACTCTAATAATCTAGATAATTAGAGTTTTTAGGCGAAGAGTCTGGTATGTTATGATAGCAAATTGGAACCAATTGTACTCCGGATTATGGGAAGGGGACAACAAAGAGGAAAAATGGGGATTAGGGAGTAGCGGATGTTGTGGCTGATGCGGTTGATTCGGAGGGCTGGGCTGAAGGTGTTGCAGGTTGCGCCGAAGGTGTGGATTCTTGTTCTGGTGTTGGAGAAGGGACGGGAATGTCAACATCCAAATTCTTAAATTCTTCAAGCACTTTTGCCTCTAAATCCGGTAATTTAGCAAAACCTATGGCTGACTCTGACTCAACAACAAATCTATTGGCTAATTCCTGAATTCCTTCATTCAATTTTTTAGTTCTTTTTCCAAAAGCACTGATGAGTTCCAGCCCAGCCTGATCATTCCGTTGTTCAAAAAGCAAAGCTGCCTCTCTATAAGACTGGCCGAGATCTTGAAAATATTGGATTCTTGATTTGATCTGAACTTCCTCTAGCGAATCGGTATTGCTTATAAGCTCTGTTCTTGCTTTTGCTGCAAATGCTTCATCGGATATTTTCCTCAGTAGGCTAATATATTCAATTCTTTCAACATCCCCTACTATTGCTTCTTGTTTTATAAGTAAATCGTACAATTCCTGTCCGTGGGCATCTATTTCTTTAAGCTGAAGGTTTTCCTGCTCCAGTAAATTTTCAAGAGTTACCTTCAAGGTCGAATAATAGTCTTGGAGGGCGGTTGCTAATTTTTCTACCTTTTGCGGTTTTTCCAAGTTTTCAATTTGTGCTTTGGCTTCTTTAACTTTGGGGAGAACTGTGGATATATCATTGATATCCTCCTGCGTATCTTTTTTTGTGTAGTTGTAATCCTTAGTGGTTTTGGTAATTTCAGTAAAGGCAGCTTTGGCCAAGGTGCCTTCTTCCTTAATTTTTTGAAAATTGGCAAAAACCGTGTCGACCTCACCATTTATCTGGGAAAAGCTGGCACTAGTTTTTTCAATAAATTCTTTTGCGGCGGCCTCTGGCACCCACCAGAAAAAATAACCGGAGGAAAGAGTAAGAATAAGCAATAATGATACCGCCGATATAAGTAGTGTCTTAAATTTGAATCTTTTCGGGGATACGGGTTGATCTTGAGGAAGAGATTCTGCGGTTGGTTCTTGGGTGTTTATAGATTGGGGATCAAAGGTTTGTATGGGTTGTGGCGGTTGATTCTGGACAGGTTCCATTTGTTAGAGGAAATCTTGGATGTTTTGGTTGTGTTCTTCGGCGGTTGTGGCGTAGTGGACTTTGCCCTCGGCGTCATGCAGGTAATAGAAATATTCGGTTTGAGCCGGTTCGGCTGCTGCTTGGAGCGATTCTAAACCCGGATTGGCAATTGGTGCTGGCGGCAGACCTGGATAAAGATAAGTGTTGAAGCGGGATTTGACCGTTTCGTACTCGCTGGGTGTTACTTGTCCCCACCAAGTGTTTTCGTTTGAATCATAGCCTTTGGCGTACTGGATAGTGGCATCAACCTGCAGAGCCATACCAGTATTTAAGCGGTTAAGCAAAATGCCGGCAATAATTGGTCTTTCCTGGGGAGACTTTGACTCGCGTTCCACAAGCGAGGCTAAAATTAAAACTTCTTCTTCTGTTAGACTGTTCTTTTCTCCTTTTGCAAGAAGTGTGTCTACTTTTTCGTCAAAAGTTTGGCGGAGTCTTTGGGCAACATCGGCAGCAGTTGCATCTTTGGCTACCAGGTAAGTATCCGGAAACATATAGCCTTCTTGGGCTGTTTTTATGTACTGGCCTTTATCGAATTGATATTTTTCGTTTGAACCAAATTTAAGCTTTTCTTCCAAACGCGCCGCTTGCTCTTCTATACGCATGCCCTCAGGCAATGTAATCCAAACATCTATGGCGCCATGAGTTAGCTCTGTGGCGATTTCACGGGAAGTTTTATCGGGCGACAAGCGAAAGTCGCCTGCCTGAATATTTTGGGCGATTCCCATTTGGGCAACTAAAAGCCTAAAAGCCAGGGCGTTTTTAACAAGTCCTGCTTCTTCCAGATTCTGGGCTATCTGGGTGACCGGCTGGCCAGGCTTAATGACAAAAATTTGAGAAGTTTCTTCTTTCGATCGCGGCTCAAGTAAATAATTATAGTACTTATTTAAAAGGACTGGCGTTAGAATCAAAATCAAAAACAACAGCGCAAAAATCAGCGGTTTCTTCTTATCCAACTGTCGCCTCCGTAAAGGTTGCCCTGTGGTACTTGCCTTTTCTTTTATCAAAGATGAAAACGCGGCCGCATGAGCAAATTACTTTTTGGGTATTATCCTGTCTTTCAAGTTTGCGGGCCAGGGATAAATTCCTGCCACACCCGACACATTTGCCTTGCAGCAGAATCCAAGCCTGAACTGGAGCTAAAATTTTTTTAATCATAAGGAATCCAAGTAACTT
The DNA here is from genome assembly GCA_001775095.1 of Candidatus Curtissbacteria bacterium RIFOXYA1_FULL_41_14. GTDB lineage: Bacteria > Patescibacteriota > Microgenomatia > Curtissbacterales > GWA2-41-24 > GWC1-40-35. The sequence continues at coordinate 180,561 of MFCA01000025.1, forward strand.
TGCAAGATGATACTGGCTGCTATTTCGTGCTCTTTTTTGGCTCTTTTAGTCTTTGGTACTTGAAGTTGTAACAGAGTTTGACGGGCTTGTCTAGTGGTCATGGTTTCATCGAGTAAAATGACCTTAATTCCCGGATTGGCTCTTTTAAAATTATGAGCAAAATTTTCAAAAAAAGACTTTATTTTACCCTCTACATATCCGACTACCAGTTTCTCCACCCCCACCTCACTGCAAACTTTGGAGATTTTAACAATTGCCTCTTTTGCCGACTGATGTTTAAGAGTTTTATAAGGTGATGCAAGATTGCCCTCGGAGATGGCAACCCCTGTTGTTTTTTGGCCCAGGTCAACTGCTAAAATCACGAGCTAATTGTCGATCGCCTCAAGGAAATTGTCAAATCAGACTGGTAATGACAACTAGTCTTTTGAGGTTAGTGCCTGGAGGAACACAGGTCATCAGGGTCAGATTGCGGCCTGTTGAAGAAATCGGAGAAAGTACCGAAAGATCATGGCGGTCAACTATTTTGGCGTACTGGACTGCGAAATGGAGCCTTTGGCCGTTAATTTCAACATAAACATCGTCGCCGATTTCAAGATCTGAAAGTTCTGTAAAGATTGCCCGGTAATTTTTGGGGTCTGCAAACGGAGGCAAAACCGAATGGCCGGTAATAAAGGAGTTTCCAGTTTCTCCAGGCAGGGCCGTACCCGGAAAATGGGCAAGGGACTTATCAAATTTGAGATTATCTACTTGAACTTGGGCATTTTCAATTTCAAGCTTTGGGATTGTTATTTGAAATTCCTGGGGTCTTTCACCTTGTGGCTTGTAATTGGTAGTGAAGTATGAAAAACCGTCCGGATCCTGGGCCACCTGGACATTAACAGCTAAAGTACTGCTTGCGGAGAGAACCTTTCCTGTGGGAATTGGAAATTCGTCTATTTTGGCAGTAAGCCTTGAAGCCGTAGTTAACTGCCAGGAAAAATATGGCCAAAGCGCAAATATTAAAGACAAGAGACCAACTAACGAGATAAGAGAGAAGAAAAACCTGTCGCCCATTCGCTTACGCTCAGGGTAAACTGCCTGCTTTTGAACTTTCGGCGGTTTTCGATAAACCGGGGGTTTTTTAATATAGACGGCCAAACTCACTCAACTTGATTCTATTTTAAATGTGATTTTAGATTTATTGCGCGGGATTGAACTGAAAAGAGGCAAATTCGGCGAAAAATCTACAACTACATCATTTACCTGGGGTATTTCCTTGATTATTGCCCTAGTTTCTTTGATTCCCTTACCGGCGATTTTCTCTCGTAAATCATCCTCATTAAATTTTGGTACCAGTCCCACTTGGTATTTACCGGTGAGGTTGAGTGAGAGATCTTTTCTTTTAACATTCACATCCATAATTTCGACGTTTTCCTCTCTTGCCTGAAGATTTTCAGGGAGATCTTCGGTAGATTCAGCCAGTAATTTTTTTAACTCGGACTCATTATAAACAATACCTGAAGCCTCAACTTCCATGTCGAGATTTAAAAGTGAAGCTTCCTCATCTACCTTTTTATCGAAAATCTTCTTTAAAACTTTAACTATAACTATTTCCTCGGGTAATTTTTGGCCTGAAGTTTTACTTTTAAGATCAGCCTTTGCTTTCTCTGTCAGTGAATCAGTTAAATCTTTGGTGAGTCTATCCTGATCCTCCTGGGAAACTACTGTTATTTGTCTTTCTTCCCCGCCGGAAAAAGCTTCATCATTGTGTGCCGAATATAAAAGTTCATCGTACTGTTGAAAGGTGAAATCATTCCCTGCTCCAATATTGCCGCTGGTTCCAAATTCCTGGGCTTTAACAGCGGCTTTATTCTGACCGGGTGTTGAGGCACTTCGGGAGGCAACTTCAATATCCCCCTCCAGAGTAAATTGAACCCCGTCTTTGGAAATGATAACTGCCTGAGAGGCAAAATTTTTAGGTGCAGTTGTCCAGTTTAAAACAGTAACTTCGCCGTGGGCATATTCTCCTAATTTTTTACTACCCGTGGTGACAGCTTTTTGATTTCCACTAGCTTGGACGGTTATTTCTTGGGCACCTATCTGACCTTCGGAAGCGTTAAGTGAACTACCCGGCAGCGCGCTGACGTTGAAATTATCCTCTTGGGGTTTTGCATCAACAATAATGCGCACTTGGGCTTCCGTTAATGTTTGGGCGGCAACAAAGGAGCCAATTAAGGCAATAATCAATAAGATACCCAAGATAATTAATAAATTCTTAAGAGGCGGTCTTTTTTTAAAGGCACCCAAAACCTTAGGCAGCCAGCCGACAGTCATTAAGTCCTGGGCAAAGTCTGACTTTTCGCTTGGTTCTGTTTCAACTCGCCGCGCAGCAGGTCCTGGTGTTTCGACAGCATATTCTTCTTCGGTATCCTTGGATGTTTTTTCTTCCAAATCGGCTGAGGGCTCTTTTTCCAAAGGAGATTCTTCCGGTTCCGATTCCTCCCCGGCCTTTTCCAGTAAAACATCCTCACCCTCAACGAATCCTAGTTCATCTGCACCTTTGCCAATTTTTTCTTTTTTTTCTCGTCTGTCAGCAACTAAGGAGCCTATAGTCGGCTCGTACCCCAATATATCTTGTGCCTGAGCATAGGCAATTGATTTTGCAAGATCCTCATCGCTTACTAGATCAATCCTTGGCTCCTGTACGAAAAGATCATGCCAGTCGGATTGCGAAAGTTTCTTGAAAATCTGAGAGCCTTCATCTGGTCCATAGATGATAATGCGCGATGGCAAGTCTGTGCCCTCTTCTTTTAATCTGCCAGCCAGCTGAAGAATTTTTTCAACGGTAGGTTGTGATTTAACAGTCTGACTTTTGACAACTTTATCGTTTTTTACTAGGTGAATTTCACAAAAATCTCCTAAAATACCAACTAAAAGAGCACTGGGTGTTGTCGATTCTTTAACTTTTAATAAGTGATTTAAACCAGATGCAAGTGATATAAAGGCTTGAGGATCAAGCTCTAAATCTTGGGCCAAATTTTTAAGAATTTTTGACGTGGCAGCTGAGGGTTCACCATCTTCAAACCAGTAGTGAGAAAGCCCGAAAACCGTCTGGGAAACATCGCTTTTAGCTTGTTCTGCCGCCGTATCAATGGCTGCCGCTGCCTGGTGAATAAGATTATCTGTATTTGTAAATGCCCTGTGGCTATATCCTAGAATTTCAACTTCATTTTGCAAATTAAAAGTCCATATGCAGACCAGGATTTTGTCGGGTGTTAAAGAAAGGGAAAGGTAGTTTTCTGAAGCACCTGTTTCTTTTTTAAAGGGTTTACCGATTATTCCCAAAAGTCCCATAAAGTTTATCTAATTATAACAAGTGCAAAAAATTTTTACTCCGTCTCGGGGATTGATTCTTCTGCTTGATCAGTAGCTTGTGGAAGGTCGGCAAATCCACCAGTGGTTCTTTTGGGCAGAGGCACTGGTTCTTCAACTTGTATCTCGTTAGCGTCATCGATTTTTACCGGTTCATTTGGTTTTTTACCCAATACGAAAAACCAGACCACAAATAATATAACTGCTACCAGAACTAGGGAAAAAATAACTATAGCTACAAGTCTTAATTTCTTAATCAGTGAGGGGGGTTCTTGGGGCGACTGGGGTATGTTTTGGTCTGACGAGCCTTGCTGTTTCTGGGCCACAAATGGGGTCGGATCCGGTTGGCTTGGGGCAACTTGTGTAATTTCACTGGAAGGAGAAGTTTCTTGTTGTGAGGTTAGGTCAGCTATTAGTGGAGGAACAGGAGGTTTAAATGAAGAAAGATTAGGACCAGCGGCAGAAGGTTCTTGAGGTAATGGCACAGGGGGTAGTCCCTGTGACGGTGACAGTGGTGATGGCGGGGATAAGGGTTTTTCCGGTATTTTTGGTAAGGTGCTGGGAGAGGGATTGATCGGGGGCGAAGCCGGAGCTGGTGGTTGTTTAAACACACCATCTTCCTCGCCTGCTACGACAAATTGACCTGGTTGAATTGGGCTTTTGGACAGCGGGGATCCGCCTGTGGGCATATTGGGGCTTTGCGGATTTTGATTGTTTTTTGGGGCAGATGGGTCCATTTATCGTTCCCTTCGGTCACAATTTCCAATTTCCATTTTCCAATTTTCGTTTTTCCGAAAATACGCTCTCGTATTTCCAATGATTGAGCTTCTGGATTTATATTTATTTGAAATTTGACATTTGAAATTTGACATTTGAAATTATTTTACTTATTTATTGTAGCATATATTCTTCTAATTCCTGAACCTAATGACTCTTCTTTTATTATTTTAAATTTACCCAGCTTTCCGGTTGTTTTTGCATGAGGACCACCGCAAAATTCTTTGGAAAAAGCATCTTCGATTTTATCTGTCGGTGAGATATAGTAAACGCTGACTAAATCGCCATATTTTTGCGCAAATAAGCCAATCGCTCCGGCCTCTTGGGCAGCTTCTTTGGGTATAGTCTTTTGATAAACTTTAAGATCATTCTTAATTTTCTGATTGACAATATTTTCGACTTTTTTGATCTCGTTATCGGTTAATTTTTCTTGGTGGCTAAAATCGAACCTTAATCTTTCTTCGGTAATATGAGACCCGGCTTGATGGACATGCGTGCCCAGGACTTCTCGAAGCGCCTGATGCAGTAGATGAGTAGCGGTGTGAAGTTTGACAGTTTTATCTGATTGACTTACCAAACCTCCTTTAGTTTTTTGACCAGCCTTCTGGGAAAGTTTCTGGTGTGCTCTAAATTCTTTCTCAAAACCAACTATGTCTATCTTTTTGTTATTTTCCTCAGCAAGTTCTATGGTTAATTCAATTGGGAAACCATAGTTTTGATAAAGATCGAAAGCATACCGGCCGCTGATGTCGCCTTTTATCTTTTCAAACTGCCGGATACCTGAAGCAAGTGCCTTTTTAAATTTGTCTTCCTCTTTGGCAAGTTCCTCTAAAATTGTAGCTTGAAATTCCCCAAGATTTGGATAAATTTCGCCATAAGTCTTAATAACAATTTTAGCCAAATCATTTAAGAAATCCCTTTTAATTTGTAAAAGGGCAGCATGACGAATCGCTCTTCTTACTAAACGCCTGAGAACATAACCGCGCTCTACATTTGAAGGAATAACTCCATCTAATATTAGAAAAACAGCTGCTCTCAGATGGTCAGCTACTATGCGAGCTGATTTTACATTGAAGTTTTCAGATAAATCTTCGATTTTTTTGGCAAGAGGCAAGAAAACATCAATTTCGTAAATCGAGGGGGTATTTTGAAGAACCATCAATATGCGTTCCAGACCCATACCAGTATCGACATTTTTTTGCTTAAGAGGCCTAAAACTTCCATCGGCCTGACGATCGTACTGCATAAAAACATCGTTCCAAATTTCGACAAATCGATTTGAATTTCCGGCCGGATCAACTTTTCCTTGACTTGGATTCAGGTCATAAAACATTTCGGTGTCCGGGCCGCAAGGACCTGTCTGGCCAATCGGTCCCCACCAATTTTGACTCTTGCCATATTTAAAGATATGATCCTCGTTTACCCCAAGTTTTCGCCAGATTTCGAATGACTCTTGATCAAATGGGGCATCGTTATCACCGGCAAAGACCGAAACATAAATCCTTTTGGAATCAAGTTTTAAGAAGTTTATTAAAAATTCATACGACCAGGAAATTGTTTTTTCTTTCCAATAGTCGCCCAGCGACCAATTGCCCAGCATTTCGAAAAAAGTATTATGGACATTATCCCCAACATCTTCAATGTCATCAGTTCGCAGGCACCTCTGGATATTGACAAGTCTTTGACCTTCTGGATGGGACTGGCCTAAAAGATAAGGAACTAGGGGGTGCATGCCGGCAGTTGTGAAAAGAACACGTTGAGTCGGGGCAAACTCAACATTTTCCAGAGGGACCAGAGATGCAGATGGAATAATTTTATGCCCTTTCTCTTCAAAAAATTTAAGAAATTTCTGGCGAAGTTCAATAGATTTCATAGTTGCTTAATTATATAAAAATTATAATGAATATAAAGATTATAGTGAAATTTTTAAGATTCAGCGCGATGGCGGCGGAAGAAGAAGCGGCGGCCTCTTTTTTGAATTTCAGCAATTTGGGATGGAATTTGGGCAGAAACATCTTCGACTTTTGACTTGACTTCCCGGATTCCTTCCTCAATTTTATCCCGAACTTGTTGACTTTCTTCTTGTATATCTGGCTCTGCTTCTTCTAACTTTTTAATACCCTCCTGGACATTTTCCCCCATTTTTTCCAGAAGCTTGGCACCGTCTTTTAAGAATTGCTCTTTAATTTTTTGACCGTCTTTGGTACCAAAAAGATAGGTTAGGGCAGCTCCAATAACTACGCCGGCGATAAAAGTTGCAAGATTATTACCTTGCCTCTGATCGTTCATTTTCCTTTTGTCCCCTCTGTCCCTTTTGTGTCTTTTGACCCCTTTTTCAAAAGATGTGCAATACCAACACCGGCGGCCATAGCAGTAAATAAATTGCCGGCAGATTCGATTGGTTTTTTAACCTGGCCGACCAAATCATCGGCATCGTCAAAAAGTCTGTTTAAACGAAACAACGTTCTTCTAAGATCCTTAAGGACGAAATAGACCTGGAAGCCAATTACCACTAAAAAAACTGTTAAAACAATGATTACAGCAAGAAGAACTATTTGAGTGCTATCGACGGGCAGCATAATAGTTAGTCAAAGTCAACAGTCAAAGTTAAAAGTGACTCTGACTTATTGTGTATACTTCAATTCCCTACTTCTTGTCAATTCCTGGGAACTTGATAAGTTTATGTCATCAGATAAAAGGGGGTTTTAGCGAACCAGGCGAATTGTGCGGGTGGCTTTGGATTTTGGGGAAAGGCGTTTGGAGGCGATTATTTCTATGATGTTTTGACCGTCTTTAAGTTCTAGCTGGTAGGAAAAGTTACCCACCTCGTCTATTGGCACAAACATACCTTCTATAGCAACTTGCGCATCTTTTTGGGTTTGTCCAGAAATCACCACGTAGGGAATAGATGTTGTTGAATCATCTTGCGGTGCGTAAATTTCCAGTTTTGGTGCAGATAGCAATGATAAATATTGAACTGTTAAGTAACCAACAAAGGTAAATACTACTGCGAAAATGGTAATTGTTAATAACTTATTGTATGTAAACACTATTTTTTTAGGCCGTCTTATGACTGCCTTGGAAGGGTATTTCTTTTCATCGTACTCCCTCCTGTAAAGTGCAGTCATGTGACTGGGGTCAAGACCTAAATACGCCGCATAACTTTTAATAAAGCCTTTAACAAAAGGGGGCTCAGGCAAATTTTGCCAATCTCCTGCCTCAAGAGCCTCTAAATATTCTTTTTTAATGTGCAAGTCCCGGGCTATCTTTTCCAGAGAATACTTTTTTATGCGTCTTTGCGAAGAAAAAACCTCGCTCGTGGTCTTCATGAATTTTTTATAATCAGGAGGCTTGGGTTTGGGCCTGTATGTATTCCTCAGCGTCTTTTACCAGGACATCGCGGGGTTTTGATCCCTCACCCGGACCAACAATTCCAGCCATTTCTAACTCATCCAAAAGCCTGGCGGCTCGAGCGTAACCAATACGAAGTCTTCTCTGTAGAAGTGATGCGGAAGCCCTATCATATTGGCAAATTGTCCTCACGGCCTCTTCGAAAAATTCATCCTTTGCACCCCCAGTTACGCCAGCAATTTTACCAACAGGCATTTGAGTAACTTCTTCGGTATATTCCGGCTCAATACCTGATCTTTTGAGAAAGGTAATTAAATTCCTTATCTCGGTATCCGAAACATAAATACCCTGAATTCTTGAAGGTTTTGAAGCATCAGGCGGCACGTAAAGCATGTCGCCTTTTCCTAACAACTTCTCGGCACCGGGCTGATCGAGTATAACTCTTGAGTCGACCATTGAAGATACATTAAAGGCAATTCTGCAAGGAATATTAGCCTTAATTAGTCCAGTAATAACGTCGACAGATGGTCTTTGGGTTGCAACCACCAAATGGACACCGGTGGCCCTAGCCATAGCGGCAAGCCTAACGATGGCATTTTCAACCTCAACAGGGGCAAATTCCATTAAGTTTTGCAATTCGTCAACAATAATAATGATGTAGGGAAGTGCTTGAAAACCAGAAAGTTCATTATACCCGTTTATATTTCTAACCTGGGCTTCATGAAAGAGTCTGTAGCGTCTATCCATTTCCTGCATAGCCCATTTTAGAGCAGATAGAATTTTTTCAGGCTCAATAATAACTGGTGTTAATAGGTGAGGAATATCATTATATTCAGAAAGTTCAACACGCTTCGGGTCAACTAGAATAAGCTTAACTTCATGCGGGCTAGCTCTAAAAAGTAAAGTTGCGATAAAAGAATTTAAAAGAACCGATTTTCCCGAACCGGTCGTGCCGGCGATTAGAACATGGGGCATTCTAGCTATATCGGAAATAACTGTGTTGCCTGAAACATCCAAGCCGAGAGCAACTGCCAACTTAGACTTATTGGTACGCAGAGAATCGTCCATCAAAGCATTTTTAAGAGTCACCATTTCCGGGCTAAGATTGGGGATTTCTACTCCGACTAGGGATTTTCCGGGAATTGGTGCTTCAATTCTGACATTACCTGTTGAGGTTGCCAAAGCTAGTGCAAGGTCGTTTTGCAGTGCCAGAACTTTGGAGAGTTTTATGCCCATAGGAATTTCTAGGGCATACTGGGTGACAGTCGGACCAGGATTAACTTCAACAACTTTGGCGGTTATTCCAAAACTTTCAAGTGTCTTTTCAATTGTTTGGGCGTTATGTTTGACATTACCACGATTCGCAGACAGGCCTTTTGAATCATTAAGAAGAGATAAGGGAGGATATTGCCAGGCTTGGGTTTGTCCAGGCGCGTTGACGACTACGCTTTGGCCCAAGCCAACGTCTTTTTCTAAAGGTCGATCCTGCGATCTTTGCTTCTGATCAACTCTATCGGTTGGCGACTTGATAACAAATTTAGGTTTTCCTAAGCCCAATAATTTAAATATTTTCTCTTGAGAGGACTTCGTTAGTTTTTTTAATTTTGTGTAAATAGTAACAATTGCATTGACTGCTTGATCGAAACTTGTGTTAAGCGCAATTATCAAAGAGATAAAAAAGGCAAAGAAGAGTACAAAAAAAGCTCCAACAGGAGTCACCAATGATTTAATAACCAGCCATAAATTAGAACCTAGAAGCCCGGCGAGATTTTCTCCAAAAATAGACATTAGTGCAATAAATGAAAGCAAGACGCCTAACGAGCCAAGTATTATATTTGGTTTGGAAAAACGGCTTTTTACACCAAGCAATGGTAAGCTAAATGTAATTATCAAGAATGGAACCAGAAACACGCCAATACCAAACAAATTGTCGAAGTAATCATGAAGCGAAAGTAAAATACCGGTTTGAGTAAAAAAGGATAGAAGAAGAAGTAAAGATCCTGCCAGCAATACAAAACCTATTATGGTAGAAATTGTTTTCTTCTCGAGAGAAAGTGGCGGATTTTTGTATTTCTTATATCTTCTCATTCTGGGCATATATTTAATTTTACCTTAAATGTCATTAAATTGCTATAGGGTACTTACCAGGAAGGCAAATATTGCTTTAGATTGTCTTTGGATAAAACTAATCTTTCGATTTTACCTTCCACTTTTAATTTAGCGATTTTGCGACAAATTCCATTGATCGTCCTGTCCAATGTTCTCATACCTGCATCAAAACCTAAAGGTCTGACGATTTCCGGCCAAACTCCTTCTTGAAATTCCAGGTCTTGCTTTGATAAACCTGAAGCAACTATTGCCCTGGGTAGAAGATAGCTTTTGCCGATAATTGTTTTCTGTTCATCGCTGTAGGAAGGTAACTCAATAAGCTCCAGTCTATCTAAAACTGCTGTGGCGATACCTGCAGTATTATTGGCAGTAGCAATAAACAATACTTCACTTAGGTCAAACGGGTAATCTATAAAATGATCAAGGAATTTGCTATTTTGCTCGGGGTCTAAAAGTTCAACCAACACTCCCATAATATCTCCCTTAGCTTCGTTGGTAATTCTGTCGATCTCGTCAAGAAGAATTACAGGGTTTTTGGTACCAATTCTTCTTAAAACTTTCATGATCTGGCCCGGCTCAGCGTCGGAGAATGCACGGGATCTTCCTCGAAGTTGCAGTGCCTCCCCCATTCCGCCCATCGGAATTCTTCCAAATTGGCGGCCAAGTGCCTGGGCAATTGAAAAGGCCATTGTTGTTTTGCCTGTGCCGACCAATCCAACCAAAAGTAAGGCCGGCGCTTTAGTAGAGTGCGGATTTGGATCTTGTTGATTTTGTTTCAAATTAACAACAGAAATGTATTCTAAAATTCGTTCTTTGATGTTTTCTAAGCCGTAATGATTAGTGTCTAACACTTTCTTAGCGTGATCAAGGGAAAGAATATCCTGACTTCGTTTCTCCCAAGGAAGCGCAATAATCCAGTCCAAATATCTGGCGACTTGATCATATTCTTGGGAATAACCTTGAGACGCCGCAAATTTAACTAATCTTTCAATTAGTGACTTAGCTCTTTGGTGGAGGTCGGGCGGAATTTTGGCAACATTAAGCTTTGACTCGAGAATCTTAATATCTTCCAGCAAGGCAGGCGAGGAATTCACTTTAGGTTAATTAAACCAGAAAACTCACTACTTCTCAAAATAAAGTCAAGTTCTCTAACTTGGTTAATTGATCTTGAATAATTATTGCTCCCTGAAAGAATAAAGTTTGTAAACACATCGCCGGTATTTTGGTCGTTATTTTTAAAAAGGATTATTAAAGATGCGAGAGGGGTATCTTTAGGCGGAAAATCAAGTGAGGGCGTCTGAGATTTAAGGGTATTGATTAACTCCTGGGCAGCTTCATATGATGAAGTAAAATATATCAAATCCCCCTCTTGAAAAAATACACAAGTTAAATCTTCTCCGTTTAAGCTCTGGGGTAATTTAAACAAATACAATTTAATGTTATCTGTTAATTCTTCTTTGTAGGCAGACTCGTCAGATTGAGGATCATTGATATCTTTTAAAGCCAAAAAATCTATATTGGGATTTTTAAAAATAAGTGTAAAGTCGGAATTTGGACCGAATACTACAAGATATTGACCTTGGTCAGAGGCCAGATTCTTTGAAAGCCAAGCGGAAAATTCTTGGGATAAAATTAATCTTGATTTGATAAAAGCTATGAGATTGCCGCTAAAAACCGCCAAGTTGGTTGAGGTTGGAATTTTAATACTTTTGGCCTCTTGATCTTGTAGAAAAGACGTATTTACTTTACCTTTAAAGGCGATTTTTCCAGGCAAGATATTTAGATTTGCTTTAACTGGCGTTGCGAACGTTAGTTTCGCACTGGAAGTGGCATCCAGTTCAAACTCAACTCCCTTGGCAACACTTTGGGGTAATCCTAATTTTTCTAGAACTTTCAGAAATTCACTTTGGTCATTGTTAGTAATATCGAAATTCAACTTAAATTCATTCTCGTTGGCGATTAGTGTTACCTGACTTGTATTTTTATTTTGGATAATAACCAGGACAGCTATGAAGATTAAAAAGAGTAAAGTCAGAGAGAGGGACAAAAATCTCCCAACGGGCGGGTGAAGATTTTTCTTCATGATTAATATCTTTTAGGGGGTCGTCTTCGGTCAAACCCTCTTGGGCGATTTCGATCAAACTTTCTGGGGCTAAAATTTCTTCTTCCACCACTAAAATCTTGTGGCTGTGAGTCCGCGGCATCTTTACCGAATCTGGCTGACAAATTGACTCTCCCTTGATCGTCTACTTCGACAACTCTGACTTTAAGCTCCTGTCCAATCTGAACCACATCTTCAACTTTGTTAACCCTGTAGGGGGCAAGTTGCGAAATATTAACCAAACCTTCTTTCCCCGGAAGGATTTCAACCATCGCTCCAAATGGAAGAATTCTGGTCACCTTGCCTTGATATTCCTCTCCGGGTTTAGCTTCTTTAACGATTCCCTCAACCCATTCTGCCGCTTTTTTACAAGCTTGAGGGTCTTTACCGCTTATTGTCACTGTTCCTTCATCGTTGATGTCGATTGCACTACCGGTAGCGGCAATAATCTTGTTTATTGTTCTTCCTCCCGAACCGATCACCTCGCCGATTTTTGCTGGATCGATTTTAACTAAAATAACAGTAGGTGCAAATTTAGAGATTTTTTCTCTAGATATTGGAATAGCCTTGAGAATTTTTTCTAGAATGGAAAGTCGGGCAATTTTTGCTTTTTCAACTGCTTCCTTAACGATCTTAATAGGAATACCATCTAGTTTGATATCCATCTGGATTGCAGTTATTCCCTTAGATGTGCCGGCTATCTTAAAATCCATATCTCCCTGAGCATCTTCCTGATAAGCAATATCGGTTAAAAGAACATATTTTGAGGGATTTTTCTTATCTGTTACCAAACCAATTGAAATTCCGGCTACTGGTTCTTTAATCGGGACTCCGGCATCCATTAATGCCAACGTTGACCCACAACTTGCCGCCATAGAAGTTGATCCGGCTGAAGATAAAACTTCTGAAACGACTCTTATAGTGTAAGGGAATACATCTGTGGAAGGTAATACCGGTACAAGTGCTTTTTCGGCCAGTGCGCCATGTCCAATTTCCCTTCTTCCAGGCGGGCCCAATCTTCGAACTTCGCCTGCCGAAAAGGGAGGAAAGTTGTAGTGATGCATATACTTTTTGGTATTTTCTCCTTCCATATGTTCTATCAGTTGTTCCAGAGCCGGCGACCCTAAGGTTACGATTGAGAGCACTTGAGTTTCGCCTCTTTGGAAAAGGCCTGAACCATGAGTTCTTGGTAGAAGACTAACCTTGGCAGTAATTGGACGAATTTCATCAGGGGTGCGGCCATCAGTTCGCTTTTGACCCGCAAGAATTTTTTCCCTCAAGAAATCGGCAACAACCTCCTCTAAAGCACGGGCGAGCTGTTTTGAAGTAATTTCACTACTGTCATCTTTGACAAATTCCTCCTCAAGAAGTTTTAGTGACTCGTCAAACCATTTTTCATCTTGTGAAATGCCTGGTTTTTCCAGGTCTTTGATAATTTCTCTCTCAATAAAGTCTTTTACTTGCTTCTGGACAGTGACTTCGAGTTTATCCGGCTTATATTGTTGTTTTTCAACACCTGCTTCCTTGGTAAAATCGACTATAAGATCACTTACCTGTTTGTTTTTTTCAAGACCAAATTCAATTGCACCCACGATTGACTTTTCATCTGTCTGATTGGCTCCAGCTTCAATCATGACGACTTCGTTTTCAGAAGACACCAGAACTAAATCAAGATTGGAAAACTCTTCTTCACTTTCCGTTGGGTTTATGAAATAACCGCCGTTCTGTTGACCAACTCTGCATCCTGCTATTGGACCATTCCAAGGGATATCCGAAATAGAAAGAGCGGCTGAAGTCGCTATCAGTGCAAGAATATCCGGATCGTTCTCCTGATCAACAGAAAGAACAGTAATGATAACCTGAACCTCTGCCTGATAGTCTTTAGGAAAAAGTGGTCTTATGGAACGATCGATTAGCCTGGAAGTTAAAACGGCTTTTTCCGTGGGACGACCTTCACGTTTGATGAATCTGGAGGTTGAAATTTTTCCCCCGGCATAAAGCTTTTCTTCATAATCTACGGCGAGAGGAAAAAAGTCTACGTCTGGTGAGGCTGGTTGAGAAACAACGGTTGCCAGTACTACAGTTTCCCCGTAGGTTGCCAGGATTGCCCCGTTTGCGTGAAGTGCTAGCTCTCCTGTTTCAAGAGTTAGCTTTCTACCTGCAAGTTCAATTTCTTTGTGAACAACTTTTTGCATCGAATATAGTAATTTATGGAGAATTTGGAGCGTTAGAAATCGGGTATTAAGAGCCAAAACCTTGATTCTTACTACTCAACTTCCAACAGCCCAATTCCCTTTCTTTGCTTATAAAACCTGTATTATTATACGTTAAATTAAGATAGATAGCAAGTTAGTTTACTTGGGTAGTCCTAATTTACCAATAATATCTTTATACCTTTCTGGGGCTTTTCTGGTCAGATAATGAAGGAGTCTGCGTCTTTTGTTAATCATCGATAATAGACCCCTTCGAGAATGATCGTCATGGCCATGAGATTTTAGATGGGCACCAACATTTTGAATCCGCTGAGAAAGCAGGGCTACTTGAACTTCCGGTGAGCCGGTATCACCCTCGTGGGTTTTAAATTTGTCAATTACTTGCTTTTTATTCTCGGCAGTTTTAGCCATATAAGTAACTTAGGATGATACTATAAATTAATTCTCTCTGTCAAAGGATTTTGACCCTTTATAAATTCTCGGTGGTTTCAGCCAATTCCGTGAGACAGCTGCATTTTTATATTCTTGTTTACTTTCAATTTCTTGTATCTTGGGAGTTCTATCCAAAATATCAGGTTCAGTAACAGTTGAGGGTTGATAAGTTGGTTCTTGAGTATTTGACATTCTGGCAAAGCTTGACCTTGATACTCCAAATTTTAATAACCAGGCGGCTATTTCAAGTGCCTGTGAATTAATCCTTCCGGGAGAAAAATTCTGGGTCCCTTCAGATATCCCCGTATAAAGGTTGTAGGCTATGTCCTCGTTTACCGGTAATGCCAAATCCTGGATCATTTTGGCAGTTAATTCGCTAATTGTTGCAGCTTGGGGATCGTTTATATTAACCTGAGCAAATTTTTGATTCAATGTGCCTTTGCAAATATTTATAATGAAAGCTTCTGAACTAATATTTTGTTCGTGAGTAATTTGACTGCGCAAATCTTCTTGGGAGTCAAAGCCAATAGAAAAAATCAAGTCTGCTTGTGTTATTGTCTCCTTTAATCTAATTTGATCTTTGCTTATTCCTCTTGATCCGGGAATTGGATGAATAAGTATTTTCAGTTGATTTCCTTCTAAAAAATAAGTTACCTTATCAACATTTTCTACCGCATCGTCAATTAAAACAGTTAAGCCACTTTTTCCTTGGGTCTTACCAATTTTATCTACCCCATAAATCTTTTGAGCATCGGCAACTGAAGGAATACGAGAAAATATTGAAACATTTTTACCAAGTTTGACTAGAGAAAGATATAACGCAAGACCCGAAGCAAGTCCGTCCAGTTGTGAAGAATCGGAAACAACAATAGACACAGAGCCTGCTTTAGTAATTTTTTCCAATGCCTTTTCGTTCGAATTTTGATCCATTGCCATTTGCTCCTGAGTACTATTCTTATGCAGCTAATGCTTCAATTTAGCGTGTAAGTACATTTTTAACCCAAAGATTCTATTATATCTCCTTCTTTAAAGTCAAGAGCTGGATCTATTCCTAGCCCACAGTCCTGACCATTAGATACAGATTCAATGTTTTTCTTGAATCGTTTAAGAGAAATTATTTTTGTTTCCATAGAGGAACCATCGGCTCTTTTGACTACAATGTTATCGCCATTTTTTAATTTGCCATGGGTAACCATAACACCGGCGATTTTTTTCCCTTCGATATCAAAACTGGCGACTATTTTTGCCCGGCCAGTGATTTTTAATTCCTGTTTAGCTTTTTCAAAACCAACAACAACATCTTCTATGTCAGATAAAAGATCATAGATGACGTTATATTTTTTTATAATAACTCCCTCTTTGTCTGCCTGAGAATTCGCTGCTTTATCGACCCGGACATTGAAAGCAAGTATTGGGGCTTGAGCGACTTTAGCAGTTGTGATATCAGCTTGGGTAACTTCTCCAACCCCGGCGGAAACTACCAGTAAATTCTCAGGTAAATTGGTAAGTATAGCCTCGAGTGAGCCAGTTACATCAGCTTTAATAATAACCTTGAACTTGGCCCGTGATTCTTCTGCTTTGGCAATAATGTCAGCAAACGAGGCAGATTTTTGGCTTTCGTGAGTTTTCGTTATAGTTAAATCATGAACAATACTTCCCACCTCTAAAACTTTTTTGAACCCCAATACCTCAACTGGTTTCCCTGGTTCAGCTTGCGGAATGTTTTTACCCCTATCGTCAATCAGTGCTTTTACAGTAATTGTCTCATTGTCTTTTTTAATCTTTTGTCCTAATTTGAGAGTGCCTTCTTTAATAATGACGGTGTTCACAGAACCTCGATTTTTGTCCAAAAAGGATTCAACGACAACTGCCTCAAGCGGGGCATCCGGAAGTGATTGTTGAGGTGATAACTGCCACAGAAGAAGGATCATTTCTAATAAATCTTCAATACCTTTGCCTTTTGGAGCCGATACTTCAACAGTTGGAACTTTCCCGCCAAAACTCTCCACGATAATTCCCTCTCTTTCCAGTTCTTTCTTGACCTTTTCGAGGTTAATATTGGGAAGATCAGTTTTAGTAAATGCGACAATTGCCGGCTTATTAGCATTTTGGGCATGTTTGATGGCTTCAACCGTCTGAGGTTTAACTCCTTCAGTCGCAGCAACAACCAAAATAACAATATCAGCAACTTCAGCGCCGCGGGAACGCATTTTTTCAAATGCAGCGTGACCCGGGGTATCAACAAACGTGATTGGTTTATCCTGAAAAGTTATTTGGTAGGCACCAATATGTTGAGTGATTCCGCCATGTTCGCGTCCTACAATATTGGTCTTGCGGATCGCGTCAAGAAGAGTTGTTTTCCCATGATCAACATGACCCATTAAGGTCACAATTGGCGGTCGAAAATTGTCTTTTTCCTGCTTTTCCATAATTTAAAATGTCCTGTGGCAAAAAGGCTTTCATTTAAGTAGTCTTGTCACCACTGGCATTTCCGTCTGCCGGCGGATTTGCGTTTTCATCTTGGTTTACAACCGCTGATTCATCAGTGTCTTCAGTCTTGTTTTCAGTGTCCTGGGTGTTTGCAGCTTTCGATATACTCGATACTTTTGGTAACTTTGGCTCTTCTGGCTCTTTTGTCACTTTTGTACCCTTTATACCTTTGTCTTTCTGATTCGTTGACTGTACTTGATCATCGGTTACAACAGGTGCTTGCCGACCGCCTTTACCGCTTGATTTTTCTATCGCTCCCTTCTCCTTTACCTTTGGTACTTTTAGTCCCTTTTCAACTACTCCTAAGGCTTTCTTTGCTTTAGCTTGAGCTTCCTTTTCTTTAGCTTCTACTTCTTTTGGCAGACCGCTTTTACCACGAATATCAATTCTATAACCGGTGAGTCGTGCAGCAAGTCTAACGTTTTGACCCTCTTTGCCAATAGCCAGAGATAACTGATCGTCAGGTGAAATAACTTCGGCAGTTTTTTCTTTTTCATTGATATTCACCTGTAAATCCTTTGCTGGTGAAAGAGCCGCTTTAATAAATTCGACCGGGTCATCCTGGTAGGCAATCACATCTATTTTTTCATCCCCGAGTTCATTTATTACTGCTTGAACCCTAACTCCTTTTTGACCAACACAAGACCCTACAGGATCCACACCTAATTGATTAGAGGCAACTGCTATTTTAGAACGCGATCCTGCCTCTCTTGCGATCACCTTGATTTGAACGGATCCCTGAGCAATTTCCGGAACTTCTTGCTTGAAGAGACCTTCCACCAAACCATTTACAGCTCTTGAAACAATAATTTCTTCGCCTCTTGCGCCTTCCTTAATCCCAACAACATAGAACTTTAAGCGCTGGTTTATGTGGTAGTTTTCGCCGTGAGATTGCTCTGCCGGTGGCATAATTCCTTCGGCCTTTCCTAAATTAACGGTGATCACCGGCCCAGATATTCGCTGAATCATGCCTGAAATAACGGTATCAATTTTGGAAGAATACTCCTGCAAAATTGCATTTTTTTCGGCTTCTCGAATACGCTGCAGAATTACCTGCTTGGCGGTCTGAGCAGCAATTCGGCCAAAGCCAGGTGGGGTGATATTTTTCTTGCCTTTGGCAAGTTTTACTTCTCCGGAATTAGCGTCAAGATCGACAACAATATCATCGGGTTCACCGTAATCTTTACGGTAAGCAGCTAGAATTGCTTGCTTAATTGATTCCAGAACAACTTCCGGCTCAATCCCGCGTTCAGAACATACTTGATTCAGGGCAGATGCAAATTCGGTTCTTGCTTGTATAGCCATTTTTTAGGTTTATTTTTCTTAAGAATTTATTATTAAAAAAGGTGGACTTTCGGCCCACCTAGGTCGCTTACCTAAAATGCACTGGAATTTTAGCAAAATGCCTAAGAATAGTCAATCAAGCTAAGAGCTATAATTAGATTTTAAGATGCTAAATTCTCTGATTACTCTTGCGGTCTCGTCGGTTGCTTTCTTGCGGACGATTGATGGATTTCCTTTGAGGAATTGGGACGAGGCTTGGTATGCTGAAGAAATTAAGAATATGGCCGTTGGTTCTTACAGTTTATTGGCAACATTTTGGAATGGTCATTATTACTTTGATAAGCCTCCTCTTTATTTCTGGCTTTCTTTACCCATCGTTGAATTTTTTGGATTAGGCCAATGGCAAGTCAGACTTGTTACAGTTTTATCGGCGATTTTTGCCTCGATACTTATCTATCTTATTGGCAAAAAACTTTTTAATGCTACTGTCGGAATAATTTCTTTTGTCGTCTTTGTCAGTCTTGGTCAGGTTGTTATCAGATTCGCTCATGGTAATTTAGATGCTCTTTTGGTTTTAATGTTTCTAACCTCATTTTATTTTTATCTTGTCTCCTTACAAAAAAGGGTGTTCGCGCCGATTTGCGGAATCGCACTGGGTTTTGGGTTTTTAGTCAAAGGATGGTTTATTGGCCTTTATCCCGCATTAATAATTTTTCTCTGGTCACTTTTCACCCAGAGAAAAATACCTCGCAATTTCATATTAATCATGGTTTTTGCCTTAATTTCGTCTTCCTGGTATTTCATTTTAGGAACTTTAAGATTTGGTGAATCATTTTTCAATTGGTACCTTTTAAATCCTACGGGAGGACTTCTAAAGTCACCATTTGCCTCTTTCTCGCTTACTTATTTCAGGGACTTGGGACAAGATATCGGTTTTTGGTGGATTCCGATAGTCATTTTTATATTCAAATTTAGAAAAATAGCACAGGCTGAGAGGAAAGTGTTGATGACATTTTTAGTATCAATCCTGGCGTTTATAATCCCTCTTAATTTTCTTTCTGAAAAATTGGGCTGGTACAATTTGCCGACTTACCCTTTAGTTGCCATAATAGTCGCTTTTGTTTTGGAAAAGCTTTATCGAAAATCTGCCAAAGCGACTATCATTTTGATTGGTGTGATTTTGATCTTGCAAATTTTTAATATTAATCGTATTGAAAATATTTATCCGGATAGGTCGAAAGTTGGAGCAAACTTAGGGCTTTTTGCCCAAAAACTTATCCCAAAAGAAGATACGGTTGTACTTGATGACCATGATTTCACGGCTTTTCTTTTTTATTCAAATCACGGGAAGGTTTTTGTTGTAGATAGTGAGGGACCAAAACCCGGTGAGTGGTGGATACTTAAATATGACCAACTGGCGATGTTTCTTCTGGACAATCCCAAAACTTGGATTGTTACACCAAATTTAGAAAATCTGCCGTTTGAAGTAAAGAGCGAGCAAGTCGCCGGCAATCTCGGGGGCTACAGCTTCATCAAACTTTATTAGCAACTACAAGGTCGGACCTCGTTGTGCTTTCTTCGACTTCGCTCAGGATAAATTCTCCAATTCCTCGAGTAAACGTTTTTGGTCACGATTTAATCTACTTGGAACATGAATTCTGATTATGACGTAGTGGTCGCCTTGGCCGTGGCCGGAGACGCGGCGGATGCCTTTGCCACGCAAGCGGATTTGAGTACCGGCGCCAGTGCCAGAGGGAATACGAATTTTGACAGGTCCGTCAATCGTCTCAATGTCCTTAACTGTCCCCAGTGCCGCTTGAGAAAAAGAAATTTCTTCCTCAGATATAACATCGTAGCCTCTTCTTTTAAATTTTCTGTGAGGAGATACCTGACACACAATTACAAAGTTTGAAAAGCGAATTTCCGAACCGTCATCAACACCGGGGGGAATTTTAATCTTTTGTCTCTTGCCTTCAATTTCAACTTCTTTGGCGACCCCGTGAACCGCTTCCATAAAATCTAAGTTGAGCACGTAGCGGGGCAAGCGGGCTTGACGGCCAAATGGTGATCTTTCGCCAAAAACCATTTCAAAAATATCAAAAGGGTCGGCAAATCCGCCAGAATCAAAACCGCCGAAGTCGCCGCTTGACCAACTATAAGTTCGAAAACCGCCCCCGCCAGGTGGAGCACCAGCACCGCCAAATCCACCGCCGGGTTGAAAGGCAGAATGGCCGAATTGATCGTAAGCTCCCTTTTTCTGAGGATCTGAAAGAACTTGGTAAGCTTCGTTTATTTCCTTGAACTTTTCCTCTGCACCGGCCGATTTATCAACGTCAGGATGATGCTTACGCGCCTTAGTACGATATGCCTTTTTTAGTTCGTCGGGACTTGCATTTTTCCCGACACCAAGAACTTCGTAATAGTCTTTTTTCATGAATTCAAAATTTCTAATTTCTAAATCCTAAATCCTAAATAAATCCAAATATCAAAATACAAAATACAAAATAATTTTAGTGCAAATTCCCCTTTTTTGCACATTTGAATTTTGAAATTGTTTAGAGTTTAGAATTTAGAGTTTAGGATTTGATTAGTTGGAGACTTTCTTGCCAGCCAAATCCTGTCCGCCATATGTCGCTGTAGTCTTGTTGACTTTAAACCCTAACTCTCCAACTTTCTGATTGTCTGCTAAGATTTCAAATCTGTAGAGGCCGGCGTGCTGCAGGGGAAAATTAACCAATTCCGTTAGCAAATTAGCTTTGCCGTTTTGGCCAAGCCTCAGGTTTAATTCTTTAGCTGGAAATTCCGGCTGGCCTTTTTCGGGCGGGATGAGCTTTAACTTTAAGGAATACTCCTGGCCTGGTTCGCCTTTTAGGACCGCAACCAAAAACATCCGAGGCCAGGTGGTCGGCAGATTGGCTACAAAAAACTGGTCAAAAACGCCGATTATAGAAAGTTTTTGCTCTTGGGAAACGGACGCATGATCACAAAGTACAAATAGTTCTGTTGAAAGTTTTGCCATTTGTCATCCTTACTCTTTGACTACTTCGCCTTCCTGAACTTCACCGGTGTCGCTGTCTGCTTTTGCTTTAGCCTCTTCTGTTTGCCCGTCCGGCTCTTTTGGCTCTTCTGGCCCCTTTGTACCTTCTGGTTCTTGTTTTTGATACATCGACTCGCCTATTTTGGAAAGAACGCTGGAAAGCTCTTCACTTTTAGTTTTGACCTCATCAATCGGAGCAGATGATTCGATTTCTTTAAGAGCTTTAATCTTTTCTTCAACCTCAGTCTTAACATCTGCCGGAACCTTGTCCCCGGCATCTTTAAGCGCTTTTTCGGCCTGATAAACTAAAGCATCGGCCCGGTTTCTGGTTTCTGTCTCTTCTTTTTTAGTTTCATCCTCTTTGGCATGTTCCTCGGCCTCTTTGGTCATCCTTTCAATCTCGTCTTGAGTCAAGCCTGTTGAGCCGGTAATCTTAATTGATTGTTCTTTATTTGTAGCTTTATCTTTGGCCTTGACGTTTAGAATTCCGTTGGCATCTAGATCAAAAGTGACCTCAACTTGAGGAATTCCTCGAGGTGCCGGCGGAATTCCATCAAGAATAAACCGACCGAGTGATTTGTTATCGCTAGCCATTGGCCTTTCTCCCTGAAGAACATTAATTTCAACAGAGGTCTGATTATCGGATGCTGTGGAGAAAACTTCTGTTTTGGAAGTCGGAATAGTGGTGTTTCTGGTTATCAGGGGAGTAGAGACAGCTCCCAAAGTTTCGATTCCAAGAGTTAGAGGCGTGACATCTAGAAGAACCATTTCCTTCATTTCTCCGCCCAAAACTGCTCCTTGAATAGCTGCTCCGACAGCCACAACTTCATCGGGATTCAAACCCTTATGCGGTTCTTTACCAAAAAAATCTTTAACTTTGGAAATAACAAGCGGCATTCTGGTCATACCGCCAACTAAAATAACTTCGTCAATCTTTTTGGCATCAAGTTTGGCGTCTTTGAGACAGTCGCGTACCGGGCCAAACGTTTTGTCAACCAATTCACCGATTATCGATTCGAGTTTTGCCCTTGAAAGCTTAAGCTGCAAATGTTTGGGTCCAGTTTGATCAGCTGTCAAATAGGGAATAGAAATTTCCGTTTCAGCGGTGGTAGAAAGTTCAATTTTAGCCTTTTCGGCAGCATCTCTTAGCCGCTGCAGCGCTTGTCTGTCTTTGGATATATCGATACCGGACTCTTTCTTAAATTCCTCTGATAAAAATTCGATAATTTTCGCATCAAAATCATCTCCGCCAAGATGGGTATCCCCATTAGTTGCCTTAACTTCAAAAACACCCTCTCCAAGTTCCAGAGTCGAAATGTCAAAAGTTCCGCCGCCAAGATCGTAAACGGCAATAGTATGAGCATGTGCTTTATCAAGACCGTAAGCTAGTGCAGCCGCTGTCGGTTCGTTGATAATTCTCTCGACCTTAAAACCAGCAATTTCTCCGGCTTGTTTAGTAGCCTGGCGCTGAGAATCATCGAAGTACGCGGGAACAGTGATCACTGCTTGTTCCACCTTACCGCCAAGATAGCTTTCGGCATCGGCTTTCATTTTGCCCAAGACCATTGCCGAGATTTCCTGGGGGGTATAGTCTTTGCCTTCGACACTGACAACTGCCATGCCATCGCGACCTTCTTTAATGTCATATGGCAGCCACTTCATGTCCCTTTGAACTTCAGCATCTTTAAATTTGCGGCCCATCAGTCTTTTTATGGAAAAGATGGTAGTTTTAGGATTAACAACCATCTGGCGTTTGGCGACATCGCCGACGATGTGTTTTACAGGGTCGACAACCGACGGAATGATATTCCTGCCTTCTGCAGAATGGATAACTTTAGGTTTCCCGGCTTCAACCACGGCAACTACCGAATTGGTTGTTCCTAAATCGATACCGATGATTTTAGACATATATATCCTAATTTATCCGAATTTGATTGTCCGAATTTATCCTAATGCTCTAACTTAGTATATTCGGATTCATTCGTATTATTTTCATTCGTATACATTTGTGTGTTTTTTCCTTCTTCGGCTTTTTCTTCAGTCTTTTGGTCTATCTGCTGCCTCTCAACTGCAACTTGCGCCGGCCGCAAGACCTTACTATTTATTTTATAACCTTTCCTGATAACCTTGGCAATCATGCCATCATTTTGGCCTTCGACAACTGATGTTGCTTCGTGTAAATTCGGGTCAAATTTACTTCCCTGTGCTTCTATTTCTTCAACTCCTTCTGAGGATAAAACATCTCTAAACTGCTTAATAACCATTTCCAAACCCTCATCCTTTAAGTGCTTCTGCGCATTTTCAAGATTATCAAGAACCGGCAGAAACCTTTCAATTAGAATTGCACTTGAGAGTTGGCCAAGTAGCTTTCTTTCCTCTTCTACGCGTCTTTCAAGATTTTGGTAGTCCGCAAGAGCTCTTTTTAACTGCTCCTCAAGCTGTTTACTTTTACTGTCGATTTTTGGCAATTGTTTTTTACTCATAAGATTAAACTCCTAAGCTTGATAATAGTTGCGAAAAGTACCTCATTGTTGGAATAATCACCTGATAATTAAGTCGGGATGGACCTACTACTGCCAAAACGCCCCGGTGACTGGGCATCTGATAACGGGAAATCACGAACCCACAAGGCTCAAGATACGGCACGCCCAATTCCTCACCGAAAAGTATTTTTATCTGTTCTTCTGTTGAAAGTTGGCCAAAGATCGCAGAAAGCATCTCTGCTTTATCAAGCATCGAAAGCACGGTTTTGGTGATATCGATATCGTAAAACTCCGGCATGTCTAAAATATTGGCCATACCAGACGCGTATATATCGTTTTCTTCGTCAGTTGCCAGTGCCATAGAGTGAGTTTGATCTGCCAAAACCTTGGCGGTATGGCGAAGGAGTTTGTCGAATCTTTCTTTCTTTTCGCCAAGTTCTTCTTTAATAGCAACTTCATCTTTTAGAGAAAGAGACTTTTCTTCCATCAATTGATCAACATAAAATTTCATACCGACTGATGTAGGAATCCGACCAGCGGAGGTGTGCGGTTGTCGAAGATAACCAAGGCTGGTCAGTTTAACCATCTCGTTCCTGATGGTTGCCGGCGAAACCCCAAGTTTTGATTCTTTTTCAATAGTTTCAGAACCGATTGGTTCGGCGGTTTCGATATATTTTTCGATAACTGCACGAAGCAGATTTTTTTGTCGATCAGTAAGGTCCATCGTAAAATTCCTTCAGAATTTAGTTATGAGTTCTGAGGGATGAGTAGTGAGTTTGATGTAATTTCTCAATCCCCAAATCTCAGTACTCAATACTTTTTAATGGCGAGTGGGCAGTTAGGGCATCTCGCCGTTATTGTCCAGATACTATACAGTATCTGGTTTAAACAGATATCGTATGGTATCTGTTTAAACGGGTACCGTACGGTGCCTGTTTAGCAGACAATGTACCACGAGTGCTAATCGTTGTCAAGCCCCCGGCAAATTAGCAATCCAGACATAATTCTGGTATATTTATAGGCCTTAATTATGACAGAAAGACGCCTGAAAGAAACAATTGCAACTTATAACGCTGTTGCTTCCGACTACGAACAGCGAACTAATCATCTTGCCCCCACAGAAGAACTGCCAAGATTTACCAGATTACTTGCGGCTGGCGCTAAGGTTTTAGATGCAGGTTGTGGTTATGGTCGGGAGCTTCGCCATTTTGTAGATCAAGGATTTATCACATATGGAATTGATCTCTCCGAAGGCATGCTTGCAAGAGCAAGACAAAGAACTCCAGAGGCAAGTATCTTAAAGATGGATGTTAGAAAATTAGGTTTTCAGGAAGATTTCCTTGATGGTGTTTGGTGCCGGGGAGTATTGCATCATTTGGAAAGAAATCAAATACAAAAAACATTAATTGGGATAAAACGCATACTTAAATCTGATGGGATTTTGTTAGTCATTTGTCAAAGTGGGACTGGCGAAGCAAAAGTAGAGGAAGAATTAACCTGTGGAAAGCCAAGATTTTTTACTTATTTTTCTGGAAGTGAGCTTGCGACACTGGTAGCGGACTCGGGTTTTGCTTTAGTAGAAGGGTATACCTACAATGAAAAAGAGCGTTACGGCACAGGTCGAGCAAATTTGAATTTCATAGTTGTCTTAGCTAGAAAGCCTTAAAAATTTACCTAAATACTCTAATGATCTAGATTATTAGAGTGAGTCTATAATCTGAGAGAGCTCTCAATTTTATTAATGCGACTCAGAGGCTTTTGAGAAAAGCTTCGATTGTGGGGTAAAATTCGTCGAAAATGAGATAATGGCTTTCGGCTTTTTTCTGATCTCCGATTAAAATACATTTCTTGCCAAGGCCGTAAGCTATTCCGGCTTCAATATGGGCGGATTTGCCGGCAGGTAAAAGCAAAATGAGAATTTGTGAGTTTTTAAGTCCTTCAAGATCCTTTTCAAAAATTTTCCTGACCCTTTGATCTTTTTGCCATTTCTTTGTCGATTCAAACTTTTTCATGACTGATTCTGGATCAAGCTTTGAATCAAAAATAGAGAAAACTTTTTTTACTTCCCTCGAAGAAACTAAAAACTGTTTTATCTCTTTTTCGCAATCCTTTGACCAGTTCAAGCACTTTATCCCGATTGCGCCATCTGGAAGCAATAAAATACTGATATTTCATATGAGGTCAAAAAGGCTTAAGAAGCTTTTGGCTGAATCTGAAAGCTTAATACATCCTTCGGGGATATTCCGTTACGAGGATCTTCACTCCTAATGAATTGACCTTGGTCACCTTCTTTGAATCTCTGGAACCTGAAACCATACCCAACAGAGCCCCTCGCAAGATTCAATTCCATTTCTAATCTGCCTGGCCTTTCTGCTAAAGATTCTGGTAAATCTAAGGGAGGATCGACCAATAGGAAAAATTTTATACTGCTTCCATTATCTACCTTTAGGTGAGGGATTTCTCCCGACCACTCGTTATACGTCGGTTCTAATACTTCCACTGCGAGCTTCGCATCTTTAGGCATTCTATCCTTATAGACAGGTTTAATGACCGTGTCCCAAAGAAAACTAGCTCTTTGTTCGAAAGCAGTATTTCCTCGTAGGGCATTCCATATATCCGCACATCCATTTAACCGCTCGTTAAGAGCTTCAACATGCGCCTGTTCGCTTTCAATTTCAGCCTGATCTGGACTTTGCATTATAATAAAATACTATCACAGGGTAGTAGTTAATTTCAAAATCGCCCTTTATAGTTTTAATACCGCAAGGAATGCTTCCTGGGGTATGTCTACTTGGCCGAATCTGCGCATGCGTTTTTTGCCTTTTTTTTGCTTTTCCAAAAGCTTCATTTTGCGCGTTACGTCGCCACCGTAGAGTTTTTGAGTGACGTCTTTTCTGAAAGATGGCACGGTTTCGCGGGCAATGATTTTACCGCCGATGGCTGCTTGAATCGGAACTGGAATTTGCTGGCGGGGAATAGCCTCTTTTAACTTTACCACTAAACTTTTGCCAACAGTTTCTGCCTTTTGACGCGGAACAATCTGGACCAAACCCTCAATTGGCTGATGGTTTACCAGAATATCAAGTTTTACAAGGTCGGCATCTTTATATTCGGTGACTTCAAAATCAAACGAGGCGAAGCCTGACGTTGCACTTTTTAATTGATCATAGAAACCAATCAATAAATCCAGAAGCGGCATCAAGACTTCGATTTTTAAGGTTTTGCCGATATTTTCGAAATTTAAAATCTCTCCACGTCTTTCATGAATTAAATTGGAAATTTGTCCATAGAATTTTTCCGGTGCGTAAATTACTACTTTGGCATAGGGCTCCTGAACGTTTTTTGAAGCAGGATTAAACTGGGATGGTTTGTTAATTATCTTCCCATCTACTTCGAAATTGACTGAGGGTGAAGTCACGATAATATCCAAGTCGTATTCGCGCTCAAGACGTTCCTGAGTAATTTGGGCATGAAGTAGGCCTAAAAAACCAAGGCGAAATCCTTGCCCTAAGGTGAGTGATGTCTCACTTGAGTATGTCAATGATGAGTCGTTTAGTTTTAACTTGTCCAAACCGTCTTTCAATTTGAGTAGCTGGTGCGGATCGGTTGGGTAAAATGACAAAAAAACAACTGGTTTTGCCTCCTGATAACCGGGTAAAGCCTTAGGATTAAGAGTACCAGAAAGAGAAATCGTATCCCCGACTTTGACTTTTGACAGATCTTTGAGGTTTGTGACGAGAAAACCTACTTCGCCACAGAAAAGTTTTTCGACATAAGTTGGTTTTGGAGAAAGATACCCGACTTGCAGGACTTCTGCCTTGGTACGTGTTGCCAGAAATAAAATTTGACCACCTACTTTGATTTCACCGTCGAACAGGCGGACAGTAGCGACGACTCCTTTATAAGGATCAAGGGCGGAGTCGAAGATTAGTGCTTGAGTCCCCTTTTTCACTCCCGGAGTGTTCTCCCGGTGTTGGCCAGATTTCACTCCGGGAGTGTTGGCAGAAGACGAACCGGGTTCGCGCGCTTGCTTTTCGACTGTCCTTGAACCCGGTTCGGGCCAAGAGTTTGGTGCAGGAATTCGATCAATAATCGCTTTGATAACTGACTCGACATTCTCGCCAGTCTTTGCGGAAACCTTGAGGATTTCTTCTTCCAAAAATCCTAAACTAATTAATTCTTCCTGAGTTTTTTTTATTTCTGCCTGAGGCATGTCAATTTTGTTAATAACTGGAATTATCATTAGATCCGCCTCCTTTGCCAAATTAAAGTTAGCGATCGTCTGAGCTTGGACACCCTGAGTGGCATCGACAATCAGAACTGCCCCTTCAACTGAGGCCAAAGATCTGGAAACTTCGTAGGAAAAGTCGACATGGCCGGGGGTGTCAATGAGGTTTAGCGTATAAGCAAAGCTTGCGGTCCTCGTCGAGTCAAGACTCGACTGCGGGCCTAAGGAATTAGCGTCTAGCGTATAGTTAAGACGGATGGCTTTAAGTTTAATAGTGATGCCGTGTTCGCGCTCAAGTTCCAAATTATCCAGAAGTTGGGCTTGGTGATTTTGAGAAACTGCGCCGCATATTTCCATAATCCTGTCGGCCAAAGTTGACTTGCCGTGATCGATATGGGCAATTAAAGCAAAGTTGCGGATGCATCTTTGATCCATAGATGAAAGTATAGCAAAGGTGGGGTTAGGTGAGATACGAATTCCTTAAATCCGAAGCACGAAATCCGAAATCCTAAACAATATCAAAATCCAAATTACAAAAATTCAAAACTGGAAATTTAGTTTGGAATTTGGAATTTAAAAATTAGAATTTGTTTCGAAATTCGAATTTAGATATTAGGATTTACCGAATCCTACGGATTCGGTTGCTGGGCATCGATAGACGTAGGTGCAGGTCTGGCTAGCTTGGCAGGTAATCGGATAATTCTTTTGGCAAAATTATAAAAAACGACGATCTGCTCAACCTTAAACAGCCAAGAAAGCAAAAGATAAACGGAAAGACCCACAGCTGTGGCAATGGAAGTTAAAACAATTAACTCAATGGTTCTGGTAGTATCAAAAACTAATTGGTCTAAGAGTTTCATCGGGATATAAAGAAAAATGGCAGTGACAAGACTAATTGCCGACATTTTCAAAATAGGTAAAAATAGCTCTTTTTGGACAAATTTAACTTTTCTATCTAACAAAAATAAAAGTAAAAGGACATTAATTATATTGGCAGTTGAATAGGCAATCGCAAGATAAACAATTGAAAGTTTAAAAATAAGGATAAATACAAAACTTAGGAAAATATTAAAAACGACAGTTAAAACATTTATCTTTACGGGCGTAACACTGTCCCTTAGAGCATAAAATCCCCTGGTTAAAAGCAGGCTCGCTGCTTGCGCGGCAATACCAATTGAAAAGGCAATTAACACTCTACCTGTTAAGAGGGTCGTTTCCCAAGGAAACTCTTTGGCGCCGAAAACTAGCCTTACAATAGGAACTCTAAGAATCGCCAAAATTGCAGCCGCCGGCAAAATCAAAAAGAGAATTTGGTGGAGTGATTCAACAAAAATCTTCTTAAATTGCTGATATCTTTTGGCATTAAATTCAATTGAGAGTGATGGCAGAGAGGCTTGAGCAATCGATGCGGCAAAAAGAGCCGCCGGCACATACTGTAAAACTTGGGCGAAATTAAAAGCGACAATTGAGCCAACTGTGGCGATTGAAGCTAAGGCAATATTGATCATATCTGAAATCCTTACTAAGCCAAGAGCAATTGAACGTGGCCACATCAGAGAAAAAGTCTCACGCACATCTTTATTTTTAATATCGAGAACTGGTCTAAATTTAAAACCAAGGGACAGTACAAGAGGTAATTGGACTACAAGATGAAGGAGTGCTCCCAGAATCATACCGATTGCCGGGGCATAAATACCAAAGACAGGTACCAAAAATATTATTGAGACAATAATACCAATGTTATAAAAAACTGAAGCTAAGGCTGGAACCAGAAATCTCTGAAAAGACTGCAGGATCCCGGTTAAAAATATTGAAATAACAAAAAACAACTGGGCTAGGATCATAATTCTTATAAGCCTAGCTATTAAAGGTAAGGTCATTGGATCTTTAGAAATAAGGCCGGGAGCAATTATTGGGGCGATAAATTTAGCGCAAATAATGACAAGGGCCGAAATGACAACAAAGGCTACAAGACTTAGGGTAATCATCGCGGAAGAAAGATGCCAGGCTTTTTCTAATTTATCTTTTGATAAGTATTGAGAAAAAACCGGAATGAAGGCAAGAGCAATTGTCCCAAAAATTAACACTTCGAAAATAGCCTCGGGCAAAATTGATGCCGCAATGAAACTATCGAGGAGCTTGATGTTGTCACCAAAATACGAGGCCAATAGTCGGTAACGAACAAGACCTAAAATTCTTGAGAGGGCAACAGAAAAACCGATAACAAATGCGGCGGAAAGAATATCCTCCTGTCTTTTTTTAAAAAAGTTGGCTCCGTTTTTGAGAATATACAACATGAATTAATTAACCAATTGACCTATTTGACCTATTTGACCTAAAATTACCGGGGTCACAAAAGTTTAGTGAATTAATACTTAGAAATTTTATCGATATGCCGGTAACAAAACAAGCAATCAAAAAGGTCAGAGCTGATAAGCGAAAGACGATTATCAATCTTAGAGTTAAAAAAAACCTTAAAAAAACAGTTGCGGCTTTTTCTAAAAACCCGACGACCGCAGCTTTAAAAACTGTTTATAAGCTGGCAGACCGTGCGGCAAAAACCAATATAATTCACAAAAATAAAGCGGCGCGTTTAAAATCAAGGCTCTCAAATCTAGTAAAATCTCCAACTAAAACTCGAAAAAAGTCTAATCGTTGACATCGCGGTATACTAAATATTATCCTTATATAAGTAATGATGAAATCTGCTCGAGTTATCGGCATTGTATCTTCAGGTTTAAGCTGGCTAACCTTAGCCACGGATGCTTTTGCCCAAACTGCGACCCAATCTGCAAGTAAAGGCGGCACGAGTGGCGCTCTCCCCAATGCAGGTACAACCGGACTAACCTATTTGATATTTGTGGGTGGTGTAATTTTGTTTGTTTTCGGTACTATCAAGTTGATCTTAAGCTATAGAAATTAAATCTCACTTCTCTTCAAGTTTAAAGATCTCTCCTTGAATGTATTCTGCCAAATCGGTCCAATTGTTATTTTTGGGCACAAGCACAAACTGGCCATTATGAGCCTGCGAATCGCCAACTTCCAATACACTTTCATCTCTACCGACATCAAGTACAATTCTTCGAATTGTTGAAGGGTCTATTTTTGCTTCAAGTTTTAGAAAATAAGGCACATCTTCGTCTGTTATATCGGTGTCAATCGACTGTCCAAAGGTTTTAGCAAGATCAATAATGGTCTTGGGATTTAAGAGAGTCTGGGTCGATAAGGCCTTTTGGCGAAAGGCTAAGATTACCTTTTGTTGGCGGGCGCTTCTTGCGAAATCCGATCCTTGACCGTTTGTTCCATATCGACTTCTGACAAATTTTAGGGCCTTTGTTCCGTCCATATGGGTTAAGCCAGTATTAAATGATATCGTTTCATATCGACAGGTAAAGGGATTATTCTGGTCAGTTATATCTTCTAGAGGAATAGCCGAACCGGTAGCATCTTTAACAATTTCCCGAGATATACCGTCAACTTCTTCTGTTTCAATAGTAAGTCCGCAGAGATCGTCCTGCCTGCCGGCAATTGGATATCGGGAGTCGACAAAAGTATTTTCGACTTCAACATCAAGACCATTTACTAGATCTATAGCTTTAATAAACCCGTCAAAATCTATTCGAAAGGCATAATGGATTGGCAGACCAAACAGTTCTACGGATGCCTTTTTTACCTGAGAGAGTCCACTTTCGTCTTTTTCCTGTCCGTAGGCATAGACTGCGTTGATTTTGGCAGAAACACCCGGCGCCCAAAGATCCCTGGGAATTGATACTAAAACAACGTCTTTTCCTTCTTTATCTACCGATGCCAAAATCATTGTGTCAGAAAGATCAGGTCCTTCATGACCTTGTCCGCCAATACCCAGAAGTAGAATATTTGTTCTCCCGTTGTCGCTTTTAAGACCGGTGTCGGTAATCAGCTGGACAACGGTTTTTGGACCTTTAAAGATAATCTTATCAAGGCCAGTTATTTTTATTGCTGCAAATGTGAGTGCGGTAAGTAAGATTGTGAAAGTTAATATTTTAAAAATATTTGGTGACTTTTTACGATCCGTTCCCAGCTGACGCATTATATTATTGAATTATCGAGTTTTGAATTACTTGAATAAATATTTGAGGATCAACACTTGCCTGACCAATAAGCCCGCCATCCAAATTATCTTGAGTGAAGAATTCTTTCACATTTTCCGGATTAATGCTTCCTCCATAAATAATCGACACTTTCTGGCCAATTTTTTGTTTGATCTCTAGAGCTTTTTCATTAGCATTTTTCGGTCTTTCAGGTTTATATTCTCTGCCGCTACTGATAGCGGTTGGTGGTTCATAAACAAAGATAATTCTTTCTGAATTTTCGGTTATTTGGCTGCTTTCTGTAAGATATAAATCAAGTTGCTTCAGGTCGCTAACACAGAGAATTGGGGTAATATTATTTACGAGTAAAGTCTTAACTTTTTTAATTGCATCATCAGCAGTCTCATTAAAATATTTTCTTCTTTCTGAATGACCAACAATTGAATATTGTATAATATCCGCTATTTGTGATGCGGCGACTTCTCCGGTGTAAGCTCCTTGCTCAAATTTGGAAATGTCCTGACCTGCTAATTTTAATTTCCAACCGGCTGTTTTGATCTTTTCAGCGCAAGAAGCAAGAAAGGTAAATGTTGGACAAACAATAATAGTTCCAGAAAAAGAATTTGAACGAGGTCCGACCTCCTCAAGCCAGATTGACATTTGATCCCAAGTCTTATTTGCCTTGAGATTGGCAATAACTATTGGTGTTGGATTATTCATATTTGGAGATTACCTTAATAAAGTTGTCTTTTTGGGTTGCGCCGATAATCCGATCTACTTCTTTATCTCCTTTTAGGAAAATGTAAGTCGGAATAGACATAACATTGTATTTGGCAGCCATTTCTTGATTTTCGTCAACATTGATTTTTTCAAAATCAACCTTGCCTTTGAACTCTTTTTCAACCTCATCCACAATCGGCTCCATGAATTTACAAGGGCCACACCACTCGGCCCAGAAATCTATAATCTTTAGCATACTTTTGATATTATATATCAACAAACTCGAAATTCGAATATCGAAATTCTAAACAATATTTAAATTCAAATGATCTAATGACCAAATTTTGAAGCACTCGTATTTCTGAAATTAGAATTTGTTTCGGATTTCGGATTTATGATTTCGAATTTATTGTAAGATGAATCTCCTTAAGGATTTAGATCCCGCCCAAGTTGAAGCTGTCAAACAAACAGAAGGACCGGTTTTGATTTTGGCTGGGGCGGGCAGTGGAAAAACACGAGTTTTGACATATAAAGTCGCCTATTTAATTTCGCAAGGAGTGAGACCAGAAAATATTCTGGCGGTGACCTTCACAAATAAAGCGGCTAATGAGATGAAGGGGAGAGTCATAAAGTTATTAGTTCATGGTTCACAGTTCACAGACAGAACCCCCACACCTTATGTCGGTACTTTTCATTCCTTTTGCGCAAAGCTGTTGCGAGTCGAAGGCAAATATATCGGGATCCCTTCCGGTTATCTAATTTATGATGATGATGACAGTTTAAATTTGGTAAAAAATATCATGAATGAAGAAAGCATCTCGTCTAAAAATTTTCGGCCGAGTTCGATCTTGGCAGCAATTTCATCGGCAAAAAATGAGTTGGTCTCGTCTTCTGATTATGCCCAATTTGCTCACGGTTATTTTGCGCAAACCGTGGCGACTGTTTACAAGATTTACCAAAAAGAGCTTGTAAAAATTTACGCCTGTGACTTTGACGATCTATTGGTTAAAAGCGTCGAGGTATTCAGAAGTAATCCGACGATACTTGATAAATGGGCGAAAAGATTCAGTTATGTTCTGGTCGATGAATACCAGGATGTTAATACTGCCCAGTACATTTTGACAAAACAGCTTGCCAGCGCGCGTGGCAACTTAACTGTTGTCGGGGATGCCTCGCAGGCGATTTATTCTTTTAGGGGAGCCGATTTTCGCAATATCCTGAATTTTGAGAGGGATTTTCCCAATTCTAAAATATTTAATCTTGAGCAAAACTACCGATCAACACAAATGATTCTTGACGCAGCCAATGCTGTGATTATCCACAACAGTTCACATCCGGTTTTAAAACTTTGGACCAAAAATCCGACCGGCGAAAAAATTGCTCTTTTTAATGCCTCAAGTGAAATTGATGAAGCGAATTTTATCGTCGAGAGGCTTCTCGATGACATAACAAAGAGACACTACCGGAGTGTGCCCCGAAGTAGCAAAGCGCACTCCGGAAGTGAAAACGGGCCGAGATTCTCTGATTTTGCTGTTCTTTATAGAACTAATGCCCAGTCAAGAACTGTCGAGGAAGCATTTTTGCATTCCAATATTCCCTATCGGCTTTACGGGGGCGTGCGTTTTTACGGGCGCAAGGAAGTTAAAGACGTATTGGCTTATCTGCGCCTAATCGCCAACTCCAAGGACAAAATCGCCAAGGACAGAGTCGAAAAATTAGGCAAAAAACGCTTTGAAAAATTCCAAGAATTGAAAAAGGATCCGCACCTCGAAAAATTCTCACCGATAGAGCTTATTGATAAGGTACTTGAGACAACCGATTATTTAGCACTTATTGATGACGGTTCTGAGCAGGGCTTAGCACGGGTTGAAAACGTCAAAGAATTAAAATCTGTGGCTGCTGATTTTGAAAATCTTAGCAGCTTTTTAGAAAATGTGGCTTTGATGGAAGGAATGGTTACACCGGAAAAATCGTACGAGAATAAGGAGGAATCAGACGTAGTAACACTTATGACTATTCATTCTGCCA
The DNA here is from genome assembly GCA_001775095.1 of Candidatus Curtissbacteria bacterium RIFOXYA1_FULL_41_14. Lineage (GTDB taxonomy): Bacteria > Patescibacteriota > Microgenomatia > Curtissbacterales > GWA2-41-24 > GWC1-40-35. Next base: position 215,235 of record MFCA01000025.1, read on the forward strand.
AAGGTTTGGAGTTTGACAATGTTTTTATTATAGGTATGGAAGAAGGTTTATTTCCGCATTCGCGAAGTATGCTGGATCCGTCTCAGATTGAGGAGGAAAGAAGACTTGCCTACGTTGGAATGACGCGGGCTAAAAAGAAACTTTATCTGACTTATGCGACTAACAGATTATACTTCGGAACCCACAGCGCCAATTTAGTTTCGCGGTTTGTGGTGGATATACCGGAAGAATTAATTACGGCAATTTAGATTTTGTTCTTCGACAGTAATGGAACTTATACATGGAGTAATTCTGACTAAAAATTACTACTGGAATAATATATACTATCTATAAAGATGTCTCTATTTAAAGCAATCCATATCTTATTCACGTTGGCCCTTACTTTTTTTGGAATCATTTTTGGCGGAATTTTTTTGTTTGGCGGCGGTTTTCCGTCATCCATACCAAAAAGTACAATCGAGTCATATTTTATTGGTCTAAGTTTTTTTGGATTAGTATTCTTTTCAATCATGTTTCTGATCAATTTATCCAATTCTCTAAAAAATCTGGAATTACTCTCAAAGTATGGACTATTAGCAACCTCAGTGCTAAGTATTATCGGATTAAGCATTTTTGGGAACAGTGAATGGGGACTAGTCTGTTGCCCTCGGGGATATACTGGAGGTTTCTACACAATTTTTTTCTTTTTACTGATCCTACATTTTTTAAATTCTACTATCTTAGTTCTAATTAAAAAATAAAGCCTTTCCTCTTAATTTCAGTCTAGCAGATTTTGAGGTAGTTGATTGAGCGAGGTAGTGTTAGCGATAATCTTTTAAAGAGATCACTTTAATGTCTTTAATTTTCGCCTGGTGCTTTGGATTATCAGTAACCAAAACTGCATTTAACAATTTTGCCAAAGAAACAAAACACGCGTCGTAATAGGTAATTTTTGATTTTTCGCCAATTTTGTAAGTTTCTTCTGCCTGAACTGCACTTTCTGAAACAAATTTTACCGGCAAAGAATATAACGTGGCTAAACTTGTTTTGGCATCTTGGATTGTATAGTGCTTTCCAGTAAGTAAAGCGTTTCCGACTTCATATTTTGCAAGCTCTGGAGTAAATATTTCTATATTGCCTTTTTCTGCATCATTTATAATGGCATTTGCCTTGTCCAGACGCAGTTCGTCTTGGCTAGATAACCATTTAATGATAACTGAAGAATCGCAAATTACTTTTCCTTTCAATGTCTTTGTCTATCTTCTGCAATAAATGCTGATAGATTACCTCTTTTTCCTTTAAGAGAGCGTGATTTTTCTATCATACGCCACAAATTACGCCAATAAATTGCGTTTAAATGGGAAAGTGATTTGGCTTTAACAGTTTTGCCCCCTCTGTATTCCTTCATACTTTGATTAGTTGATCTTAGTGCATCTTCGATTTCAAATTCTTCTAATTTCTTATTCATTTTTTCAAGGGTTCGGACATCAACGATGGCAATATCAGGCTTGTTGTTCTTTAAGACTACAATAGGTTGTTTGGTTTTTTTGACTTCTTCAAAGACATGTTTGTAGTTTCGTTGGATCTCGCGTATGGTGGTAGTTTTAGGGAAAGTAAACATAGTATTGTCATACTATCATATGTAAAATTTACTGTCAATATACAGATGATAATTTATGCTATTATTGAACCGAGATGGCGGGACTTTTGGTTGGCTTAATTATTGTTGTCATAATGTTTGGTGCTGGTTTTTCAGTTTATTCAAAATTTTTATCAAACCAAAACATAATTTCATCCAGTCCGTCCCCAATTCAGGAAGTAAATATTTCAAGTGGTATTGCTGGAAAGATTTTACTTGGTCCTCAATGTCCGGCCGTACAAATAAATCATGAGGATCAGAATTGTGAACCTCGGCCGTATCAAACAACGATTGTTGTTAAGACAATTGACGGAAGAAAAGTCACCGAGTTTAGTTCAAACATCAACGGCGAATTTAGGATAAACCTAGCGCCAGGAAGTTATCGGCTTGAGACCGCTGATCAATCGGAACTTCCTTATCTAACTCCAACTCCGGTTGATGTCGAAGTAAATAAATTTAAAGAAGTAACTCTGCGTTTCGATACAGGAATCAGATAATTCTATGAGGGAAAACCAAATTATCAAGCTGTTAAGATACGTTTTGGTTTTAGGATTTTTATTTATTCTAATTTTGCCCGGATACGTCTATTTTCAACATAGGGGTTGGTTTTCTTTTTTGGCAGGAGCTGATTTTAAAACCGCTGCCAGGTTACTTTTTCCTCTTTTCGGTCTCTACGCGTTTACCTTACTTTGGTCACAACTAATTCTAGGTCCGAATGCCATTTTATTTAGAAAAGTCCAGCCGAAAATTACTATATTTCATCATCGCCAGGGAATTTTTATCTTTCTTTTGGCAGTTTTTCATCCTACACTAATTTTGATTGCATTTGGATTTTCTCAATATCTAGGCTATAAATTTTTGCCGCAACCGCTTGCTTTGTATGCATTCTTGGGGACATTAGCCTTGGGTCTTTTGACCTTAACTGTAATCACTGCAATCCTTTCCCGGCTTTCTTTCTTAAGTTACAAATGGCGGATTTTCCATTTTCTCAACTATGTTGTCTTTGCCTTGGCTTGGATTCATTCCTGGAATTTAGGATCGGATATCAAAAGTACAAATCTTAAATATCTCTGGATATTTTTCGGGGGGACAGCTTTAATTTCTGCTTTTTTGAGATTCAGACGGACAGGAATTAAAATCGTCTTTTCAAGCCTACGAGGCCAAAAGTAGTCAAGGAGATTCCAAAAACCAAGATTGCCACTGTCGGTAAGATTGATCCTGCCGGAGCGAGACCACCTGCACCTGAGGTGGCAATACTTTCGGGTAGTTGGCCGATGGTTAGAGTGAATGAGGCGGATTGACTGCCGGATGTAATTGAGACAGTGTTATCACCTGTTAAATCAGCCGCAGGGGTCCAAGACCAGTTACTGGAAGCGTCAGCAGTTGCCGAAACTGACTGGTTTCCTACTGTGCCGGTAACTGCTGCGCCCGCAGTTGTAATACCTGAGAAAGTCGGCCTTGATGATGTTACCCAAAACTGAGTTGCTCCCTGAATAAAAGTAGCACCGCCGATTGAGGAAATAAGGCCGGAACCAGCCAAAACAGTGATAAGTGATAAGTGTAAAGTGATAAGTGTAAGGGAAAAAACTGTTATAGCACTAAGCATTAATCGTTTAGCGTTCAGCGTTAAACGGGCAGCCATAATTTTACGATAGCAGCTTGGTGTAAAAAATGCAAAAAAAATTGGCTGATTGGACTTTCAGATGGTAGGATAGTTAAGAGAAATGATTGTTCGCGAAGTTAGAGAGGAAGAAAAGACTGCATATAATAAAGCCGTTAGTCACGTCATTCAATCCTGGGAATGGGGAGAATTTCGCAGAAAAATGGGGCTTGATCTGGTTAGACTTGGACACTTCGAAAGCAATAACTTGTCTTGTGCTTACCAATTAACTTTTCATCCAGTACCATTTTTTAAATATTCAATCGGCTATTTGCCGAAAGGACCGATGCCGGATGAAAAAATGGTTGAGGCTTTAAAAACACTCGGGCAAAAGAAAAATGTCGCCTTTATTAAAATTGAACCCAACGTAATCAGTGATAAGTCAAAAGTGATAAGTGATAAGTTTAGAAATTTAGGACTTGTTCAGTCTAAAAAATCACTGTTTACCAAATATAACTTTCTTATTGATCTAACAAAAACGGAAGAACAGCTTTTAGCGGCTATGCATCCGAAAACCCGTTATAACATCGGGATTGCTCAGAAAAAGGGAGTCGAGGTCTACGAAAGCACTAAAGAAGAAGATTTTGAGATTTATTTAAAACTTTATTTTGAAACCACCAAACGGCAAAAATATTTTGGCCACACTTCCTCTTATCATAAACTTGTTTGGCAAACGTTAGCCCCCGTCAAAATGGCGCGCTTGCTCATTGCAAAATACCAGGGAGAACCGCTTGTTGCTTGGATGCTTTTGAATTTCGCCAGTACACTTTATTACCCTTATGGCGGATCATCGAAAGAATATAAGGATGTGATGGCTTCAAATCTTATTGCTTGGGAAGCAATTCGCCTGGGTAAAAAAATGGGGCTTAAGGTTTTTGACATGTGGGGAGCGCTGGCACCTGATGCTAAAGAGTCTAATCCCTGGTACGGATTTCACCGTTTTAAAGCCGGTTATGGTCCGGCGCATGTTGAATATGTCGGAACGTATGACCTTATTTTAAAACCTGCTCTTTACAATACTTTAAATATCGCTGATAAGCTCAGATGGATTTATCTTAGGACAAGGCACAGGTAACTTGAGCTAGTTTACCCATAGTTGTTTTAATCTCTTGTGGTGTTTATCGAAAATTTAGTATAATTAATTATCTTCGTTTTTAAGAATTCCTCTTAAAAATACCCGTTTCTAATAAAAACCTCTCAAAATTATCTTTTTTGATCATTTTCTTGCAAAAAAACTTTAATATTTAATAAAAAACTGCCAATTGGGGGAATTTTTTAGTATTGAGTGGTCAAATTTTTGTATTTTTTGTGCTTAAACAAGCAGAATAATTTCTGGCATTAAATAAAATTCATTAGAAGTTTTTATTAATTTTTAAGATTGCCTATAGTGGGTTTTGGTCGGACTCTAATTTGCTTGGTTTATATTGATAAACCAAAAAAGCTTGACTAAATGAGTTCCATTCGGGTGTGACTTCAATAATTCCTCTGTATGCTACGGGTAGAAATAATCTTTTTCTTGTTTTAGTGAAGCCGAGATCCCAAGAATCTAATTCCTGAAAGAGCTTTCTTTTAAACCTAAATCCATACTCTCTTTGTAAAAATTCTCTGATTAGCCTGGAATCTTCATTACTGGCCCTTAAAGGAAAATTATTCATCAAAGCAACACCACCCAATCTTAAAACTCTATGAATCCCTTTAAGCATCGCCATTGGATCGGCAAGATATTGTGCAGCATGAACTGCTGTGATTATATCGAAAGATTCCGGCCTTAAATATCTCGCTAAAGATTGGGCGTCAGCGATTTTAATCTCAATTCCGTTCTCATGGATAGCAGAAGGTACTGTGTGATCTGGAGATTCTGGAGGGCAATGATACGGATAAGCTGAGACACCAGTACATTTAATCCGATCGCTCCATTTTTCTCCACATTCAATCAGGGAGCGGCCTGCACCACAACCAACATCCAGCAAACTGACAAATCCATTTACTGCAATCTTTTCATCCGTAAGCACTATAAAATCTTCTCCATTAAAAGACAGTAGATCAGCGTAACCGTTAACATCTTCTCCATCAGCTTTTCTATGCATTAATAACCCTCTTTCAACTTCATACGAAAGCTCTCTCTGCTGAAACTCAAAGCTATCTCTTCGCACCGACAATATATTAGAAATATTTGGGGCCATTTCTTTAAACATAGTTGGGGAATTCTAACTGAGCTTTGACTCAAAATCAAATTCAGAGTTGTTATACTTAGGAAATTCTGTAGAGGAAAATTTCGTTTTCTGATTTTAAAGGCTTTTTTTTAGGGAATGCATTAGTATTGACCACAATTCGCGCTCCCCTTTTGGCGTTTTGAAAGACGAAATCTTCGAATTTCTGCATGGTTTTTTTGCGGCCGTAGACAAAAATGACATCAGCAATTTTAAGATTAGCTTTCCAGAGATTCTGGCGTTTTACGATGACACTCCCTGTCATTCTGGCTTGTCCAGAATCGATTCTGGAGTCGCTTCGCTCCCCAGAATGACAAGAAGGAAATAGAAAGTAAGCTTTAACTTTGGTAAAGACAATTAAAAATGGATTGATTTCGTAGCCAACAGCGTGGACGCCAGACTTGGCTGCTGCAAATAAAAGCCGGCCGTCTCCGGAACCAAGATCAACAACAGTCTCGCCCTTTTTAATATTGGCAAGTCTAATAATCGTTCCTATCTTTTCCTTCTTTGTAGCAACGTAGGGAAGATCTAAGAACAAATCAATGGCAAATAAAAAGAAGGTAATAATGACAAAAAGAAGTAAAAAGATGATGAGTAATAAGAGAACCGAGATAATGATTATCATAAACAATATCCTATCATCAAATTGACCTAATTGATCTAATATCAGCTAAACTTCATTAGATTTTTAATATTAATTACAATAAATAATTGAAGTTTAGCTGATATTAGAAATTAGAGTAATTAGAAATTTATGACAGATCATTGGATCTTGGCAAGGGAAAAAGGACATATGGTGTTGTATCAGCAGGTCGCCTTGCGAGGCTTCGCCCTCGCAATGGCGCTCCTCTGATATAGCCGCAATCTCAACTTATTTTAGCTAAACTAAATGGACAGATTGCGTTATAAGCGCAGTAATTGCATGCAGGCACGCGGCCGAAGTATTTGGGATTGGCAACAAAATTGTTGTTTTTTGTGTCCCGGCGGATGTTTTCGGCCGTTTCTAAAATTAAATTTTCGGTTTTTTCCAAATCCGCCTTAGTGGGACTGTATGAACCTTCAATCCCCGTTTCTAAAAAATGCAGAGTTACTTTTTCGGGAATAATTTGATGACGCTTCCAGTAATTTAGGGCGTAAATAGAAAGTTGTGTTGACTCTTTGGCTTGAGCGTTAGCCCGATCCTCGTCGATATTTTCAGATGATTTATAATCTATAATCGTCACTTTACTGCCAAGTCTAATATCTACCCGGTCAAAACGGCCGGTAACAATGACATTTTTTAGGGGAAAATCGAATCTTGCTTCAATCAGTGTTGGGATATCTTTATTTCTTGCCTCTCGTCTGTAAAATGAGGAAATCGCCAACTTGCCTTGGGCTTTTCGTTTTTCTTCATGCTCAATTGATAAAAATCCCTCGCTGTCCCAGGCATTTTCAAATACTTCCAGAACTTGCGGCAGAGTCAAGTTTTTGCCGTTTTTCTTGGATCTTAAGAAGGCGGCAACAGCAGCATGCAGTGCCGCGCCGTAAACTATCGCGTGATGACGGAGAATTGGCACACGCAAAATATGGATATAACGATATTTGTAAGCACAGGTCAAATAGTCGTCGATTGATCCTTGAGTCAGTTTTAAAACGCTTGTATCAAAAAGAGCTGTCTGAAGACTACGAGCTGGAGTCGGCGCAAATTTTTCGATTTTTTCGACTGGCGAAAGTCTGGCCGGTGTCGCATCCGTTTTTGGCTTATCTTGAGCCTCCAGAACAAAAGGTGAGACTTTTTTAACTCTCTTGCCGCCGATATCCCTCGAGTGGGAAAAATACAGTAAATCTTTGGCCCGCGTCATCCCGACATAAAAAAGGCGCCTTTCCTCTTCCTGATGCCAATCGCCTGTTGGCAGTGTTTCTTTGATTAGTTCTTCGGGAATATCGATTACGTCACCGCGCTGACGTGTTGGAAAATGATCAGAGACCAGATTCACCAGAAAAACAACCCGGAATTCTAAACCTTTGGCTCCATGAACCGTCATAACATTAACAGCATCCAATTCCGGATCAAATTCAATTGTTGCCGGATCATCGCCTGCCCCACGGATTGCTTCCAGATAATCAACAAATTGGCTAACTTTCTGGCCGCGGGCAACGTCGGTGAATTCTTTAATCTTGTCGAAAAATTTGGCGATATTTTGAATTTTAATCTGTCCTTCGACTCCTCCGGTTCTTTCAAGCTTCTTGAGATAACCTGTTCTTTTCAGAAAATCATAAGTAACCCGGCCGACATTTTCACTTCTTCCCAGTTTGATTGACTCCTCAAGATCCAAAAGGACTTTATCAATGATTGCTTTTGACTGGTCTGAAATTTCAAGATCATCATGTGAAGCCGAGGCCTGAGGCAGGTTTTTTAGAACATAATAGAGGGAACGAGTTTTACGACGGGCAAAGGAAGCCAGTTTAATAGCGTCGGTCGGCGGTATTTGGTAAATGTCCGAGGTGATTAAGTTATACAGATTAAGACTGTCTTCGAAATCGGAAATTGCGCCTAAAAAAGAAATCAAAAGAGCAATTTCTTCCTGTTGATAAAGGCCTGAGGAGCCGACAAATTTATGGGGAATTCCTTTCATGTTTAAGGCTCTTAAGAAATGGTCGGCTGCAGCATTGGCACGAACAAGGATGGCAAAATCTTTGTAGTTGTAACGTGTTACTTGTCGCTTGTTACGTGTTGCCATTAATTTTTCGATTTCGGAAGCTACAAGATCTGCTTCTTCAGAAATGGTGTCGGCAAATATTTCCTGAGGTGGAATACCTTTTCCTGTTCTTATTTTACCCCTGGGGTGCGCTGAGTTATGGCCCGGCACACCCCAGGGGTGTATCGATTTGAGTTTTTTGTCGATTCTATTTTGAACTTCGAGTCTGTCCGGGTCGTTGTGTCTGATTAGTCTATAGGCGCTATCCAAAGTTGGCTGGGTTGAGCGGTAATTTTGAGTCAAAACAACTTGTTTTGCTTTTGGAAAATCTTTGACGAATTCTAAAATATTGGAAATGGCAGCTCCGCGGAATTTGTAGATAGATTGATCATCATCACCAACGACACAAATATTCTTGTGATTTCTGGCCAATATTTTAACCAGTTCATTTTGAGCGTAGTTGGTATCTTGATATTCATCGACCAGAATATATTTAAATTGCTCCTGATATTTACTTAAGATTTTGGGTCTTTTTTGGAAAAGTTCAATGGTTTTAACAACCTGATCGCCAAAATCCAAAAATCCGGCTTCGTCTTTTAATTTCTCATACATCTCAAAAGCGCCAGCCAGCTCCTGATATTTCTTTGACTCGATTTTTGACTCTTTGTCTTTAGTCCGCCGGTCTTCGACCCTGAGGCTCAGACCCGAAGGGCTGACGGATTGCGTTAAGCGTTTAGCGTATAGCGAAAACTCTTTCGGATTTATATTTTCGTCTTTCAGACGCGAAAAAAAAGAAAGGACTGCTGAAATAAATTTTGTCGGATTAGAAAGAGGCCGCCAGTAATCCAATTGGAACCTAAAAAGATTTTGCTGAAAAAACAATACCTGCTGGGGTCGGGAAAGAATCTTGAAATCCGGTGAAAGACCGATATCAAAAGCGTTGTCTCTGAGAATTCGGTCACCAAAGGCATGAAAGGTAGAAATCCAGGTATCGATAAAACCGTATGGGACTAAAATGTCAACTCGTTCTTCCATTTCACCGGCAGCTTTATCAGTGAAAGTTAAAGCCAAGATTTCTGAGGGTTTGGCCAGTTTCTTTTCGATAATATAGGCGATCCTTCTGGCGATAACGGCAGTCTTGCCTGTACCGGCACCGGCAATAATCAAAAGCGGACCTTCGGTAGTTGTTACTGCTTCTTTTTGCTGTGGATTTAAATTTTTGAGGATCCCACTATCCTTACTTCTCGCCTTTTCACTATTGTTCATAGACGGCTCGAAGAGCGAATTTGAGGGACGAGTATCACTCACGGTGCCATTTTAGCATGGCATATAATTGGTGCATAATGAAATTATGAAGAAATCTTTTTTGGCCGTCTTTTTATTTTTTATCTTTTTTCTGTTTTTCCCGAATTCCATTTTGGCAAAAGATTACTATTTTCCAAAAGTTGAAGGTCAGTATCAAATCCAGAGCGATGGGTCGGTCGGAGTTTTGGAACGAAGAACTTATGAATTTTCAGGAAGCTTTAGTTGGGCAGATATTTTCATTCCTCTTAAGATTTCGCGCAAGGGTTACAGCTATAATGCGCAAATTATAAATTTCATGGTTTCGGAAAATGGCAAGGGGGTAAATTTAGTCGAAAACGGCCCTCAAGGCGACAAATATTACGCTAAATGGACTTACAGCGCTTTTAACCAAACAAGAACTTTTGATATTTCCTACACGCTAATTGGGGCTTTGGGGCAAGGAGAAGATTACACCGAATTTTACTGGCAGGTTATTGGTGATCAGTGGGATAAGAGGACCCAAAACGCAGAATTTTTGGTGACTTTTCCCAATAATATCCCAAGAGATCAAGTTTATGTATTTGCTCACGGGCCTCTAAACGGAAAGTATGATTTTGTAGGCAATAACCAGGCTAAATTTACAGTTTCTGATATAAGACCGAAGCAATTCGTTGAGGTCAGATTAGTATTCCCTAAGGGCAATATACTGGCTCAACAAAACTCGCAAAATAACTTGCAAAAGTTACTAGCTGAGGAAAAGAGCATTCTAGAAAAAGAGCAAAGAAATGCAGTTTTAAGGGGTGTATTCTTACTACTATTATTTTTGGTCACCGGATTGTGGGTAGTGTATTGGATTTGGGCTTGGTTTAAATACGGTAAGGAGTATAAGGTGGAAGTACCTAAATATCATCACGATCCCCCATCCAGACTGCCGCCGGCACTAGTGGAAATTCTTTTAAACCAGAATAATAATATCGGTACCCAGTCTTTCATAGCCACGCTTTTTGATTTGGCAAAAAAGAAATATCTCTCAGTCGCGACAAGGAGGTATTTGGTAAAGATCTTATTTTTTACACAGTCTAAGTACGAATATGCAATAGTTTTCAAGATTGAAAGAGAGAATCTTAACAATAATCCGAATCTTAGTACATTCGAAAAAATGTATTTAAGAGAACTTGGAGATTTACATTCCCATTTGACTGAAGAACAACTTGTAGGTTTTGGTATAAAACGGGATGATCACGTTGTTACTTTTGATGACCTTAAAAAACATATAAAGACCGCTGGATTTGGAAGTTTTTGGCAATCTTTTAGAAAGGCAGTTAAAAAAGAGGCGGAGAAAAGAGGTTTTTTGGAGCAGGGTAGTGTTAAGAAGCATAACTGGTTCTGGATTTCTGCTGCTATTCTTGGTGTCTTAAACTTTACTGCTCTTAGTTTACTTTCCAATGCTTTTTTTACGGGGGTCTTGGCATCATTTTTTTCCCTTTTTTGGTTTGTTGTCATTTTCCGCATCATATTGGGCATAAGGCTTTTATTCTCCAAAAAAGGGAGGGGGTTCCATCTTTTCTACTTTATGAGACGCTGGAGTAAAACTTACGGGGAGGAAGCCCGCAAGTGGCAGGCATTCAGGAATTTCTTGGAAGACATCGGACATTTTAGGGATAAATTACCCCACCATTTACCGATTTGGGAAGAATACTTAGTCTACGGAATACTTTTTGGTCAAACAGACAAAATTCTAAAGCTTATGCCGCAATACATTGGTGAACAGGTACCTAATTGGTACGTAGGCGATGGCTATGTAGGAATAGGTTCCTTTTCGGATTTTTCAACTTCACTGAATAGTTTATCTACTAATATCTCCTCCAGCTTCAAAGCCGGAACCGGCGGAAGTTTTTCCGGTGGTGGCGGTTTCGGTGGCGGAGGAGGAGGTGGAGGCGGTGGCGGCGCCGGATAATCCGTAAGGAATTATTTCTCTTTCAAAGATTTTGCAGATTTTCCCTCAATGGATTGGACTGTAGAGATCCTTGAGGATAGACGGGTGAAGCGGGTATTGACATCGTCTGATGATGCAGCGGCGTTTTTGATGTGTTTGGTAAGGACGGAGAGAGACCCTCCGAATTTCTCGGTTTCGTCACCGATCTCGCGAAGTGCGGCCAAAATTTGTCCGGCTTGCTTTTCAATTTTGGCTCCCTCCAAACTCATAATGATCGCTCGAAGATAAGCGTATAGAGTGTTGGGCGACACCGGCCGAACGCGTTTACGGTAAGCGTAGTCATCAATTTCTGGGGAGTTGGTTAAAATTTCATAATAAACAGGTTCCGCAGGAATATACATCAGGGCAAAATCCAAAGTTCCCTCCTGGGGTCTAATGTATTTTGAGGCGATTGCGTCAATATGTTTTTTGACGTCGGCAATGAAGGCTTTTCGATGATCGTTTCTTTCCTTTTCGCCGTCGGCTTTGGCCATTTTGCGAAAATTTTCCATCGGGAATTTGGCGTCAATCGGAATAATTCCCTGCTCCAACTTTAGAGCAGCATCGACAATTTCGCCTCCTTTAAAAGCATACTGAAGATGGAAATTCTGTTTGGGAAGGATTTGACCAAGTAGATCTTTTAAAATTGCTTCCCCTATCTGACCGCGCATTTTTGGCGAACGCAAGAATTCCTGAAGATCGCGCATCGACCTTCCTAGTTCAGTCATCTCGCCGACAGACTTGGAAACATCCGAAATTACCTGGGCGGCCCGATCCAACCTTTCATTAATTGCGCGAGTTTGCTTAACCATCGAGTCGGTAGTTTTATCCATCGATCCGCGCATGTCAGAGACAAGCTGAGTCAAAAGTTTAGTGGTTTCGTCAGAAGATTTTGAGTCAAGTAACTTTTTGATTTGGAAATAAAGAACGGCGAAGGCAATAACCACCAACGCACCGATTATTAATATTATGGCTTGAGAATCCATCCGCTAGATTGTACCAAATGTTGTGTAATTTTCAATTTGAAATTCCCGACCTCGTCTCGACTCGGTCGAGGACGGGTTGAAATTTTTAATCAAATCTAAATGTTTCAATTTTGAAAAATTAGATCATTGAAAATTCAATAAAAATTGTAAATTAAAAATTAAAAATTGTTTACAATGGTATTATGGTTCGCCTTTTGCCTTTTGCTTTTTTGATTCTCTGTGCCTCGCTGTTCGGTCTCTTCTGGATTGTGATTGAGGTTGATCCTGATTCGGCACCTTGGTATATCTTTGTTCTGTTGATCCTCCTGGTCTTTCTGACTGTCTTCTCTTTTTTGGGACTTTTTCTCTATTTTCTAAGAACCAGATTTTACAAGCGATACAGCGCTAAGTGGTATGTCTATACTTCTTTTAAAATGGCCTTTTTTGTGGCACTTTTCGTGACATTGACTGCAACTTTGGCTATTTTGCAGTTAGTGACTCTTTTTAACGTGATCTTGGCAATCTCGGCAGTATCTCTGTTTGCCATTTGGAGTTATTTGGGAAAAAATAGTTACTAGTTTCTAGTCGCTAGTCCCTAGTCACTTAAGATAATTATCCCTTCCCTCCAGCCGCCGGGGTCTTTGATTAATTGGCCGTCCTTTTGATAAATATGTGAGGTAATAGCAATCGACTTATTTTGATAGGAGGATGGAATTTGCCAGTCGAGTTTATACGGAGCTGATTTTACCTCTCCAATCATCTGCCATTTACCATCAGTATAAGTTTTGACCCAAAACTGTACTTTATCAACTTTTTGCGGCTCGTCGACCGACAGTTCAATTAATAAGTTGTTACTTCTGACGATATCGCCTGCTTGTGGATTGACAAGGATACCGCCAGTTGCATTTTCCTGTTGATTTTGCTGGATAACTGTCGTCGGTCTTGTCAAAAGCGGCCTGACGATCAGAAAAACTACAATTAAAGCGAAAGCGGCCAATGCGACAACTCCGAAAGGATTAATCGGCCAGGCTTCTCTTCCTTTTTCTATCGGCCCGCGTTTTTCTGATTCCATACTTTTATATAATTTTATCTTGTTTTAGCCCACTGTCAAATTAAAAGTTTTTGATATAGAATACTTTCGCAACAATGCTTAAATTTACTTTGATAAAAAAATCACTGTTTAAAATACTCTCGATCTTCATTATTTTTTTAACATGGTTTATCAGACTGGATATCTTCATAGGAGATGTAACGATCTTTCTTATCAAAACGATTCTTTTATCAATCGGGAGGCTTCTTAAAAAATTAAACTTAGATTTACGAAAAAGGGCGCCAGCAGTATTTCACACGCTTGACAGGCTAATCCATCATCCAGTAGTCGGGCAAGATCGCAGTTTTAAAGTAGGCTTGGCCACAATTTTTATCCTGATTTTCGCAATCTGGTTCACTACGCGTGATTTACCAAGCCCAAAACAACTTGAGACAAGAAAACTACCCCAAACCACCAAGATTTATGACCGAGATGGTGAGTTACTTTACAACATTTATTCTGATCAAAATCGCACTGTAGTGCCGCTTTCAGAAATCCCCAATTCGCTAAAGCAAGCAACAATTGCCATTGAAGATAAAGACTTTTATAAACATAAGGGCTTTGATATCTATGGTATTGCCCGGGCAACCAGAAAAACGGTTTTTGAAGGAAATCTGCAAGGAGGTTCAACTATAACTCAGCAATTAGTCAAGAGCGCTTTTCTCTCACCTGAGAGGACAATAAGCCGAAAAATCAAGGAACTTTACCTTGCTTTTAGAGTAGAAATGGCCTTCCCGAAAGACCGGATCTTGGAAATGTATTTAAACCAGGTTCCATACGGAGGAACGGCTTGGGGAGCGGCAGCAGCAGCCGAACAATATTTTGGCAAAGATGTTAAAGATCTAACTCTAGCGCAGTCAGCCCTGCTGGCAGGTTTACCAGCGGCTCCTACCTACTATTCGCCTTTTGGACAAGATTCCAAACGGGCTAAAGAAAGACAGAAACAGGTCCTAAGAAGAATGGTTGAGGATGGCTATATCTTAAAAGAAGAGGCGGACGCTGCAGCAGGTGAAGAGCTTTCATTCAAACCCTCAGCGACTGACATCAAAGCTCCCCATTTTGTAATGTATGTCCGCGAGTATTTGGCTGAAAAATATGGTGAAGCAGTAGCTGCTCAAGGGGGACTTAAGGTGACAACTACCTTGGATTTAGATATTCAGGAAAGCGCGCAGAAAATTGTTAAAGATAACATAGATAAACTCAAAGTGCATCGAGTCTCAAATGGTTCGGCATTGGTGACTAAACCAAAAACTGGGGAGATTCTGGCAATGGTCGGATCAAAAGATTTTTTTGACACTTCAATCGACGGCAATGTCAACGTGACTATTGCTTCGCGTCAACCAGGATCTTCAATCAAACCGGTTAATTACGCAACTGCACTTGAAAGAAGACTAATAACGCCTGCAACAATCATCATGGATGTCCCAACCACTTTTTCCGGCGGGCCAGTCCCTTATCGACCAGTTAATTACGATGGCAGATTCCATGGCCCCGTGCAGGTTCGCTTTGCGCTCGGCAACTCATACAATATTCCGGCTGTAAAAGTTTTGGCCTTAAACGGCGTTGGCGAAATGATTAAGATGGCTAGGGAAATGGGTATAACAACCTTCACCGATGAATCGCGTTATGGACTTTCTCTAACGCTAGGCGGCGGAGAAGTAAAAATGACCGAAATGGCACAAGCGTTTGGAGTTTTCGCAAACGAAGGTGCCAAGGTTGACGTAACACCGATTCTCAAAATCGAAGACTCAAACGGAAAAACTTTGGAGGAGTTTAAACCAAAAACCGGCAAAAAGGTCCTTTCGCCGCAAACTTCTTTTCTGATTTCCTCGATTTTATCTGATAATAGTGCCAGAACTGCCGCTTTCGGACCAAGTAGTAAATTGGTGATTAAAGATAAAACTGTAGCAGTCAAAACAGGTACTACTGACGATAAACGCGATAATTGGACAATCGGCTATACACCCAGTTACTTTGTAGCCACTTGGGTTGGCAATAATGACAATACTCCGATGAATCCTGCTATTTCTTCTGGTATTACCGGTGCAACGCCGATTTGGAATGAAATTATGACAGATGTTCTAAAAGACAAAGTTAATGAAGCATTCAAAGTGCCAACTGGAGTTACGGGCATGGAAATCTGCTCAGTAACCGGAGGAGCTAAAAACGAGGCATGTCCAGGGCGCTTTGAGTATTTTATCGCCGGAACTGAACCGAAAAAAGATACTTTCGCCAAAGCCAAAGTTTGGATTGACGTGACAACCGGCCAAGTCGTTGAACCTGGATCGCCAAATGCAGAGGAGAAAGAAGAAGTAGTTCTGCAAGATCCCTATTCCAAGAAAGACTTCTGCGTGACATGCCCAAGGCCCCAAACTTCACCATCACCGGCGCCGGGATAAACCCTATTCGTCATTCTGAGCGAAGTCGAGTCCTAATTCGACAAAGCGAGGAATCTTGACTCAATCTAAAAATCTAAAGGTTGCGAGGATTTGGCTCAAATTTTGGCCGGATATATTCATTATTCTATCGCTTGAAATAGAAATTATTACATGGCTTTCTGAAATTTTTATGGCTTTTCTACTTGCTACCGTTATTTCTTTAGCGTTAGGATAGTAGTCTTTTCTTATTTTATCGACTGTATCGCCTTGTGCTCCAAAACCGAATATAAAAACTTCGTTTCCTTTATGATCACCGTCGCTGTGATCTGCTTTTGTACCTTCCATAAAAAAACTAACGTTTTCTTCTTGAGGAAGCCAGGAGGGACTTTCATAAAACCAGTTAGGAGGATATTTGAAGACAAAGTATTTGTTTTCATAGATTTTCCAATTTGCTGTTTCCGCGGAACCATTCGGTTCACGGCCAGCGTCTGAAATTGGACTGGGTTGGGCTTGAACCGACGGTTCGGAACTTGGAGTTGATTTGTTTTTGATGTTTTTGAGGAGAGTAGTGTTGAAATAAAGAGTTAATGCCACGCCAAGAGTAATCAGGGCGAGAATAATCATTACCGGAGGAGTTAAATATCCCCTTCTCATACTTTCATCATTTCACTTCCGTGAGAGAGAGTCAAAGGAGACTTACAATAATTCCGCGGGGGTAACCGGTAACAGTTTTTCTATTTTGGAAAAATCAGTGTCATAAGTAACTAGCTTTACATCACTAGGTACTTGAGTGACAATCAAACAGTCTGCATATTTAATATTGTGTTTCTTATAAAGTAAAAGGGCTCTTCTGGTGTCTGTTTTTTCGATTATTGTTAAATTTCTCAAAGAAATCAGGTTGTCGGTATCAGAAAGCACTTTATCTTTTGGAAATTTGTAAAGCTTAATCAGTACAAACTGGATTTCCAAAACTACTATATTGGAAGTGTAAGAACGGATTTTTCCTTCTTCTCCGGCTTCAAAAAATTTTTGACATTCTTCGAATTTTTGTTTGTCGTCAGCAGTTAAAAATCGGATAAAGACGCTCGTGTCTATAAAAACTTTTGTCATTTTCTTATCTGGAGTAATCGATGTATTCGCGAATTTTTTCTGCAGGAATAGGCTTAGCAACTTTGTATTTACCAGCCAGCGACATAAGTTTGGATTTTAATGGTTCGATAATTATTTTTGATTGTTCAACCTTTATAAGTGCTCTACCATGTTTTGTAAGCCCTGCTTTCTTGCGGATCGAAACAGGTATGTGGACTTGGAATTTAGGAGTAATTGTGGTTATTGTTTCCATATCAATACATATTGTATGTTATTGACTTTTTATTGTCAATAATTAAACAACATCAATTACTTAATTTAATCGAGGAATTTGCTTGCAGTGCTTGCCCTGAGTTTACCGAAGGGAGATTATTCGAATCTGAAGGTGGAGAGGATTTGGTCAAAAATTTCTTGCCCTTTAAGTATTTCTTTTTCGTCCCGGGATTGAGTTTCCAATTCTAATATTAGAATCCGCTTAAAATCTTTCGAGAAAAGATCTACAGCAGTGATATGTTCAGAACCTGCGCGAGGAAGCGGTTGAATCCCTTCTTGCCCATTCACTCTTACAGTCTTTATCGTGTAAGGTAACTGTTCGAAATCATAAAGGTCAGCAAATGGTTTTCCAGTATTATTATTATAATTCCCTTGATTTATGAAACTTAATAAATATGCACCTTGTGGGTCTTCTATTTCTTGAACTGACCTACTCCCAAAGATTTGGATAGATTTTTGTGTCCAACTTGTAGGATATTTGAAAGAGTACGAATTGTCTTGAGAGGTGTATGTTTTCCAATTTGCAGTTTCGTCGGATTGATTTTGCTCAATAAGCTTTAAAAGTATTTGTTTGTCGGTGTCATTTATCACACCATCCGCATCTAAATCAGCAAGCGGATGATAATTTTTTTGCCCTCGACTAGTTCCTAAGGCAGTATTAAGTAAATTAAGATCTGCAACATTACACATTCCATCTGAGTTGACATCGCAAGGTGCAATATCTAACGATTCTTGGTTGATGACTTCGGTAAAAGATTTACCATCAGGGGTTTTACATTGTCTAGGGTAGGTTAAAATGATTCGGTTGCCGGCTCTGGCACAATCTTCAAATGAATTTATTGCGGGACTTGGGGTTGGTTGGTTCTTGATGTTTTTGAGAAGATTGGTGTTGAGGAAAAGAGTTAATGCAACGCCAAATGTAATCAGGGCGAGGATAATAAGTACTGGCGGCGTTAGATATCCCCTTCTCATACTTTCATCATTTCATTTCCTCAGAGAAGAGTCAAAGTGAGGAAGAGCCAGAGAGTCAGAAAGTCAGAAAGTCAGAAAGTCAGAGAGGTTAGAGACGAAAAGTTTCGAAGAGATCTTTTGGTGTTAAAGCAATCGAGGGCTTTAAAAATTCGGCTACTTTTTTGTTTAAAAAGTCTTTTTTATCCAAAGTTACCAAAAAATCAGATTTTGATTGTTTTGCTTCGGCTAAAATAACCGCATCTTTTTCGACAATTATCTTTTTCGCTTGTCTGATTAACTCTAAGTCTGGTTTTTGATCTAAAATATGGGTTTTCTCTACCAACTTAAAAAAACGCTCAAGTGCATATGACTGCAATTTTTTTCTGATATTTCTTTCAGTTTCGGTCAGAACCAAGTGCGAAACAACCAGCTTGATATTTTTATAGGTAAAAAGTTTAGCCGAGCCGCCTGTTGGAGAATTAGCAGCAGTGAATAGAACGCTTGAATCAATAAAGACAGACTTCATTATAGTCTATCTTCTTTTTGCCACTTTTCGATTTCCTTTTTAGTGAATTCTCTCGTTAGAGGCAGAAGGGTAGGATCGATAAACGTCTTGCCGTAAATTTTTCTAATTTCTTCTTCAAGTTTCGTAAGATAATCAATATCGACAAGGGCCGCGCGAGGCGTACCGCCTTTAGTAAGTATGATATATTTTTCCCCTTTGACCTTTTGGGTCAGGCTGCTTAAATTGCTTCTGACTTTCGTTATCGGAACGATATCGATATTCATATTTTAATTATCCAACACGTACAAAAAAATGTCAAGTATTATGTACATTATACTGTCATTCTGAGCCTTTCGCCGGTCACTCTGAATCCTTCGATTGTCATTCTGAACGTAGTGAAGAATCTCAGGGTAAACTCCGTAAAGGGTCTCAAGATAAACTCCGCGAAGAATCTTGATTCAGTCTAAAAATCTGAACGTTGAGAGGATTTGGTCAAAAACTTGCTCATGATTACCCTGAAAATCTAAATTGGGATAACTAATCATATATTGATTGCTGTTATGATTAACATAAACTCTAGCTTCTTTTCTGCGGGGTCCTTCGGATTTTTCAGTTGTTATATTAACAACACCTTTCTCACCTGCAACTTCGAAACTTGTGAAGGTGTCGTATTTTGTAGATTTTGGTAATGGTCCGTAATCGGGGTCTTCAGGTATTGGTTGAACATAGACATAAAAATCCGCTGGTAGAACATCACCAAAAAAACAATCTGCAAGTGCCGTTTTATTTACAAAAAGATAGCCTCGAATACCCTTGTCGCAAGGTGGAGTTTCATTATCGTAAACAAACCAACTGGAAGGGTACTTGATCGAGAACCCCAACTGGGTGTTTGTATATGTTTTCCAATTTGCTGTTTCCGCGGAATCATTCGGTTCACGGCCAGCGTCTGAAATTGGACTGGGTTGGTCTTGAACCGACGGTTCGGAACTTGGAGTTGATTTGTTTTTGATGTTTTTTAGAAGATTTGTGTTGAAATAAAGAGTTAATGCCACGCCAAGAGTAATCAGGGCGAGAATAATCATTACCGGAGGAGTTAAATATCCCCTTCTCATACTTTCATCATTTCACTTCCTGTTTTTAAACACAATTGGCATAGTGAGAATCTAATCAATATTGTCATTCCGAACTTGCTTCGGAATCTAACTCCCGAAGTGGGAAGTTGGAAGTGAGAATGTAGATATTGTGGTGGGATGTGGGAAGAAAACAAAATCCCACTTCTCATATCATTAATCCTTTAATCCCATTTCTCACCTCTCACTTCATAGATTCTGGATCCTGAATCGAGTTCAGGATGACAAAAGGGCATAGGTTTTGGAACCGTTTCATACTATAATTTGCTCATGGTGAAACGAATATACATTACTACTGCGATTCCGTACGTTAATGCAGCGCCGCATATTGGTTTTGCTTTGGAGGCCGTGCAGGCGGATTGTCTGGCGCGGTTCTATCGAGCGATTGGCTATGACGTTTATTTTTCAACTGGAACGGACGAGAACAGCCTCAAAAATGTCCAGGCAGCGGAAGCTGAGGGTATTCCCGTCCAAAAACTGGTCGATAAATACGCCAAACAGTTTGAACATCTGAAAGGGGCTTTAAATCTCTCCTGGGATGTCTTTATCAGAACCAGTAACCAGACACACTTTGTGGGTGCCCAGAAACTATGGAGTCTTTGCAACAAAGATATTTATAAGAAGAAATATCGGGGCCTTTATTGCGTTGGCTGTGAATTGTTTTACTCCCCTGGCGAACTGATTGACGGAAAGTGTCCTGAGCATCAAACGATACCGGAGGAAGTCGAAGAAGAAAATTATTTTTTTGCTCTCTCAAAGTATCAAGAATATCTGGAGAAATTGATTGCCACGGATAAATTGCGGATTACGCCGATAAGTCGGAAGAATGAGGTTTTGTCATTTATTAAAAGAGGGCTTGAGGATTTTAGTATTTCAAGATCAGTTGCGAGGTCAAGAGGCTGGGGAGTACCGGTCCCTGGTGACCAGAGTCAAGTTCAATATGTCTGGTTTGATGCCTTGACTAACTACCTAACAGCACTGGGTTTTGGGAATGATGAAACTCTATACAAAAAATATTGGGCTGATTCCCCTAGATCCACTCCAGGAGTGAGCTTAGTTACATCCCGGCACACTCCGGGAGTGAACAAAGACCGAGTAACTCGCCTGCATGTCATCGGTAAAGGCATTATCAGATTTCATGCAATCTATTGGCCGGCCATGCTAGCTTCAGCCGGACTTCCCCTGCCAAATGAGGAGTTTGTCCATGGCTACATTACAGTAGAAGGACAAAAGATTTCCAAGTCACTTGGAAATGTAATTGATCCTTTCGAATTAACCGAAAAATTTGAGGTTGATCCTGTCCGCTACTTTCTGCTTAGGGAAATTCCTGCCTGGGGCGATGGTGATTTTTCGATTATCAGATTTAAAGAGCTTTACAATGGCGAACTGGCCAATGGTTTGGGAAATTTAGTGGCCAGAGTAGCTAGACTTTGTGCGGATGTGAATTTGAATTTACCGTCGAAAAAGAATTTTAAATTTAAAAAAGTGGTCAGTGACAACCTAAAAAACTTCCGTTTTGATCTTGCGTTACTTTCTCTTTGGGACGATATTTCTTCTCTTGATAAAAAAATAAATGAGGAAAAACCTTGGGAACTTGAGGGTAAAACCCTGAAAAAAGCAATTTCACCCATTGCCCAACAAATCCGCGAGGTTGCTTTTAATTTAAGTCCGTTTTTACCGGAAACTTCTGAAAAGATCATTGAACACTTTACTGGCACGGTTAAACAACAAGCTCCGCTCTTTCCCCGCCTTCACTAAAGTTTCGGCGGGCAAGCTAGAATATGACTGATAAGACTAATAAGACAAAACTTTTCGTTTGGGATTTTCATGGAACTTTAGAGGAGGGTGTCGAGATAGGTTTTTTTGAAATTTTAAAAAAACTTGCCAAGAAATTTAAGGCTGATAGAAAGATTACACTTTTTGAGGTCAGGGAAAAATACGGAATAACCGTTGCTGAATATCTGAGATTTTTTTTCCCAAAAGCTAACATTCTCCAAATTAAGAAAATGATGGAGGAGGTCGCCGAAATTCAAAATCAAAACCATCTCAAAGAATATGTCAGGCCTGCTCCAGGAGCCATTGAGGTTTTATCAAAAATCAAAAAGGCCGGGTATGAGAATATTGTGGTTTCAAATTCGCACCCTAAGCATATCGAATTTCTAATCGATATTGTCGGAATGAAAAATCTGATTAGCCGAGTTTTTGCGGTTGACCGGCATTACAGCCATAGAAAACAGAATCCGACAAAAGAAAAGGTCAAGATTTTCAAAATGATTATCAAACAAAAAAACTTGAAGGCCAGACAGCTAATTACAATTGGAGATAAAGCAACTGATGTCAATGCTGGAATTTTGGCAGGAGGGACAACCTATCAGTATCTTCATAAAGGATTTCCGATTGATGGGACAGAAGCAGACTATAAAATTCACGATCTTAGAGAGATTTTGGGGGAAATTTGATGCTAGTTGATAGTCACGCTCATCTAGACTCAGTCGAGGATCTTGGGACCGTCCTCGGCCATGCCAGGTCTGAGGGAATTAGCGAAATAATTACAGCCGGAACTTCGATTGAATCGAGCAGAAAGTGCGTGGAAATTGCAGAACAACGCAGAATAGGTACGCGGATATACGCAACGATTGGTATTCACCCTCAAGATGGAGAAAATGAAATAAAGAATCTCGGTTTGTATCAATGTATTAATTCATTGATACAAATCACTAAGACTTCTGACAGAGTAATTGGAATTGGGGAAACAGGATTGGATTATTACGAGACAGGCGACACGAAACAAGTAACAAGTAAGGATGATAAAAAAAATCAGAGAGAATTATTTAGAGAACAGGTAAAACTTGCGGTGCAGCTAAAACTACCGCTTGTCATTCATTGCCGTAATGCGTGGGAGGAGACCTTTAGTTTACTGACAAGACATAATCATTATTCTTCGAGTGGAGCGAAGCGGAATCGAGAAGTTCCGATAAAGAAGTTCTCGACAAGCCTTTCGACCATGAGCTCAAGACCGAATGGCTCGAACAATAAGTTAACAGGTGTTTTTCATTCATGGACTGGAGATTGGAACGCGGCAAGAAAAGCTTTAGATCTCGGTTTTTACATCTCTTTTTCCGGAATCGTCACTTTCAAAAATGCTCAAGAAATCCAGGAAGTTGCTCAAAAAGTGCCTCTGGATCGAATACTACTGGAGACTGATTCCCCATATCTTTCTCCAGAACCGCTTCGTGGAAAAACAAATGAACCGAAAAATGTTAAAATAGTGGCTCAGTTTGTTGCCGATCTTCGGCATTTGTCTTTTGAAGAGATAGCGGGAATTACATCGGAAAATGCGGGGAGGTTGTTTGGAATTTGAATAATTAACCTAATTGATCTAATTGTTCTAATATCAGCTAAACTTCAATTATTGTAATTAATATTAAAAATCTAATGAAGTTTACTGATATATCAGATTCGCCGAAGGCGAAGGCTGATATTAATCTAAATAAATCCCAATTAAAAAAATACCCAAAAATAATTTAGTCATTAGTCATTGGGAGTTGGGAATTGATTAGAATAATTAGACTAATTAGAAATTAGAGATTTTAATATGCTGAAACGCTTTGTTGAGCGCTACGATAAACAAGTTCATCGCTTCCTGGAGATTCTTCCGGGAACTTTTTCGTGGAGTTTAATTCTTTTCCCGATATGGGGTTCATTCTGGATTCCCCACTACGTTGCTTATTACATCATCCTTTTTGATATTTTTTGGTTCTATAAAGCCGGGGCCTTGGCTATAACTTCACTGATGTCACATATAAAGTTAAATGCCTCCTCAAAGTATGACTGGCTTTCAGATGTTAAGAAACTGCCCGATTTTAAAAAGGTCCATCATCTGGTAGTCATTCCCACATTTAAAGAACCTTTGGGCACTATTGATCGGGGAGTTGAATCTATCGCTAAACAAGACTTCCCGAAAGATCAAATTTCGGTTTGCGTTGCTTTTGAAGAAAGGGAAGGCCAGACTGCTCGGGAGAAAGCCAAGGTTCTCAATAAAAAGTTCGGAAGCAAATTTGCCAATTTTATCATTACCTTCCATCCGGATATCACCAAAGAGGTTAAGGGAAAATCTTCTAATCAAGCTTATGCCGGAAGAATTGCCAAGCAAATACTAGTAGATAAACAAAAGCTAGATATCAACCATATAACCGTTACATCCAAAGATGCAGATGGAGTTTTTAGTGAAAAATACTTCTCTTGCCTTGCCTATAAGTTCTTAACAAGCGAAAATAAATATCTCCTCTTTTGGCAACCGATTGTCCTTTTTTATTCGAATATCTGGAAAGTCCCAGTGCCAATCAGAGTTATGAGCACCTTTTCATCTGTCTGGCAAACCGCTTTGAATTCAAGAACGGATAGACTGGTGAATTATTCGATGTATTCCCTTTCTCTGAAACTTCTTGATGATGTCGGCTACTGGGATGTTGACGTCATTCCGGAGGACTATCGAATCTTTTTCAAAACCTTTTTTGCCAAAGACGGCAAGATTGAGGTTGATCCGATCTTTTTAGCAGTTTATGCGGATGCCGCCGAATCCAAAGGTTATTTTAAATCGCTTGTCAATCTTTACGAGCAGGAAAAAAGGTGGGCCTGGGGAGTTTCCGATGACGCTTACATCATCAAAAAATGGCTGACTCATACGCATATTCCGTTTTGGCAAAGAACTATCCGCGTATTTAAAGTCTTGGAAGACCACTTTTTGTGGCCGGTTAATTGGTTCGCAATTACTTTAGGCGCGACTATTCCGGTTCTTTTAAATCCTGCTTTTGCCCAGACTGTCATGGGACAAAACTTGCCGAAGGTTTCTTTTGGAATTTTATCCGCCTGCTGGATCTTTTTGGCTGTAATTCTAGTTATTGATTTCCGCCAGAGGCCAAAAAGACAAGAGCAAATTTCATTTCTTCGGAAACTGATGATTCCCTTTGAATTTGTCTTGATGCCTGTTGTTACTTTGATTTTCACCGCTCTTCCCGGTATCGATGCTCACACCCGACTAATGCTTGGGAAATATTTGGAATATAGAGTCACAGAGAAGGTATAGAAAGTATGGAAGTGGACTCTGCGGTCCTCATCGAGACAGGCTCGATTGCGGGCCTAAGGGTAACTGAAAAGGTATGAATTTTAAGGGAGTCATTCTGTTCCTTGCTTCGCTCGAAAAATTTCTCGCTACGCAAGCAAATACGCGTGACGGAGAAAGTATAACTTCCCTTGTCAACTTGACTTATCAGTTTTCACTTGGTAAGGTACGGACTCCATGGACTCGTCTCTGTCCGAAGACCACCATAGTAAGTTGAAAGTTGCCCTGGTGTGGGGGCTTTCTATGACCCTGATAGTCGGGGTCTTTTTTTTAGGCCTTTTTTTAACCAATAGAAATCCCTATATTAAAAATTTTCTTAAAAAGCCCAGCAAGAATGACAGGTGGGAAATATTTGGTTTTGCCCCTTTTTGGTCGCTCGACAGGCTCAGTAACATCGATTGGAATGTATTAACTACGTTTGCTTACTTTTCCATACCCGTTGATGCCGATGGTTCACTAAATAAAGATTCGTATGAGTGGAGTGTTTTTAATTCCCAAAAGCTCAAGAAGCAATTTGATCTTGCAAAGGCAAATAACGTAAAGAGGGTCGTAACTTTGACTCAAATGGAGAAAGGCAGCATTGAATCGTTTCTAGCTGATTCTTCGAATTGGCAAAGGCTGGCTAGTGAAAGTGTCGATTTGCTTTCTGGGGATCAGCTTGAGGGGGTAAATATAGATTTTGAATACATGCCCTCAAATGACTTTTTGCGAAATAGATTTTCCGAATTTATGGAAAATTATAGCCAGATACTTTCTGAAAAATTACCTTATGATCCTTACATCACTGTTTCAGTAATAGCGTCTTCTGAAAAGGAAAATAGCAAAATGATATATGACATTCAAAGACTTTCCAAATCTGCCGATTCAATTTTTATGATGGCATATGACTTTTATTATCCTGGTTCGGAAAAGATCGGGCCTAGTGCTCCGCTTTACGGATACAACGGGGGAAATGGACCCTTCTGGTATGACGTATCAACAGCAGTCGAGGATTTTTTAAAAGTCACAGAACCTTCCAAAATAATCATGGGTGTTCCCTACTATGGCTGGAATTATCCTGCTTATTCACCGGAACCTAAAACCCCAAAGTTAGCGGGAACACAAGGTTTTCCAACAACAAATGAGAGGGTGGAAGAGAGTAGACTGTTGAAAGTTACCCCCTTGGGTGGGTGGGATGATCAGGCAAAAGTCAGCTGGCGGAGTTATTGGGACGGAAATAATTGGTACGTTGTATACATGGAAGATGAAAATTCCCTTTCTTATAAGTTTGATTTTGTCAAAGACAAAAAACTTGCGGGAGTTGGAATTTGGGCTCTTGGTTTTGACTCGCCCGATTCCCAGTTCTGGTCGCTCATGCTTCGGAAATTTGGAGAAAAGGAGAAGAGTTTAGCATTTTTAGGAAACTAGTTAACATTTTTGGTCTAGGGAACAAAGCTGGAAGAGTTGAAAAAAGACTGATTCTTACCGCACTACTCATCTTTTTAAGCTTGTTTGTTATCGCCCGCAAAACTGAGGTTAAATCGACTCTCACTGATGATTCAGTTACTTTTGAGGCAAAAGATCATCTAGAAAAGGCAAAAAATAAAATAAAAGGGGACGAGAATTGGAAACCTCAAGGATGGGGATCCGGCGAGTATCTAGAAACTATTCCAAAAATAAAAGCGGGGGTTGTTTTGAATTTAGAAAGCGGTGATGTAATCTGGTCAATGAATCTTAAAGATAAAATTGCACCCGCGTCCTTAACAAAAGTGGCAACTGTCATAACCGCAATAGATCTTCAAGCCCTGGACACGCAGCTTGAAGTTTCCTCACAAGCAGCTTCGCAGATACCGACAATAATTGGCCTAAAGGCTGGGGAAAAATTAACGTTATCTGAGGCGATATCGGCTGCAATTTTGACAAGCGCAAACGATGCAACCGAAGCAATAGCCTCATCTATTGGCCTTATGGTTGGAAATGGAACCGCGGATTTTGAAGAAGTGGTAAACTACAAACTTCAAAAGATCGGGGCTCGTCAAACCCACTTTGTAACTTCGACGGGTCTTGACGACCCAAATCACTATTCAACAGTTTATGATCTTGCGATAATCGCCCATGAAGCTCTTTCCAACTACCCCTTTGTTGCTGATGTCGCAGATGATACCTATCGAAGACTGGACGCTAACAGTAATCACCCTTTATTCGACCTTCCCAACTGGAACGCTCTTTTGGGCACATATCCGGGAGTTAACGGCTTAAAAATCGGTTTTACTGAAGACGCCGGACATGTAAATATAGTATCCGCAGAGCGTGAAGGTAAGAAATTACTCTCAATAGTTATCGGTGCAAAATCCTTGGAAGAAAGAGAGATTGCGGCGGCTACTCTTTTAAACTATGGCTTTTCAAAATATAATATTGAACCTTTTCCTGTTGAACAGTTGAATTTAGTTGAAAGATATCAAGATTGGCAGAAACAATTGAGTTCAGTCAAGTAAACTAAAAGGTGCTACTATTAAATTGATGAGAAAAGGTGTTACCCTCATCGAACTTTTGGTTGTTATCTCCATTCTGGTTATACTGGCGGTCATCTTCGCAATGATATTCATAGGTCCTGCAGCCAGGGCCAGAGATAGCGGCAGGCTCTATGATTCAGACAGGTTAAGGAAAAATCTGGAAATTTATCGCTCTGAGAATGACAAGTACCCGGAGTCAGACGAGTGGACAAAGTTGGAAGACGATGCGGAAGCTAATGGCCCTTTCTATCAGGCAATGATCACTTATCTTAAAAACATTCCCCAAGATCCTCTCAATGGTAAAGAGAATTATGGCTTCTATTACAAAACAATTAATAATGGTGATTGCTACAAAATCCACATCGAAATGGAAAAACGCGATCCTTATGAAATCTCCGGTGTTTGTGGCGGTGATATTGCCTATGATGTCGGAGGGGGTGGAGGACCCTCTCCATCACCATCAGGTGG
Source organism: Candidatus Curtissbacteria bacterium RIFOXYA1_FULL_41_14 (assembly GCA_001775095.1). Lineage (GTDB taxonomy): Bacteria > Patescibacteriota > Microgenomatia > Curtissbacterales > GWA2-41-24 > GWC1-40-35. The sequence continues at coordinate 243,123 of MFCA01000025.1, forward strand.
TGGACCATCTACTTCTCCGGCACCATCCGGGGGTGAAGATATGACGCAAGAATGTATTGAAAATGCAGAGGTTGACGAGTGGATAATTGACTTTGGACATATAGGAGATTTGGATAAAGTTAGGATACGTGGACTTCCTAATGATTGCAGCGGTCTACTTTTGACAGTTATTCTATCCGGAAATTTGCCAAATGACGGCTGCGGAGATGGGGGTGATCCAGAACTCGCAAGGGCAAGTTCGATCATTGCAAACGATGGTGATAACGAAAATAAGACCACCGTAGATTTTGTTCCCAACGTTCCTATTGAACCAATTGAGTGTATAGATGCAGAGGTAAGTGGCATATATGAGTAAAATTATAGTTTCGATAATTATTATTCTAATGCTAATCGGAGGGCTTTCAATCTGGTATTTTAGCCCACTAAGAAAAGGTGGACAGCTCCAATTTATTAAAACAAAGGGGAATGGACCTCAGAAACTTGCTATTAAAACAGGAAGGCCGGGGGAATTTAAGTTAGTGAAATTTTCAGAGGATGTGGTCAATCCTCTCGAAGTTGAAGGTATCCCAAGTAATAATTTTTCAAAAAATGACAGAATAGGTATCGAGGGTAAAGTAAATATTCAAAACTCGCAAGCATCAACTATACGAATTTTGGGGAAAGAGAGAGAAGAAATTCAAAAAATCAACCCTTCAATACAAACCAAACCTGATGGGAGAATTATAATCTGTTGTATTGCCCCTCCAGATAAACCGGGAGAATATGTTTTAGAGTTTCTCTTAAATGGCGAAAGGGCGCCAATTTTCCCTCTCCTGTTTAAGGTTTCTTCTTAAAAAATCGCCTGTGATCTACAGTCTATCGTATCCGGGGAAATAATCGCGCTTGATATGTTCGGCAGGTACGCCCATTCCCGGCAGTAATTCTTCAAAATCAACCACCATCGGCTTAGGACCGGAGATATAAAAGTAGAGTTTCGCCAGATCCGGTACATATTTTCTGATTGCTATCTCGTCCAAATAGTTTGGGGGGACTATGTAGTGTATTTTCAAGTCGGAATGTCTCTTCGCAAGTTGATCGAATTCTTCTTTATATACAATGTCATTAGTTCTTGAGGCGTAAAGCAAAATCGCATTAATCGGTAGCCTTTGATAATCCAAATCCAAAAGAATCGCCCGAAATGGTGTTACCCCGATGCCGCCCGCAATAAATACACAGTTGCCAGTCGGATCATCAATCACAAAACTCCCTCTTGGACCTTCTGCATAAATTGTCGACCCAATTGGCAAGCCAAAAAGCACTTTTTTGAAGCTGCTTCCTCTTTCCCGGTCAAATCTTGTCGTCAGTATGATTTGCTTCTCAAACGGAGCGGAGGCAATTGAGAAATAGCGTCTTTCCCCTCTTTCATCAGGATTTGGATGTTCAACTCGATACATCAAAAATTGTCCCGGTTTCCATCCAAAATCTTCCTCGCTGTGGAAGATAAATGAATAAACATCACTTGCTTCTTTTTTCTTGCTGATCAATCCTAAAGTCATAACGTATAAGAGTTTCAAACTCTGTCATTCCGCACTTGCTCGCCCTGAGCAAGGTCGAAGGGATGCGGAATCTATACAAATAAGTTTCCAGCTGGATTCTCACTTTCGTGAGAATGACATGAGGATTTTGGTTTCAGTCCTCTTACTCCTTTTCCTCTTTCAACTTTTGAAGAAGCTTCATGGTATTTTCCTTTGCTTCTTCGGCTGATTGGCCAGTCACTTTAGCCGCATCTTCAAAAGATTTATCGGTAATATTGGCCGGAAAACCATGATCTTCATCCGGCATTTCACACCCGCAGTTATAGCACATAAATGTTACACCTCCTTTCGAATTTTATTTTAAGTATTTATCAAAAAATTCAACTGACCTTTGCATGGCCAGATTAAAACTTGCCCCTGAAATATTGTGATCTGCTCCATCATAGGTGTAATACTCAACTGTTTTACTTGCAGCCTCCAGCGCAGCCTTTAAACTTTCGGAAAATTCGGGAGGCACCGATTCATCGGCAAGACCATGATGAAGCTGTATGGGGCCCGAAATATCGGCAACAAAACTAATGGGAGCTATCGACTTCCAAAACTGGAGATTAGCATCAAAATCTCCGAATTGTTTGATCAAATCGTCGCGGCTTGGCCGGTGAGCCATATTTTCTCTTTCTGATGGCTGCCAAGCAACGCGCCTTCGCCAACGGTTCATCATGTCATCGTAGGATGCAACAACCCCTGCCCAAATAACACCGGCTTTTATATCTTTTGTGACTACCATCGAACGCAGGGTTATGCTTCCACCCATTGAATGTCCCCACATGCCAATTCGATCAGGATTCGCCTCGCCAAATTTTTTGATCGAAGAAACAGCATTTAGAACATCAACCGTATAAGCGGCAGAAAAATAAGCTCCTTCCGGATTACCATCCGAGTTTCCATGACCGCGGTAATCCGGTTTAAAAACGATATAACCGTTTCGGGCAAAGACATCTACGTAAGCTTGATAGCGCGCAAGCGTCTGATATTGCTCCGGCGGAATATACCCATGATTAAAGATGATAGCCGGCCACCCCCCACCTGGCTTGTCCCCTTGGGGAACAGTTAAAAGTGCATAAATTTTTAGTCCATCGGATTGGTAAGAGGTAAGATATTGTTTGTAACTTTCCTGCGGGCTGAGTTCATCTTCGATTGTAACCTCACTTCCGGGATAATCCTTTGCTCTCATCTGAAGAATTTGCAGGGGGTGAGTCACCCCGTTTAATTGTGTTGATTGGTTCTGATTCCCACTTCCTGGAAGAGACTCCCCTGACTCTCTTTGCGAAAATACTATCCAAGCGATAACCAACATCAGAATTACTAAAATGCCGGTTATTAATTTTGTTTTTTGTTTCATAGATTAAATCTCTCCATTCTTCACCTCCAAGGAGTCAGAGCCCACCTCGGAGGTGTTCTCTAGGGCTGGTTTATCTTTATTATCTTATCGTCACCTGTTTTGACCGTTCCTCTGCCGTCGCGATTACTGGTGGTAATGTAAAGATAACCGTCAGATCCTAAAACTACATTTCTTATCCTTCCAAATTCTCCTTTAAAGTGTTCCTTAAAAGATATGTCGTCACCTGCAATAACAGCCTCGTATAATGCCTGGCCTCTAAGTCCTGAGAAGAAAAGAGAGTCTCCAACGAAAACCGCTCCGGCCGGCGCCCAGGTATCTGAGCCGGAATTAAGTTGCGGCGTTTCCATTCCTTGCCTTTTTTCATCACCCTGAATTGTCGGCCAGCCATAATTTTTGCCGGGTTCTACTAGATTAATCTCGTCAAGACCTGACTGGATTCCTGATCTGCCATGCTCGGTTGCCCAAAGTCTGCCGTCTTTATCCCAGGCAAGTCCCTGAGGGTTGCGATGACCATAGGAATAAACCAAATTGTCAAATGGATTACCCGAGGCAGTTTTACCTTCGTCCGTCACTCTCAAGATTTTTCCCGCCAAAGAATTTATATCTTGAGCTTGCGATGGTTCTTGAGCATCACCGGTGGTAATATACAAAAAATTGTCCGGGCCGAATTTAATCCTGCCACCGTTATGATTTGCCGCACCTGGAATGGAGTCAACTATGACCTTATCATTTATTAACTGGTCGTTTTCAAATTTAAAGCGGACTACCTTATTTAATGTATTGTTACCGGTGTTTGAATAAGTGTAGTAAAGATAAACGTACTGATTTCCGGCAAATTCCGGATGGATGGCAATTCCTAAAAGGCCTCCCTCGCCAA
>MFCA01000026.1:0-46038 GCA_001775095.1 Candidatus Curtissbacteria bacterium RIFOXYA1_FULL_41_14
CCCGGCATTTTTAAAAGTCAGTTTAATTTGCGGGGAAATCTCGACGGGTTCGTTGTACGAAATTGATTCGAAAAGCTCCATTGCATTATCAATGTCATCATCAGTAAAAAAAAGAGGGTGGTTGTTTTTTTCCGCTTCTTCCCGGGCCAGTTTTGCGCTGTCTTCGAGAACCAATCTTGTGAGCTCTTTTGTAGGCGCTGTAGCATAAATCCTGCCGCGAAAACCTTCTTTCACTAGTTTTGGCAGCTTCCCGGTATGGTCAAGATGTGCGTGTCCGATAATCACGAAGTCAATTTCTTTGGGATTATACGCAAAAGGAGAGAAGTTGCGTTCTTCTGAAAGTTTTAGGCCCTGAAAAATGCCGCAATCCAGAAGTATCTTCTTGCCTGCAGTTTCAACTAAAATGTTTGATCCTGTGACTTCCCGACAAGCTCCATAAAAAGAAACGCGCATAATATTAGTATTGTCCGATTAAGGATGAAGGATCAAGGATTAAAAGAAGAGTACGAAGTCAATTGTCAGTTGTCAAATGTCAAATGTCAAAGGATAAATTAGTCTATTGAAAACCTTGTTATTCTTCGAACAAAGTGAGAAGTCTAATAGTTCTCGCTACGGAGAGTATCAGACGGTACTCTCCTACGCTCGAACAATATAGGTTTTCAAGAAACTCGAGGTTAAATGTCAGACAATTCCCAGCGCCTGATCGATCTTAGGCTTGTCAAATCCTAAAATTGTAACTTTTGACCCGTCATTTTTTTCGATAACAGTAAAGGGAACGCCCATTTGTCCCGAAATGGCAATCATCTCGTCGGCCCTTTGCGGGTTTTCATCAACGAATACTTCCTCATAGGCAATATTCTGGGAATTAAGGTAATCCTTTTCCATTTTGCAAAAAGGACAAGTTTTGGTAGTGTATAGTGTGACTTTATACATTAATATTAATTATATCAATCTCGCGCGTTGAAAACCTTATTATTCTTCGAACAAAGTGAGAAGTCTAATAGTTCTCGCTACGGAGAGTATCAGACGGTACTCTCCTACGCTCGAACAATAAGGGTTTTCAACAAGCTCTTGATCAGAGTTCACTAGCCGGAATTCTTTGCCAAAATATCCAATTATGTCTATCTTCTTCCCAGTCACATTCGTTATGTTTTGACATCGCCTCGATTGTTTTTGCGCTGAACCTTCTTTTTAAATATTCAAGTATCTCCTCTGCCCTAGATTCATCCGCAATATTTCCGAAAATAAATCTATGTAAATCATTGCCGATTTCTCTAACACAATCAGCATATAGATCTGCAAAAAGTCTAATGTTCGAATGGAGTGCAAAATCCCAACCATTCATCCTCCCTATTTCTCGCGGGTAGTGATAAGCACCTGCTTCGAGAATCGGTATTGGCAAAGGGTGTTGTTGTATTCCATGAACTTTTTCATGCAAGCTACAACCGCCGATAGCTAATGTGCGTTCAAATGATTCAATCAGATCAAGGTACGTAGGAATATCTTCCAACGCATCAGCCTTCTCATCAAAATCTGCTTTTGTCATTAGAAGTTCAGCATCCACAGCATGGATCGCGCCTTGTCCCAAGGGGAAAATTGCAATTCTTCCCGCCCAATAGTGCCTAACCGGAAACTCTCCAGCTTTATGAGATGGCCTTTTCCCGTCTTCTACAATTGTATAGTTCGTATAGACATATCCGTCGATTGAAGACTTTTGCAGATTAATAGTTTTTTCCCCTTTTTCCCAAAATTTAGAAAATCTTAATGCGGTGCTATCGTCCGTGAAAAGGATATGAACAGATGTCATATACTCGAGTTGCTCTTTCGTGAGATATTGTCCGAATGCCTCAACGAATGCTTTTCCAACGCGAATTTCTAATTCTCTGTAATTATCCCTTAAATTCGGAGGAATAACGCTAGTTTGCTCTTCTAGACTAGTAAAAGCATCTGGATCATCAAGCAAGAACGGCCGTATATTTTCAGGCATTAAAGAAACTGTTAAAATAGTCTTTTAACATTGTCATCAGAGTCGTTCTACCTTTATTGCTTTTAAGGTACACTTCTCGCCTTTTTGCATCTGATTTTGCTAAATATGCTTCATAGAAAATTAACTTTAGTGGTTTATACACTTTTGTAGATCTTACCTCGCCTGAATTATGTTCGTAATATCTTTTTTTGAGATTTTCCGAATAACCTATGTAGATAAAGTTTTTACTAGGATTGTGAAGAACGTAAACATAGAAGAATTTCATACACTTGACAGGTACAATTCTGCACCTGTCTCAGATACCATTCGCCTAAGATGCGGAGCCAGATATCGAATGGTATCTGGCAGCCCCGAGGGGAGTCGAACCCCTGTTAACAGATTGAAAGCCTGTTGTCCTAACCGCTAGACGACGGGGCCATCTACGGCCAATTTTAGCCTATGCATTTTAACATATTAGGGGCCTTACTTGGCTATTTTTTAAACTTATCCCACCACGCCTCCAAAATTGCCCGTGCTGTACCTTGACCGCCTAAGCCGAAAGCTAAACCGCCGGCGACCGCAATCATTGCAATGAGTCCGCCGAAAAGAATCCTTAAAAGTTCCGGTGCCACACCTAACTGATGGAGAACCAGAAAACTGACGAAAATAACCAGCGACCATTGGGCTACTAAAGACACAACATGGGCTAAATGGGTACCCAGAGAGCGACTGGCGCTATACGAGACACGGTAAGCGAGTTTGCTGATAGCCAAACCCACGATCGCCAATATTACGGCAACGATAACATTAGGTATATAAAGAATCACCCTATTTAAAACAACATTAACCGCGTCAAGCCGCCAGGCCTGCAAAGTCGGTATCAAAAAGACGATTATGATCGACCAACGGGCAAGCTCTGCCAGTATTTCACCCCATTCGATATCCCTGCCTTCAATTTTTGTTATTCCGTATCTTGCCAACAATTTTTCAACCTGCGCGGCCTTTAAAACACCGACGACGACCCTATAGGCGACGGCAGCGATAATTAGCCCAAGCGTCAGAACGATCAGTCCTCCAATTAATGCCGGAATAAAATTCAAAAAATTGACCAGGGAACCTAAAACAACCGTAGCAACTGTTGTTGATAAATCTTCAACGCTCAACTTTTCTCACCTCCCTTCAATAAAGATGTTTCTTATTCCATTTAAGATAAAGCCGGGACAAAAATCAACTAAATTTTGTTGGATCAAGAAAAGAGAACAATTCAAAGTCAATCAGTGGAGCAGTACGGTCGTGGCCCATTATGGCCTTATAGCTCCAGAGAGCAGTGTACCACTTTGAGGCTAAATGGGACAAATGGGACAGTATAAAAAAGGACTGTCCCAAAATTGCTGGTTGATATAGTTTGATATATTAAAATCATGGGATATATTTTATGGTAAGATGAAAATCCAGGACTCTTATGAAGACCTTTTTATTCTCCCCTTTGATACTTCAAATATTCTAAATATCCGGCATAAGCAAAGCTACTCGCACCAAACATTTCAAAGGATTCCTCAAAAGTCATTAAAATCTGATAAGTGAACCAACTGTGTCCTTTCCAAGAGTTGATCACTTCAAAAACTATAACAAGCAAGAATAAAATTGAACCAGCCGCAAGCGACGGAAAAGAATCATATTTTTTAAGCTTTGCGTATAAGCCGGTGAAAAAGATGTAGCCAAGAGTTATTAAAAGAAACGGAGCAAGATAAATAACCCACCTTGAGGATTGATAGCCTAAAGCCATAATCCAGTTCTCGATTGTAAACGCAACTGAAGGGAAATGGTTTTTAATAACCGAGCTAAAATTTTCGTGAATCTGGACAATCTCATCAATTCCGAGATAAAGAAGCAATATTGCAAGAGGAATTAAAAATATTAGACGTCCTTTAAAAAATACGACAAAAAGAAAAAAACCAACAATGAGAAGTTTTATACTCTGATAATACGTAGGAAGATTATTTTCAATATCCAGGTTGAAAAAATCTGTTCGGTAACCCAACAGAAGATGCAGGGCGAGAACAATTAAATCCAAAAAAATGAAAAGAAGCAGAAAATAGAAACTGCGAAAAGAGAAAAAAGTTTTAAATTGCACAAAGAATATTATCTTCTAACAAACAGAAAAATGCCATCGGGCGGGTTTCACGAAAATATGAGTATAATATTTCTAACAGGTGTTGAATTTAAAAAGAAAAAATATCCTGCTGTTTTTGCAGTTTTTAATCCTAGGTCTGAGTGTAGGAATAATTGAAGACCTAATTGCCGTTACTCTTGCAACCGATACCAAGATATCCTACCATCTCATCGGAATTGTCTTTCTGGTCACCCTGCCGTTTTCAATAATCGGCGAATTGATAGTAGACAAAATCGATGTACCGCATTTAGGCCATAAAACAGAACTCTTCCTGGAATTTTTAGCCTTCGGAGTAGTTATGGGAATTGTCGAAGATATTATCGCCATAAAAATTGTTACCGGCGAAGCAATAACTCTGCACATATTGGTGCTAATCACCCTGGTAGCCATACCTTTTGCCGCCTTCAGCGAACTAATTGTTGACAGATTTAAAATCGCCTGAGTGGCAAATATGAAAAAAGCGACAATATCCGCAAAGAAAGTTCTGGTAACATCATTTCTCGTTGATCTTTTAGATATTGCAATGAACTTGGCCGTAGCAATAATCACAGGAAGCGTGGTAATGCTTGCCGAACTTCTGCAGGGTATTGCGGATCTGACTGCCGCCGGATTTCTTTTAATCGGTCTTAAGCGTTCAGAAATACCGGCCGACAAAACTTACCCCTTTGGCCACGGGCGTGAGATGTATTTCTGGACATTACTTTCCTCTGTTGTAATGCTGGCAGTAACAGCAGGGCTTTCTTTTTATTTTGGATTTAAAAGGTTCTTATCCCCTAAGTTTATAGATAACCTCTTCCTTGCTTATATGGCTCTCACAATAGCCATCGCCTCGAACGGCTACTCATTAAGCCTTGGAATAAGGCGCTTATTAAACGGGGAAAAATTAACAAAAATTTTTCACAGATTTGCCCATTCCTCAAAAGTCGAAACCAAAGCGACTTTTATTCTTGATCTGATTGGGACAACTTCGGCTATTTTAGGTCTTTTCGCACTAACTCTTTTTGGAGTAACCGGAAACTTAAGATATGACGGTCTTGGCGCAATGATCATCGGTATCGCGCTTGGCGTACTTTCTCTTCTCCTCTTGTTTTCGGTCAGGAGTTTTTTAATTGGAAAAAGTGCGCCTTTTCAAACGCAGAAACAAATAATAGAATCCGCAAAAAGTATTCCAGGAGTCCTCGACGTTCTGGACTTAAAAACCGCATACGTTGGGCCGAATAAGCTTCTGGTGAATATTGAGATACATATAAAAAACAATCTTGATACCGACTCAATTGAAAAAATAATTGATAAAGTAAAAAGTAAGGTTCGCAAAGATACTCCCGATGCCTTCCACATCCAAGTCGAGCCCGAAACGCCTTAACTGGACTTCTGATTGGTTTCGTCAGTGCGGTAAAATAGACCTCGATGAAATTAATTAAATGCGCTCTACCTTTGATCATTTTCACTTTACTTTTTATGCCTTTAGGCACAGAAGCAGTTGAGGAAAAAGGTAGGGTTGTTATTGTTGAAGTTAACAGCGAGATTAAAGCGGGTACGGCCCAATTTATTAAAAGAACACTTGATGAAGCCGAAAAACAAGGGGTCAGCCTTTATTTAATAAACCTTAATACTCCCGGAGGACTATTAAAATCAACGGAGGAAATTACCAGGGCGCTTTTGGATAGTGGGGTAAAAACGGCTGTTTTTGTCGATAAGGCCGGCGGGTGGGCTTTTTCCGCCGGTACTTTTATTCTGATTTCCGCGGAAGTTGCCGCCGCCCATCCCGAATCTTCCATCGGTGCTGCCCAGCCCCGACTACTGGGCATGGAGGAAATTGGCACGCCTGACGAAAAGGTCATTGAGGCAACCGTTTCCTGGATTAGAAATCTGGCTGCCGCAAGAGAAAGAAACCAGGAAGTTTCGGAAAAATTTGTAAGGGAAAATTTGACACTTGACGGTAAAGAAGCGCTTGATGAGGGTATTGTCGATTTTACGCCAACTTCTGAAGAGGAACTTTTGGCAAGTCTTGGTCTTGACGATTCCGAGCTTATTCATCTTTACCCAAGCCTTATCGAATCACTGCTTTCCTTTTTCTCAACCCCGCAAATTGCATCTCTTCTTTTGACAATAGGCGGCTTGGGAATAATTTTGGTTTTCAGAACGGGAGAATTCGAGACTTTAGGTATTATCGCCATTGCCGGGCTGCTGCTCGGCCTTTGGGGATTGGGTGCCATCTCTCTTTCAGTTTTAGGAGTGGCCTTTCTGGTTGTCGGCGCCGGACTTTTGCTTGTCGAAATTACAAATCCCGGATTTGGAATCTTCGGTGTTGCCGGTACTGTTTCAATTTTGTTTGGGGTACTATTTTTCGGCCAGGAGCCTTTTTCCGCTCCTGTTTTGGCAAGAACGACCACATATCTGGCGTTGGGCGCAGCATTGGCCACAGCTTTGGCCTTTTTATTTGCCGGCAGGCTCTCGTTTGGCGCATTAAGGTCAACGGTCAAAAGCGGGATGGAATCTTACGTTGGTAAGGTTGGTGTTGTTTTGGAAAAGCTTGAGCCCTATGGTAGAATTCAAATTGATTCCGAGGACTGGCGCGCAAAAAGCATCGGCAAGAAAATAAACAGACGTCAAAAGGTAAAAGTAGTTTCTTTTTCGGGAAATACTTTAATCGTTAAAAAGGCTTATAAATAAATGGAGGGGATTTTAATTAATTTATTTTTTTCGGGTTTGGGCTTTGTTATTGTCCCCCTTTTACTGTTGCTTTGGGCGATAAGAATCGCCCGGGAGTATGAAAGAGGCGTAATTTTTCGCTTAGGCAGATTAATGGGAGTTCGGGGTCCCGGAATTTTTTTCCTAATCCCGATTCTTGAGTCTATGGTCAAGATAGATCTGCGGGTAGTAACTCTGGACGTACCAGCCCAGGATGTAATCACCAAGGACAATATTCCGGTAAAAGTCGACGCGGTTTTGTATTTTAGGGTTTCCGATCCGGCAAAGTCGATTGTTGAGGTTGAGGACTATATGCAGGCGACTGCCCAAATAGCCCAGACTTCCTTAAGAGGTGTTGCGGGAACCACGACTCTAGACGAGATTCTTTCTGAGCGTGCAAAAATTAACAGCCAGCTGCACAAGATAATAGATTCGGCCACAGACCCTTGGGGTATAAAAGTCACGGCTGTCGAAGTAAAACACGTTGAAATCCCGGAAGCTATGCAAAGGGCAATAGCCAAACAGGCAGAAGCAGAACGGGTCAGGCGAGCAAAAATTATTTTGGCGGAAGGTGAATTTCAGGCTTCGAAAAAACTTAGAGACGCCGGTAAAGTTTTATCCGCCACACCAATTACTCTGCGTTACCTGGAAACATTGTCAGAGGCTGCTAAAGAGCCCAACACCACTATCATATTTCCAGCCGAAATGCTTGGCCTCTTCAAAAAGCTTGGCGGAAAGTAAAAAGAGATTTTTGAGTAAGAGTCTATGGTATTCTAAATAAACTTCCTTTAAAAACCTTATGGAGACTCCTGTTCATCCAAAACGCCCCTTCATTATTAGAAATGGCCCAACCCCAAACAATTAAAATAACCGACAAAATAACAAGAAGTATGGAAGCCTACAGAAAAGTCAGGGACGAAGTATTGCTTCACAAAAACGTAGACCCGGATGACGAACCGATATCTTTTCTGGAATATGCAAAGTACGCGCTATTTAACGGAACAGTTCAGGAAAAAAGGGATATAATTCTCGCATTTAACAAACAACTTTATATCAGAAACAGAAGCATAGTTTCTTCACCAAGCTATTAAGAAATAATCCCTAAAAAAGCTCAACTGACGTGACTATCTTGCGACAGATAATACAGTAGGCAGTTGAGCTTGCTACTCGAGTTTCAGTCTCCAATTTCACTATATCATAGGGCCCCGGACAGCGAGGCTACGGTGAAACGCGTCCGTGTTCCATTGTCTCTCAGTTTGAGGGTAAAGTTAACTTTTTGCGGTTCCATACTTTTGTCTGGAAAAGTGGACGATTAGCAAGCCCCCTCAAGACGTTTGAGAGGACACGGTCGCTTTGGGGTGCCCGTGTTGGTGGGGGCACAGGGACTCGAACCCTGAACCAATCGCTTAAAAGGCGAGTGCTCTGCCGAATTGAGCTATACCCCCTCGTCGAAATAGACTCCGCTTATTATACTCAAATGAGCCCTCAGGCTTCAATAATATACTCGGTGCATTTTGTAAATCTAAATTCATAAATTATATAATGTCAATCTAAACCCTAAGCTCTAAACACTAAACTCTAAAATAATGAATTGGGTCGATTTAGTTATTTTACTTGTAATTTCGGTCTTTATTCTCGAAGGACAAAAGCGCGGTTTCTTTGCCCAAATTTTAGATATTTTAGGGTTTTTATTTTCGCTGATTTTGGCATTGATCTTCTATCCGCAGGCGGCAGAGCTTTTCATAAAGGTTTTTAATATCCCCAAAATTGCTGCAAATCCCATCGGATTTCTATCAATCTGGATTATTGCCGAAGCAATTTTTTTCAGCTTGCTTTCTATATTTGTCGGTAAAATAATTCACTTTTTGTCAAAAACTAAAATAAACCAATATCTTGGCTTTATCCCTGCTGTCGCTAACGGCCTGCTTTTTACAGCTTTTATCTTATTATTTGTTGTATCGCTGCCAGTAAGACCGGATATTAAAAAGGACATATTTGATTCCAAAATCGGATCAAACCTGGTTGAAAAAGCTCAGGTTTTGGAAACTCCTCTCAGTGGCGTCTTTGGTCCTATTGCTAAGCAAACATTAACCTTCCTGACAGTTAACCCCCATGAGACAGGTTCGATTCCCTTAGAATTCACTCAAAACCAGCTGACTGTTGATGCAGTTTCAGAACAAAGAATGTTTGAACTGGTAAATCAGGAAAGAGTTAAATTTGGCGTCAAACCATTGATCTGGGATGAGCGTCTGGCAGAAGTCGGCAGAGAACACTCAAAAGATATGTTTAAAAGGGGCTACTTTTCTCATTATTCTCCCGAGGGCAAGGATGTAGGAGACCGGCTCGAGGACTCCAGCATAAACTATTCTCTTGCCGGAGAAAATTTAGCTCTCGCGCCGGATGTTATCCGTGCCCACAACGGCTTGATGAATAGCGAAGGCCATCGGAGAAATATCCTGGACCCGGCATTTTCCAAGATTGGTATTGGCGCAATTGATGGGGGAGTCTACGGCAAAATGTTCACTCAGGTGTTTACTAATTGAACCCGGTACTAGAGAACAAAATTATTGCCCTTTAATTTATTATAAAGTTTATCATTAAGCATATTAGACTTACATGGTGTGATCGAAATTAGCGAATGTTGAATAGCACCAGCATCTGTATTGATTGGAAACTTAATTTCTTTAGGCTTTGATGAATAAGTAAAAGTGCTTGTTTCCCCATCAAGAAGAGGACTCAGGTAGAACTTTCCTTTATCAGCGAGAGGTTGTGTAAAAATAGCCTTATTTGTCGGTTTCTCAGGAAAGTTGATATTCAGAAGCTCTGAACCCCAAAAATTATTTTCTATAATTTTCTTAATAAGTTTGTGCATAGTTTCGCCAGGATAATTTATGTAGGGGGAGATGTCATCTTCTTCGCTGTGATTGCGGAACCAGTATTCTGTTGGCAAGTCCCAGCCAACAGACATAACGTTACTAGAAAGTCCCAAAGACAGAATTCGTGTAGCGGCGGCTACTGTACCGGAAGATATCATTGCCCCGCCTGAAACATTGGCCCCTAAATTGATACCTGATACGGCAAAGTCAAATTTTTTATTATAGTAGCATTTTGCAAATTCCACAGCGTCAACCGGTGTACTATCTACCCAGACCGCTTTTATTCCGTCTACTTTTGTTTCATGCCAGGCGATCTTTTCGTTCAAATTCATTTTTCCTCCAATACCGCTCTGCTGAGTCTTAGTAGCGCAAATTGTCAGTTCATACTCGTTTTTAAGGAAATGAATAAGAAGCCTTGTGCCTATTGAGTTATAACCGTCATCACCTGTTATTAATATATTTTTAACATCCATATAATCTCGTTAAATATTATATTACTATTTCCTCAAGCTCTTTTACGCCTCCGAAGGCAATTCGGTCAATAACTACATTGTCAGTCCCCAGCATTCCGCCGGGCGTAATCACAAAATTACCCCATCTTTCGTTTATCAGATCAATCGCGTTAACCAATTTCTGCTTCTTGTCAAAATCCTCCAAAAAGGAAAGTTGCATATTTTTGACTCTTTCTAAATTGAAACAAGAAACAGCCAAATTTCTGACTGGACTTCTGTAGGGGCTCATATTTAAAAGCTTAAAAGCTACTTTGTAAATATCGCGGGAATCAAAAATATAGTCCGGTAAGCTTACCCCTTTATGCCAAAAACTGTTGTCCCTGTAAGCAATTGCCAGATGGACTCCCCTGGCAACGTACCCTGCTTTTCTCATCCTCATACCTGTTTTTTCCGTTAACTTTTGCAAGATCGGTGCAAGTTCCTCCACTCTCAGTAATGGCTTTGGGAGCGCAAATGAATTACCGTAGCTGCGTCTGCCGAAGGTAACGTTGTCTATTTCCCAACCGTGAAGTCTGACGTACCAGTAATAGGCGAGTATTGACCCAAATGCGGCTTTTAGTTTTTGTACAGATGCCTTGTAAAAATCCAGTACGGTATAAACGCCGGCATTGTTTAACCTGATTGCGTTTCTTGTTTTGATTCCGCAAAGATCTACCAAGCTTAATTTAGAATAAATATCTCTGAAATTATTTTTATCAATAACATCCAAACCATCGGGTTTATTAAGACCCGCTCCAACTTTGGCAAGAAATCTATTAGTTGAAATTCCGACCGATACTGTTAGCCAGCCGCCGATTTCTCTTTTTATTTTTTCTTTAATCTCCCGAGCAACATTTATCATACCTTTTCGGTAAGCAGGATAACCTTCAAGGTCCAAAACAAACTCGTCAATAGATCTTGGAATTGCCTTATCTGTATAGTTTTCCAGTAACTTCCTAAATTGCAGATGGACGTTGCGGTATTTGGCAGGATCTGGTGTCAGTACGATAAGATGCGGACATAACATTTTTCCGTCTCTTACCCTCATTCCGACTGTAACCCCATATTTTTTGGCTTCTATTGACGGTGCCACGATACAACCTGCCGGTGAGTCGTATGCCGCTACAGCAATGGGTTTTCCTCTAAGCCTCGGGTTTGCTTGTTGTTCAATTGTGGCAAAACATGAGTTAAGGTCAAGGTGCAAGAGTGTCGGCGACTTGGGATTAAAGGAAAAATCAATCAACTTCTCCATCTGAAATTTCCTCCAAAGTCCACCCCAGATTATTGGTATTAAGCCTAAGTCTAAAGAAAAGAGAAGAGGTATCGACTGAAAAAATATGGAAAAGAGTTCTTCCCTCGCGAAAAGTGTGATGATAACCTACCCTGACTACAGGATAGTCTTGGTCGTCCCAATGAACCAATTTAGGTAACACCTTTCTGGATTTACTGTTGTATTCTAAAGTTACCGAAACAGGGACGCTGATTACTTGACGCATTTCGAGCTAATTATACCCAAATAAAACCCGAATAACAAGAAGCATTTTGAATCAAAAATTGATCTTAATGAAGTAATCAATTAGAATAACCGGATCATTTAAACAACCTAAAATGTTTCCGATACGCGATACACAAAATTCGCAAAAATTTCCCCTGGTAAATCTTGGCCTAATTGCCTTTACAATCTATGTTTTTATACAGGAGCTATTCACGCCCAATATAGATTTGTTTATTGCAGAATACGCGCTTATCCCTGCGAAAATTAATTTTTTCCAATTTGAAACTCTAACACCATTTATAACTTCAATATTTCTGCATGCCGGATTTTTGCATATTCTTTCAAACATGTGGTTTCTATGGATTTTCGGCGATAATGTCGAGGCGGCAATGGGACATGTCAAGTATTTAATCTTTTATCTATTTTGCGGAGTAGCAGCCAGTTTTATTCAATACTTATTTATCCAGAATTCATTTCTACCGATGCTGGGAGCCTCTGGCGCAATTGCTGGAATTCTCGGAGCATACCTGAAATTCTTCCCTCACAACACAATCGACACAATTATACCTATTTTTGGCCTACCTTTAATTATTGCCCTGCCTGCCGGACTTATGCTTGTTTATTGGTTCTTTACGCAGGCGTTTAATGGAGTAGCGGCAGTCTTTACCGCTACTGCCTCCATTGGCGGGATTGCTTACCTTGCTCATGCCGGCGGTTTTGCCTCAGGCTACATTACTTCAATCATTACCCGCAAGGGCTAGCATTGGACGTTCCCTGTCAAAACGAGCTAGAATAAAAACAGATTATTCGCATACCAGAATGCTCGCTGAATCATATAAAGATTACTTACGTTTTCTGGAAAAGTCACCGCGCCTCCAAATTTTCCAAAAGGTTCTGGTAATTATCATAGGTCTAATGCTAATAGCAGGAGGAGGTTCTACCGCCCTTTTCTACTGGCGTTATCAGAAAGAACAACCAATACGACTCGAAAATAGCTATTTAGAGATAGCCGGCAGCGGATTCTTTTCTGCACAACAATCGGTTAATGATTTACTTGCTGGATTTCAAGTAGCGGGCACAAAAACAGATATTGTGAATGATTTAAAGGAGGCCTCAGCGTCTTCATCTGGATTCTTTGTGCTGGCCGACCAGCTAGATAGAACTATTGCCAGTATTGAAAGTGCCGGGGAAAACGTCTCCTTTCAAAAAAACCAACTCCGGCAAACACAAACTCCGTCAAGATTTACTGATTTAAATAACCGATTGCTTTCTTTTTATGACAAAAGCATAGGAGTTTTTGATAGCTTAAAAAGCCGCCATCAATTTGCCAAAGAGTTCCTCCTGTCAGCAGGTCCGAATTTTTACCTGCAGGTATTATCCGACGAAGCGTTGTGGCAAACAGGTAAAAATGAAGAAATTATTGCTTACTTTGAAAATATCAAAACAGAGGCCAATGATTCTTTGAGGAAGCTATCAGAATTGGAACCGCCTGAAGATTTTAAAGGGCAGTTTCAAACTCAAGTGTCATATATGGAGCTTCTGGTTAAGATGGCTGACAATATAATAAGTATTCTTTCGCAGCAAGAGGATCTAAATGTGGAGAATGCCACGCAACTTGAAAAAGCCTATCAAGTATTAATTGGGGCAAGAAGAGAAAATGAAATATTTAGGGAAGAACTTATTAGTGCAAGATCAGAACTTTTCTCACCCGAAGGAAATTTATTGCAATTTGGACCCTTAAGGATCGATGAGAATACACTAACTTCAGATTTAGAAAATATCAACATACAAAGAAAACAGGTAAAAACATATAAATTACCTGTATTTTTACAAAAGTTGACCACCCATTAGTTTTGGGGGTTTACAAAACACTAAACATTTTTGGTAAAATTTAACCAAAGGAGGAAAATTGATGGACCCAAACGATCAAAATCCAACGGCACCTTCTGGTGATCCAGGTACGATAACACCGCCGCAAGATCAAGGTGTACCTGCGCCGGATGCGGGACAAGAACCGCCGGCACCTGAAGCACCTCCAGAAGCAGGAGCAGGAGAAGTTTCTCCTCCTCCTCCGGTGGTTCCTGGCGAAGATGGCCCCGAGTCATCAGGCGGACAGGAGCCTTCTGGTGGCGCGCCAGCCGTTTAAATTTATTCCCCCAGATTTTAATTGACAAAGGGTAGAAGTAATTTCTATTCTTAAAGAAGAGCATTATTAAAATAATTATTTGGGGAAATAAATTGACGCTTACCAGCCTAAAGTCTAAAGCAAAAGTTTATACAATCATCATCCTTCTCATAATATATGGAGCGGGAGCTTACTTTGTGGGAAGGTCTTCTGCTTTTGGCCAGATTCTCAAGATCAGAAAAGAAGTACCCCAAAGAGCGATTGTAGCCCCCATTGAATCTCCCATGCCGTATGCGGATACGCAGTCAGGTTCAGTTATATCAGCTCATGTTAAGTTATGCTCTAATACGGTCTACGGCTTTGAGATAGCCTATCCGAATAATTGGTTCACCACATTTCTCACAGACGAACAAAAGTGTAATTTCTTCGCACCTTACTCGTTTGTTATACCTAAAGATACAAACGAAAATTTTGTGCCAATCAAAATCGAAATCATGAATGTTGACCAGTGGCCGGGTATGGTCAAATTTTACGAGAACCCAAATGACTTTCGAAACATAATTAGCGTGCAAAATATAAATATTGGTGAAAAAATTATTCATAAAGTAAAAGCGAGCACAACAGATGAAGGTCTGTTACCCAGAGATTACGATATACTGAATTACTTAGTGTTTGATTCTAAAACACCTATCATAATTTCGTATCAGCAACTTTCAGAGGAAGATGATTTCGCTTCCTTCGAAAAGGCAATTGAGGAAATTGTTAATAGTTTGAGGTTTTTTTAACAAAAAAGACAGGTGCCGTACGGTACCTGTAAAAGAAAAGGCCTCTCTTGCGAGAAGCCCTTTCAAGTTGCCTATCTTGCGATAAGCAAAAGTATTTATACATCGGGAAAAAAATCTTGTCAACCCCCCAAAATATAGCTAAAATGCATTTGATTAGCAAAAGATACTCCAGACATTATGAAAAACATTGCCGGTAAAAATGTTTATACGGTTTCAGAAGTCAATTCTCTGGCACGTCAGACTCTAGAAGGATTGACTTTTTGGGTAGAGGGCGAGATTTCTTCTTTTAGGGGTTTAAATAACCATTATCGATATCTCTATTTTGATTTAAAAGACCCAGGGACAGGATACAAACTGCCGTGTATTTTAGAGCCTGAAATTTTTACGTCTCTAGGATTTCAATTGGCAGACGGAGGAAAGATCCTTGCCCTGGGAAACCTAACTTTATGGGAAAAAGAAGCAAAATTTCAAATGTACCTTTTCAAAATAGAAGATTTCGGAGAAGGATATTTGCTTGCTCAACTAGAGGAACTCAAAAGGAAGCTGGAAAGTAAGGGTTATTTCAACCTGGAAATAAAAAAAAGCCTGCCAGCATACCCTACCAATATAGCTGTAATTTCCTCAAAAGTTTCTGACGCATGGCAGGATTTCAAAAAACATACCATCGATAAGTTTGGTGTTATTAATGTGACCTTTTTTGATGTGATGGTCCAAGGCCAGAAGTGTGTAACTTTACTTTGTCAGGCAATAAAAAAAGCCGACCCTTTGAATTTTGACGTGATAGTTTTGATTCGCGGAGGCGGATCGATTGAGGATTTGGCAGCGTATAACGACGAACAAGTTGCCGAGACGATTTATCGGGCAAAAACCCCGATCTTAGTAGGTGTGGGCCATGAAAAGGACGTGACTATTGCCCAGTTGGTTGCCGATATAGCCGCCTCGACACCCACAGACGCGGCTAAAATCATAAGCTCCGATTTTTTACTTTTAGATGAAAAATTATCCTCAATTGCCCAAAAAATGGCTCTTGCAGTTACAAATCGCCTAACTGGCAGTGCCCAACAACTAGACCTGCTTTTTCAAAAACTTTCTTATTTTGTAAAGAGGCATCGTGAGATACCAAAAGCGCTAGTTCACATACGACAGTCGCTAAGTCATTTGCAAAAAACAATAATTTTAGGAAAGAAACAAAGGCTTCTTGTCTTGCAATCGTCTTTGAAAAGTAAATGGGTCTTTATTCTTCAAGAGAATTCAAATAGCCTGAATAACCTTAGAACAAGACTGGATTTGCTTTCTCCCCAAAACATTCTAAAACGTGGATACAGTATTGCCTATTCACCCGCAGGCAAAATTATCAAAGACGCAGACCTAATTGCTATTGGCTCAAAACTTAAAGTAAAATTGGCGAGAGGGGAACTGTCGTCAAAGGTTTTAGGAAAAAAGATATAATGTCGAAAGATATTAACTTTACTAAAGCACTCAGCCGTCTTGAAGAAATCGTCAGCAAACTGGAAAGCCAGGAGCTGGATCTTGAGGAAAGCGTCCAACTTCTTGCAGAAGGATTAGCTCTTCACAAAAAATGCCAGGACAAACTTGGAGTTGCCCAAGATAAAATCGACAAATTGCTATCTGTCAAAGGGGGTGATTTAAAATAGCCAATCAAAAAATAGGGACAGTAACCCATTACTATGACAAAATAGGAGTTGCTGTGATCAAACTTGATAAAGGCGACCTGAAAGTTGGTGATTCGGTCAAAATAGTCGATAAAGCGGGTAATGAATCAACCCAAGAGGTAAGATCAATGCAGATTGAACACGCGGATATTGACATTGCCAAATCGAAAGACCAATTCGGTCTTAAAGTTACATCACCAGTCAAAGCCAACTCTGAAGTATTCAAAGTTAAATGATATTTATTCTACATGGTCAGGATCGAGAAGCCTCATATAATCGCTTGCTGCAAATTTTCAAAAATTATCCCAAATACCACAAGGTAAAGCTGACAAAAAATGACCGTCAAGAGGCGTTTTATCTGGCTGTATTCGCGCAAGATTTGATAGAAAAAGAAAAAATAGTCAGTTGTGAAAATTTCCTAAGTGACAAAAAAGTTAAATTTGCAACCGTCAAAACTATTCCAAGAGAAATAACTGTAATATTTTGGGAACATAAACAACTGGCACCTGCGCAAGTTGGGCAGTTTCAGAAAATTGCCACGGTTGAAAATTTTTCCTTATCACAAATTTTTCGATTTTTGGACTCTATATCTCCGAATGCCCATATCTCACTCGAACACCTTCATTCATCCAAGCTGGGATCAGAACAGAATCTAATCTGGCAACTAACCAATCGCCTGTTTTTATTAATTCTCGCGAAAAATAAAGCAAATTATGAAACGGCAAGTAAACTGGCTTCTTCAAAACTTCTAAATTGGCAGTGGCAAAAGGTTATCACGCAAGCACAAAAGTTTGACCTTAAAACTCTTTACGCAATCTATCATGGTGCCATAAAGCTGGATTTTATGTTAAAAACGGGCGCTGCCAATTTAGACAAAAACAGTCTCGTTTCCCTTCTACTAATTAAGTATTTAGCCCTTTGAAGCATCATTATTCTTCGAACAAAGTGAGAAGTCTGATATAGTTCTCGCTGCAGAAGAGTACCGTCCGGTACTCTTCTGCGCTCGAACAATAATAAATGCTACAATCAAATTAGACTCCGGCGGAGTTTACTGCCAATGAAAAACGTTGTTTGGTTTAAAGATGTAAACAAAGATGATGTTAACCTAGTCGGGGGGAAAGGTGCCAATCTTGGTGAGTTATATAATCTTAACGTCCCTATTCCAAATGGTTTTATTGTCACATCTGGTGTTTATTTTGAAAGTTTAAAAGCGTCAGGCGCACTCGATCGAATAAAAGCTGCTCTCTTCGGCCTCCCAATTGATGACCCCACCATACTTCAGTCAAAAGCCCTTATATGTCAAAAAGAGATTAAAAGTATTGTCATTGACAAAAAAATTGAGAATAGAATTTATAAATTCTACAAAAAACTCTCGGGTCCCAATGACGCGTATGTCGCTGTTAGGTCATCAGCGACCGCTGAAGACTTGCCCGAAGCATCATTTGCCGGACAACAGGCTACGTTTCTTAATGTCAGAGGAAAAAGTGAGCTTAAGGAAAAAATTCTTGAGGCATGGGCCTCGCTTTTTGAGGCTCGCGCAATTTTTTACAGGGCTCAGAAGAATTTTGATCACTTTAAGGTAGGAATAGCAGTTCCCGTCCAGAAAATGG
Organism: Candidatus Curtissbacteria bacterium RIFOXYA1_FULL_41_14; assembly: GCA_001775095.1. Lineage (GTDB taxonomy): Bacteria > Patescibacteriota > Microgenomatia > Curtissbacterales > GWA2-41-24 > GWC1-40-35. The sequence continues at coordinate 17,886 of MFCA01000026.1, forward strand.
TCCAATCGGAAGCATCCGGCGTAATGTTCACAGTAGACCCGGTTACCAATAAGAATGACAAAATCGTAATAGAAGCAATCTTTGGACTAGGAGAATTAATTGTTGGCGGCCAGGTCACTCCCGACCACTACGAGGTTAACAAAAAGGATTTTCAAATAGCGGATAAAATAATTGTTGCGCAAGAAAAACAATTGATAAGAGATAAAGTCGGTAATAAATTAGTATCGATCTCAAAACCTTATCGTCAAACTCAAAAACTTGAAGATCAAAAAATAGTCGAACTTGCTAAAATCGGAAGATCCGTAGAAAAGCATTATTTCTTCCCTCAAGATCTTGAATGGGCAATGGCCGAAAATTCACTTTTTATCGTTCAAACTAGGCCGGTTACTACATATACGAAAGCCCAAAAGAGTAAAACCCTTCAGGAAGAAAGAAAATATCCGTCAAATGAAGTTTTACTTCAAGGTTCTCCCGCATCGCCTATTATCGGAACGGGAAAAGTTGTTATCATCAAAAGTCCTAAGGAACTTTCAAAGATTCAAAGGGGAGATGTTTTGGTTTCTGAAATGACTAATCCTGATTATGTTCCTGGTATGAAAAAGGCTGTTGGTATTATTACCGACAAAGGAGGTAGAACTTCCCACGCCGCCATCGTTTCAAGAGAGCTTGGAATTGCTTGTGTTGTTGGAACGGGTAATGCAACTAAAAAACTTCATGACGGAATGGTAGTAACTGTTGATGGTACAAAAGGGCTAGTTTTCAAGGGTCAATTGGTCAAAAATAAAAAAAATCTGGAAAGTGGAAGCGAGACAAAGACTGCCAAATATACTAAAACTGCGACCAAACTATATGTGAACTTGGCAGAACCGGACTTGGCAGCGTCAGTCGCTTCTAAAAACGTGGATGGGGTAGGCTTACTTAGAGCAGAGTTTATGCTGGCTCAAATAGGAATTCACCCAAAATTATTTATTGAAAATAATAAGGAAGACAAGTTTGTTAATAAATTGACTGAAAAACTTATGATGTTTTGTAAGGCATTTGGTAAACGCCCGGTAATTTATAGGGCAAGTGATTTAAAGTCAAATGAGTATCGCAATCTTAAGGGTGGAGATAAATATGAACCTAAGGAATCAAACCCAATGTTGGGTTATAGAGGAGCCTTTCGTTTTGTAAAAGATCCGGATGTTTTTAAGTTAGAACTGGCAGCAATTGAGAAAGTAAGAAAAAAATACAAAAATCTAGATCTCATGATTCCCTTCGTACGCAATGTCCAGGAACTGAAAAGTGTCAGAAATATTGTTAGAGAGACGGGACTTTTTGAAGACGAGTCGTTTAAGTTTTGGATGATGGTAGAAATCCCAGCAAATGTTATTTTACTTGACAAATTTATTGAGGTAGGAATTGATGGGATTTCGATCGGGTCTAATGATTTAACGATGTTAATGCTGGCAACAGACAGGGACAATGAAGAAGTCGCAAGTGAATTTTATGAGCTTGATGATTCTGTACTCTGGGCCCTGGAAAGAGCTATAAAAGGCGCCATTAAAGCAAAAATCTCCTGTTCAATTTGCGGTCAGGCGCCATCAACATATCCTCAGCTAACGAGTAAACTAATTTCCTGGGGAATAACATCAATATCGGTAAATCCTGACGTGATTGATTCAACAAGAGAGATTATTAGGGAGTGTGAGAGCAAACTTGTTTCATAACAAAAGTCAATGGCAAAAATTAAAAAAATAATCGCAAGAGAAATACTGGATAGTCGGGGAAATCCGACAATCGAAGCTATTATTGAACTTAACGATTCATCCGTCGGCGTAGCCTCAGCGCCCTCGGGGGCTTCAACCAGCAAACATGAAGCGATCGAGTTAAGGGACAAAGATCCGAAAAGATATTTTGGCAGAGGCGTATTGACAAGTCTTAAGAAGATTTCGGCAATTATTGCCCCGCAACTTCTTGGTAAAGAAGCAAGTCAACAAAAACAACTGGATGAAGTAATGATTAAACTTGACAGTACACCTAATAAAGCAAATTTAGGTGGCAACACAATTTTAGCCCTTTCTTGCGCTATTACAAAAGCTCAGGCCTCTTCTCAAAAAATGCCGCTTTATCAATATATAGCTAATCTCGCAGGGGAAAATACCCACGAGTTTAATATTCCTACACCCATGTTCAATATTTTAAATGGGGGCAAGCATGGGGGGCGAAATGTTGATTTTCAGGAGTTTATGGTAGTATCGCCCCAAGCCAATAATTACTCAAAAAATCTTCAGGTCGGCGTCGAAATATATTATGCGCTCAGGGAAGTCATTCAAAGCCGCAGCTCAATCCCGCTAGTAGGTGATGAAGGGGGTTATGCACCGCTTCTGTATTCCAACCTTGACGCTCTCAAACTGATAGAGGATGCGATTGAAAAGGCAGGATATAAGCTCGGTCTAGATGCGTTTTTTAGTCTTGATATTGCAGCATCAACTATCATCAAGGGAAGTTCATATAAGTTGAAAGATAAACCTGTAGCCCTAGATGCAAATGATCTTTTGGATTATTTTGTTACCTTAAACGAACAATACCATCTTCTTTCTCTTGAAGACCCATTTTCGGACGACGATTGGGATCACTGGAAAAAGATTACAGAAAGACTTGGCAGAGACACGTTAATAGTGGGCGATGATTTAATAGCTACTAACAAAGAAAGACTTCTAAAGGCTATTGCGCAAAAAGCCTGTAATGCCACCGTAATTAAACCAAATCAAGTTGGAACAATAACTGAAACCCTGGAAGCGGTAAAGATAGCTAAATCAAACGGGTTAAAAATCGTCGTTTCACATCGCTCTGGTGAAACTAACGATGATTTTATTGTTGATTTTGCCGTAGCTGTTCAAGCAGATTACGTTAAATTTGGTGCTCCCGCAAGAGGAGAACGTGTTGCTAAGTACAATAGACTCTTGGAAATTGAGCATGAATTGTCCTAAATGTTAAAAGTTACCCACAAGATCAAGCCTCTGGTTCTTTGCATACTTGACGGTTGGGGGATTGCCCGGGATAGTCCGGGTAACGCGATAACTCGTGCCGGATGTAAAAACTTTGACGGTCTCTGGTTTTCCTTTCCGCATACATTTTTAATAACCTCCGGCCAGTCAGTCGGACTTCCTGAAGGTCACGTCGGAGATAGTGAGGTAGGACATATCAATCTGGGAGCCGGCAGAATCGTCCTGCAGGACCTAATGAGAATAAATACTGCTATCGCTGACGGGTCTTTCTTTGAAAATGAATCGCTCATTAAAGCTATTGAACATACTGACGCTAATAAATCAAATATCCATATTATTGGTCTTGTCGGCTTAGGCTCAGTCCATAGTGACGTTGAGCATCTATACGCGCTTTTGGCATTTTTAAAAAAAGAAGGCGTGTCGCCTAACCGAATAAAGCTGCATTTATTTACGGATGGCAGGGACAGTCCGCCAACCTCGGCAAAAATTTATCTCTCACAAATTCAAGATTGGATCATAAAAGGCCAATACGGTCAGATTGCAACGATTTCCGGCCGGTACTTCGCGATGGATAGAGATAACAGATGGGATAGAACAGCTAAAGTTTACTCTGCTCTGAGAGGAAAAAGTGAAAACAAATCAACAAGCGCTCTTGACGCGATAGAAGACTCTTATACAGAGGGGATAACTGACGAATTTATTAAGCCAACTGTAATTGTTGATAGTGGCGGGAATCCTCTAGGTACTATAGAAAATAATGACTGTGTAATTTTTTTCAATTACCGACCAGACCGTGCAAGACAACTAACAAAAGCTTTTGTTTACGATAATCTGGAAAATATCAAATCCTTCTCAGGGCAGAAAGTAAAAACATTCGCACGAGGATCAAAACCTGAGAATCTATTTTTTGTAACTTTGACAGAGTATGAAAAGAATTTGCCCGTATCCGCTGTCGCTTTCAAGCCGCAAAAAGTCGAGATGCCGCTTGCTCGGGTTTTATCCGAAAGAAATTTATATCAGCTCCATATAGCCGAGACTGAGAAATATGCGCACGTTACCTATTTTTTTAACGGCGGCCATGAAGCCCCGTATCATGGAGAGGACAGGATCCTTGTTGATTCCCCTAAAGTTGCCTCTTACGATCTGAAGCCGGAAATGTCAGCCACGCAAGTGACTAAACGACTCGTCGACAAAATAAACAGCCGGGTTTACGACTTCATCGTAGTAAATCTGGCAAACCCTGATATGGTAGCTCACACCGGTAATTTTGAAGCTACGGTTAAAGCTGTACAGGCTGTTGATTTCCATTTGGGGATAATTGTCCAAGCAGCGCTTGCAAAAAATGGTGCCGTCATAATTACTTCTGATCACGGCAATGCCGAAGAATTGATTAATCAAAGAACAGGTCAGATTGACACAGAGCACAATATTAACCCCGCTCCCTGCATTTTTGTCATACGGCAGTTTCAAGGACAAAATGTTCAATTACCTCAAGGTTTACTTGCAGATGTTGCGCCAACAATTCTGGAAATTTTAAATATCACTAAACCCTCCCAAATGACCGGCCGCAATCTACTAAAATAACCCTTTAAAGGAGACTGCTAAGAAAAGGTGGTGCTAGAAAAGAATTGTGAGTTCACCTTTTGGAGGGATTTTGGAAAAATGTTCAGTAGCCTCTGATACTTTCTCACGTCTGACCTCTTCGTGTATTTTCGTTAACTCCCGGCAGACAACTATGTCAACATCTCCAAATACTTCTTGTAGATCCTTTAACATGGTTAAAAGCCGGTACGGTGACTCATATATAATCACCGTCGGCTTCAGTTTTTTACCCATCATAGTCTGGAGTATAGTAAATAATGATCGAAGTGTTTCCTTTCTTTTCCCTTGTTTCTTAGACAGATAACCAAGAAAAAGGAATTTATCGGGAGGAAGTCCTGAAACTGTCAATGCGCTTATAGCTGCTGACGGACCGGGGATTGCTTCAACCTTAATTCCTTTTATGACACATTCCCGGACTAATTTATATCCGGGATCAGAAATAAGCGGAGAGCCGGCATCTGATATCAAAGCTACTGATTTTCCAGCGGCAATATCGCTGACTACATTCCCCGTCTTAAAATTCTCGCTGAATTCGTTAAAAGAGATGAGGCTTTGTTTAATGGCATAATGGCTTAAAAGTTTACCGGCGACTCTGGTGTCTTCACATAAAATATAATCGACACTTCCCAAAACCTCAATTGCCCTGTAAGTGATATCTTTTAAATTGCCAATCGGTGTGGCTACAATATACAAAGTACCCATTAGAGTAATTATACATGTGTATAATTCAATTTCTAATTTCTAATTTCTAAATCCTAAACAAATTCTAATGACCAAAATCCAAATATCAAAAACGTACGATAAATATATTGTTCGAGTGCAGGAGAGTACCGGACGGTACTCTCCTGCAGCGAGAACTCAAACTTCTCATTTTGTTCGAAGAATCAGGTTTCCAATAGACTATCATTTTTTGATCATTTGAACATTTGAATTTTGAAATTGTTTAGAGTTTAGAATTTAGAGTTTAGGATTTATTAGATCAATTAGATATTAGGTTAATTAAGTTAATTTTTTTATGGAACAATCCTTTCTGGAAACCATTGTCTTCTGGGTGATGGATATCATATCAAACCTGGGATACCCCGGAGTGTTTCTTCTGATGACAGCCGAATCCGCGCTTATTCCAATTCCCTCCGAAATCATCATGCCGTTTTCGGGCTTCCTGGTTTCGGAAGGCAGATTTGACTTTTGGTTGGTAGTCCTTATGGGTGCTTCAGGCAATCTTGCAGGTTCCTGGTTAGCGTACAGTCTTGGTTATTTTGGGGAGAAATCCTTGGTCAGAAAAATCATTGTCAAATACGGTAAATTTATTCTATTGACTGAAGAAGAATATGATCAGGCCCTCAGACTATTTTCTAAATACGGCCAGTGGCTGGCAGCGGCAGCCAGGGTCTTACCGGCGATAAGAACAGTTATCTCTTTGCCTGCGGGCGTGGCCAAACTTTCTTTTTGGCGATTTTCGGCGCTCACCTTTTTCGGATCTTTTGTCTGGTCAGCGTTTTTAGCTTATCTCGGTCTAATTTTGGGCGAAAATTGGGAAAGTATTAGGCCATACTTTCGAAAATTTGACATAGTCATAATTCTGGCGACTATAATTTTAGTTGGAGCTTACTTATACCACAAGCTTCATAAGAGTAAAGTAAGTGCGAAAAAAACTTAAAAAAATCTTCTCCAAATTCGGTCCTGGAATTATCACAGGCGCATCCGATGACGATCCCTCCGGCATAGCAACTTACTCTCAAGCAGGAGCTTCCCAAGGTTACGCGCTTCTTTGGACAGCTCTTCTAACTTTTCCACTAATGGCGGCAATTCAGGAAATGTGTGCCAGAATTGGTATAGTCACCGGCAAAGGTTTAGCAGGGAATATTAAAGCCCACTATAAGTCAAAAATACTTCTATATTTTTTAGCCCTTCTGTTAATAGTTTCCAATACGATAAATATCGGTGCGGACCTTGCAGGAATGGCCGCTGCTACCAGACTTTTAATTCCCATTAACCAGCTGTTAATAGCCGTTGTTATAACAGCTTTAATAATAATTCTGCTGTTGTATTTCCCATACAAAATCATTGCATCCAATCTGAAGTGGCTAACGTTTGCCCTCTTTGCTTATATCGCATCGGCCCTGGTTACGCAACAAGATTGGGTTAATATTCTTGTCAGTACAGTTGTTCCTTCAATAAGTCTCAATAAAGAATTGATAACTCTGGTTGTTGCTATTTTAGGAACCACAATTTCTCCTTACCTTTTCTTTTGGCAGACATCAGCAGAAGTTGAAGAAATCAAGGAGGAACAGAGAGAAAAACATATAAAAATAATAGTCACGAAACATGAACTCAAACAAGTAGCCGAAGATGTAGGTTTAGGCATGCTTTTTTCAAATTTAGTGATGTTTGCGATTATTGCGACAACTGCCTCAACTCTCTTTAGATTCGGCATTAATGAAATTACAACCGCCGATCAGGCGGCAAAAGCTCTTGAGCCGATAGCCGGCCGCCTGTCGTCATTTTTATTTACAATTGGGATAGTCGGAACCGGAATGTTGGCAATCCCGGTCTTAGCCGGATCCGCAGCATACGCGGTTTCTGAGGTTTTCGGGGCTAAAGAGGGTCTAACAAAATCATTCCGGCAGGCCAAGCTATTTTATGCTGTAATAATACTTTCGACATTTGTTGGCCTGTTGATAAACCTTCTAAACCTTAACCCGTTTAAAACTCTATTTTATACTGCAGTCATTTATGGTTTGATATCACCAATTCTTATCCTTTTTATCCTTCTTTTAGCTAATAATTCAAAAGTCATGGGTAAGTATAAAAATAACGCTGTAACTAATGTCTTAGGGGGATTTACACTGCTTTTAATGTCTGCTGCTGCTGTTACCTTCTTGATTTTGACGTTCTTCTGAGCTAGCTAGAAACCTATATTGTTCGATCGCAGGAGGGTACCGGCTGGTACTCTCCGCAGCGAGAACTATCAGACTTCTCACGTTGTTCGAAGAATAACAGAATTTTCAATGGATTAGTAGTTATAGCGCCTGATTACTCCGACGCATTTACCCTGAATAATTACGTTTTTGGCAAAAATTGGCTCCATTGAGGAGTTGGCCGGTTCCAGCCGGACACGATCTTTTTCTTTGAAAAATCGTTTTAAGGTTACAACTCCGTTATCAATCATTGCCACCACAATATCACCATCCCGTGCTTGATTTGCCTCCTCGACAACCACAAAATCCCCATCTAAAATTCCCTCCTCAATCATTGATTCGCCTTTGACCTGTAGAACATATGATTTCTTGCTTGGCGAAATCATATTGTCAGGAACAGTAAACCGGGAATTAGGGTCAGTATAAGGTTCAATAGGAGCTCCGGCTGCAATAAAGCCCAAGATCGGCAATTCTATACCTTTAACTAACTTCCCAATACCTTGATCAATTAGCTCAATTCCTCGGGAAATACCAGAAATTTTCTTTATCAAACCTTTCTTTTCAAGGACTTGGAGATGCTCATGTACCGTAGCCAAAGACCTAACTCCCAGATGTTTGGCGATTTCAACCAGAGTAGGTGCATGACCGAATTTTTCGATATAACGGTTTAGAAAATTAACTATTTGCTTTTGCCTTCTATACAAAACTGTAGCCATTTGTAATAATATACCAAACAAAACCCGAAGTTGTCAAGCCCTGAAACTAGAATGCAATTCTGTTCAGGGCGAAGACCGACCGAAAATCGCAGCATGAGCCGTATACGGATAGTATTGAAAAGACGAATGCTAAGATTAGGTGGGTCAATAACCAACTTCAAGATATCTCAGTAAGTCGATTTCTATTGCAGTGCGTGACAAGGCGACTTGCTGATATAATTGTAATTTCTATGAAATTTAAATTAACTTCCGTCTACAAACCAACTGGAGATCAACCGCAAGCCATCACAAGACTGGTGGAGGGGCTAAATAGAGGCTATCAGTATCAAACACTTCTGGGTGTTACCGGATCAGGAAAAACCTTCACTATGGCCAATGTCATCAACCAAATTCAAAGACCAACCCTGGTAATCTCCCATAATAAAACACTGGCAGCTCAACTTTATCAGGAATTCCGGGAATTTTTCCCCAACAATGCTGTTTGTTATTTCGTTTCTTATTACGATTATTACCAGCCGGAAGCTTATCTTCCTACAACAGATACATATATCGAAAAAGAAACAGAAGTCAATGAAGAAATTGACCGGTTAAGACTAGCCGCGACCACATCTTTGGCAACAAGAGAAGATGTGATAGTCGTAGCATCGGTCTCCGCAATATATAATCTTGGCTCTCCACAAGAGTACCAAAATGCGTGCCTTATTTTAAAAAAGAACCAGGTTTGGGTAAGAGATGAATTATTGCGAAACTTCGCCAAACTCCAGTACGAAAGAAATGATGTCGATTTCGCCAGAGGCACTTACAGAGTCAGGGGTGAAAACATTGAGATATTGCCTGCCTATGAAAACAATGGCTTAAGGTTAACATTTGCCGGCAAAACTATCAAAAAAATAGAGTGGATTCATCCAATAACCGGCCAGCCGATCACTTTAGCACACTCCCGGAGTGCGCATAGTCATGACCGGGCACACTCCGGGAGTGAAACAGGCCAAGACCTCGCCGCAATCTACCCTGCAAAACATTACATTGCCTCGGAGCAGTCAACCCAGACAGCGATCGGATCCATCAAGAAAGAGCTCGCCCAAAGGTTAAAAGTATTTCAAAAAGCTGGCAAAGAACTTGAAGCATACAGGCTTAAATCGCGCACGAAATACGATCTTGAAATGATCGAAACCTTTGGCTACTGCAAAGGAATCGAGAACTACTCCAGGTACTTTGACGGCCGCAAACCCGGAGAACCACCGTACAGCTTACTTGAACATTTCCCAAAAGACTATCTGATGATAATTGATGAATCACACATGACTGTTCCGCAAATCAACGGGATGTATAATGGCGACCGCTCCAGAAAGGAAATGCTTGTGGATTTCGGGTTCCGTCTGCCATCAGCTTACGATAATAGACCTTTAAAATTCGATGAGTTCTCACGAAAAATAAATCGGGTAATTTATACATCTGCTACCCCATCGCAATATGAAATAAGCATTTCAAGTCAAGTAGTACAACAGCTTATCAGGCCAACAGGTCTGCAAGATCCGCAAATATCGATAAAACCATCAGAGGGCCAAATCAAGGATTTAATTGCCGAAATCAAAAAAAGAGTAAAAAAAAGTCAAAGAGTGTTAGTTACAACATTAACTAAAAGAATGGCCGAAGAACTGTCGTTATACTTAGAAGAAAAGAGCATAAAAGTTCACTACCTCCATTCTGAAATTCAGACACTGGAAAGAACGGACCTTTTGGATGACTTAAGACTGGGTAACTATGATGTTCTTGTCGGAATAAATTTACTCAGAGAGGGTTTAGATCTGCCTGAGGTATCTCTTGTTGCTATTCTTGACGCGGACAAAGAAGGTTTTTTGAGATCTGAAACGTCTTTGATCCAGACAATGGGCCGGGCAGCCCGACATGTAAATGGACAAGTTATTCTTTACGCAGATACTATAACTGGGTCAATAGAGAGAGCTATTAAAGAAGTTGAGAGGAGACGTCAGATCCAGCTTGACTATAACAAAAAGTATAATATTTCTCCAAAGTCAATTGAAAAGCCTATTCGGGCAAAACTTGTTGAAAGAGAAAAAGTCTATGAGGAAAGTAAACAGATATACAGGGATACAGTAATACAGTTGGCCCTTGAAAGGGCAACTGAGGGTTCGCTTCTTGCGGAAGACAGGCAAAAATATATAAAAATTCTGACCCGGGAAATGAAAAACGCAGCACGGCTTTTAGACTTTGAACAAGCGGCGATTTTGCGCGATCAAATACAAAGCCTAAAATTCCCAAATCAAAATTCATAAAGTATGAAAGGTTTAAAATGGATAAAATAATTATTAAAGGCGCTCGAGTACACAACCTTAAAAACATCACTGTCGAAATTCCAAAAAATAAATTAGTTGTTTTTACCGGGATTTCAGGATCTGGAAAGTCCTCTTTGGCCTTTGACACAATTTACGCAGAAGGCCAAAGGCGGTATGTCGAGTCGTTAGCATCGTACGCCCGTCAGTTTCTGGGGGTAATGGATAAACCTGACGTTGATTCGATAGATGGTTTATCTCCGGCAATTTCAATTGATCAAAAATCAACCTCCCATAACCCAAGATCAACTGTCGGCACAATTACCGAAATCTACGACTACCTGCGGCTTTTATACGCCAGAATCGGCCATCCCCATTGTCCGATATGCGGACGGGAAATATCTCATCAATCGTTAGAGCAGATTGTCCAGGAAATTCAAAAACTTTCAGCAAATAGTCAAAAAGTCTCAACAAGAGTTCTGCTACTAGCACCGATAGTCAAAGACCGGAAGGGTGAATTTAACTCTCTTTTTGCCGATCTTGCCAAAAAGGGTTATCGATACGTCAGGGTAGACGGTCAAATCAGATCAATTGATGAAGAATTTGTACTCATTAAAACTAATAAGCACACAATTGATGCCGTCATCGACAGGCTAACTCTTCCCGCTGAAAAAAGCCGTCTAACTCAATCAGTTGAGCAAGGATTAAAACTGGGTGAAGGAACAGTAATTGCCGCCAAAATTTTGGATAAAACATTTGAAATCCCCCAATTCCCCAAATATCTGGAAGATCATCTTTTTTCTGAAAAGTTCGCCTGTCCAGTTGATAATATCTCCCTGCCGGAGATTGAGCCTAGAACATTCTCATTTAATTCTCCTCATGGGGCATGCCCGGTATGTAACGGCATTGGCTCAATACGCAAAGTCGACCCAGATTTGGTGATTAACCCCAACCTTTCAATACTGGAAGGCGCAATATTACCATGGTCAATGATTGTTGAATCAGATTCTTGGGCATGGAGATTAGTCGAAACGGTAGCTAGAGAAGAAAATATATCAATGGACTTACCCTTCGAAAGACTTCCAGAAGAATCAAAAAAGATTATTCTTTACGGTAATGGCACAAGAATTTATAGAGTCAAAGGACTAAACAGGCTCGGCAGGGGCACATTCTGGGACAGCGAGTTTGAGGGTGTAATCGCTAATCTCAAAAGGCGATATTCTCAGAGCGAGTCTGATTACGTTAGGGGAAAAATTGAGAAATTTATGCGAATAGACACCTGCGCCGCCTGTAAAGGGGCAAGACTTAAAGACGAAGCACTTTCAGTCACGATAGATAATAAGTCAATTGCTCAAGTCGCACAATACGCCGTTTCACACTTTTTTAGCTGGATATCGGAGCTTTTGAAAGACTCTGAAAAAATACTGTCCGAACGCGAAAGAATCATTACCAAACCAATCGTCAAAGAGCTAACCAGCCGTGTCCAATTTCTACTAGATGTAGGCCTTGAATATTTAACGATCAATAGAACAGCATCGACATTAGCAGGCGGTGAAGCCCAAAGGATAAGACTTGCTTCACAAATAGGTTCAGGATTATCCGGGGTACTTTACGTTTTAGATGAACCTTCAATTGGCCTGCATCAAAGGGATAATAACCGTCTTATTCATACCCTTAAGCGATTAAGAGACATCAATAATACGGTTATAGTCGTTGAACACGACAGAGAAATAATGATGGCATCGGATGAAATTCTGGATTTCGGCCCCGGCGCTGGCAAACAGGGAGGTGCAATTATTGCTCAAGGCAGTCCGCCTCAAATTATGAAATTACAGGCCTCATTAACAGGCAAGTATTTATCCGGGAGAAAGAATGTAACAGTCCCTAAAACAATACAGGCCGAGGATAACGGAAACCCAAATAATCAAGATTACCTAATAGTCACAGGAGCTCGCGAACACAATCTGAAAAATATAGAGGTAAGTTTTCCTCTTGGAAAATTTATTTGTGTTACCGGAGTATCCGGATCAGGTAAATCTACGCTTGTTCACGATATTTTATTTAAAGCGCTTGCAAGTGAACTTTACCTGTCAAGAATAAAGCCTGGTGACTTTGATCATATTAACGGAGGAGAAAAAATTGACAAGGTAATTCTCATTGATCAATCACCTATAGGCAGAACACCAAGAAGTAATCCGGCAACCTACACCGGGGTTTTTACCTTTATCAGGGATCTTTTCGCCAAAACTACCGATGCCCGCATCCGCGGGTATAAACCAGGCAGATTCTCTTTCAATGTTAAAGGAGGACGGTGCGAAGCATGTGAGGGAGAAGGACAGGTTAAAATCGAAATGCAGTTCTTACCCGATGTCTATATCGACTGCGAAGTTTGCGGCGGAAAAAGATACATCGAAGAGGTACTTGAAATACGTTACAAAGGTAAAAATATCGCTGATGTGCTAGCCATGACAGTTGAAGAAGCACTTACCTTCTTTGAAAATATACCCCAGATCAAACAAAAACTGGAAACCATCTATGACGTTGGATTAGGCTACATCCAGCTCGGACAACCTGCACCAACTCTCTCAGGTGGAGAAGCTCAGCGTGTTAAACTGGCGACAGAACTTTCCAAAAGAGCTACAGGTAAAACTCTATACATATTGGACGAGCCAACAACAGGACTTCATTTCGCCGATATAGAAAGATTATTATTAATTCTGAGACGACTTGTCGAACAAAATAATACAGTCATTATTATTGAGCACAATCTGGACGTTATCAGAAATGTTGACTGGGTTATCGATCTGGGTCCAGAGGGCGGCGATAAAGGGGGGTTTGTCGTAACTACCGGCACTCCTCATCAAGTAAGTCAGGAGAAAAAATCCTACACCGGCCAATTTCTCAAGAAAGTACTGGAAGCATAATATTGTTCGAGCGAAGGAGGGTACCGTCCGGTACTCTCCAAAGCGAGAACTTACAAGACTTCTCACTTCGTCGAGTCTGACTCGACTTCGTTCGAAGAATAAAAAAGTATTAGATAACCTGCTTGACAGAGGAAGCTCGGACATTGATACTTGACCATATGAGATTCCTTACCCGCTTTTTTCTTCTAGCGTTTTGTCTTTTCTCACTATTTACTATTCACTATTCACTATTCATCGCCCCCGCCTTTTCTCAAGGAGAATTTGAGACTGACTACGATGTTCTTTATACGGTCGGGCAAGACGGTAAAACTAACGTCACTCAAAAAATTGTACTTAAAAATAAAACCTCAAATTATTATGCCGAGAAATTCGAATTAAAAATAGGATCAACCAAAGTAGAAGATGTAAAAGCTACTGATAATATAGGGCCCCTGGAAACAAACGTTAAGTTTGACCAAAATACAACCTCAATCGAAGTAAAATTTAATCAAAAAGTAATAGGTATTGGTAAAACTCTGCCATGGGAACTTACCTACACTTCCTCAGAACTTGCCACAAAAAGCGGCCAAATATGGGAGATTTCAATACCAAGGCTTGCTAAAGCAGCAGATATTGGAGCATACAAAGCAAACATCTCTGTTCCTTCGTCATTCGGTCCAGTAGCTTTTACAATACCGCAACCAAAGACTACCAATAAGGCCTTAAACCGGCAAGAATTTAGCTTCGACAAGGAACAGTTAATTCAGACCGGCATTGCAATGTCATTCGGTCAAAAACAGGTATTTTCTTTTAAACTTAATTATTTTCTTCAAAATAACAACCTGACAAATCAATTCAGCCAAATAGCTCTGCCCCCTGATAATAATTACCAAAAAATTGTCATTGAAAAAATAGAGCCAAATCCAGTTAACATAGATGTTGACAAAGACGGCAATCTTCTCGCGAAATATAAATTAGCCCCCCATAGCGATTTAGATGTAGAGGTTTCCGGTTTTGTTGAGGTTTTTAGTAAGCCGTTTCGCAAAATTAATGCCGAATTATCGCAAGAAGAAAAAGAGCTTTATACTCAGCCTCAAAAATATTGGGATACAGCAAATGCCCAGATTAAAGAAACAGCCTCTACACTTAAAACTCCCGAACAAATCTATGACTTTGTCACAACTACTTTAAGTTACAGTAAAGAAAGATTAAGTCAGCCCAAAATCGAAAGGCTAGGTGCTGCCGGAGCGCTACAGTTTCCTAAAGATGCTGTTTGCATGGAATTTACGGATTTGTTTATTGCTCTTGCTAGGGCATCTCACATACCTGCAAGAGAAGTTGAAGGCTTCGCATATACTCAAAATGAAAGGTTAAGACCTCTATCACTTACCCTTCCGGAGGGGGACATTTTACACGCGTGGCCAGAGTATTGGGACGATGAACTGGGCTGGGTGCAAGTCGATCCGACCTGGGGTTCAACCTCTGGGGGTTTAGATTATTTTAGCAAATTGGATTTTAACCATATAACATTTGTCCAAAGGGGAGTTTCGTCAACCTCTCCTTACCCAGCTGGGTCTTATAAACGTGAAGAAGATTCCCAAAAAAAAGGCGTATTTGTCTCATTCGCTCAAGATTTACCCACACTAACAGCAACCCCGCAGTTATTACTCCTGTCGCCGCAAAAAATAATATCGGCATTTCCCGTAAAGGTACAGGCTAAAGTTTCTAATGTGGGGTCAACCTCTTTAATTGGACAGAAAATTTCCCTAAGTACCGGAAAACTCAAAAATTTGTCGTCAGGAGATACTGAAATTCCGATCCTGCCTCCTTTTTCCACCCGCGAGTTCGAATTTAATCTTCAGGCAAACGCTTTATTTTTAAATACAGAAGATACGTTAATTTTAAGCTATGCGGATAGTCAGATATCAAAGCCAATAAGGATTCTTCCTATTTACCAAATTTTCTTCTTTAAATCTTTTTCCCTTTCAATACTTATTGCAATAATTATCTGCGCAACAAGTTACTTCATCTACAAGAAGATCAAAAAGAGCAAGGTGAAACTCCCCGCGTATTAGTGACAAATTTAAAAAAGAAACTTACCAATCTCCCAGATTCACCGGGTGTATACCGATTTTACGACGAAAAGAAAAATATTATTTACGTGGGTAAATCCTTATCGATCAGAAAACGCGTAAGTACGTATTTTCAGACCAGAATTTTGGGACCAAAAACCAGATTAATGGTATCAAAAATAGCCAACCTTGATTTCATCAAAGTCTTTTCGGAATTTGAAGCTTTACTTCTCGAAGCAAAATTAATCAAAGTTAATCAACCTTTTTTTAATACCGTAGCAAAGGATGATAAAAGCCCTCTGTACATAAAAATTACGCAGGATAAGGTACCCTTAATTACAGTTACCAGAAGAGAAAAGCCCAGAAGGGGTGTTTTTCTGAAAGGTCCTTTTCCTTCTGCAAAAACCACTCGTGAAGTCCTAAAAATAATTAGAAAAATTTTCCCTTACTGCCATCATAAAAATCCCAGAAAACCTTGCCTTTATGTTCACTTGGGTCTTTGCCCATACCCTTACCAGTCACAGCAATCGTTAGTCCTATATCTTGATAATGTCAAAAAGATTAAAAAGCTTCTCATGGGCAAAAGTCAGATTCTTATTCGCGATTTAACTCGCGAAATGGCCAGACTTAGCAGCATCCAAAAATATGAGCAAGCGCAAGAAGTTAAAGAACAAATCAGAAAAATAGAAGCTATCGTAACTTCTTATCACTCCCCGTCTGAATTTTTAGAACATCCCGGCCTGGTAGATGATCTGTCAATATCAAGACTGAACGAACTTAAGGAAATCCTTAACCTCAAAAAAAAACTCGGAAGGATCGAATGCTATGACATTTCAAATATTGGTGGAAATCTTGCTACGGGTTCAATGGCAGTTTTTACCAGCGGGCAACCCGACAAGGATCAATACCGCAAGTTCAGAATTAAATTTACTCATACACCGGACGATTACCAGATGATTGGGGAAATTTTAACAAGGAGATTTCATAATGATTGGCCGGTACCTGATCTTGTCATTATTGATGGAGGCAGGGGCCAGCTAAATACCGCGCTTACTGTAATCAATAAGCTTAAACTTAAAGTTGTCCCTATCGCGATTGCTAAAAGATTCGAATATATATTCCACCCTGATAAACCCAGTCCAATCTCTCTCCCTAAGGATAACCCAGCCAGGCAGTTGGTTGCCCAAATTCGTGATGAGGCACATAGATTTGCTCTTTCTTACCACAGATTATTGCGTTCAAAAGCTATGTTGACTGAAAAAATTTGATAAGATAGATTATAGAAGTCAATAGGTCAGCGTTTAGCGTCTATTTTTCTATACGCTAGACGCTAATTTACTAGACACTAATTTTATGCGTCATTACCTAAAATCTTTAATAATCGCAACAGCCTCATTTTATCTTGCCTACACAATGGTTCCAACAATTAGCTTCGGCGGTAACCCAAAAAATCTGGCATTTATAATCGGCGGTCTTTTTTTAATTTCTTTAATTATCAACCCAATTTTTTCATTTATCCTTCTTCCAATAAACTTTTTAACATTTGGGTCTGTTTCGCTGATTTTAAATGGAATTTATTTCTTTTTTCTCCCGAGGTTTGTAGATTTTTCAATTGGGGCATACAATTTTCCAGGTGCCACTATTGAAGGAATTATTATGCCGGCAGTTAATTTTAACGCGGTTGCGGCTATTATTTTGGTTACATCAATAGTAACCTTATCGCAAAAAATTCTCCATTTTATTTTTGAGTAATAGCTTGCTCTCAGAACACTAAGGGGTTATATTACCATCATGTTGAAATCGTTTTTCAGACACTACCTGGAATTACCCACAAGGCCTAAAAACGTTGTCTGTCTGGGCGGAGGAATTGGTACTTCCCAAATCCTCAAAGGCCTAAGAGACTTCCCGTGTGATTTGGCAGCCATAGTTTCAATGGCCGACGATGGTGGTTCAGCCGGAAGACTTAGACGCGCGTTTTCCGTTCCGCCTCCTGGCGATTTGGTGAATTGCTTAGCGGCCCTTTCAGACGAAGAGTCAATCCTTAAAAAACTTTTTGTCTATAGATTTGAAGGTAAGCGCTATGGTAAGGATACCGATCTCGGAGGACAAAAATTGGGTAATCTAATTTTTGTAGCTCTCACTAATATTTATAACGGGGACACAAGCCGTGCGCTTGAAGAATTTTCAAAAATTATTTCTTCGAAAGGCAGGGTATTGCCAGCAACTATTGGGAACGTTAACATTTGGGCTTTAACAAAAACAGACCAAAAGGTGTACGGGGAAGAAAAAATTGACTTGGGTAAATATTCCGGCGGCCGATCCCTAAAAGAAGTTTTTTTAGATCCCCCTAATATTAGGGCGTACGAGAAAACCATGGAAGCTCTTAAAAAAGCCGACATTGTCATTGTCGGTCCTGGAGATCTTTTTAGCACCATTTTACCAGTACTTATCGTACCTCAAATTAAACGTTTAATTAAAAGACTTACCAAGCAAAAAATATTTATCGTAAACATTGCCAATAAACCTTTCGAAACTTTCGGTTTTAAGGTTTCTGATTACCTTCACGCTTTAAAAAAACACCTGGGTGGAGATGTTTTTGATACAATATTAGTCAACACGAACCAGAAACCTAAAATACCGAAAAATCTAAACTATAAATATGTTTTGTACGATAAAAATAATTTAGAGCAGTATCAGGCAAACATTGTTACTGGTGATCTTGTCAATCAAGAGTACCCTTTATATCATGATAGCGACAAGATCGCCAAAGAAATAATTAATTTCATAAAGTGAAAATTTTTCTTCTTGTTATTCAAATTGCAGTATCTGTGGCGCTGGTAATCGTTATACTGATGCAGTCTAAAGGATCAGGTATCGGAACTGTTTTTGGCGGATCGGATAGTTTTTACAGGTCAAAACGGGGAGTGGAAAAGCTTTTTTTGTATTTAACAGTATTCCTGGCTGCAGTTTTCGCAATTACTTCCATAATACTTGTAGTTATATAAATTTAGAGTGTTAGCAGAAAGAACCAGGGCTCGAAGAGTCAAATTTTGGTGGAATTTATCCTTAGCCTATATAGACAGATATAAGCAACGCTTTATATTAACGGCCGTTTTTTGTTTTCTTCTTGTATTTGCGGGCTATAAAATACTTCCTCTGGTATTTCGGGCAAATGTTGTAAGCCTAGGCTATGTTGGGACATATACACTTGATTCGATTCCAACACAAATTCTTTCATTGGCGACTCAATCTTTAATTTCTACCGGGGACGACGGAAAACCGAAAGCGAACTTGGCCTCCCATTGGACCATCTCCGATGATGGAAAGACATATATTGTCTATCTCAAAGATAATTTAAAATGGCATGACGATTCTCCTGTAAGCGCCCAGGATATCTCAATTGCCATTTCCGATGTTCAAATTCAGGCTATAAACAATAAAACGCTCGAATTCAAGCTTCCAAACCCTATTTCCTTTTTCCCTTTAGCTTTAGACAGGCCGGTATTTAAATCAAAAAGTTTTTACGGAACGGGCATGTTCAGAATTGTTGATATAGACCAGGTTGCAAATGTCGTTAAGAAAATTAGTCTCTTACCGAAGGATAAAAAATTACCAAAAGTTGATATCAAGTTTTACCAGACGGAACAACAGGCAGTAAATGCTTTAAAAATAGGGGAGATAAAAAGTGTCAACCTACCAAACGCAGAGTCATTTGTAGGCTGGCCCAACTTCAACGTCCAAAGGAAAGCTGACCGCTCTGAAATAGTCACCATTTTTTATAATAATGGCGATCCCTTGCTGGCATCCAGAGAAACCAGACAAGCGTTAAGTTACGCAATCAATAAATCAGAATTTGATGGAGAATTGGCAGGCGGTCCTATATCTCCCGACAACTGGACTTATAACAACAACGTCAAAAGATACGAATACAATACTTCAAAAGCTAAAGAGCTTTTATCAAAATCAACTCCCGCAGGTCCTAAAATAATATTAACCGTTTTGCCCGGACTAGAAAATCTTGCTCAAAAAATTAAAGACGATTGGCGGGAAGTAGGGATTGAGGTTACTCTAAAGCTGGAAAAATCAGTACCTGAAAATTATCAGGCGCTTTTAGCCTTTAATAAGGCGACTGCGACGCTGGACCAATATTCCTTGTGGCATTCAACTCAAAAATCAAATATTACCAGATATAAGGATGTTAAGATCGATAAACTTCTTGAAGACGCAAGAACTACCCAAGATGAGTCACAAATAAAAGATCTCAGAACCGATTTTCAGAAGTTTTTGGTTGAAGATGCCCCCGCAACATTCCTCTATTTCCCATATCGTTACAATATTACCTATAAAAATATAGAGCCTTTAATTGCCAAACTGCCAAAATAAACTCCTGAAATATAAATCGTTGATATTTTCAGTCCTATAGTTTAATATAAAACATTATGTCGCCAGAACGAGCTACAAAAACGCCTTTTCAGTTAATCGATTTGCTGGAAGCTAGCGAGGAAGAATTAAGAACGCTTGCAGACAAGATTCAGGCAAAATCAGGGTTTTTGCAGGTATTAGTCCACCCCTTTTATGACGACGGCGTAAGATTTTCAACCCAATACGAAAACTATAAAATCAGACGTGACAGATTTATATCGGCCTGCTTAAATCACAATATACCATTGGTCATTTTTGAAGAAGAAGATAAACTTGATACTCTGAAAGATAGACTCCCTAAAGATATTTCTTGTCCGATTTTTGTTGTGATGACGGAAAGCACAACGCCTGTGCCATATGGGAACCATGATATGAACTCCGTGATCCAGTTACTTAGGAAAATTAGAGCAAAGAAAGTATGTGTCGGAGGTCAATATATGTATGTTGGCAGAATGGTTAATTCAAAAGAACCGTATCCAGGTCTGTACGATAAGCTACGCTGGACTAGAGAAGCTAACAAGGTACCGTGTAGATGGATTGACGCGAGCATATCACCATATGGCTGTGCAGGAGGCGTAGCGGTCGATTTGTATTTGGAGCGCTTCCAGGTAGTACTATCTTTCACAAGCTATCCCGAAAATATGAGCAGGTTCGTGAAGTAAGCCGATTGCGAATAAAAAAATGGGAGGTCGAGGGGACTTGAACCCCCAACCATTCGCTCCACAAGCGAACGCTCTAACCAATTGAGCTACGACCTCCACGAGTACCCCAGGAGGGATTCGAACCCCCAACCAATCGCTTAGAACGCGACTGCTCTATCCGTTGAGCTACTGGGGCCCAGAGCGGGTGAGGGGATTCGAACCCCTGACGTTCAGCTTGGAAAGCTGACATTCTAGCCGCTGAATTACACCCGCAAAGTCATACTTTCTATTTACGTATTTTACCAAAATTGGGGTGTCATCGCGAGTCCCGATGAAATCGGGACGTGGCGATCTATTTTAAGATTGCTTCGTCGCAATGACGGGGAGAAGTTCTGCCACAACCGGCAAATGGTCGGAAACCGTAACCTCGGGGACATCCAAAGATAAGACTTTAAAATGCTCGGAAGTAAAAATATAGTCAACTAAGTAATTCTTTGGTGCAATTGAATGAACCTTTGGATTTAAGCTGTAAGTAAAACCAGACCCGTGCATCAAATTATTACTGACACTTCCAATCATCTCAATAACTTTTGTACCAGGCGGCATATTTAGATCTCCGCCCAAAATAAACGGTTCCCCGTTTTTATTTAACTGGCCTAAATAATCTTTTATTAATTTTGCCTGCCTAAGATTCTCTTTTGTATCGGCCGGCGGCGCCGTCCAGGCGCCGTGGACAGAAATTGCGTGAAGTTCTCCCAGAGGTGCATCAACTAGCACATCCAGCATATGCCTTGGAATCTGCGGTCTTATCTCATTAGCACTGCGTCCGTCTAATTCGTCAAGAGTAACGGATTTAAATTTTTTTAAGGTAACAACCCTGCTTTTTTTAATTTTGGATTTTGTAAAAACTGCGTTCCCAAACGTCGATCCGGGTGATCCGGTTAATTCCAAATCGCCGTGATAAACCCCATTTAGCTTTAGCTTATCCTTCAATATCTCAAATAAATTAGCTGACAAGTCCCCTGTCAGATTAAATCCGCCAACAGTAACCTCCTGCATAGTAATGACGTCCGGCGATTCTTTGTTTAAAAAATCAATAAGCTGCGCAAGATATTTGCCTTTGTAAATATTAATCTGGATGACTTTGAGTTTTAGCATTACTATGAAGTATAACTGATGCTCGAGCCTGTTGAAAACTTAATCCCGCTTCTCACATCAAAAATCTACATATCCCATTTCTCACTTCTCACCTCCAATTTGAAACATATATCGCCATAGGATAAAATCAAACCTGCATAAATTTGTATGCCTGAAAGACTCCAAACTATTGATCCCGATCATATGAATATAGGATTCCTTTCGTCATACGCGATGACTGAAGGTGGGGTTCAAGACCACATCCGTAACTTAGCAGTCAACTTTGAAAGAGAAGGTCATCATGTTTATATTTTTGCTCCAAGTTTCGATGAGGCTCCAACGGATGAGGGTGTTATTCATCTTGGAAAGGCACGGCAGAGACAACTAGAAGGGACAAGTGCTAATGTAGCATTGGCTTTTGAAAATAGGTCAAAAATTAGGGCAATAAGACGCAAATACCCGCTCGATATTGCTCTATTGAATGATCCTCAGGTATCGCCTCCGAATTTGCAATATCTCTGGGGCTCTGAAGCGGCCTTAAATGTAGTCACTTTCCATGTAGTTAAAGAGAGAGTTCTACCATATACCCCTTTTGTCGCTCTTGCTTTTGCTTTCCGAAATAAAATTGATCTTCGTATAGCTGTTTCGTCCGCATCGTATCAAGTAGTGCGGAAATTCTTCCCGGGAAAATATAAAATTATTCCAAACGGGGTAGATACTGAACGGTTTAACCCTTCAGTTCCAAAAATTGAAAGATTTCAAGACGGCGCGCTAAATATTCTCTTTGTAGGACGGCTTGAGAAAAGAAAAGGGGTCAACTACTTACTTGACGCATATGCCAGAGTAAAAAACCAGCTCGAAAATTCAAGATTAATAATTGTTGGAGATGGAACCGAGAGAAAAAACCTTCAAACTCAAGTAGTAACTCAAGGAATTAGAGATGTGCATTTCGAAGGTAGAATACCAGATGATATGCGACCATTCTATTACGCGAGCGCCGATATCTTTTGCTCTCCCGCTATGTATGGAGAAAGTTTTGGAATCGTGCTTCTCGAAGCTATGGCGTCGGGGGTTCCAATTATTGCTGGGGATAATTGTGGTTACAGCAGTCTTATCAGGGAAGGTGAAAACGGTTTTTGTATAGACTCCACTCAAACTGACGAATTTGTCAATTACCTTTTGATACTCGCGCAGCATCCTCACCTCAGGGGACAAATGGGGGAGAATGGACGAAAATTAGCAAGAACCTATGATTGGAAGTACATTGCACCAACCCACTTAAGAGTTTACCGCGAAAAACTTAGGGAAAAAGGAGCTATTTTGGTATAGCTGCACCCGATCTCTGAGCTGATTGTGCTATTTTTTCTAATTCAGCTTGATCTAGAATTTTGTAATGAATTGTTTCGCCATCTATGCCAGGTTTTGGTACTTCAGATTTCTCAAGAACTCCATCGTTCCATAAATCATCTAGGGCATCTTCCGTTCTTTGACTTTCGTCAGGAAATCTTCGCCTATAGTCAGCGCCCTTGGGTAGAACGCCGTAACCCAAGCCTCGAATTACATTAGCAAAAGTAAAATATCTTGGGTTTATGGTGGCTTTACCCCTAATGTGAGAAGTAATGTGTTTCTGGATCGTAACCGCAACAGAACTATCGTCAATTCCCTCAAGCGGCACACGACCGGGTTCAGAATTTATTTGAGGCTTTAAAATCGTTACAATTTCTTTTCCAAATCTTCTCATTCTACCGCTAAAACCCTTGACGCCCACATCTCCTTCTCTACTTTCCATGCCTCTATTTTATCATTTACTCGAAAAAATAGTTGCCTCCTTTATAATTCTGGCCGATTCGGTCTGAGCTCTTAGAGTCCCAGTCTCAGAGCCGGGGACCTCGCGGTCGAAGACTTGACCAAGATATCTCGCTTGTTTCCAGTTTTCTCCACCCAAATCGTCATTGCGAGTACTTTGATGTCATTGCGAGCGAAGCGAAGCAATCTTTTTTAGATCACCACGTCCTGAGCTTGTCGAACGGACTCGCGATGACATATTCATTGGGAAAAGATGAATAGTTACAATCTGTTATATCCGCAAAACATAATTTTTTGTTATAGTAGGATTCATGGCAATAAAACAAAATTTTAATTTCACCAAAGAGGGTTTTGAAAACCTCGGAAAAGAGCTTCAGCAGTTAACAAATAGAAGACCAATTGTCGTAAAGCATCTTACTGAGGCAAGAGAGCAGGGCGATCTTTCCGAAAACGCGGGTTATCATGCCGCCAAAGACGAACTTTCCCAATTAGACTCGAGAGTAAGAGAAATAAAGTATCTTTTAAGAATTGGGAAGGTTGTTGAGTCAAACGGTCAAGAACAAGTAGGTTTCGGTTCAAAGGTAACTGTCGAGGCAGAAAATTCAAGTAAGCAATTTACGATAGTTGAGCAGTTGGAAGCAGACCCAGCCGGAGGTAAAATTTCCACCAGTTCCCCAATAGGCAGCGCGCTTCTTGGCAGAAAACTTGGCGAAACTGTCGAAATCGAAACCCCCCAAGGCAAAACCATCTTTAAGATTATAGAAATCACCTAACATTAGCTTCCATTCTTTTTGCCCGGCCACCTGTCGTGTAATTTTAAATAAGCTGCCCGCGCTGCTAGTTGATAGCAATTTCTGGTATCAAATTTGTCGTGAATACTACGCATATGCGCATCTACTGTTCGAGTACTAATAGACAAAACACCCGCCATCTCAGGATTCGTTCTTCCTGTATCCAGCAACAGATCGACTATTTCAACTTCACGTTCGGATAAAGGACTAATTACAGTGTCAGATAAATCATGGCTCAAATAACCATAATAAACACCGTCCCGGATAAGTCCAATAGTAGTAATTCTCTGCTGGTTAGCATAACCATAATTCTCACTAATTGAGTAGACGTCCCCAATTGCTATAAGGCTAATTCCATGTATGTGCTTTTCAACAGTTCTGTACGAAATTCCCATCACACTGGCAATCTCGCAAGATGATAAACCATCAGCCCGATATTGTAAAACCTCGCGTTGGCGCTCAGTAAGCAAATAAAAAGGAACACACTCAGAAGGGACAGAATCCAAACCTGCATTTCTTTCTAACATTGTTGACATAGTTCTAAGATTATAAACTTCCGAGGACTGAAAGTCCTCGGTATTGTTCTTTAAGTTTACATGAGCGAACAAGAATAAGCATCAGTCCTCGAAGTATGTATTCTTCTGCCTCTCGTCCGTCGAGTCAGGCTCGATGGAATTCTTGCGAGCGAATATAAACGTGTACGCGAGGATATTCAATTATAGGGTACTGGCAGGCAATTTTTTGCCTTGTATAAGGCCCCATAGTTGAGTTATAATATGTGCAAACGGTACCTGCCAACTAGCCGCCAAAATGGCGGTTTTTTGTACCTCTAAAATTATGAAAAACATAAGAAACATTGCAATCATTGCCCACGTTGACCATGGCAAAACCACCCTGGTGGACGCCCTGCTTCGCCAGTCCAATACCCAAATGAAAAAGGAATTTGACCAAAAAAACTTGATTATGGACACTAACGAACTGGAAAAAGAACGGGGCATTACGATTTTTTCCAAAAACGCATCCGTTGTTTATAAAGGCACCAAAATTAACATTATAGACACGCCTGGCCATGCCGATTTTGGTGGCGAAGTGGAAAGGGTACTCTCGATGGTAGACGGCTGCCTGCTTCTGGTAGATGCACAAGATGGCCCTATGCCACAAACACGCTTTGTTCTGAAACAGGCCTTAAAGATGAAACACAAGATTATCGTTGTTATAAACAAGGTGGATAAAACAAACGCCAGGGTAAGCTTCGCGTTAAACAGGATATTTGATTTGTTCGTGGAACTCGGGGCAGATGAAGACACAGCTTTTTTCCCGGTTATTTATGCTGTCGCAAAGGAAGGCAAAGCCAGTTTAACTCCCGAATTATCATCCATGCATAACATTGCGCCTATTTTTAACTCCATCATTGAACATATACCCGAACCTGCAGGCGACTCAAACAAGCCATTACAGCTACTGGTCTCCAATATCACCTATGACAACCATAAGGGAAGAATCGCTATTGGTAAAGTATATAACGGAACCTTAAATGTAGGAGAGCAAGTGGCCAGAATAAGCCGCGCAGGGGAAATTACCAAGACGACAATTTCTACGCTCGGCACATTCGAAGGCCTTGAAAAAATTGACGTAAAAACGGCAGAGGCGGGGGATATCGTAGCGGTATCCGGAAATGCCGAAATTACGATAGGCGAAACTCTGACAGACGCCCAAAATCCCGTTGCGCTATCAGTCTTGAAGATAGAAGAGCCAACCATACGCATGACCTTTAGCGTAAACACTTCTCCCTTTGCTGGCCGTGAGGGAAAATTAACTACATCCCGCCATATAAGCGAGCGCCTTTACAAAGAGCTGGAAACGGATGTTGCATTAAGAGTCGAAGACGGGCCAAAAGGCGATTGGATTGTTTCCGGCCGGGGAGAACTTCACCTGGCAATTTTAATAGAAAGACTTAGGCGTGAAGGTTATGAGTTTCAGGTGGCAAGGCCTCAAGTCATAACAAAACTTATAGACGGAAAAAGACTGACACCCTACGAGCAGGTGTTTATCGAGGTTCCGGAAGAATACTCTGGTACGGTTATGCAAAAGATGGGTGCAAGGCACGGTCAGTTAGTAGATATGAAGACAGAAGAGAAAGTAGCCTTTTTCGAATTTATAATTTCTACCCGGGAATTATTTGGCTACAGAAGCGAATTCATCGCGGACACAAAAGGCCTTGGCATACTTAACACCCTCTTTTATGAATACAAAGCCGAGACCAGTAGTCGTTATACACGCGGCCACGGGTCCCTTGTCGCGCACGAAAGCGGAACCACCAAAACTTACGGGCTCATTAATGCCCAAGATAGGGGAATAATCTTTGTCGGCGCAGGCGAAACGGTCTATAAAGGGCAGGTTATTGGGAAAAACCCAAGAGAGGAAGATATCAAAATTAATGTTTGCCGCGAAAAAAATTTAACCAACATGCGAAGCAAAGGGGAAGATGTAGCCGCCCGGCTTAAAACACCGGTTAAAATGGGTCTTGAGGAGGCACTGGAATATATAGATGATACGGAACTGGTAGAAGTTACCCCTAAAAACATCCGCATCCGCAAAATCATTTTAGATGAGGTAGAACAACGCAGAAGCAGAATGCTAAATAGAAATTAGGCAAAAATCTACTCAAAAATCATATGTTATACTCAATTCATTATGACTCAAAAGAAGACTAATACTAACATTCTTATTCATATACCCATAGAGGGAAACGAATTATTGGAAAAAGCTTTAACATCAATAAATAATAATATTGAGATTGTGACTTTATGGAAAGTTATTAATGTAAATGCGATAAAACGTTTAGGAATAGCAGACCATGGCCCTATCCATTCTCAAATAGTTTCAAATATCGCAGTAAAGTTTACTAGAATGCTGGTAAATAAAGGAATCAAAATGTCCGTAACAGAAAATTTTGATTTACCCGATAAATATGCCCAGCTGATAGTTTTACTCGCGAGCCTCTTCCATGATTTAGGATTGTCTGTTAACAGAGGTGAACATGAAGAATTTGGTCTGTTTTTAGCAAATAACTTAATGCACCAGATTCTCAATTTCCTGCCGACGGATGAAAAAACAATCGTCACCTCAGAAGTTCTGCATGCAATAATAAGCCACAGAAGTGACGGAAAACCTGTTACTATCGAAGCAGGAATTGTCCGTGTTTCTGATGCCTTGGATATGAGTAAAGGCAGATCAAGAATTCCCTACGAATCAGGAAAAATAAATATTCATTCTGTTTCTGCTGCAGCCATTGAAAATGTGGAAATTACAGAAGGGAAAGAAAAACCCATACAGCTAAATATTACAATGAATAATTCTGCAGGACTTTTTCAACTGGACGAACTTTTAAAAAAGAAGATAATAGGCTCAGGAATTGAGAAATATATCAGTGTGAGGGCTTTTATAAATCAAAAAACCGAAAAGAGGCTATTGGACGAATACATATTTTAAAAAACTACCCTCTTTAACCGCTAATACAGTATAATTTTCCCCATGTCTGGAGAAAGAACAGGCACAACCTTGAAATATTTCCTGGCAGGCACAGTGGTAGGCGGAGCAGCTGTTGTTGCGGCAGGAAGATTCGACGTTGACGAATTATTCGTTGCAAATTTCCGGCACGGTCCAAATAGCACCGGAAGTGTTTCTGTTGAACCAATACCTAGTCGGGAGCCGACACCCCAGCTTATTCTAAGATTACCTCTTACCGAAAAACCATTAGATTCAGAAATAATTGAAAGAATAAGCCAAAACCTAGTTAGTGTAACTCGAGTCACTCGTCCAGAATATAAACATCTTGGTCCCACACGTGTAACCTGC
>MFCA01000026.1:46046-50456 GCA_001775095.1 Candidatus Curtissbacteria bacterium RIFOXYA1_FULL_41_14
TATTACTCGCAGTTTTTTTGGGAATTATCCCTATGTTGTAACTGCACATCATTGCGTGCCATCTACAGTCG
Source organism: Candidatus Curtissbacteria bacterium RIFOXYA1_FULL_41_14 (assembly GCA_001775095.1). Taxonomy (GTDB): domain Bacteria; phylum Patescibacteriota; class Microgenomatia; order Curtissbacterales; family GWA2-41-24; genus GWC1-40-35. Next base: position 46,118 of record MFCA01000026.1, read on the forward strand.
TTTCCGAAGCTGATGGAAAAATATATGACTCAACAGATGAAGAAGGTGACAGTATTTTTGATCTACACATCACAGATATTACTGGCAATACCTACATCGCAGAACCAGGGTTTTACTACAATGATCCTCTTAGCCGTATCAGTAATGATGTCCTTACAGTCAGACTGGAAAATGAAAGTGAAATAACCGTACCCCCGTTAGCATTAAATATATCCCAACCAAATCAGTGGGAAACATATTATATTGTCAGAAGATCTCCCGATAATCAAGTCTCTGCTACACCAATACGTTTCTTAGGTCCATCTGACGAAACCGGGGAATTTTCGGGTCCACTAGATGAATATCGATTTATTTCTATAGGTTCAGCTAACAATGCATGCATTCCAGGGGTCAGCGGAAGCGTTGTTGTCAATTCGGCTGGCGAGGTCGTATCTATAATTACCAGTATAAGCACTCATATCATCAATCAATGGGATGTGCAGGAATTAAATCTTGACCCTGTTCATGACGGCCGTGTAGTTAATCTATGCCTGGGACCTTCTTCAAGACGAATAATGAATCTAAGATCAGAATAGTAGTTTTTTATGAGCATTGAACGACAAGCACTGGTTTTTCCGGGCCAAAACAGTGTAGAACTGGAAATGGGGAAACTTTTGTATGACTTTGAGCCAGCAAAAGCTGTTTACAAAGTAGCAGCGGAAACGCTTGGAGCAAGAATCACCGAAGTCTGCATGGACGGAAATGCACAAGATCTTCAAGCGTGTGATATAGCACAACCGGCTCTTGTGGCAACTGAAATCGCATGGTTTGGAGTTCTAATGGCAGAGGGTAGGATAGTAGGTAAGCAAAGAGTAATTCTTGGTCACAGTACAGGAGAATATTCGGCCCATGTGGCAGCAGGCTCTCTCAGTCTTGAAGATGCTTTAAAAATTTCTCACCAAAGAGGCCTGTGGTTAGAAAAAGAGGCAAAAGCAAATCCTGCTTCGATGGTTGCTGTTTTGGGCTTATGTCAGCAGGATGTTGAAGAAAAAATTTGCAAGCCTTCAGGGGCGGAAATAGCCAATGTCAATTCAGATAGCCAAATTGTCCTTGCAGGCACAGCACAGGCTATTTCTCAGGCAGAAGAAATTGCAAAGGAATTACGAGGAAAAGTCAGACAATTAAATATTAATGTCGGTTCCCACTTCTCAGGTGCACAACCGGTTGCCGACAAATTGGCCCAGTTGTTAGAAAAAGTTCATATTGAGCCACCGAAAATTCCCCTAATAGCAAACGCTACTACTGATTATGTTTCTACAGCTGACCAGGTAAGAAAATCCCTCGTTGATCAACTTACTCACACAGTACATTGGCTGAATATGGTACTCAAAGCTAATCATGACGGAGTGGTGGAATTTTGTGAGATAGGACCAAAAGCCACATTGACAGGTCTAATTAAAAGAATTGCAAAAGACAGTGGGCTGGAGGTTAGCGCGCACAGCTCGGAAGAGCTTTTGTGGCAGCAAGAGATAAAGTAATAATACGCCTTAACAATTGGAGAATTATTTAGCCTCTCATTAAGAAAGTCTATGCTATCGGACGAACTTCAGACAATTTGATAAAAGCTGCACTAGCTACAAAACAGCATTAAATGATAAAATTTATACACGCCACATTAGGCCCGGTGGTGAAATTGGTATACACGCAAGACTTAAAATCTTGTGACAGCAATGTCGTGTGGGTTCGAGTCCCACCCGGGCCACTCGTAGATTGTAGGTGTGATATTGGAAAAACTATTATGCCAGAAAAATGCATTCATCCATATAGAGAGCAGGCGTCTGGTGGAAAAGCTACATGTCCGTCTGCATTTAAAAAAACATATAAAGACGTTGGTACTTGTGGAGGCTGCCCGAAAATAACTCAGGAAAGAGTTGTTGCCAGTGATTTCATGTCGGGTCTAGAGCGAATCAACAGCGATACAGCGTCTGACTTATACCGTAAAAGAGTTAGGCCCAAGCTACAAAGGCGACATGGATATTTGTTTGAAGAATAAAAATTTAGATGACAGAATTTTAAAACAAACCGGGGAGTAGCTCAGTTGGCTAGAGCGCTGCGTTTGGGACGCAGAGGTCGGAGGTTCAAGTCCTCTCTCCCCGACAATTCAATTATTTAGAAAGAATATTTCAACTAAAAAGAGGGTATGACAAGCCCATTCAGCTTACACGACAAACCATGTTAGAAACAGAAGTTAGAAGACCACCAACGACTGTTCTTCCGTTTGACAATAGATCGTGGTTTGAGGTGGTTTTCTCTAGAATCGAGCACGCAAATCTGGATTATCGAGTGGTAGGCAGTACAGCGATCGCGGCATATCTTGGAGAACATGCAAACGTAAGAATGAGAGACATAGATGTAATTTGTTTTACAAGAAACGCTGCTATTGTACGAATGTTACAAGTAGAGTTTGACAGAAAGCACGCACAATTAGGTAACGGGTCACTACGGGTTGATTTGAGTGCGTCTATCTTCCAGGGGGACGGATTTGGCGTAGAAAGAGTCGCCCACCCTATCACCTTACCAAAGCTTTTAGTAAACATTGGAAAAGACAACAACGGGTATTGTGTTAACTATAATGACTTAAGAGAGCCTATAAACGAAAAAGTAATGCAACCGGTCCAACTACCTTTCGCAGAAACTACCATTACAACGATTCCCCCAGAAACACTACTCCATCTTTATATAGCTAGGGGAGGATCTTTGAAACCCAAAGATATGCCTAAGCTAAGGAAACTAGCTAGATTCTGTGCAAATCATCCAACAAAGGGACTAGTACATTCCGATTTTGAAGTATTTCATAGATTTGCCGCTAGAATGCGATCAGACTACTCTTGGCAAACCTCACTTTATAGATTCTTGGCGCAGGCCGATTATATATCTGGGGGAAAAATTTCAAAAAATCATCTAGTAGCAAAAGCAATAAGACACTTTTCTAGCTAATTTTACAATTCCTTTTTTGTCCCTTTTAGGCCTTGAAGCTCAAACTCTAGGCTAACTTGACACAGTTGTTACAATAGTAAGGAACCTTTTAAAAAAACTTCTGTATTTTTAAACCGTGAAGATATCCCCCTACCTGCCATCACACTTTTCTCTACCTGTCCTTTCAGTTAGCTCAGAGCCAGCATGGCTCTGATGCTATCCGTGACTGACTACATTGACAAAAAAGCATTTTGGTAATTTTATGAAACACTTCGTCTTCCCAAATATACTTATTATTGTTATTGCGCTGGTTGCGATGTTGGGCAGTGCAGTATGGAAAATTGCTTCCGCCTCTAATTCTGACACCCTTACCTTCGGAATGTATATCAACACGGGAACATTGGGCTTTGAGGCAAATCTTGTGCCTGCAAAATACAAACTTCCCTATGCTGCAGGTTATGTCCTGCGCCAGAAGTGGTCAAGGATCGAAACATCAGACGATGTTTTTAATTGGTCATATCTTGACAGTGCCATAAATGAACTTAAAAATGCCGGTAAAAAAGCCAGCATCAGAATCGGCGCCGGTCCTTTTTCTCCGGATTGGTTAAGAACCCAAAAAGGGGTGAAGACGGTTTGCTGGTTCAATGATACCGGCCCTAATACGCCGGAAGGTAACACCTGGAACTGTTTCCCTTGGGTTCTTGATACAACCTATCAAGCTCAAAGAAAAGAACTATTGCAAGCACTTTACGATCATTACCACAACCCCGGTTTAGGTCACAGGCCAGATTTAGAGTCTGCAATAAGCTTTGTCTCTATTCCGCCTCCTGTTAATGGCTTATCTGAAGAATTCGTCAGAGTTCAGTACCCCAACCACACAGTATATTTGGATTCAAATTCCGACCCCAGAACCCATGTGCCAATTGGCGCCTATAATGAGAGTTCACCTGAACAAGCACAGATTCAGGCTTTAACCTTCTCAACCTATACAAAACAAGGTTACACGCAGGATCTTATGAAAGCCCAGCACACAAACTCGATTATAGATGCGGCCGATGCAATGCCTACTTGGAAAATTGCGGTTATGCATGCCAAAAAAGGCCCTGACCCCTTAGATTTTGTGCAGAGTCACTACAATACGATAATTGACAATAATTTACTGGACAGGGCAATGATGGGATTTACCTGGCTGATGCCACATGACGATATGGTCGCGGAAGAAAAAGCTATTTATGATGACGTAATGGATAATTTTTATTTAAAAAACGGCGGAATGACTGGCTGGCAGTATGATCCCGAAGATACAGACGTGAAGGTGGAAGAGCTACTAGCCTGGTGTACAATGGGCGCTCCAATCCATGGTCTGTGGGGGGAAGCAGGCGGC
>MFCA01000026.1:50462-52326 GCA_001775095.1 Candidatus Curtissbacteria bacterium RIFOXYA1_FULL_41_14
TGGCCAAACGATCTTCTTAATCAGGTTTTTCAGGATCCATATTGCGGTCTGGCACCTGCTCCTACTCCCACACCGACACCCTTATCTTCACCGTCGCCTTCCTCCTCACCAACTCCGACATCTACACCAACACCAATAGTTTCACCTTCGCCGACGCCAACGCCAATAGCTACTCCCACTCCTACTCCAACACCCTCACCAACACCAACCTCAACCCCGACAACATCACCTTCACCGACACCATCACCAACGCCCTCGCCATCGCCAACTCCTACACCATCACCTACACTCTCACCAACACCTTCGGTCTCGCCCTCACCAATACCAACTCCGACGGTAAGTCCGCCGGAACTCACTCGTAGATCATCTTTTTTTAAGTACCTTAAATCATTTTCGCTTTGGGCAAAGCAACAATTCTCCTTTCTTGTACCAAGAAGAATTTCCCGGTAAAATTGAAAGGCATGGCAATCTTTGATCCGCAAAATCCATCCGATCAAGACGATACTACTTATTCGCCAATGGATGATGATCTGAAGCATCAGCAGTCAAAACCCCCTTCAGTATTAGGGGAAGAGGATATTTCCGGAGATACACCTGCTGAGTCTCCCGATATTGATGAAGAGTTGGGAAAAGTCGGCCTAACAGGCGACGATGATGGCGTCAAACCCCTTGGCGGCCACGACGATTTAGACTAAAACCTTGCTTTGTGGCCAAAAAAAATCTCCCGCCAGGTCTAAAAAGTGGGGGCACCGCCTCTTAGCTTGAACCATTATCCTGAAACTTTCAACAATAAGAAAGCTCCACGCCCAATTTTGGCCAGTCAATACATATAAACATGACACAAAGCGAAGCGTTGAACCTTTTAATGATGGGAAACAATATCTACCTGACAGGCCAGGCCGGCAGCGGCAAAACTTACCTCTTGAATGAGTATGTAAAGTTTTTGAAGAAGAATAAGGTTTGCGTGGCAGTTACCGCCTCAACGGGAATTGCTGCAACACACTTGAACGGGATTACTATCCACTCTTGGTCCGGTATCAAAGTAAAAAAGGAAATGACAGACCATGATATAGCCAGGCTAAATGCCAACCCGGTAACAAGGAGGCGGATACAGGCGCCCAAAGTGCTGGTAATTGATGAGGTTTCGATGTTCCACTCATACCGGCTTGACGCCGTTAACAAGCTATGCAAAATCATAAGAAATAATGCGCAGCCCTTTGGAGGATTGCAGGTGATACTTTGCGGGGACTTCTTCCAGCTGCCGCCCGTTGCCGATGAGGGCTATCCGGCGGCCAGCTTTGCTTACAAATCCGACGCGTGGACTGAACTTGATCTTAAAGTGTGCTATCTGGATGAGCAACACAGGCAGTGGGATGAAGAGTTCTTGCGGGTGCTTAATGATATTAGGTCACGGGAGGTAAACGAGGGAACGTTTGAGAAATTGGCCAAAAGGCTAAACGGGGTTTTGCCAAATGATGTTTATCCGACAAAGCTTTATTCGCATAACGCAGATGTTGACGCGATCAATAACTTTGAGCTGGAGAAAATAGACAAGCCGGAATTTACCTACCAAATGGTAGTTAGGGGTAAAAAGAAATTGGTTGAGGCATTAAAAAAAGGTTGCCTTGCGCCAGAAAATTTAGTCTTGAAAGAAGGGGCTGTTGTCATGTTTGTTAAGAATAATCCGGGTAAGGGTTATATCAACGGGACATTGGGAAAGGTTGTTGGATTTGATTCTGACAATTACCCGATTGTTAAACTCCATTCCGGCAAAGAGATAGTTGTGGTTCCAGGCAGTTGGATTTTAGAGGAGAATGACAAAATTCTGGCAGAGATTAGCCAGATTCCACTGCGCTTAGCGTGG
>MFCA01000027.1 GCA_001775095.1 Candidatus Curtissbacteria bacterium RIFOXYA1_FULL_41_14
TGAGAGAGCAGGTGAGGAGATTTATCAAGGCTTGAAGCAGATTGCCGGCAGTGTTTACGCCATCAGAGCTGATATATTGCGAGCCTTTGGCTGGGGAACTTCCATAACCGAAGACTTCGAACTAACCTTAAGACTCTATGAAGCTGGTTACAAGGTAGCCTTTACTCCCTACATCCAGGCTCCGGCAGAAGCAGTCTCAACAGTCAGACGCTTAATTCGCCAGAGAATGAGATGGGCGGAAGGAGCTTCCTTTAACATCAAAATCATGTTATCACGCATGTTATTCGGACATTGGGAATCAGCAATTTCTGATAACACAGGGAATCGGCCAATTGCTACATTGCTAAATGGTTCCATTGTTGAAGGGCAAAGCCAGAAACAACAATTTAACAATGAAACAATACAACAATCACCAGATAACCATGTATGGAAACCCAGTAAATTGTCTCCGGCAGAAAAACTCGAATTCCTGTACTTAGCTCCCTACTACCTGCAAGCTGCCTTCTTTGTGATTGGCACCCTGTCCTGGTTTATCTCTGAGGCTATCTTTCAGACAAAGCTGCCCTTCTGGAGTGCAACTTTTGGCTGGAGTCTGGTTTTTACCAATCTTTTATCCCTGCCTCTTTTAAACATTGTCGGTCTTTTCCTGGAGGAATCAGACGAGCGTGATTACCTGGGTGTTTTCTCCTTTATCGCCCTTTCCTACATCATAGTGCCCTTCCAGGCTTATGCTGCCATTAAGGGCTTCCTGGAAAGCTCTGAAGGACCCTGGTTCAGGACACCTAAGACAGGAGTGGTAACGGATGTTGTTCAAAAGGCAAGGTTCTATCAATGGGTAGGGAGATTATGGCCTTTGGGGAAAACGGCACTAACTGAAGCAAGAAGTATGAATTATGAATTAAGGAGAGCAAATTTAGCTTTGGCAACCATCAGCCGCCAATTTAATCCTGTCAGAAGCCGGAAGCGGTTGGGATTTGCCGTGAATTTTGTAATCATTTTCCTCTTACTCTTCTCAACTACCTTGGGCTATCTTTCACCGATGATTCCATATCGGCAAGCATCCGGGGAGGATATAGGAGCGAAGGTGATTGTTTCAGATAAAAAAGGGTCCTCTTTGCCCAATCTTTTCAGATTCTCATTAGTAAAACCAGCCTATGCAGCAGAGGAAGAAAAATTTGAGAATCAAAAGGATGATGAGCCTGAACAGGAATTCCAGAACGGAGTTTTGGCCATCAATAGCAACAAAACCATTTATTTGCCGGGAGAACAAGCTTATATCCAGATGGGCTCTTTGGATGAGCGGGGCTATTCGGTTTGCGACAGCAACCTGACCTTGGAAATTATTAGGCCTTCGGGGAAAAAATTCACTCCTCAGGTCAATAAATCCGGAACTTGTGAGCCGAACAACGTGACTGACAATCCCGACTTCTATGCTTACTACCAAATTCCTTTGATCCTTGGTACTTACCAAATGACTTTGACTAACGATGACAACCAGTATTCAATAAGTGACAATTTTGAAGTTAGAGAAAGTATACCTTTTGATATAGAAAGAGTAGGAGCGACTAGGATAAATCCCTTTGCTGCAGCCTACAAAATGACCCTCAAAGTCAAAGCGAACGAGGATTTCAATGGTAAAGTCGTAGAGACAGTGCCAGCTACTTTTGAAATCACGAATCCCTCCGTCGCTAAAGCTATGGAGGGCAAGCAAAATTCAAATGACCAAAAGGAAAAGCAAATTATATGGCAGGTTGATTGGAAGAAAAGGGGAACCTATGAACTTTCCTACACTTTCAATGCCCCAGATGTAAGCCCGCAGTTTTATTTGCTGGGACCCCTTCGACTCGTCGCTGTCGCTCCTCACTCAGGGCAAGCCCCTGAAGATGTGGTTTTTGAAGAAGCAAGGCCGTGGCAGATTGCGGCGGATGCTGCAGCAACCACCAAGCAATATATTATTTAGGGCACGGCCGATGACCCGTCTACATCCTCCACAGAGTATTCCTGTCTTATGGGCGATGGCAGTTATACCTGGTCCAGTGAGAACGCGAGAGGAAGCATAATCCCGACATCCGGAAAATTGAGCAATCTTAAAGTTCGGGTCAATACCGCCCCTGGAGCCGGGAAATCCTGGACTTTTGCGATCAGAATAAATGGTGCAAACAGCGATTTGTCGGTCACTATTTCAGACACTAATACAATTTCTTCTTTGGATACCGATCAAGTAACCGTATCTGCCGGCGACGACACGAGCATTTCGGCTACTCCGAGCGGTACGCCCACCGCAGCTGCCGCAGTTTACTGGACTGCTCAGTTTACTCCCGATACTGCCGGGGAGACAATCCTACTGGCTAATGGCAACGGGACTGCCTTTTCAAACAACTCTTTTCGGCCCTTGATAGGTTCAAGAGCCCAGAGTTCAACAGAGTTTGACCAAACGATGGTATTTCCAACATCAGGAACATTAAAGAATCTTTATATGGAGCTTTCCGCTGCTCCCGGCAGCGGCACCTCCAAGCAACTTATCGTCAGGAAGAATGGTTTAGATACGAGTTTGGCAGTAACTATTTCAGACACTAACACCACTGGTAACGATACTAGTAACACGGTTTCCATTGCCGCGGGTGACACGGTAACTTATAGGCAGGCCGTGAGTGGAACTGTTGCTTCAGCCTATACCTGGATCGGCATTGTTTTTGATCCTGATACCCCGGGCGAATATATAGCCGCGGCGGTGACGAACAACGTAACAGACTCAACAAACGTGGAATACCAGTGTCTTACCTGCGCGCTCTCCACCTTATCAACAACGGAAAATGAGTTTTATAACCTGGCTCAGGCGACGACAGCCAAGGCGATCTATGTTAACCTTAGCACTGCTCCCGGAAGCGGATACACCTGGACTTTTACTCTAAGGGATGATGCTGCCAATACTTCGCTTTCAGCTTCGATTACCAATTCTACTACTTCTGGTAATTATGTTACTGACGTGTCAATTGCCGCAGATAGCGTCTTGGATACGGCGATAGATGCGACAGCCGGCACAGCAACTTCAAAAACCCAGATTTCCTACCTTCTCTATAATCCACCGGAAATCCGTATCCTGGGCACGGTTTATGATACCAGCGAGTCCAGTCCTTTAGGTTCCGGTTTGACCGTTAAACTGGTTAATTCGGCTGACCTGGCTACTTCCTACACGGATGACACTGACGGATCGGGCAATTTTGAGATTACCGGCGTTGCTATTCCCGTAAATAGTGACATTTTAACCCTCTGGCTTGATGAAGAAACGAACGACGGTACTTTAGTTTTAAATTACGGTGCCTCCTGTACAGACAGTCCCGACTGTACCGGTCTTTCTATTTTTGAAAACAGAGTTATCTTAAGAGATGAAAACACGGAAAGTATCACCAACTCCATGCTGGCGAGTTGCGATAACGATTCGGGCTCGGCCTGTTCTGACTCCGAAATTGGCTTTACTTCAGAGTCCGGTGTCCTGACAGTCGCAAGCGGCAGAGAATTGCATATCTGGACCGGCGATACATTTGCACCGGGGGGGAATGTAACCATCGGTGGTTCTTACCACAACACCGGTACAGCGACCTGGAGTACTTATACAGCAACTTTTAATTCGACTTCGACGGGACAATATCTTTCCGGGACACTTTCCGGGAGTTCAACTTTTTACAAAGTTCAGTTTAACGGTTCGGGTGGAGGTTGGACAATTCAGGACGCGATGCTGGTTTCTGCTGCTAACGCGACTGATACTTTGCAGGTGACGGCAGGAACTGTAACTTTGGGTAACGGAGCGGGTGATAATCTGGATGTCAGGGGAAAGTTTACGATCTCATCAGGTGCTACTTTTCAAACCTATGATGGTTTGGCTCAAGGAGATGGAACTGCCTGCAACAGCGACGATATCTGTATTGATATTAATGCCAATTCATCACCTCCTTCATGCTCAAACTGCATCATTTCAAACTCGGGCAACTTTAAGATTGGCAAAAATGTTACTTTGCGCTTTAACTCCAACGCTTCTGTTGAATCAGGTCTGGAAACAGAAGGCACAGGCTACACTGAAATTTTGGGATCGCAGGATGATACTGATAACTCCGGTATTGATAGCGTTACTCATGACGCTGGCGCCACAATTACTCTTAATGATGCGAGCCAAAGCTGGACAGTCAACGGTCATCAGAACAAACATGTTCGTATTACCGATACCGATTCTCTGGCGTTTGGAAAAATCTATACTATCTCTTCAAACGGTACTGACTCTTTAACTTTTGCCGATGATTATGACACTGAAGACGACGCCCCGACTGTTTCCGGTTCCGGTCCAACTTACACCATCACTACAACCGGAACTTCGCTTATTACCGCCAATGACCAGGGAATCGGCCAATATATTTACAATACTACTGACAACCAATACTACAGGATCGTGGATTCAACCGATTCTGGCACCAGTGATCAGTTTATAGTTATTTCCGAACCAGATACAGTGCCCGGATCATTTTCTGGAAAAACCATCAAACGGGCAGACGGTATACGGGCTACCGACAACTTTGAAATATTGGATTACGCTACAGTTACTGCCAACGCCACCTACAATGGCTATATCTACGCCAAAGACGGTTCCGAAACTCTTATTCAATATGCTGATATTTCGGAATTGGGAGACGTTGTGGCCGAAAGGTGGGGAATTGAGGCTAACTCTGTCGATGCTTCCAACTCCGACGAAGGTATGAAAATAGATAAATCAAGAATACATGATAGCTTCCGCTGTATTTATCTAACCGGCAGTAGCTCTAATAATAACGCTACCTATACGGCTGGAATTACCAATAATGCGGTATATGATTGTTCTAATGTAAATGTTACATTCGATTCCTCCTCGAATAATAATCTCGTCTCTAGTAATAATATTTATAAGGTATCATCCGGTAACTACGGCATCTACAATAACAGTGCCCATCGCAACGTTTATTCGTCAAATATAGTCTATGGTCTTAATGTCGGACTCGAATTCTTGAATTCCTCACAGAATAATATTACTTACGCTAATGCTATCTATAAAAATTCTAATTCAGGTTTAATTACTGGTGGCGCTTCTTCAAATAACACCTATTATTCCAACACTCTTTTTGCCAATGATCGAGCCTTTCTTGTCGCAGATGCCAATACTGGGAACAACACCTTCTTCTCTAATTCTGTCTACAAAAACAATAAGGGATTCGAGGCTCTGAATTTCAACGGTTCTATCAATAGAATCATCAATGATGACTACGGTGTCAGCGGCGCCAACTCAACAGCTGATATTTATTTCTCTGATTCTTCTTCTGCTTCTAGGCTTCAGTTATTTAACGTTGACCTTGCCTCTTCAACTGAAGTCTCGGGAGTAACCTATGCTGGCGCCTATGTTATTTCCGAAAAGCATGACTCAACAGCCGGTTCTACTAAGATTTGGGGGGAATATACTGTACCTGACAATAATGCGGAGACTCCTAATGACGAAGGAACCCAGAAGTTCAACTACTCAAACAATCTGTACGAGGATTCAGCTACCCCTCATGGTTACTCAGGAACAGGAACAGAAGATACAGATATCCAGATTACTTTAACCACTGCTCTGTCTGCTGTTGAATGGTACAGGGCAGAGGTAACCACAGCCAATGGTGATACTCCAGTCTTTACGGTTACCCGTTCCGGTGGAACTGCCAGTCCTGCAACTTATACTCTACCTGGAACTTACACTGAATCGGCAACCGGTGTCCAATTTACCATTCAAGACGGAGCGACTAACTACGTAGTTGGTGATACTTATACCTTTGCAGTCTGGCCAGACTCTAATGATACCTCAAGTCAAAAGACTTTAACCATGATGCAGGATGGAGACACTTTTACGGCGGGGTCAGGAGAGACGGTCGAGCTTAAAGGTCAAAGCAGTGGAGCAAACAGGACGACAGTTTCTGCCAACACCGGTAATTACGGATTTACAGTCGGGGGCACAATTAACGCTTTGTATTATGATTTTACCGGTGCCAACTCCTCAGGTTTAAATATCACCTCAACCGCGACAGTAACTAATTTATCCGACGGCTCTTTTGATAACTTTGCCACGGGTGCAAGTTATATTACAGTAACAGGCATTACAAAAAACACAACCTGGACCAATCTGGCTTTCGATCCGGGCGGGGGGGATGACGCAACCTACAATATCAATGCTGACGGTTCAGCAATAACTTGGGATATCTGTCTGGCAACCGGTAGTTTAGCAGGGGAAGATTATGATAACGAGTTAAACGGGGCAGTGATTGGCTGGCCGTCGAATTCGGCCAAGTGTCTTTCAATCTCTGTAAATTCCGAGGCGACTGCTTTTCCTCACCAGAGGAAAACCTTTTATGAAACCACAAACAATATCTATTGGGCTTTTTTCCATGACGGTACCCAGATTGCCTATTACTACTCCAACGATGACGGAGCAACCTGGTCTTCAGGCGGCACAATTGCTGCGGATTATGGTTACTTTTCTCTTTGGTATGCCGGCGGAACAACGGTTTATATTGCCTATTTTGATACTTATGATGTTTTAGTTAACAAAGGCACCACTTCCGCCTCTTCAATTTCCTGGGGCACAGCGGGGATCGCTTTGAATGGGTCAGGGTCTAGTGACGATTACGAAGTTCCATACATCTCCATAGACTCTTCAGGCTACCTCTGGGTTGTTGCCCGATATAATGACTGCGATGCTGCCGGCGGAACCCAGTATTGTATCCGGGCCGCCCGTTCTGAAACTAATAGTGAGAATCCTCACGAAAGCTGGGATTCACCGACAACCCTTTCTGATACTTCAAACACGGACGCAAGTAATTGGTCAGTAATTGTTCCTTTGTCTTCACAAAACATGTATGCTGTTTGGACTAGGGACGTGGCACTTGAAGGGAAAAAATACACTAATGGGGCAGGGTGGGATGCTTTAGCCACCTCAATCGGTACTGTTTATGCCTCCCTCCGATTTTCTGCGGTTTCAACAACGGGAAGTCCAGATAGAGTTCATTTAATATATGCCACGACCAGTACCGGTTATATTATTTATGACCAATGGAATTCAACTGACAACAACTGGACCTCTTTTTCCGATGTAACTTTAGATTCGGTTGGGATTAATTTTCAGCCAACCATATCTCTTGATACGAACACATCTGACCTCTATGCTTTTTGGGTCCGTGCCGATATTATCCGTTACAAAAAGGGTGTCTCTCCTTATAACTCGGGCAACTGGGACGGTTCGGCAACGACTTTCAAGTCAAAGGGGACAATTATGTATCAAACGTCCAATTATTCAGGACCCGGCAGAATATTTGTTATCTGGACCCAGGGAGATGTTTCTCCTTACAGTATTTTGTGGAAATATGTGATTGTGCCTGAGAGACTTTTGTTTTTGTTAGGACTGGGGCCTTTGCTGCCATTAGTCTTGAGAAGGAGGAAAAAAAGTAAGTCGGATATGCGAATATATACGAATTGACGGAGTTATATCTATAATATAGATTCTTGAGTTTAGTTGGTCGTTCTTGCGAATTTATACGAGTGAGCGAATAGGTAGTTGTGTCAGTACCCACTTGGTGTTAACATATTAATTGAGACTGAAACTCGAATAGCAGAGGTAAGGTGAGCGATTTAGGGGTAATAACCCTAAATGAGTAGTAAACTCTCTTTAACTCAAAGGCTAGAACTAATCCGGGCTCATAAAAGCGGCGAGAAGGTTAACGACCTTTGCCGAAAGTTTGGAATCTCCAGATTACTTTTTTATAGACTTCTAAAAAAATACAATTCGTCGAGTAATAAACGGGTAGAACAAGGTATATTAAATGCTGTTGCTTTAGCCCCTACAAAGTCTGTTGGCCAGCTTCATAGAGAATTGAATCCAACCTTAGGAATTAGCCGTTATACAGTACGGAATGTTTTATTACGGAATCAACTAAACAAAAAGGATTTACGTCTTCGATTCAGTAAAGATCACAAAGATCTAATTCGCAAGAATCCGAGCGGTTTAACTCCGAGAGATAGAATGATAATGTTTGATATGGTCGAAAGAGGTAAAACCGTATCAGAGGTATGCCGAAGATTTGGAATTTCAAGGGTTATCTTTTATAGATTAAGGAAGCGTTATAACGAAGCGGGCGGTAATTTTGCCGCACTTGAGGATAAAAAAAGGCAAGTTGAACGTTTTGCTCGCCAAGCACCTCCCGAGATTGAAGAAAAAGTCAAACAAATTATTGTCTCGCGTCCTGAACTTTCCAGCCATAGGATCAGTACAGTTTTAGCTTCTGAACATCAAGTTGCGCTAGGCAATCATGGTGTTCATAATGTTTTGAAGCGGCTCGATTTAAATACGATCGACAAAAGAATTCTGTTTGCCCAAGGGTCTGTTGTACCTGCGCCAGCCATCAGAGTAGCCCCCTTGTAT
>MFCA01000028.1:0-17698 GCA_001775095.1 Candidatus Curtissbacteria bacterium RIFOXYA1_FULL_41_14
TGTGCCAGACGAATTCATAAATTTCCTCGGTTGCCAAGTGAAGTTCAATTTTTTTCAAATGGTGTGTCACATTTTTTATAGTTTGATTAAGTTCATCAAAAATCCATTTATCATCTTTATGTTTCGGAGAGAGATGAGTAGTACTAACTCCCGCGAAATGTACTGGTTCAGGTGCAAGGTCAAGAACAAATTTTGAGATGTTTTGAAGTTTAGTCGCAAAATTCCTGAAATTTTTTCCCCGCTCGTCAAGAATTTCGCGAGAAACTCGTCCATCACGCCCTGGAATACTATAGGTATAAAGTGCCATTCTCGTAGCATCAACACTCCATTTGTCGATCAAATATGTAGGTTCAATCCCATTGCCTAAGGACTTTGAGAATTTGCGTCCTTGAAGATCTCTAAGCATTCCATGAAAGAACATTTCTTTAAAAGGAATATCGCCTATAAAATAAACACTTATCATAATCATTCTGGCAATCCATAAGTATTTAATTTCGGGGGCAGTAATTTCAAAATCCCAAGGGAAATATTTTTTTAGCATTAAATTCTTTGTTTTGGCGTCAGGCCAACCTAGAGTTGAAAGTGGCCAAATTCCAGAGGAAAACCATGTATCCAAAACCTGTTCATCCTGTATCCAACCCGGTCCGGGTGATTCTAGGGAAACTTGTATATCAGCAACTTGTCCTGAGCGAGCGGAGCGAGCCGAAGGATACCAAACTGGAATTCTATGTCCCCACCAGAGGGATCTGGAAATACACCAGTCATGAATATCAGATAGCCAATCGACTAGAATTTTGGCATAGTTTTTTGGTAAGAATTTTATCTTACCGGCGTTTATCGCTTTAATTGCTCCTTTTGCCAGGGCATCTACTTTTACAAACCATTCTTCAGAAATTAATGGTTCAACAACGCTTTTGCATCTTTCGCAGATAGCAACAGAATGTTTATAAGGTTTTACGCTGGCTAAGGCGTTATTATTTTTTAAAATTTCAATAACTTTTTCTCTCGCTCTGTTTACTTTAAGACTTTTTAGCTTTTCACCTGCAAGTTCAGTCATGCGACCTTTTTTATCAACGACCTGACGAATCTTCAGGTCGTGATCTTTACCGATTTGGTAGTCCAAAATATCGTGCCCTGGGGTAACTTTTAGAGCCCCAGTACCAAACTTTTTCTCAACTCGCGAGTCTTCAAAAATTGGAACAAAGTCAGAAATAATTGGGGAGAGAGGAATTTGTGCCTTTTTGCCGATGTATTTTTTAAATTTCGGGTGATTAGGATAGATGGCAATTCCACTGTCTGCGAAAATTGTTTCCGGCCTGGTTGTTGCTACTTCAATGTATTCATCTTTTGTCCCCTGAATTTTATAACAGACAAAATAAAGTTCTTCTTTCCTTTCTTTGTACTCCAATTCGACATCCTCAATTGCTGTATTGCATTTAGGGCACCACTGAACAATGTAAGGCCCTTTATAAATTAGTCCCCTTTCATAATATGTTTTGAACTCGTTAAAGACTGCCTTTTGTGGTCCGAGGTCTAAAGTAAAAACTTCCCTTGACCAGTCGGCGGAAAGGCCCATGATCTTCCAGCTGGCGGATACAGAGTTGTATACTTCTTCCTTAAATTTCCAAGCTCTCTTTAACCACTCATCGCGGCCAAGTTTTTCTTTACTTAAATTTTTCTTGGCAAGTTCTCTATCGAAGGTTGCTTCAAATAAGATTCCCGCATGATCGACTCCGGGCAGTAATAAAACATCATACCCTTGCATTCTTTTAAATCTGGAAATTGCATCTAGAATTGAATGTTGCATTGCATGACCGAGATGTAATTCTCCAGTTAAATTTGGTGGAGGAATCAAAAGCGAGTAGGCTTTTTTAAATGATGTTGGAGTTGCCCGAAACAAATTTTCTTTTTGCCAAAAGTCATAGATTTCTTTTTCTCCGCCGGCTGGCGGATTTGTGTTAAATTTCATGTAAGTTGATAATTTCTTTTCATGTGCCGGACTCTCATTTTACCGTCACGTGTAAAGAAATGTTATTACTCATATATTAAAGCAAAAGATCTTAGATTGGAAATCTATATTTTAGTTGGAGCAAAATATAAGCTGGTATCTGCTTGTAGTTTTTGGGGACTCTGAATTTTCCTATTAAAAAAAGCTGCTGCAGCAATCATTGCGCCGTTATCGATGCAAAGATCTACAGGTGGAAATTTAACGGGAATGTTTAGTCCTCTGCAGTGGTCTGTGAGCTGTTGGCGAAGGACGGAATTTGCCGCAACTCCCCCACCTAAAAGAATTTCTCTGACATTAAATCTTTTGGCTGCGTTAATTGTTTTTGTAACTAGAACGTCGGCAATTGCCTTTTGAAATTCATAGGCAATTTCTTCTCGGCTGTGAACTGTGAATTGTGAGCTGTGAACCAAATTTGCGACGGCAGTCTTTAGTCCCGAAAATGAAAAATCAAAATTATTTGAATCTATCATTGGGCGAGGTAATTTGATTGTCCATTGTCCATTGTCCATTGTCCATTGTCGAGCGATTCGCTCGACCTTCGGTCCTCCTGGATATCCAAGACCTAAAATTCTTGCAACTTTGTCGAATGCTTCACCGGCTGCATCGTCAAGTGTACCTCCTAGCCATTTGAACTTCATATGATCAGTCATCAGTAGTAAATCTGTGTGCCCGCCGGAGACAATGAGGGCAACGGCAGGGAACATTGGTTCATGGTTCATGGTTAACGGTTCACGGTTTTTTTCTGTCAACTGTGAACTATTAACAGTTAACCAATTGGCATACACGTGTCCGATCAAATGATTAACAGGAATCAAAGGTTTTTTCCAAATGAGAGCTAAAGTCTTAGCCGTTTCAACTCCGACCAGAAGCGATCCGATAAGTCCCGGGCCATAAGAAACAGCGATAGCGTCAATGTGACATCCGAATTTGTACGAATTATTACTCCGAATTGATCCGAATGCTTTTGCCAAAGCTTCGTTAACAACTGGGATGATAACGCGAACTTGTTCTCTTGCGGCTATTTCCGGGACTATACCTTTATATTTATTATGTAGTTTTACTGATGAGGAGACAATATTTGATAGGACCTTTCGTCCATTTTCAACGACGGTAGCTCCTGTCTCATCACAAGTAGATTCGATGCCTAGGATAATCATAATGGATAATTAGATTAGGGTTTGGTTACAACTCAAAGGCGACTTTATCACCGATTTGCAGATTATTTAGATTGGATAGTCCTGCATTGACCTCGAGTACGTAAAGAGCGTCGTTTCTCGGTTTATAAACTGTCAGCTCTTTCTCTTTTTTACCAGGTTGTGGAGCTGCGTTTTCGACAATATCTACAATATTTTTATTTTCATCGATCCAAATAATATCAATAGCAAACTCCATATCCTTCATCCAAAATCCATAGGTGCCTTTGTTTTCAAATACAAAAAGCATTCCCTGATTTAGAGGTAGTGAATCTAGACCTGAAAGCCCTTTTTTCCGGTCACCCGGACTGGTGACAACTTTAGCTTGAATGATGAGAGCCTTAGCTGATACTGATACTGAATCCTTTCTTTGTTGGGTTTGATTTTGGAGTCCAAGATAACTTGCTGTTGAAAATCCTTTTCCAAATATCAAAAGCACTACAATCAAAAGAAATAAACCAAAGATAATTGCTAGATCTTTTTTCAAACTATCCTCCTGTTCCTACTAAGTATACTGCCTGCCAAGGTCGGTATACAGATTTAAATGTATCATCAATAATTAGTTCGTTTGCTTTGAATACCTTCCTGGTAAAAACTGAGGTTGCACCAGATGCGGCGAAATCGACTTGTTTAACCGTACCTTTTGCTAATGTCGGATCTTCTTCATACTTATCTTCAGGAGGTGGTTTTTGATTTGAGATTACAGGATCGCTGATTTCAACTCTTCTTGCGTCGTTTGTTCCGTAAATATCAATTTCAAGTTTTGAGGTTGTTCTGTCCACGACCGCTTGGACGAGTATGTGTTTGTCGGTGTCATTTTTAAATTTTAGATCAACAGACGGGGCCCAGACAGTTGCGTCCAAGCCAGCTTTAAATCCTTTTTGTTCATAATAACCAACCCGGTAAGCATGGGCAGTTCTTGAAACGATTGGTAAGCCGGCATTTAAAGCAGCACGAAAAACTGTGGTCGAAACCTGACACATACCGCCGCCGTCATCTAAAACCGTTCTTCCTTTTGAAATTACATAAGCCTGTTTATAACCCGTAGAGGCAGTAACTTCCCCAACTGACTGATTGAAAGAGAAAGTCTCTCCGGGTTTAACCAATGTTCCGCTTATTCTTTGAGAACCAAGAGATAAATTATAGACTCTATTAGCAATTGAGCCGGCAAAATATGAGACTCCTCGGCCTATCAGTTCCTTTATTCCTAAATTATTTATATCTTCATTAGCAATCTTAGCGACTTGAATAGTGACTGGGAGAGTAATATTAATATCTTTTCCTTCACTAAAATTATCAATTGAAACTTTTTGAGAAATAAGATTTTTAGTCTCTCGTCTATCTAACTTCAGCCCATTTCTTGCCGGAGTAAATTCGATAACCTTACCACTTGCAAATTTTAATGTAGCGTTTGTTGTTGGCTGATCGATCGAATTTGCGATAGTGCTGATAAAACCATCAAGTTTATCATTATCTAGGTTAACATTTAGCTTTGGTTGCGGTGAATCAACTAACTTTACTGAATTAACAATTGTTGGTTCATCGTAGAAGGTAAATTTTTCAGTGTATCCCTGTTTTTGACCGTATGGATAGAATTTTAATATTGAGAGTAAATTTTGACCTGATAATTTCCAGGAATCGAGCTCATAAGTGAGTACAATTTGTTGATTATTTAATGTTTCAACTTTATTTAAGGCGGATTGGGCTTGAGAAGCATTTATTTGAGGCTGATCATCAATGAGTTTTAGAATAATCGGTGACATGGTAAGATTTTCTATTTTCTCGCGCAACTTAAACAACAGAGCTGATCGGTCAATTACTTTCCCTTGAGATTCTTGGGATATTTGTATTTTGCCTCCCTCAAAATTAATTGAAGCGTTTTTAGCCTTAGTTTCGTATAAACTTAGTTTTGTATCTAAGAAATTATTTAGCTCGGGGAAATCTATATGATAAATGGGTGTAATCTGGGTTTTTTCTAAAAAATTAACAGACTTTCTCTGACTCCACGCCTGTTGTAAAGAAGCGCCCTTTACAAAATTAACTCCCAATGATTTTAAGTCTGTTTCTAATTTATTGTCCTCAAACTCAAAAATTACACTTCCCTTTTCGAGGGATTCAATCCTTGCTGTTAAAAGGTCTTCAAGTTGTTCTTTGGTTTTGCCTGAGACTGATTGGCTACCGATATAAGTATTAGGCAAAGTTTTATTAAAATAGGCAAGATTGTAACTTATAAAAAGAGTTAATAGAAAAGCAATTGCATACAGAAGTAGGGGAATTTTTTTGAGATTGAGATAAGCTAAGCGCACAAGGACTTGAGATATGATTAATACGGGCTTTATTATGATATCATAGAGTTAAACAATATACCTTTTTTTTCAAGAAACCTGAAATGCCCAATTTGGTAAAAGTTCTCTTGTTACCGTTGTTATTCTCATTAGTTTTAAGCGGTTGTTCTCTTTTACCGGGAGGTAAGGAAGAGGAGGTAATAACTATAAGATATTGGGGTTTGTGGGAAGACGCAAATGCCATTAATCAAGTTATCAATGAATACAAAAAAATAAAGCCAAATGTCAATATCGTTTATGAAAAGAGAAGTCCACAGCAATATCGCGAATCTCTACAAAGTCAAATAGGATCCGGGGAGGGACCAGATTTATTTCGCTTCCACAATACTTGGGTCCCGATGTTAAAAGATATTCTAGACCCTGTGCCCTCTGATATAGTCTCGACTAGTGATTTTAAGAAGAATTTTTATCCAACAGTTTTCTTTGATTTAAGAAATAATGACAAGAAATTCGTTGGAGTTCCTTTGGAAATAGACGGCCTTGCTCTTTATTGGAATGAGGATATATTTAAGGCAGCGGGGATTAACTCGCCACCGTCAACCTGGTCAGAACTTGCTCAAACAGCTATTAAACTTACAGTCCGCGACCCCTCGGGAGGAATCAGAACTGCTGGTATAGCTTTAGGGACAGCTTCAAATGTTGACCATTTTTCCGACATATTAGGTCTCATGATTTTACAAAATGGTGGGGATTTAAAATCTCCAACGGATCAAGCTTCGGCGGACGCACTTGAATATTATGCAAATTTCGCAAAGGGCCCGAATCAAGTCTGGGATGAAACAATGCCCTCTTCAACTTTTGCTTTTGCAGGGGGTAATTTGGCTATGTATTTTGGTCCAAGTTGGCGGGCAACTGAAATTAAATTATTCAATCCTCTTTTAAAGTTTAAGGTGGCACCAGTTCCCCAACTTGAAGGGGGTAATGTGGGGTGGGCAAGTTATTGGGCAGAAGGAGTTTCTGCAAAAAGTACGAATAAGAGAGAAGCCTGGGAATTTATTAAATTTTTACAAGTAGATGAAAATCTAGTCAAGCTTTATAGCGAAGCTTCAAGGACTCCCGGAAGAATTTTAGGGGAGCCTTATCCCAAAGTTTCTTTAGCTTCAACACTTGAATCGGATCCGATTGCTGGAGCTTATGTTAAGGGGGCTGCCTATATGCGATCTTTCCCAATGGCTTCAAGAACATTCGACAATGGATTAAACGATCAAATAATCAAGGCTTATGAGGATGCCATAAATAGTGTTGCTGACGGTACCAGTGCAAAAACAGCTCTTTCGACAACTGCTAAAAATGTTGCGTCTATTCTTGGTCGCTTTGGGATCCAATAGACAAAAATCCTAAACTCTAAATTCTAAACTCTAAACAATTTCAAAATTCAAATATCAAAAATTTGTTTTGAATGTTCAACTACGTCCACTTGTAGTATCTCGAATACTCATGATACTCTTCCCTCATGACTCTTTCTCAGTCCATCCTGGCAACCCTTACCTATCACGATATCTTTGATTATCCACTGACTCAACAGGAAATTCACAATTATTTAATTAATCTTGAAGTAAGAGCATTTACTGTAAAAAGAGAGTTGAACAAGCTTTTCTTAACAAGGAAGCTTGTTTCAAAAAACGGTTACATTTTTCTCAGAGGTAGATCAAAAATTGTAAAACTTCGCAAACTCAGAGAGAAGTATTCGCTTCTAAAAATTAAAAGAGCCCAATTTTTTGCCAGAATCCTAAAAGTTGTTCCTTCTCTGAAGCTTGTCGCAATCTCAGGCGCGTTGGCGATGGAAAATAGCCATAAAAATGACGATATTGATCTTGTTCTGATTACCTCGAAAAATACCCTTTGGACAACCCGTTTTTTGGCTAACATCTTACTTCTGCCTTATAAGAGAAGTCCGTCAGGAAGGCAAATATCTGATCGAGCTTGTTTGAATGTATTTATTGATGAGTCACAACTCAAAATTGGACCGCCAAATCTTTACCTTGCTCACGAGATTTGCCAGATGAAGCCACTTTGGGATCGGGATGGAACTTATCGAAGATTTTTAAGTGCCAATAAGTGGATAAAGAAATATCTGCCGAATTGGAGGCCAGAAGAAGTGCAAAGTCAAAGTCGAAAGTCAAAGTCAAAAAGTAATTTCTTTCCACTTTCCACTTTCCACTTTCCACTTGCTGAAAACTTTTTAAAAAGTTTTCAGCTCTTGTACATGCGCCCAAAAATCACGACAGAAAAGATAGGCGATCATCAGCTCTTCTTCCATCCTGCCGATACTCAAAAATGGGTGATTGCGAAGTATAAGAGACGATTAAGGAAATTGAGAATAGCCTCTTCTTGACAATCCCAACCCAGCTTTGAGAGAATATTAGCGGGCCCTCTTGTCAAGACTTCGGAGGGCAAGCCCTCTGTAGCATAAGCAAAGGAGGGATGAGTCCTCCATAGCTTTAGCGAAGGGGGATTTTTTTATGAATACCAAAGTTATCTTTGTTTCAGGCGGAGTTATTTCCGGAATCGGTAAAGGTGTTGCCACCTCTTCAATTGCTCTTATTCTTAAATCCCGCGGTTTTGCCGTAACCGCTATCAAGGCCGATCCATATCTTAATGTCGATGCCGGCACTTTAAATCCTATCGAGCATGGTGAGGTTTTTGTACTCGATGACGGCATGGAATGTGATCAGGATCTGGGTAATTACGAGAGGTTTCTAGACCAAAGCCTTAACTGGACAAATTACATGACTTCCGGTCAGGTATTCAAAACAGTAATCGATAGAGAGCGAGCATTAGGTTATGAAGGAAAAACTGTTGAGTTTTTCCAGGATCCGCCCCGGGAAATTATAAACCGTATTTACCTGTGCGCCAAGACCAATCGGGCAGATATAGTCATATTGGAGGTGGGGGGAACGGTTGGAGAATATCAAAATCTGTTATTTTTGGAAGCTAATCGTTTGCTAAAATTGCAAAAACCAAAAGATATTCTTCATGTCCACGTGACTTATCTGCCGATTCCTTCTTCGCTCGGAGAAATGAAATCAAAACCTGCTCAAATGTCGATTCAACAACTTGCTTCCTCAGGAATCTTGCCGGATTTTGTTCTGGCCAGATCAAGTGTTTCGGTTGATGAAAAGAGAAAGGGGAAGATCGCCATTGCCTGCGGGTTGGATCCTGACGATATTATTTCTGCACCGGATGTCGAAAGCATTTATCAAATTCCCCTAAATTTTGAAAATCAGGATCTTTCCAACAAAATTCTCAAGAAGTTAGCCACTAAACCTAAAAAAAGTAATCTATCTGACTGGAAAGTTATGGTAACCGGGGCCTTGACTGCCAAAAAAACAGCCAAAATTGCCATGGTCGGTAAATATTTTTCAACCGGCGATTTTACACTTTCAGATGCTTATCTTTCAGTTATCGAGTCAATCAAGCATGCTGCTGCCCAATATGACATTAAACCCAAAATGCGCTGGATTGATTCAACGCAAATTGAGAAAGAAGGTACTAAAATTCTAAAGGGTTTTGATGGGATGATTGTACCCGGGGGTTTTGGAGGAAGGGCGGTTGAAGGGATTATTTCGGCAATTAAGTTCGCCAGGGAAGAAAAAATTCCTTATTTTGGCCTTTGCTTTGGTATGCAACTGGCAGCTGTTGAATTTGCCAGAGACATTTTGGGTTTTACCGATGCCCATACTACTGAGATTAATCCTAAGACCAAGCATCCGGTTATTGATGTGATGGCCGACCAAAAAGCCAAAATCAAATCTAAAAATCTTGGTGGTACCATGCGTCTCGGCGCTTGGGATTTTAAAGCCAAAACCGGAACCAAATTTGCCAAAGCCTACAATTCACTTTCCGGTTCTGAACGACATCGCCATCGTTTTGAATTTAACGGTAAATTCGCCAAACTTTTTGAAGATAAAGGCATGGTTATCGCAGCAACTTCCAAGGAAGGCAATTTGGTTGAGGCTTTGGAGTTTAAAGACCATCCGTTTTTTGTCGGTGTGCAGTTCCATCCCGAACTCAAATCCCGCCCGCTTCATCCTCACCCTCTTTATCTTGCATTCATGGAAGCAGTTAGTAATTTTAAATCTCCGAAGAAATAGCCCCCTCTTCCCTAATTTGTTTTAATAATTCACTATATGCCTTTTGTGTTGGAGCACTGATTTCAAGTTGGCCATTCGGTAAGGGAGTAATAGTTACATCGCCGAAAGGTCTAGACCTGATATCGGTTAACTTTTGTTCTCCAGATTTTTTTAATAACCACTTTGCAAGAACTGGATTCCTTGTGATTATCGTGAAGTTAGAAGTTTCTCTTTCCATTTAAAGGTTAGAATTTTATATTGTTTTGAGCTTTTTTACAAATTCTTTCCTGAGATCGTTGAAAACCCTTATTGTTCGAGCCCTTCGTTAAAACTCAGGACGAGAACAACATGCTTTGCATATTGTTCGAGTGTAGGAGAGTACCGTCTGATACTCTCCGTAGCGAGAACTGTCAGACTTCTCACGTTGTTCGAAGAATAACAAGGTTTTCAACAGACTACGAATTCTTTTTACCCGCTTGACCCAACTAATCTTACTTCTCACGGCTCAAAGGGCGATTATGATGGGTCTGCGACCCGAACTCCAAAGTTCGGGGCTTGACAAATTAAAAATCGTTGCTAAAATATTAGCAGTCACGACATGGAAGTGCTCGTGACTTTATTCAAAAATCTGCCCAAATTTATTGTCGAAAGACTAAAGACGCAGATATAGAGCTTTAGTCATTAGTCGTTAGACTTTAGTCATAAAATGTTAAAACCTTTAGCCGGATACGTATTAATCGAACCTGCTCCTAAAGAGACTAAAACTGCCTCTGGGATTATTCTGCCTGAATCTGCCGAAGAAAAACCTCAAGAGGGCAAAGTTCTGGCTTGTGGAGCAGATCTTGTCGAGGAAGGCAAAACTATCAAATGTCCGGTTAAAGTCGGCGATAAAGTAGTTTATAAAAAATGGGGTGGCAATGAGATTAAATCTGGAGGGAAAGAACTTTTACTGATTAAATTCGAAGACTTAATGGCGATTGTAATAGGTAGTAATAAGTCCGAAGGAGAACTTATGGAGTTATCCGAAAGATTTGTCAGTAAATATCCGGATGTTAAAAAAAGAAAACAATTAGATAAATTCCAGAAACTATTAGGTAAAAAATAATTTTATGGCTAAACAATTACTTTACGCAGAAGAAGCAAGAACAAAACTAAAAGCTGGTGTTGACAAGCTGGCATCAGCTGTTGCTACAACACTTGGTCCTAAAGGCCGAAATGTAGCTCTTGATAAGAAATGGGGTGCTCCCAATGTTGTCCATGACGGCGTATCCGTTGCCAAAGAAATTGAACTTGAAGATCCCTTTGAAAATATGGGTGCTTCTTTAGTCAAAGAGGCCGCTTCCAAGACTAGCGATGTCGCCGGTGACGGCACTACTACCGCGACTGTTCTTGCCCGGGCAATGGTTGAAGAAGGCCTTAAAAATATCACTGCCGGTGCCAATCCGATGGTAATCAAAAGGGGAGTTGAGAAAGCAACAGAGGCCGTTGTTGCCGAACTTAAGAAAATGGCCAAAAAAGTCGAAGATCAATCCGAAATTGAAAAAATCGCCACAATTTCGGCCGCCGATGGCGCAATTGGCAAAATGATTGCCGAAGCTCTGCAAAAGGTCGGACCGGATGGCGTCATTACCGTCGAGGAAGGCAAGGGATTGGAACTTTCTGTTGAATATAAAGAGGGAATGGAGTTTGACAGGGGCTTTGTCTCTGCTTATTTTGTAACTGATCCTGACAAAATGCAATCAGTCATCGAAGACGCCCATATCCTCATTACCGACCAGAAAGTTTCCTCTCTTAACGATCTTCTGCAATTTTTGGAAAATTTTGTAAAAATCTCTAAAAGTTTAGTTATTATTGCCGACGAGGTTGAAGGAGAAGCCTTGGCAACTTTGGTTGTCAACAAGCTTCGCGGTACCTTCAATGTTCTGGCAATTAAAGCCCCGGGTTTTGGCGACAGACGCAAGGAAATGCTTGAGGACATCGCTACTTTAACCGGGGGGGTTGTTATTTCCGAAGATATGGGCAGGAAGCTGGAATCCGTAACTGTTGAGGATCTGGGAAAAGCCGAAAGAGTGATTTCCGACAAAGACAATACGATTATTGTCGGCGGCAAAGGAACAAAGAGCGCACTTGAGGGCAGAATCAAGCAGATTAGAAACGAGCTTACTACCACCGAGTCTGATTTTGATAAAGAAAAGTTGGAAGAAAGACTGGCCAAACTTTCAGGCGGAGTTGCTGTAATTAATGTCGGTGCGGCTACGGAAGTTGAGCTTAAGGAAAAGAAAGAGAGAGTAGATGATGCCGTTCATGCTACAAAAGCGGCAGTTGAAGAAGGCTATGTTGTAGGTGGAGGAGTCGCTCTGGTTCGGGCGATGAAAGTACTTGATAAACTGGCAGTTGCAGATAAATCCGATGAGCGAATTGGTGTCGAAATTGTCCGGGAGGCTCTTGAAAAACCCCTGGCCATGATCGCCCAAAATGCCGGCGTAGATTCCGGATGGGCAGTCAGGGAAGTAGAAAAAGCCCCGGTTAATATCGGTCTTAACGCATTAACCGGTAAATTTGAAGATTTAGTTGTTGCCGGTGTCATTGATCCTGTTAAAGTTACCCGCACAGCTCTTCAGAATGCAGCCTCGGTTGCGATGATGATTTTGACCACCGAGGCGTTAGTAACGGATCTTCCTGAAAAAGAGAAAGCTCCAGCCATGCCCCCCGGCGGAATGGGCGAATACTAACCTCTTGACAACATCTCCACAACCTGCCTAGATCTTTACAGATATATAAATCTGCCTAAATTAATAATTAAAATGGCAGTTGAGAGATTTTTTCGAAGTAGCACTAGAGTAGGGAGTTTTTATCCTGAGGATAGGCCTCACGGGAGAAGGGTCCCAAATGGTCAATGGAGCAAAATGGAAGTTGACCGCTGGCGTTTAAAAACAATAGTTCACCACGGTCTAAGTAATGCTGCGAGTTATGAGTGCCGACAAACTTTATCATTCAAGGATAATGGTGATAGTTGTTTACAGTCCTTAGTGCGAACTGGAAAACTTGTTCCTTTGTGGCTAAGAGTGCCAAATTGCATGGTTGATCAATTAATCGTTCTAGCCTGCCGTGCTCCCATATTTAGAACTCCTAATCTTCTTTCACAATCTTAGTCAGCTGGTAGGTGATAAAGACGGCAAAGGCCGTGATGATGATTGCGTAGATGAACCTGGAGATAATGCCTGATCCTACCGAAATATACTGGTCAATATATTCCTTAACAAATGCCTGAATTGCTTCATTCCAGGCTAAAGCCGCTACCAAGCCAAAACCTGAAGTTGAAAGCGTAATCATCTGTTTGAGAAGTTCTTTATGTAGTTTTTTATTTGCCATTTTTCTTCTAGTCTAACGCTTAACGACTAAGGACTAAAGCAGGATAAATTCTAAACTCTAAACAATATCAAAATTCAAATGTTCAAATAATCAAAAAAAATTGTTTTGAATTTAGTACTTTCCCTCATTTGGATTTGTTTAGGATTTAGGATTTAGAAATTAGAAATTTAAATTACCGTAAGGTAATTTTTATTCTAGCATTTTCTACATGGGCGGCAAAATTTGTCAAGTCGGTTTTGGCCTGAATTTTGTAAACTCTTGAACCCTTTTCAAGATTAATCTTCTGTGAAGTTGTCAAAATCCCTTTTGCAGAGACTGTTGTAATCTCACTAAGCCAGACAGGATGCTTATCAGTCCAGTTATAAAGTTGGGCATACATCTTACCGTTGCCATCCTCGACCCAGAGAGAAGCTTCAAAAACTATCGAATCAATAGCCGAATATTTGCTGGTATCGATTGTTACTTCAAGCCCGGCCAAATCTTCATAGCTATTACTTTTGGTAAAACCTGATCCTATTGGAATAAAAAGTTCCTTTTGGGCAGTTTGAATAATTGTCTGGGTTTGCTTTTCGATAACAGTTTCTGTTTTGACAATCGGTGACGGTTGTGCAGATGAGGATTTAGTTGGGGACGGTGACGACGAAGGTAAGGACAAGGGTGAAGACTCGGATTTTGGATCAATGACTCGTGATAGCTGTATGCCATTCTCGCTAACTGGCTCACCTTTGAGATTTTCAGTCTTAATTAGCCAATAATTAACAAACAGAAGATCGGCTAGTGCTACTGCCAAAATTGCTATACCAATTTTGGCTAAAATTCTGGAAAGTAATGGTTGTTCCATGACAAATTAGACTTATCCTAGGCCCCCTATTAATTGTCAGTTGTCAATTGTCAGTTGTCAATTGTATCTGCTGTATCTGTGCTAAACTGGAGTATAGAATATGGCCCACAAGTTACCCTCAAAAAGCCAGAAGAAAAGACTCTCTAAATTTTTAAGCCAGGGAGAAAGGATTGTTCTGGTTACTACAATCGGGCAGCGATATTTTCTGTTGATGCTTTTTTTGCTATTATTTTTGCCTCTTCTTATTTTTTATGGCTCGGTGGCAGTTTTTGTTGGTTTTATCCAGATTCCTGCATATTCCTGGGTGAAGTTTTTAAGTGTTCCATCATTAATTCTACTTATTTACAACACTTCTAAATATTCCCACCTTATTCGTATGCGCCAGTCATACACTTATGCCTTAACTAATCGTCGTTTTTTAATTATCCGTGGAATTTTTGCCAGAAAGATTGTTACGGCACCTTTAACTGCGATTACCCATGTGACAGTTGAGCAGTCTTTTTGGCAGCGTTTTTTATTTAATACCGGCCATCTGGTGATTATTACTGCCGGTTTCGACCAGAGGGAAATTGTCATTGAGCATGTAGGCAATCCCGTTGAATTTAAAGTGATGATTGAGGAACTGACAGAAAGGATTGAAGAAACTTGGGGGGAAGGCGATAGCGAGTCCGGAGAAATCAAACTCCGTTCGCTTTCTACTTAATAGTTTAAGAAATTCTAAATTCTAATTTCTAAATCCTAAACAAATCCAAATGATCAAAATACAAAATTCAAAACAATTTTTAAATAAATTTATCTTTTTTGAACATTTGATTTTTGAAATTATTTAGAATTTAGAGTTTAGTGTTTAGAATTTATTTAGTAATTAGGTCAATTAGAAATTATTAAGACTTTAGTCTTTGAGCTCTTAGTCTGGCAGGACACTTGCTGGATCAATCATTAGGCTGTTGTCGTAGATTTCCAAATGGACGTGGGGTCCTGTTGTATGGCCGGTAAGGCCGACTGTACCGATTGTCATACTACTATTGACCATATTACCGACACCAACATCGATCCTGCCCATATGGGCATAAAGTGACTTTAAACCGTCTCCATGGTCTACAATGACTACATTACCCTTTCCATCAACGAGCTTTCCAGCAAATTCGACTATTCCAGAGCCGAGAGGGTGAATTGGCGAACCCAAGGCTGTAGCAATATCGTTTGCACGGTGATAGGTGCTATAACCTTGAGAAAGGTAGCCACTTTCAACCGGTCTTTTAAATTCAAACGGGGATCGCCTTGAAGTAACGATGGCCTCAAGGCCTGTTTCGCTATCTGGTTTGGTAGTTTCTTTAGGGTCAGCCACTAAAATTTGCTGGCCCCCAATTTTAATTTGGGCCTCTTTAGGCTTGAGGTAAGCGATAGCTTCATGGGAGAAAATATAGGCGACTATAAGAATAAGAACAAATTTTGAAAATAGCCTTATTCTTGGCCTGATCTTAACTTGTCTGTGCAGGAATTCCAGACCAATTGAGAGCGCCTTTTTGACTTCCATCTTGGCTAGCCTTCGGCCAGCCTTGATATGTTGGTCTGTGGCCATATAGGACTTAACAAGCCGCTTTTGTCTTTTGAAGAATCTTGCGGCGTGACGTATGATTACTTCTTTGACTTTTCTTATCTTCATGTTAAATTCCTTTTTATGAGCAGAAAGCCACAAGAACCCCCTATAAAAAGAATTAAGGGATACTTGGGCTTTTGGCCCATAGTGGGGAATTTACAAATGGCAAGTATAGCAAATTTCCACCACAATGTCAAGCCTCATAGTCCTGAGACTGCCCAGTACCTCACTATACAGGAGGAAGGTGCCTTTGGAGGTTGCACCGAACGTGTGTGAAGTGTTAACTTAGGTTCAATGCCCCATCGAACGACAAATGACAAAAGACTAACGACTAAAGCTAAATTCTTAAAGTACTTGTTACTTGTTACTTGTCACTTGTCAATTGTTTTCCTTCTCTCTGGCTGTTCTGCAGTCGGTTCAAATAAACCCGCGGCTCTCCAGGTCACCTCCGTGCCTGAGGCTTCGATTTTTTTAGACGGTAAGCATATCGGCAAAACGCCATTTTTTTCTGATCAAATTAAAAGCGGTGAGTATCTTTTAAAAATCACTGCTTCGGAGGCGAGCTATGTTGATAAAATTGTTTTAACCGGCGGAACTCTAACAGTCGTTAATCGAGAGCTGTCCAATAATTTTTTAGCTCAATCCGGTGAAACGCTCTGGCTCGATTCTGGTAAGAGAGGCTTGTTTGTTTCATCATTACCTGGTGAAGCAAATATGACTATAAATGGCCGCTTAATTGGGAAAACTCCCCTTCTAGTCGATGAGATTGAGGATGGAGAGCATAAAATTACGCTCACTAAAGAGGGTTTTATTGATCGGGAATTTACGATCAAGGCCTCAAGTAAATATCAGGTTATGGCTAATGTGACACTTGCTTCAGAAGTAGCCAAAACCCCCCAGTCTTCACCGGTTCCTTTGCCTCAGATTGAAAAAGTTAAAGTTTTGGCTACGTCACTTGGCTTTTTGAGAGTACGCAGAGAGCCGTCGCTAACAGCAGCTGAGATCGGCAGAGTTAAGACCGGAGATGAGTTGGAAGTTGTTCAGGAAACCAAAGACTGGGTTCAAGTGAAATTTGCAGGTAAGCAAGGCTGGATCTCTGCCCAGTACGCTAAGAAATTATAATTAAGGATTTTTAAGTAGCGAAAATGCCCTTTCAATATCTTTATTATCAAGTATAATCGATAATTCCGTGAAGGTAGAAATCATCTCAGTAAGGCTAATCCCTTCCCAAGCTAGAAGCTTAAGAATTGAATAGAGAACCCCCGGCATTTTAGTCGCCTCAAGGGGAATCTTGATAGTAAGAGAGGAAAGGTTTTCCAGAGTGCAGATTGGAGTTTCAGCCTTGAAAATCTCTTTTATATCTGCCTCGAGTGACTGACTGGCTACGATAGTTATCTGGCTTATACCATGGGTGATTGTCATAAAAATGTCTTTACGATCCTTCGTTTTTTCAATTATCCTGTTCTGGGCGATTCCTAAAGTCGGAGAGCTAAGAAAGGTGTAATCGACTAAATTAGAGCGAATTGTAATATCTCCGAGCATATTTAAAATCTCTTCACCTTTAGGCAGGCTCTCTCTCAGCTTTAATGACACCCTTTTTAAGGCCATGACGATGGCGCCTTCTTTGACCTCTTTAAGGAGCTTTTTCTCAATTTGTGGCTTAAGGTTGCGGGCTAGAGAGGAGTAGTTGATTATGTCTGAAGCTAGAGCTGTTTCCAGAGATGGAGCTCTTCTTATAAGTTCCTCTGCTACTTGAGAAATTGATATCATGTTAAGAATTTAACATAATATATTAAATTTGTCAATATTTGTTAAAAATTTGACTAATTTTTATGTTTGTATTTTAATTCAGTCAACATGACTGAATTTGTAGGACAAACACAAGTAAGAGAAACGGAAGTCCGTGAGCAGAGGATACCAGTTTTTGTCTCAGGCCTTCCTGGAAGAATGGCCACGCTAGTTGCCGGACAATTGGCGCAGAATGAACACTTCGATCTGTCGAGATATGCCATGACTTCGGCAAGACACAGGAGGACTGTTCAACAATATGGCGAACGAAGAGTCTATCTGGTTGATTATTGTCCTTTTGATCTCCAATCAGGGACAATCGCTGTTGATTTTACAACGTCACAAAGTGCACCCGTAAATGTTATTCACTACACCAGTTTAGATATTCCATTTGTGATGGGTACAACTGTAACTGAAGAGGATAGACGAGAGATTGAAAAAATGGTCAGAAAGAGCCAGATCTGTGCAGTAATTGCAC
>MFCA01000028.1:17745-67717 GCA_001775095.1 Candidatus Curtissbacteria bacterium RIFOXYA1_FULL_41_14
GTCAATATTTGTGAGAGTCACCAGAGAACAAAGATGCGTGCGGATGGAACTCCCATAATAAGTGGTACTGCTCTTGCCTTTAAGGCACAATTTGAGAAATATGGTGCGGCGGTTGAACAAATTGAAAGTATTCGAGACCCAGAACTACAGAGGTCATTAGGAATTCCCGAAGAGTATCTTGAAGGACATGGCTATCACTGGGTTGAGGTACGTGGAGAAGACGGTCATGTGATTATGGCTTTTACCTTAATGGTTCATGGGCGATCATCTTATGTAGAAGGAGCACTTATGGACGTTGAATTCTTGGATGAGCAACGAAGGGCTGACGTAAGAGGTAGAGTATTTTCACAGGCTGATGTTTTAAGAAATTTAGGGAGGGTAGCATGAAAGAAGCGGAACAATTTGGAAGATTAATTACGGCAATGGTGTCTTCTTTCGATGAAGATGGTCAGGTAAGTGTTGAAAGAACTAGACTACTCGCCGAACATCTCGCAGATACAGGCAGTGAAAGCATCGTAGTTTCTGGGACAACTGGGGAATCGCCAACACTTACCGAGCGAGAAAGAATGATCCTTTTAAAAACTGTCCTCCATACAGTTGGTGATCGTGTAAAGGTAATAGCTGGAACGAGCGAGCCTGATACAGCAGAAAGTGTGCATCTTTCGAAATTGGCACAAACAGAGGGTGCACATGGTTTATTATTGGTAACACCACATTATAATAAACCATCACAGAGAGGACTAATTAGGCATTTTAGTTTAATTGTCGAAGCCGTTACTACTCCCTGTATTCTTTATAATGTTCCTTCAAGAACCGCCGTGAATATGAGTCCTGACACGGTTTTAAAGTTAGCTGGCGATTTTGAGAATATTGTCGGTCTTAAAGAAGCTGTCGGGGTTTCGACTGAACAGGGACGAAGCCAAGTGGCTTTACTTTTTGAGGGTATACCTTCCGGATTTAAAATATGGAGTGGTAATGATCAAGACACTCTACAAATTTTAAGAATGGGTGGTCATGGTGTGGTTTCTGTGGCTAGTCATTTGGTTGGGGATTTAATTACCAGAATGATTAATCATCACGTAGTCGGTGAGGGAGATCAGGCTCAACAATTACATGATCATTTAATGCCACTTTTTGAAGCACTATTTCCACCAACATCACCAGAGCCATCGCCATCGGCAATTAAGGCTATGCTCAATCTTCGTGGAATTCCTGTTGGTACTTTGCGACCACCGGTTTTGGATATCCTAGATGAATACCCAAATTATAGAGATAGACTTCAAGTATTACTTGCTAACTACAATCTATTACCGCAAGGAGGTGACGTAAGATGAGTGCAGATTTTACAAGGGGACCTTAGAGATAGTGTTTGCCAAAACATTCTTTGCCATACAGGTTGTTTCCCGGGATTTGGGACAACCTGTTTTTTATAGCTAAAGAATTGTCATCGCGAGTCGAGTTTTACTCGACGTGGCGATCTAAAAAGATTGCTTCGCTACGCTCGCAATGACAGACTTTTTGACGATTTCTGGACGGCTTTAGTCTTTAGTCGTTTAGCTTTCAGCGATCTCCGTGATATATTTAGAGTATGGTAGCTAAATCTATAGTTAAGCTAATCGATGAGGCAATTGTTCCTGCCGTTGCCCTAATTGCCGGTAAAATGTTGGGTGTTTTACTCTCAATTTATTTTTTGGATCTATCCTTCACAGTTAGGAGCGAGACCCTCTGGATTTTGCCTTCCATTCATTTCGCGGATTTAGCAGGTTATGCCAAAGTTGAAAATTTTTCAAATTTGGCGATGTTTACGGTGGCTGCCGCTGGTACTATTCTTGTTTTGGTACGTGCCCATTTCTTTCATGAAAGCCATATTCACCCCAGGCTTCATGCGAAATTGGCCTCTTTAAACCTGGAAAGCTTAATCGCGCCGAGTTATCATTTATACCACCAGGCTGCAATCTGGTTGATCTTTTTGTGGCTTTCTGTTGGTTTTTTGGTGATTTCGACGCTTTTTAGCGTAACTTATGGGCAAATTGCCATTGTTGCCTTTGTAGTGGCAGCCAATTTTTCCTGGCTTTTTGCAATTGATATTGAGAAGGAAGTGGAAATAGCAAGAAGCTAGGAAAAATTAACCTAATTGATCTAATTGATCTAATTTCTAAATAATGACTAAAATTGGGAAATTGAGAAATTGGGATTTGATTAAAAATACGAGAGCGTATTTTCGATAAAATCGAAAAGTAGAATAATTAGAGCAATTAGAAATTTATTATGAATTATCACTTATTCAAAATAACCCTTAATTTTTTAGCTGTTGTGTTACTAATTAGCCTGATTGCTACCCCTTTCCTTTTTGCTCGGAACTTCGCAAAAGTTGCCGGTGTTAAAAGCGAGAGTCGGTTTTTGGTGGTTTCCCAAGTTGAAAAATTCCCGGGGATGGAATTTTTTCAAGAGGCTGATCACTATCAAATCTCCTTTACTAAACTGGGCCCAAGTCAGGCATTTTTGGGGGTTTTGATTATCAATAATCCGACCAATCGGACTCAGTCTTACAGTCTAGCAGTGACTTCTGGTCAAACCCGAGTTTTTTTTGGTGAAGACCTTGACAATCCTTTAACTCAAATTTCCATTCCAAGTTCCGCCTCAGTCCCCATGAGTATATATTCGTCTCAGGAGACCTTAGGTGAAAGCCAGATAGTTGAATTTACAATTAATTGAGTTACTGCAGTAGCCTAACAAATCTTGCCGGTAAAAAATCACTGCCGTAAATTACAAAAAAGACCAGGATTGTCCAGACTAAAACAGAGACTAGGAGTGGGATATCGGATAGAAGAACCCTCTCCGGTGACTCCCCCTCTTTTTTCTCATGGATAACATAGAGATAGCGCATGACCCCATAGATAACGAATGGAACGGTGAGCATTAGCCATTTGGAGGCCAGGAAGGTTCTTGGTAAAAAGTCACCGAATAAAACTAACACTTGCGGTCCGGCTGTTGGCGGCGGTTGCAGAAAAGTAAACATTGTATAAGCAAACCAGGTGGCTGTGGCAAACATTACGGTTAATGAATCAAGTAGGGATTCTGGGTAGTGCACCAGTATTGAGCGTGTTTGAATACTTTTTGTCTTTGGCCCTGAAAGTAATGTTCTTTCCGATCTTCTTTTTCCGATCGCCAAAAACAAAGCCAGGGAGGCAACTGTTAAGATAAACCAGATAGTCACATGGGCGTCGATTAGAACCGCTCCCGCATAGATTCGAAGTAAAAATCCCGATGCAATGGCCATTACATCTAAAAGAATTATTGATCTCAAAAATAGTGAGTAGATAATTTGCAAAATAGCGTAAGAAACAGCTGCAAAAGTAAAAAATGTGGAGATTTGATAGGAAGCAATAAATGCTACGGCCAAAAGGACTAGAGCAAAGACTAAGGCGAGTATAGGATTAATTCTGCCGGCGGCAATTGGCCGTTTGCTTTTAAATGGATGATGTTTGTCTTTTTCAAGATCAATAATGTCATTGATAATATAAATTCCTGAAGTAACTACGCAGAAAATTGCGAAACCTAAGGTGGTTAAAAGAAACTTATCTATATTGAAAAACTCGCCTTCAAAAACTAAGGTGGCATAAATAGCCAGATTTTTAAGCCATTGTCTGGGGCGGGATGAAACGAGGAGCCAAAACGGCACCCAGATTATCCGCGGGCCTTTGTCGACAAACCGATATTGAGCCAAAGTAATCCTCCGATAACAATAACTGCCACTACCGCTCCTGCGAATAACTTTTCTTCCGAAGGTAAAAGCAGCGCAACCGCACCCAAAATAGCACACAAAAGCCAATAAAACAAGGCAATCCGCCTCTGCCCCCAGCCGAGTCCTAAAAGCAGATGCTGGAGATGGTTACGATCATCGGAAAAAGGTGACTTACCTATTGCCAGTCTTCTAAAGATTGTAAAAACACCGTCAACAAGAGGAATTGTCATAACTAAAATAGCTGCACCTACTTTAGCTCCCGAAAGGATCGCTACTACCGCGATTAAAAATCCCAAAAAGTATGAGGCGGAATCTCCGGGGAAAATTTTTGCCGGATAGAAATTGTAGATCAAAAAGCCAAAGGTCGCCCCTGCTCCAATTAAAGCCAGTTTGGCAACGACCAGTTGACTGGGATCAACCGCAAATCTTAAACTTGCCGCAAAAAGTACAAATAGAGTGACTAAAACTATTCCAGGCATCTGACCGTCCACTCCGCTTGAGAAATTGACCATGTTTATCACCCAGACAATCCAAAAGAGGGCAAAAAGATCGGCCAAAATTAGAATTGAATGTTCTCCCAAAAAATTAAATGGGATTCGCCAGACATCAAGTCTTAGCACTTCTTCGGTCCAAAAACTTCCGGATCCAAAAATATGAAGGGGATTGGTAATAAAGCTGATGCCGACCCCAAAACCAATAGCTACGCCGGCTGCCAGGATTTGGCCTGCCAGTTTCCACCAGTTATTAAGATCAATCTTGTCATCAACTAAACCGATTATTACTAAAATTAATCCTCCCAAAAAAATACCCGAAATTGCTTTTGTGATTCCTATTGTTAAAAGCGCTGCGACTGCAAAGGCAAGAAAAATCGGTACGCCTCCTGCTCTGGGAATAATTTTTTTATGCAAAATCGCCGGATGTTTGTGCTTTTTCGGGTTATCAACAAAACTGTATTTCTTTGCATAGAAAATGGTAATGGGTGTTGCGATAAGACTTATCCCTAATGCTAATAAAAAGGGTATGATGAAGCTCATATTAATAAAGAGATAATTTTGGCACTGTCGTAAAGCGTTGCAAATGCTACCAGAGCGCTGAATATTACCAGGACCATAGTTAGGAAATAATATTTACCAACTATGAAAATCGCAACTAAAAAGTTGACAAGTGTAAATAGAATAGTGATAGATGGCAAAATCCATAGAAAGAGGGGTGAAGCAAGTTGCATTTCACCCCAAGGTCTTGAGTAAAAAAATGGTATTTCGGGAGGAAGTTTCCCCCATGAAACTAAAATTAATGAGATTTGTCCAAGAATCGAAATGCAGGTGAAGATTAAGAGCGAGAACAAAAGACGATCGGATGCCAAACTCTTTTCGGTTTTATTTTGGAGCTTGATAAAAGCCATGATTTTCTCACTTACCTTTTCTCAAAAACATCGCTGTTTTCGATTTTACCCACAAGATGATAATTTTCGGATAGAAGTTTCTCGAACTGTGCAAAATATCCAATTGACTGAGGGGGTTTGATAATATAGACAGGCAAATTATGCTCTAGTGCGCTGGCAACCTCTTCTCTACCTGTTGGTACACCGAAAACATGAAATGAAGTCACATATCTTGTGGGATTCTGTAGATGGGCAATAGCATAGAGCCAAGGGTAGTCACCCCAAATATAGACATTTTTATCAAATGCCTCCTTGCTTCTGAGGAAATCGGCAAGACCCATGATTGAATTAACATTTGTGTCGAAGAAGTCATTATAGGAGTTGATACTCTTTTTCCCAGAGGAGAACTCGTAAAAATTCTGCCAATATTTAACCTGGTTTATTGGACCGCCGGAAAGAAAATCAGTAAAAAGTAATTTTGTTAAAAATATCAAAGGGATGAAAAATAGAGAAGCGAAAATAATTTGGGCTTTGGCAAACTTAATCTTTGATGAGACTGAGGCCAGTAGTAAAGATAACGGAGGTATTGCCTGCACTAAATAATGGCCGTATGTTCTTCCCGAAAAGTAGCTTCCCAAAAAAGAGAAGGCTATCCAAAGTAATATAAGATGGGAGATATCAACGGTATTCTGTCTTTTTTTGTAAAAGCCGTAGATAATTACCGAAATAATCGGTAGGAATTTGAGAAGATTAATAAGGAGTGCATATTTAGGACTTTCACCTAGGTAAATCCGGTAGTAAGTATAGGCTGCAAAAATATAATCGGCTAAAAGATTTTTAGACGCAAAGTAACCGACAGTTAATGCGTACGGAAGAACAAAACCAAGGCTAAGAACCAGCCCTTTTTTAATAAACTCACTGAGGTTTTTGCTCATCAAGAAAAGGAAAATGCCCAGAGCTACAGCTTCAAATGCTCCTACTTGTTTATAAAGTGAGGCTATGGCAAAAAGAATACCGGCTACAAAAAGTGATAAGGTGTCAAATTTGCGAAAAATAGCCATCATCATTGCCAAGGAAACTGGCAGAATCATAAAGATTTCCGTTAAAGCCAAGTTGCCCTCGACGATCCTCAAGGAGGTCAGAAAGCCAAAGATGAGTGTGGCAAAAAGTGCCCTATTTTCTCCCAATAGTTTTTTGGCAATTTCGTAGATCACTACTGCTGTTGTTAAAACTACTGCCAGTGTTACCAGTCTTAGTGAAAACATGGAAGTGCCAAGCGTTTTGAAGATGGCGGCATAAGTTAAATAGATCATTGGCGGTTTATTGTCCCAGGCTGTCTGATAAAGTACGCCATCCTGATTTAGATTATTGGCAACCGCTGCAAAAATTCCTTCGTCACCATACCAGAAAGGCTCAAATAGGGAGGGGAGACGAAAGAGGAAGATGGCGAATAAAATTAGCGATAAGACTACAAAATGTATTTTCATTTTTGAGAAATTCTAAATTCTAATTTCTAAATCCTAAACAAATCCAAATGATCAAAATACAAAATTCAAAACAATTTTTAAATAAATTTATCTTTTTTGAACATTTGATTTTTGAAATTATTTAGAATTTAGAGTTTAGTGTTTAGAATTTATTTAGTAATTAGGTCAATATCAGCATTCGCCTTCGGCGAATCTGATATATCAGTAAACTTCATTAGATTTTTAATATTAATTACAATAATTGAAGTTTAGCTGATATTAGGTTAATTTATTCCGTCCTTTGGACGGAAGGTCCTGGTCTGAGTTCAAAATAGCCCTTATTAGGCGCTTGATCGATTATTACCATTCCATTGTTAACATAAGCATCAAGTAAGCTTTTACCGGAAAATTGGACTAAACCTTCAGGCAGAACTATCAAATCGTTTTTGAGACCAAAGCGATTCCGATAATAGGTAACTTCCGCAAATGAGGGCAGGACTGTCACAATTTTATCTTCAGTGGAAATCTTGGGCAATATATCATTCTGGTAGGCCTGGCGAAAGGTGTAGGGATTTCTGACAAAAGTCATTGCGTCAATAATGATACTTAGAAGTATAACGGCTGTAGTCGAAGTAGCAAACAAATATTTTGGTAGTTTCTCACTAGTGTGAACAATTACCAGGCTCAAAGGGACTGCAGAGCCAATTAAATATCTCCAGAAAAAAATCGGCCGGAAGGGCAGTTGATGGCCGTCAATTTTGAGTCCGGGCAAGGCCGCCAGGATAAAGGGAACTATAGCCCAAAGCCAAATTAAAAGATAGGGCTTTTCGAAATGACGGCGAATAATATGTCCAACTATTCCCGAGAGAATAAGGAGAGCCGAGAGACTAAATAAAGCCGGACGGACAGCAGTTTGTTGCTCACCACCTAAAATTCGCAGGATTGCTTCAAAATGTGTTCTCGTGTCAATAGCCCCAATCCAATAATCGCCTCCGACCGATTTCACTTGGCTGGCCAAGAAAGGAAGCCATGGTAAATAAAGGAGTGCTATTACCCCACAGAGCCCGGTTACCTTCCAAAAAATTCCCCGATCAAAAAGCAGAAGATATAGACCTTGGGCAGCCAGTATAAAAAACATGTAGTAGTGGGTATAAATTCCTAGAGTTGAAAGGACTACGAAGCCGAGGGCGCTGAATTTAGTGAATTTCTGACTAAGTTTAATTAGAAAGTAAATTGAACCGGTGGCCGCAAAGGCGAACATGGTGTAGTTTCTTGCTTCAAAAGCATAAGTAAAAAAGATTGGATTTACGGCAACGACGAGTGTTGACAGTAGTCCAAATAAACGGCCTCGTACGTAAGAAGCTAATTTATATACCAGGAATATTGTCAGTAGATAGAAGATAATTGATATCGATCGTGTTACCACTTCTGTCGGTGGTAGAAACTTATAAACAGTTTCGACTATCGAATAATATGCGGGAGGATGAAAGTCGGCGGCTGTTGTTTTGAGCATCTGGGGGTAGGGAAGTTGAGAGATTAAAGAAGTCCATGCCTCATCGCCCCAAAAGCCGCGAGTTAAATAATTTTGGGAAAGCGAAAACATCAAGACTAAGTATACCAAGTTATTATATGTAAAACTTGGCTGGATTTGTTTTAGCTGGCGATTAAATTAATAAAAGATTTACCCACAATTCATTCGGAAATATTGTTTTTTCAAATGATTAACACCCTATAGTTTGACTATTTTAGCTTCTGTTTAGTAAAATTATGCTTATGAGTAATCCAGAGTTGCCTAGGCTATACACACCAGGGGTTGTTGTTAGACGATCGCGTTTAGGAGTGGTAAATCCTGAAACCCCCATTTCTGTCTACAAAGATGCTGCAGGTAACCATGCCCTAGCTGATGGTAATCACCGATCTTATAAAGCTTGGGTATTAGGCATTGCTGGTCCTGAACGGGTAGTAATAGGTACAATACAGAAGGACGTCTCTCAAGACCCTGATTTCAGGCCAATATCAGATCTCAGGGTGATTGAAGACTGATTCGAGTACTACTCACCCCATAGTTTAATTGACTTTTATTAGTCGTAAATGTTAAAATCGGTCTTGTCTTAAATTTGATTGTTTTAAAAAGCTTCTGCTAACTTCTTAGTTCAATCCTTATTTAAGATTTTTTAAAAATAGGCATGGAAACCCCCTGTATTCGTTGCGGAAAAACCAGAATAGTTAAGCGTAAATGGAAAGAAACCGTCGAACGCGGTGCGCCAATCATCCACGTTGAAACTGTTTGTCCGGATCCCGAGTGTCAAAAAATAGTCGATGCCCAGTTTGCTGAAATCCGTCAAAAAAGAGAGCTTCAGGAAAGTAGAAAAACAAGCGTTAAGATCTGACTTCCCAAGTAACATTAGTTTAGCTCTTGTGATATTCTGTGGTTATGGCTGATATCAGAAAACTTGAAAAGTTGGCCCGCCTAGTTCGCTGGTATATTTTGAAAATGACGACACGGGCAGGCTCCGGTCATCTGACCTCGTCGCTATCGGCAACCGATGTGATGGTGGCTTTATTTTTCAATAAAATTAGATTCGACCTCAAAAACCCGCAAAATCCCGCCAGCGACAGAGTTATTTTTTCCAAGGGTCATGTTTCGCCTTTGGTTTACGCGCTATACGCTGCTGCAGGGGTTATAAGTGAAAAAGATCTTGAGGGCTATCGAAAGTTTAAAAACCCTTTAGAGGGACATCCAAGGCCAAGTTTTAAATATATAGAGGTGGCAACGGGTTCTTTGGGTCAGGGTTTATCAGTCGGTCTAGGGATGGCCCTCGCCTTAAGGCAAGAATTTCCAAATTCCAAACTCCACATTCCAAAAGTCTATGTTCTTATGGGCGATTCGGAGACCAGCGAAGGATCTGTTTGGGAGGCTGTAGAGTTGGCACCTTATTATAAATTAGGTAATTTGGTAGGCATTATTGATGTTAATA
Organism: Candidatus Curtissbacteria bacterium RIFOXYA1_FULL_41_14; assembly: GCA_001775095.1. GTDB lineage: Bacteria > Patescibacteriota > Microgenomatia > Curtissbacterales > GWA2-41-24 > GWC1-40-35. The sequence continues at coordinate 27,316 of MFCA01000028.1, forward strand.
GGCTTGGGCAGAGCGGCCAGACGATGCTTGGCTGGAATGTACAAGAATATAGACAGAGAGTTGAGGCTTTTGGGTGGCAGGCAAAAATTATTGACGGTCATGATTTAAAAGAGATAATTAAGGTTCTTAATTCGCTGCCCGATGGCGGAGATAAACCACAGATGATTATTGCCAAAACCATTAAAGGTAAAGGCGTTTCGTTTCTCGAAAACAAAGAAGGCTGGCATGGTAAGGCCTTGTCAGATGAACAGTTTGAAGATGCCCTGGGGGAATTGGGCAGGATTGATAAAGAGGTCAGGGGGGAAATCGCAAAGCCAATTTCATTTCCAACTTCAAAAGCTAGAAAGAAACCAACCGGTAATCAGTTACCAGTTACTAGTTACCAGCTCGGTGATTTGGTAGCTACTAGGAAGGCCTACGGCGAGGCGATAACGGCTCTTGGTGCCACTGATCCTAGAATTGTTTGTCTTGATGCTGAGGTTAAAAATTCGACCTATGCTGAAATTTTTATGGAAAAATTCCCGGAGAGATTTTTTGAGATGTTTATTGCCGAACAAAATATGGTCGGTGCAGCCTTGGGTTTTTCCAAACGAGGAATGATTCCGTTTGTTTCAACTTTTGCAGCTTTTTTGACAAGAGCTTTGGATCAAATAAGGATGGCGAGTTACAGTAATGCAGATGTTAAATTTGTCGGTAGTCATGCCGGTGTATCAATCGGTGAAGATGGGCCATCACAAATGGGACTTGAAGATATAAGTATGTTCAGATCGATTTTTGGAAGTTACGTACTTTGCCCAGGCGACGCAGTATCTTGCAGGGAGCTTGTTGAGGTTGCAGCTAATACAAAAGGTCTTTTTTACATTCGGACTGCAAGACCAGCAACACCAGTCATTTATGCCAGAGGTGAAAAGTTTAAAATAGGCGGCAGTAAAGTTATCAGATCAAGTAAAGCCGACAAGCTGACAATTGTTGCCTGCGGTATAGCCTTAATCGAATCGATTAAGGCTGCTGATGAACTAGCAAAACTTGGCATCAAGGTGCGTCTGGTTGATGCTTATTCTGTCAAGCCTATTGATGAAGCGGGAATTAAAAAAGCCGCCAGAGAGACAAACAATTTACTTATTACAGTTGAAGATCATTATGCGCAGGGTGGTTTGGGTGATGCGGTTTTAAATGTTTTTGCAAATTCCTCACAGTCTCACTCCCGGAGTGCGCAAAGTTCGACCCATGCTCACTCCGGGAGTGTTGCTAGGGGTGTGAGGATCTATAAATTGGCAGTTTCTAAAATGCCGATGTCCGGCAAGAGTGAAGAGCTTTTGGATTATGAGCAGATTTCTCAAAAAGCCATTGTAAAAAAAGTATTGGAGATTTGTAAATAAATTTTTCTCAAAGAAAATAATTGGTGATGAACTTACACCTCAAATAAAATTATTGCCTGTTAATAAGTCTTAGGTCATTTGCGGTATACTACCTGCTCTTATCAAATTTTGCCTCTCGGTTTCAACACTGCTGCTTTCTATCTTCATGCCTTCTCTTGCAGACAGAGCAATTCCCTCGACTAAGCTTCTAATTTTAAAAACATCCTTTCTGTGAAGGTTGTTAACCATTATTTGGGGGCCACCTGTTAAACTTTGGATCTCAATATGTCCAAAAAATGGCCCGCTTGAAGCATTAACGCAGGCGATATCACTAGCCATTATTGAAATGACCTCATTTGACCAAAATCCTTTTTTTCTGAACCAGACAATCCGACGTTCCTCAACGATCAATTCGTCAGGAAAAAGTGTCAGCGGAAAGATCTGGCGAGCCCAGGCAAGCATACGCGATTGTTCCTTATGGGTATGTTCGACAACAGTCTTGCCGGGTCCTGATACAAAATCAAGGCGCCAAATGTCGCTTAGTGCTGGGTATCTCATGTTCACCTCCCCTCTGGCCAAAAGCCCTTTGGGTCACTGCTCCGGAGGCTTCCTCCGAGCCAGAGGCCAGTAATTTCGAAGTGAGGACCGCTCTGCTTCGAGGATCGGGTCTTAGGCCTTTCCAATCGTCAAGATAGGCCATTAATTTTTCCAGGGTAGGGAAGAAACTTGCGATTTCTTCTTCCGAAAGTCTGCTCCTGAGGTCTTTTTCTAACTGATTAATTCTCTTTTTAATTAGCCTTACTTTTCTTTTTCCGTCGTCAGTTAGCACAATATTGTATTTTCGGCGATCGCCGTCAGGAGACTGCCTTTTGACAAGATTGAGTTTTTCAAGCTTGTCGATAAGAGTTACTACAGAGGCGGGTTCAAGATGAAGTTTAGCTGCGAGTTCACGCTGATTGATGTTTTTTTGTGAATCCGTGATTAATATAGCTGAGGCCTCGGAATAGGAAAGTGAAAGCGGCGGTGACTTAAACCCGATAACTTTCTGGGTCTTTCTAGCGAATCCTATAAGGTGAAAGATAATAGTATGTTTCATACAAACGCTACCCCATTCTGTTAGAAATCTAACTGTTAGAATTCTAACATAGATCAGACAGAGCCTTAAAGTATATCGCATGAAAATAACAATGTCAAGATGCCTTTTTATGTCTATTACGGGCAAGCGAAAACCATGGCTTGAAAGAATGTGAATGAAGTTTGAACCGCGAGGTGAAGGAAGAAAATACCAAGGCCTTTAGGCCTTGGGTAGTTTATTATTTTTCGATGAGGCGGTTGTAGACCGTTGCTATTAAATAACCGAAAATCCAAGTACTTACACAGACAGCAATCAAGATTCCCAGGAAATTAACGAAGCTAAATTTTGGTACCTGAGAAGCGATGTCGACTCCAAAAAATTGGCTGTTTAATAGGAGCTTAAAGAATGGAGGGGCAATGATCTTGAGTAGATAGAGAACAATATAAATAAAAGCAGTGACAAGTGCAAAACTATTGGCCAGAGCTTGGGCTTTTAACATTTCTATCTTTGCTATTATAGCATTGGGGTTGGTGTCGAAAAGTATTGAGTATAAAAGGATCACTATTGACATATATTTTGAGGTTTGCCCATAATGAATAAGATCCTAATTCTTTTAGGTCTAAAGCCCTTTCAGTTTGAGTACTGGCCAGTATTACTAAAGACCCCGTACATTGCTAACATGGGGTCTTTTTTTCTTTTCTAAGGGAACACCAAAGGTTTCCCCTTAGTATTCCTCTTCCTTTAAGTGGATAAAATTGGCCTGGCAAAGCCAGATCCAATTTTGATTTAGTATTAAGCTTACAATATACAGTCAGATGTCCAATTTCGAATTGGAAATTGGAAATTCACTGTAGTACAATTCAGGGTCAAATGGCGGATAAGATTGTTCCTGAGGTATTTAATAGTCCGACTTATGGTCAGTTGTCATGGCAGCAAGCACTTTTGAAAATGATCGCCTTTATGGGAGTTGATACTAAAGCTTCCTACGAGATGATTATCGGAACTGATTCTGAGGCTGTCAATGGTATGGCCGATTTTGTTTCAGCTGTAATTGTTCACAAAAAGGGCAGAGGCGGAATCTATTTCTGGGCAAGGCAAAAAATAGATAATCTTCACTCAATGAGACAGAGGATTTGGCAGGAGGCGATTATTTCCTTGGCTGTGGCGGAGAAATTAGTTGGTGACTTAGTCCAGTTTGGTCTAGTTGATGGTCGCTCTAAGTCTGTGCTTGGGGATCCTGAGCGATTTAATCTGGAGATTCATGTTGATATCGGACCCAATGGGGAAACGCGTGCGATGATTTCGGAAATTGTCGGAATGATTAGAGCCAATGGCTTCAAAGTTGCCACTAAACCAGCTTCCTGGGGCGCAAGCCACGTCGCAGATCGACATGTATAATGTCGATCGAAGACCATGAGTTATATCGAATGGTCGCTGACAGGCATGTGTAACATGACTGGCAGCGGCCCTGAGTACAATCGAAGGGTTGCGGATCGACACGTCTAAACTAGGGTTTTTCTCTCAGAATAATATAAAATGAATTAGAGGATTATTATGAATAGTCCCAAACATTTTGCGATTACGGATGACGTCCATCAACGGACAATTATTCTCGCCCGTTTAAGACTGCCATGGCTAATTGTGGGTCTGACAGGGGGCTTGGCTGCATCTTTTTTGGTGTCTAAGTTTGAAGATGTGCTGGCTGCAAACCTGTATCTTGTCTTTTTTATACCAGTAATTGTCTATTTAAGCGATGCGGTGGGAACTCAGACAGAAGTTATTTATGTAAGGAATTTGTCCACTTTTAAGGATAATTTCGCAAAATATTTAGCTAAAGAAATATTAGTAGGGGGCTTTTTGGGGGCTGTTTTGGGCGTATTGTTAGGTTTGGCAGCTTTTGCGTGGCTAAGGTCTGTTGAGACCGCCATAACAGTAGGTTTTGCAATGTTTTTAAATACTACCATTGCACCTGTGATTGCCGTAGTTATTCCAGAGATTTTATCTAAAGAAAATATCGACCCGGCTTTAGGCGGAGGTCCATTTACTACAGTAATACAAGATTTTGTCAGCTTGTTAATTTATTTCCTTGTTGCCACCGCGATAATTTTGTAACTGAAAAAAACACTAAATTACGCTTGGTTTGGGTACTGTCTGCTGATATCTGTTGTGGGATCTCCAATTACTTTAAAAATAGAGCTAACCGAAACAACGGTGGAAAGATCTCTTATAGTGGCAATTGCTGATTGAAAATTGCTTTCCGGGCTGGAATCAAGTAAGAAGGCGATTTCAGCAAGACCTCCTTTGGCTTCTGGTTGTATCAATGAGCAGATGTTTAAATTGGAGTTTGCCAGTGTTTGGCATAAACTAGCCAATACTAATGGTTTATCCTTGACTCTCACTCGGAAATAATGGCTTGTTTGAATATCATGATCAAGATCAGGAATTGGGGATACACCTTGTTTTTCGCTGTCTTTTAATGTTGATATGTAGACTAGATTTTTACTTTCTGCCTGAGCCGACGGATGATTTTTTCTAATAAGAGTTGGTCCGATCCAAGCCACTAGCCCATTATTCCCAGTTCTGGCAATGGCAATGCGTTTTACAGCGTAACCAATAGGGTCAAATTGGCTGGCAAAGAAATGATCACGTTCTGTAATTCGTGCTTGATTAAGATCAATTTGATCTGGTTTTAGATTTATTCCAAAAGCTGCATTTAGAATTGAGCAAAAGATTTTACGGGAATGACCCCTTCCTACTGGAATTTGGATTCCACCTGCAAGTTCAGGGGGAATAGTGTTTCTCAAAAGATCAACAATAGGGATAATTTTTTCGTTTGCGACGAGAGCGTCTGCTCTATAACGTTCGGATAAACCCATAGTGAAGAGGTATTATAGGCAAAACAAAAGCCCACGTCAAACGCGATGGGCTTCTGTTTTTTTTACTTTTGAATTGGCTATTTTTTCTTTCTGCGTTTTCTCTTTGTTGTTGACTTTCGACTTTGCGCTTTCGACTTTGACTCTGGCTTAACTGGTCCTTCTTCCTCTTCCTTCGTATACCACCAGGCGGCAATAATTACTAAAGCAACGACTACTAAGATGACCAGGGCCGTATTTTTATCAAAACTGGATGCGGAAACCGGTGACGGCGAACCGACTGGTTCATTTTTAAAATTAACACTCACCACGACCGGGGGATTAAGTGAGCTGTGATCATTGTTGACAAGTTCGGCTCTTAAATTATGATCCCCATAGGAAACATCACTGAAAGTAAAATCATCCTTTATTAATTTAACAGCCGACTCGCGCGTAGGACTGGCCTCATCAAGCCAGAGATGGATATGTCCTTGACCTACCCGCGGTAATTGATTTGTTTGATAATCGGTCAGCTGGAAATTTTCGATGGAAAAAAGAATGGGCACCCTGTTCTCATATAAAGTCTGGCCTTCAGTAGGCGTTATTACTTTTAATAAGGGGGTAGAGCTTTGAGCAAAAACCGAAGTGGCTAAAAGGACAGAAAATGCAAAAGCTCCAAAAAAATACTTCGCAATTTCACGCATGATAATGACGAGAGTCATTCTATGACAGACCCCTCAAAAGGTGTCAATAGTGATCTATTTTTACCCGAATAAGACCAAAATCAGGGTAAAAAATTAGCTCGACATTATTTTTTTCGGTAATTTTTCGTGTTCGGTAAAAATTCGGTATGTGAAATTTTTAGATAATTTTAAATTTATATTGAATTTTAAATTATTTAATTTTCAAAAATTCGAACATTTAGATTTCATTTAAAATTTTAAATTTTAAATTGAAAATTTATCGTTGTCTTTTAGATGTTAAGATCAGCTGTTATAATCTGATTTACCTATGGTAGATAAAATTCGTAACATCATTATCATCGGTTCCGGCCCGGCAGGACTAACTGCTGCTCTTTATAATGCGCGGGCGAATTTAAATCCTCTGGTTATAGCCGGAGTTAAATGGGGTGGTCAGTTGATGTTGACTACAAATGTTGAAAACTATCCGGGTTTCCCTCAAGGCATTTTAGGTCCGGATTTGATGCAAAAATTTAGAGATCAGGCCGGGAGATTTGGAGCTGAAATTCTCAATGTTGATGTTGTCTCCGTTAATTTTAAATCACGTCCATTTAAAATCGTAGCGGACAGTAAAAGCTATTCAACAAAATCAGTCATCGTGGCTGCTGGAGCGGAAACCAATTGGCTAAATTTGCCAAATGAGCAAAGACTTATCGGTAAGGGTGTTTCTTCATGCGCACCTTGTGATGCCTTTTTCTTTAAAGATAAAAAAGTGATTATTGTCGGCGGCGGGGACAGTGCGATGGAGGAGGCATTGACTTTAACTAAATTTGCAACAAGTGTGGCAATAGTCCACAGACGAGATGAATTTAGGGCTTCCAAGATTATGCTTGGACGGGCCAGAGCCAATAAGAAGATATCCTTTATTATTAATAGCCAAGTTGTCGATGTTTTAGGAAGGGATAAAGTGGAAGGGGTTAAGATTAAAAACGTTAAAGATGGAAAAGTTAAGGAATTACCCATCGATGGTATGTTTTTAGCGATTGGGCAAAGTCCACTGACTAATATTTTTAAGGGGCAGATCGGGCTTGATGAGAGAGGTTATGTTAAACGCGTACCACAAGGCGACGGTCCCGGGAAATTTCAAATGACAACTTCAGTTGAAGGAGTTTTTGTAGCCGGCGATGTCCATGATTACCACTACCGTCAGGCAGTAACGGCGGCAGGTTACGGCTGTTCCGCCGCACTTGAAGCTGAAAAGTGGCTTGAGGCGCAGAGTGATTAAAGCAGCACTGATTGATCTTGACGGTTTCCTGGTAAACTCCGAAGAACTTTATTTAGAGGCTAATCAAATTTATTTCAAAAAGTTTAATTTTAACTTTACAGAGGATTTACATCGTCAGAGAACGGGTCAGAAGTTTGCCGAGTGGATCAAAACCGTGGTTTCTATCGATAAAACCGGCGAGGAGATTTTAAAAGAAAGAGATATTATCCTTTTCAATTTGGTCAGAAAGAAGCTTAAATTGTTGCCTGGCGCAAAGGCTTTTCTCGATAAAATTCATAAAATTCTTAAAACAGCACTCGTTACTTCTAGCAAACAGGATTATGTAAATTTGGTTTTCCAGATCACAAACATTAAGAAATATTTTGATGTTGTCGTGACAGGCGAGATAGTGAAACATGGTAAGCCAGATCCTGAGTGTTATTTATATGCTGCGAAGCTGTTAGGAATTTCGTCCTCGGAGTGCGTTGTTTTTGAAGATGCGCCAAGTGGAGTGTTGGCTGGTAAAAATGCCTCAATGAAAGTGATCGCCGTTCCAAGTCAATTTGTAAAGGGTGATGTTGTTTTTTTTGAAGCTGATTTAGTTTTGAATAGTTTGATTGGGGCCGCGCTTGAGGCTGAAAAGTGGCTCGAGGCGCAAGATTGACAGAGGCACAATTTTTTAGTAAGATTTGTGCCTATTAGGAGGGCCTTCATGGCACCTTTTTTTCTGGAAGGTACTCAATTAGAAATAGGATCTACAAGAGTAATTGGGAAAGGTAGTAAACGGGCATTAGTTGAAGTACGTGATAAGACTACCTTATCACTCCGTTTGACTAATGGTCATCCAGTCTACGCAGGCGAAGCAACCACCGATGGATTAGATTTTGCAGGACACGTACATACGATTAGACATGATACAGAGTTGACTCGACAATCTGTATCTACCCTTGCCAAGAAACCTCAAATAATCTGGAAAGAAAGATAATTCATTGCCATTGACTTTGGCTTCCAATTCCTTTAAACTGCCACTAAATAAGTAGTAGTTTCACTGCTATGCTTAACGCCAAACGCTAAAAGCTTAAAGCCAAACAGTCAATAAATGCGTTAAGCGTTAGTCGTTTAGCGTTTAGCGATTTAAAAATGTTTCGTCTTTCCCAAAAAGCAGATTACGGATTGATTTTACTGTCGTCACTGGCCAAGCTTCACTCCGTAGCCGGACTTCACTCCCGGAGTGAAGTCAAGGCGATATCTGGAGGACACTCCGGGAGTGTCACCGACAGTTCTGAGATTCACCCCCGGGGTGAAGTCAAGGCGATGTCAGGTTTACACCCCGGGGGTGTGAACCAAGCAGGCTATGTTTCCATTTCCTCGGTTGCCGCTAGACATAAACTCTCCCCCAAATTTCTTTCTCAAATAGCCCGCGAACTCAAAGAGGCTGGGATCTTAAAATCCAAGGAGGGGGTCAGCGGAGGTTATAACTTAGCCAAGAAACCCAGGGAGATTAAGATTATCGATGTTTTAAATGTTTTAGAAGGCAAGTTTTTCGAAGGTCGGTGTTTTGAGGAAGAGGGTAAATGTATTTGTGGAGCAGGTATTATATGGAAGGATATGAAAAATCAGGTTGAAGCGGTGCTAGGCGGAAAATCGGTTGCGGATCTGGTAAAATCTAAGCCTAATTCCTAATTGAAGCAGTAAATTGAAGTAATGAGGAAAAGAATATATCTTGATTATGCGGCGACGACGCCAGTTGATCCGGCGGTTTTAGTGGCGATGCGGCCATATTTTAACCGTGACTTTGGCAATCCTTCGTCTTTACACTCCTTCGGTCAAAAAGCCAAAAGTGCATTAGAGGGGAGTCGAAATGTTATTGCCGGGCTGATTGGTGCCAAAAGCGAGGAAATTATTTTTACTTCTTCGGCAACAGAAAGCAACAATTTGGCCTTGAAGGGGGTGGCATTTGCCAATCGCGATAAGGGTAATCACATCATCATTTCTGCAATTGAGCATGATTGCGTTTTAAATACCGCTCTTTGGCTTAGCAAACAAGGATTTGAAATAACCCAAATTCCGGTTGGTAAAGACGGTCTGGTTGATCCTGAGAGGATTGAAAAATCAATCAAAAAGGATACGATTCTGGTTTCTGTCATCTGGGGGAATAATGAAATCGGTACTTTGCAGCCGATTGTTGAAATCGGCAGAATTTGCCGGAAGAAAAACGTTCTATTTCATACAGACGCGGCTCAGGCTTTCGGTAAAATTCCAATTGATGTTGTCCGCGACAATGTGGATCTTCTGACTGCTTCTTCGCACAAAATCTACGGTCCAAAAGGCGCGGCATTTTTGTTCGTCAAAAGAGGAATTTTATTGACCCCGATTTTGCACGGAGGCGGTCAGGAGCGAAATTTACGTTCCTCAACCGAAAATATTGGCTCAATTGTCGGCTTTGCCATAGCAGCTGAGATTGCGGATGAAAGGATGAATAGCGAGAACAAAAAACTTTTAATGATGCGTGATAAAATTATCAATAAGATTTTGCGGAAAGTTCCCGATTCCTACCTTAACGGACATCCGACTAAAAGAATTTCCAATATTGCCAATTTGAGATTTGCATTTGTCGAAGGAGAATCGATGATCATGGAACTTTCTGCTGCGGGAATCGCGGTTTCAACCGGATCTGCCTGTTCATCTCCAAAATTGGAACCATCGCACGTTCTTTTGGCTTTAGGCCTGCGGCCGGAGGAAATCCATGGATCAGTCAGAATTAGTCTGGGAAGATGGACGACCGACAAGGAGATTGATTATCTTATCGAGGTTTTGCCAAGAGTAGTTGAAAAGCTGCGAAAAATTTCGCCTTTTGCGAGGTAGACCTATGTATTCAGAAGACGTCATTAAACATTTTAGAAATCCCCATAATATGGGGAAAATCAAAAAACCCGATGGTATCGGTAAGGTCGGGAATATTATCTGTGGAGACGTCATGTGGCTTTATATCAAGGTGGGGAAATCCGCCAGCCGGCGGAAAAAGGACGAGGAAGTAATCATCGATGTTAAATTTGAAACTTTTGGCTGTACGGCGGCGATTGCAACCAGCAGCATGATTACGGACTTAGCCAAGGGAAAAACCTTTGAGGAGGCTTTAAAAATAAATAAACAGGAAATAACCGAGTCATTAGGGGGTTTACCACCAATTAAAGTTCACTGTTCGGTTCTGGCAAGCGATGCGCTGGTTGAGGCAATTTATGATTATCTTGCAAAAAACAAAAGACCCATTTCAAAAGAACTTGAAGAGCGTCATGTGCATATTAAAAGAGAAAAAGAAATTATCGAGGAAAGATATAAAGAGTGGGTAGGGAAGCAAGAAGAAGTCGTAGGAGAAAAGTAACCCTTACCAGTGTCATTCTCGCGAAAGTCTTTCGACCCTGAGCTCAAGACCGAAGGGCGGGAATCTATACAATTAAAACTGGATCCCGTATCAAGTCTTCGACCGTGAGACCCTCAACTCTAAGACTTGGACTTGAAGAGCTCAGACCGAATCGGTGCGGGATGACATTGAAAGATGGATAGCATAATTTTGAGAATTGAAAGTTGAGAGTTGAGAATCTAAAATTAGTATAGATGGCAAAGAAATATCGAATTAAAGTTGATAGGGATCTTTGTATTGGAGCGGCCTCTTGTGTGGCTCTGGCTGCCAAGACTTTTCAGTTGGACAGCGAAAATAAGGCAATAGTACTATCGGAAGATGCGGATACTGTAGAGGCGATTAGACTGGCAGCCGAATCATGCCCAACTAAAGCGATAATTCTTGAGGATGCCGAAACCGGCAAACAAGAATACCCCTAGTAGCGGGTCCTGTCAGTCGTTTCCTTCCCGCCAGTGCTCACTGATATAATGTTTGATGTATTAAATTGATCCGTATGGTCAGTTGCGCGCTGTCGGGAACCCTTCCACGACTGCCATCCGCTCGCATCGATCACTAACGTAATTATTTGAGAACACCTCCCTAATGTTAGAATGGAAATATTATTAGAGGAATTTTTAAGTGATGAAAAGCGTTGATTTCTTGATAGTTGGTGGAGGTGTGACTGGGACAACGGCTGCCCAGACGATAAGAGGTTTGAGGCCTGATTCTTCCGTTGTTATTCTTTCCGACGAGCCTTACGAACTTTATTCACGGATTCTTTTGACCAGTTATATTCGCGGTGAGGCAACTCAGGAGCAAGTTTTTTTGAAAAGAAATGAGTGGTATCAGGAGAATAGGATAGATTTAGTTAAAGGGGTTTCAGCCCAAAAGCTTGATGCAAATGCCCACACAGTAGAGTGTGCAAATGGCGATGTTTATCAATATAAAAAATTACTTTTGGCACTGGGTGCCCGGCCGATAAAATTAAATGTTCCCGGAAGCGAACTTGGAAATATTTCATATATGTGGACAATTGAGGATGCTGAAGAAGTAATCAATGCACTTAAAGGAACAAATGAGAGCCGCCGGCCCGGAGGGCCTCTGACCCGGAGGGGTGTGGTTATCGGCGGAGGATTTATTGGACTTGAATTTGCCCACGCCTTTAAAGTTAAGGGAATCGAGACGACAATCCTAGACGGCAGCGAGTATTACTGGGGTAACAGGCTGGATAAACAGTCGAGCCAAGTTATTCAAAATATCCTGGAAAAAAACGGGATAAGCGTAATTGCCGGTGAGATGGTTGAAAAATTTGTTGGCAGTCGAGAGAATCCGCAGAATGTCGGAAAGGTCATTACCAAATCAGGGAAGGAATTTGGATGTGATTTGGTCGGAGTTGGGGTTGGCATTAAAAGCGATCTTGGGTGGCTTGAAGGAAGCGGGATAAAAATTGATCAGGGAATTGTTACAAATGAATATTTAGAAACGAATCTTGGCGATGTTTACGCAGCCGGTGATTGTGCCAATTATTATGATGTTATTGTCGAAGGTCAGCACTTGGTCGGAACTTGGGCCAATGCCGCAACCCAGGCAGTAGCGGTCGGAAAGACCATGACCGGGGTTAAAACTGTATTTGAAGCGGTTTGCGCATATACTGCAAGATTTTTTGAATCAACCTGTTCATTTGTCGGAATGACGGAAGCGGATTTTGCGGATGAGGTTGTAACACGCGGAACTGTCGCTGAAGGAAAAATTTCCAGAATTTTCCTGAAGAATTACCCTTCGACAAGCTCAGGGTCTATGACGCGGATTGTTGGCGCAATTATTGCCAATAATTTTGGCGAAGTTGCGCCAATCACTGATGCAATTAAAAATAAGGTTGATGTATCACAAAATAGAGATAAACTTGCGGATGCTAATTTTGATTTGCACTCACTCCCCATAAGCTAGTAATCTTAATATAGGTATTTAAGGAATATTTGAAAAATGATTTACATCGCTTCTGATCATGCTGGATTTTATCTTAAGAAACAGCTGATCCAATATCTCAAAATTAAAGGTTTGGAACTTGAGGATCTGGGGCCATATGAGATGGATCCGGATGATGATTACCCCGATTTTATAATTCCTTGTGCCCTTCGCGTGGCGGAAAGCCACGCTCAGGGTAAACCCGACGATGTTGGAATAGTTATTGGCGGTTCCGGGCAGGGGGAGGCAATTGCCGCCAATAAAGTTAAAGGTATTTGGGCAGCAGTTATAAATAGTGCAAATCCGCAAATTGCGAAACTAGCCCGTGAGCACAATAATGCCAATGTTCTTTCCCTTGGCGCAAGGTTTCTGTCGGCCGATGATGCTAAAAAAGCTGTTAGTTCTTGGCTTGATGCCGAATTCGAAGGGGGTCGGCACCAAAAAAGGATTAACAAAATCATTAAATTTGAAAAGAGACTATGAAGGTAATTAAATTCATTAAAATATATGGCAGGTTTGAAAAAAACTTAGCTAAGATCAATCTCTTCTTTATTTTTATCTTCCTTAACCTTTGGGACTATTTAATCAGCCGGGAGTTTTTTAATGGGATGATCCTTGGACTTGTGATGTTTGGGCCGGCAGTGTTTTTATGGTTTGTGGGTACAGTACGGGCAGCGGCTCTGGTGACCTTGGTCTCGATATTTGAATTTGGGGTGATGACTGTTTTTGTGCTTGAAGGATTCGAGCTGGGTGGTGCTGCTACTCCTTTGAAGTCAATTTTCTGGCTTCCTTATCTTCTAATGGCAGCGGTCAACGGCTTTTGGGGTTTAAAAATTTATTCGGATTATAGAGAGAAGAAGGTGAAGGTGCGGAGTTAAAATGACGGCCCGTGACTGGTTTGAGAAAGCTCAAAATGAGAAATTCGCAATTGGTACCCTTCGGCCCTTCGATGAAACTCAGGGTCTTCGACTTCGCTCAGGACGAAATTTTCAGATCCTGAAACCCTTCGACTGCACTCAGGACGAGCGAGTTCAGGATGACAGGAGGGGGAAAGTGTTGTGACAGCTAGAGATTGGTTTTTAAAGGCGCAGACGGGGGGTTGGGCAATTGGTGCATTCAATGCCGATAATTTGGAGATTTTGAAGGCGATTTGTCTGGCGGCTAAAAATAAAAAATCGCCGGTGATGGTTGAGTTTTCTCCCGGGGAAGTTGACTATTTCGGCTTGAGGAACATTGTCGATTTAGTTAAAAACGCGCGCGAAGAGTATAGAATCCCGATACTTCTTAATTTGGACCATGGTAGAAAAGTTGAGGATTGCCTGGCGGCCGTCAATATGGGTTCTTCGACAAGCTCAGGATCTTCGAGTTTCGACTTAATTCATTTCGACGGATCGGATTCGGAACTTGAGGAAAATATCCACAATACCAAGAAGGTTGTAGAAGCAGCTCATACCAAAGGTCTTCTGGTTGAGGGTGAGATTGACAAAATTCCCGGAGCAAGCGAAATCCATGATCAAGATCTTGATTCAGAGCTGGTTAAAAAGTCTTACACGGATCCCCAAAAAGCGGCTAAGTTTGTTTCCGAAACTGGTATAGATATTTTTGCGGCCTTTTTTGGCAATGTTCATGGGACATTTCCCAACCAGCCGGATTTGGATTTTGACCTTCTGGCTAGAATTCGGAAGTCTTTACCTGATACCTTTCTTTCGCTGCATGGTGGGTCTGGAATTCCAGCCGATCAAGTTAAACAGGCGATTGAAGTTGGAAAGATCGTTAAAGTCAATGTTAATACAGAGTTAAGACAAGCATTTCGCGACGCGTTAACCGAAAAGCTAGGGGAGAAACCCAATGAATATGCCATGTATAAAGTAATGCCTGACGTGATTTTGTCTGTGGCGGCGGTAGTGGAGTCGAAAATCGATATTTTCGGATCTGCAGGTCGAGTTTAATTTTCCTACCCTCTTGCACAACTATTTTTTTTCTGTTAATGTTATCAGTTTTCGTTGAAAAGGCTTCTGGCCCGGAGGGAGGTGATTATATAAGAAATGATTAATTTTAGAAAAGTGGTTTTACTTGGAACAGTAGCGTCAAGCGCGTTGGTTCTTTCAGCCTGCGGTTTGTATGGAGGTTCGACGAATACGGGTACAGGACAGACCAATGGGACTACCCCGGAAACAGTTGAATCGCCAGTTGCCGGAAATGTTATCACTTATTCGGAAAGCGGTTTTTCTCCCAAGCAATTAACGGTGAAAGTAGGTGAAAGTGTTGAATTTGTGAATAATTCGTCTTCTAATGTTCAGGTTAATTCGGCACCTCATCCGACACACGAGCTTTATCCTGAACTTAATATTGGGGTAATTGCCCCTGGGGAAACAAAATCAGTTACTTTTACAACGGCGGGGACCAAAACATACCATAACCATCTTAATCCTTCCCAGAATGGGCAGGTCACAGTTGAGTAAGTTGAACTAGACTAGTGGTTTTTGGCCGCTTGCTTTAAAATCAGCCAAAAATTTGGCAAGGCCAGTATCAGTTAAAGGATGATGGACCAGTTTTTCTAATATCTCATACGGACAGGTAGCAATATCGCATCCAGCCAAGGCTGCTTGTTTTACATGGAGTGGACTTCTAATAGACGCAAAAAGAATTTGGGTTTCGAAGGCAAAATTGTCATAGATTTGGCGAATTTCTTCAATTACATCAATAGCTGTATGACCGATATCGTCAAGCCTGCCGGCAAAGGGGCTGACAATATAGGCTTTAAGTTTGCCGACTAATAGCGCTTGATTGGCACTGAAAACCAAAGTCATATTGGTTCTGATCTTTTCAGGTGTAAGAATTTTGAGTGCTTTGAGTCCATCTGGGGTCGTCGGAAGTTTAACGACAACATTTTTGTTAAGCTTAGCAAGTGCCCGGGCTTCTCTAAGCATTCCCTGGGTGTCTGTTGACAGAACTTCCAGACTAATATCGCCGTTGACGGTTACAAGAATTTGATTGACGGCTTGTTTGTAATCAATACCGGCTTTGGTTGCTAAAGATGGATTGGTAGTAACACCATCGATGATGCCTGCTTCCCACATCTTCTTAACTTCTTGGGGATTAGCGCTGTCGATAAAAAGTTTCATAGTATTATCATTTTAACAGTAATTGACAAGGAACGGGTCCTGTCAGTCCTAAGTCCTGGTTCACTCCCGGAGTGTGCCAGGGTTTAACTTTGCGCACTCCGGGAGTGTGCAATATCGAAAATTGGAAATTTGAAATTGAAAATTCCTAAGTTGTTGTTTGACAACAACTTAGGTTAGGTGGTCTAATCGTTTTGTGAGCTTTAAATTTTTCAAAGATTGGATCAGTAGTTGGCGGGCGTATTTGGCTGAGTTTATAGGCACTTTTGTTTTTGTTTTTATCTCTGCCGGTTCGGTTCTAGTTAATATTTTTTATGGTGATGTAGGTATCATAGGTATCGCATTTGCGACCGGAATGATAATTTCAGCACTGATGTTTTCGGTGTCGAAATTATCAGGTGCTCATTTTAACCCGGCTGTTACCCTGGCGCTTTGGCTTGCACAGAAAATAAAAGGGAGTTTAGCATTTTTTTATATTTTGGCCCAAATTTCGGGGGGTTTTGCCGCAGCAGGAGTTCTCCTTTGGATCTTTGGACCGGACGCCCGGGAATTTTCATTAGGAGGTCCTGTTCTTGGAGTAGGGGTAAGTACGCAGGCTGCGGTGATTATTGAGGCATTATTAACGGCAATTTTAGTTTTTGTCTATTTTGCAATGACTGTTTCCCGAAACAGCTCGGTAAGTTTTAGCCCAATAGCTGTAGGTGCAATCTATACAATCTCGATCTTTTTTGCCGGATCATTAACCGGAGGAGCAATTAATCCTGCAAAGGCGCTGGGGACACTGGTTATTTCAGAATCATATAGCAATCTTGTGATTTGGGTCATTGGTCCGGCGACAGGAAGTATTTTCGGCATAATTTATGATTTTCTCTTTTTGAGAAAAGGAAAGAAGTAATTGTTATATTGCTAAATTGCTACATTGCTAAGTTGGTAGATTCTTCAACAATTTAACCATTTAACAATTCAACAATCCGATTGTTTCTGCTAAAATTACTTCAATGCCTAATCAAACTAATCCAGCGACCGGTCAAGATTCTCCTCAAGATAACGATCAAACCCAACAAGCGGGAGGAAGTTCTGTTGGCACTGCTCTCAAGGAGCAAGAACAGGACCAGCCGTCGGCTGTTAAAAAGGAAAAAGAGATTCTTTCCGAGATTATCAGAAGTAGTGAAGCAGCTGACGAACAGCTAAAAGCGGAAGTTCAAGGCGCAATTAGGGAAGCGAAATTAGCAATGCCGGAGCCAGAGTTGGCTCCCGATGTTGCCGACAGTGGTGTTAAAGCACCGCAATCTCAAGCAAACGAAGTTGTCACCCAAGGAACAACAATTAACTTACCAATTTCCGAAAAAGAATATAAAAAGGGACTGCATCAAAAGATTGCAGGAGTTGTTGTTAATAAGGTAGTTGTTGGAACATCAAGCCTTTTTGCTCTTGCTACTTGGGTTGGCAGACTTATTAAGATTGCACATAAGCATACGATCAAGGTCATATTTAAGAAGGGAGGGACCTAAATTATGCCGATTGAGGAAGGATCACAAACAGCTGGCCAGATCGATGTACTTTCCGGTTTTCAACTAGTACTTCAGACGCTTGGATTTTTAGCCATAGCACTGGTGATTTTGGGTGTTTTGGCTTTTGTTGTTGGTTATATTTGGGTTATCTGGATGCGCAATAAAAATAGGGAAGAACGTTCACTTGAGTTTGTTTTACTTCAGGTTGCAGTACCCAGGGATAATGAAATAAAAATAGATGCCGCCGAGCAAATGTTTTCTTCTCTTTACTCTATTTATAAAAGTGGAACTCTTTCGTTTATTAAGCCTCAGGATCATCTCTCACTTGAGATTGTGGCTTTGCCTGAAGAAATTAAATTTTACATTTCCTGCCCCAAAAATTTACAGGATTTGGTTGAAAAACAAATTCATGGTGCCTATCCTGGAGCTGATGTTAGAGAAGTTGAGGAATACAATATTTTTTCCGAGGAAGGCAAGCTTGCTTTTGCAGCTTTAAAACTCAATAAAGCGAAATATTACCCGGTAAAAACTTATAAAGAATTAGGCACCGATCCTTTGAGTCAGATCACATCGGCAATGGCTAAAATGGAACCCGGAGAAGGTGCGGCTATTCAAATATTAGCGTCGCCTGCTGATGCCAGATGGCGGGCAGCCGGCAAGCGTTTTGTTACCAAGACGAAACAGGCAGAACTTTCGCCTAAGACTGAAGAAAGGACCCCGCCTGATCCTAAAAAAATGGAGGCAGTTGAAAACAAGATTGCCAAAGTTGGTTTTAATGTGGTTGTTAGGATCGTTGTATCTGCTAAAACCGATGAAGATAGTAAGATTCATCTTGAAAACATTAAGTCGACCTTTGCTCAATTTGCCTCAGAATATAATGGATTTACCGGTGCCAATATTAGATTTAAGAAACAATTTTTAGTTGACTTTGTCTATCGGTATTTACCACTTTTTGGCAACTTCGGTGTTTTAAATAGCGAGGAGCTGGCTACAATTTTTCACCTGCCTAATAAAAGCGTAGAGACTCCAGGGATTTTCTGGGTTAATGCCAAGCGGGCACCGGCTCCGGCTCAGATTCCTTCAACTGGACTTCATCTTGGCAAAAGCGTTTACCGGGGGACGACTAAGGAAGTTCATCTAAGTGAGGATGACCGCAGAAGACATGTCTACATAGTTGGAAAAACCGGAACCGGTAAGACCGAACTTCTAAAGTATCTATTGATGCAGGATATCAAGGCAGGTCACGGTATTGCTTTTATTGATCCTCATGGTGATGCGGCCGAGGATATTCTAGCCCAAATTCCCCCTGACCGGGCGGAGGACGTTATTTACTTTAATCCCGCAGATACCGAGCGACCTCTGGGTATGAACATGTTAGAAGCCCAAACCGAGCAAGAAAAGCATTTCGTAGCTACCTACATCGTCGGCTTAATGTACAAACTTTATGACCCTCACAAAACCGGAATTATCGGGCCACGATTTGAGCATGCAATCCGCAATGCAATGCTGACGGTGATGTCAGAACCCGGCAATACTTTTGTCGAGGTGGTAAGGGTTCTTACCGATTCACGTTTTGTTCAGGAGCTTTTGCCAAAAGTTACTGACCCGGTTGTTAGGCGCTACTGGACGGATCAAATTGCCCAAACAGCTGATTTTCATAAATCCGAGGTATTAGATTATATCGTTTCCAAATTCGGCCGGTTCGTAACTAACCGGATGATGAGAAATATAATTGGCCAGTCAAAAAGCGCTTTTAATCTTCGCGATATCATGGACAACAAAAAGATTTTGATCGTCAATCTTTCAAAAGGGAGAGTCGGCGAAGAAAATTCAAGCTTTTTAGGATTGGTTCTGGTTCCCAAAATTCTGGTTGCAGCAATGAGCCGGCAAGATGTTCCCGAGGAACAAAGGCCGGACTTTTTCCTGTATGTAGATGAGTTTCAAAACTTTGCGACAGAAACCTTTGCCGATATTTTGGCAGAGGCCAGAAAATTCAGACTGAATTTGATTGTTGCTAATCAGTTCATTGGACAAATTGAAGAAGAAGTTAAAAATGCCGTTTTCGGCAACGTCGGAACACTAGTAAATTTCAGGGTGGGTGTGACCGATGCTAATTACCTGCAGCACGAATTCACGCCGGTATTTAATGAGACCGATCTTATTAATATTGAGAGATTCCAGGCCTATGTCAAGACGATTGTTCGTAACGAACCGGTGCCGCCGTTTTCTTTGGATACGACCCGGGACTTGGCTAAAGTTGAGAGCGATCCTCGAATAGCCGAGATGATAAAGCAATTATCTAGGCTGAGATATGGCAGGGATGTAAACGTAGTCGACGCGGAGATTGTGCACCGGGCACGACTGTAAAATTCCCCAATTTGTGCTAAAATTTGAAAACTTGGAGCCGTAGCTCAACGGTAGAGCAGTACCCTTATATCTTGCTCATGGGCGCATAGCTCAATGGCAGAGCACCACTCTTATAAAGTGGCGGTTCTTGGTTCGAATCCAAGTGCGCCCACAAGAACAAGATACATGAGCAAGATGTATTCTTGCGAATATAAGGTAAAGGTTTGATGGTTCGAATCCATCCGGCTCCACAAGTTCTCTGATGGAGCAATTCTGAATTAAAGTACTAACGAAGGTTCGACTCCTTCCAGGCCCACACTTACCCTTATATATCAGAGGAGCAACATTGAGACGAAGTCTCAAGTTGACCTGTTGATACAAAATGAAGTCCTTGGTCCGAATCCAAGTAGGCCCACCTCACATTTCTCTCATATTTCAGAATCGTTACCTTTACATCCTTTTAGGAATTGTATAGACTTGTTTTATAGTTGGATTTATGAGAATACTGGGCAATAGAGTCTTGTTTTTGACAGGAATTATTTGGGTAATCGGAGTTTTTATAATTGGTCTTGCCTTTGTGGCAAGTCATCCAGATTATTACAGGGAAGACGCCGTCCCCTCTGGAATACTGCTCTATAATATTTTTGCCTTTGCACTTTTCAGTATTCCGGGTTTTGTGCTTATTTACTTAGGGAAGTTGAAACCTAGAAGAGCTCCAAAATAAACCCATATCCGAAGTAAGATTAACCCATTTTTATCCTCATTTTATTTCAGTTTCTTATCAAAATGCTAAAATGTATCTTTGGATATGAATTTTGGAATTGTTGTTGCTAAAGATAATCCTCCCGCAAAGAAACTGGCTGGTGAGATTACAAAGTATGTTAAGTCAAAAGGTCATGAGGTACTGGATAAGGATAGACTAAAAGGATCGGATCTGTTTTTAACTCTTGGCGGTGACGGAACACTTCTACACACGGCTTGCGAAAATATCCAGTTTCAAGTTCCTTTTGTCGGCATTAATCTCGGCAAGCTTGGGTTTTTAACGGCGACTGAAGCCAGTGATTGGAAAACTGCAATTGATAAACTAATTGACGGCAAGTATGTGGTTTCGGAAAGAATAACGCTGGATACGGAGATCGGTGCACACTCCCGGAGTGCGCTTGGTCGAAACTTTGCTCACTCCGGGAGTGAAGAAAAGGTCTTTCGTGCGTTAAATGAGGTTGTTGTTAAGGGATTGTATCGGGTGGTTGATTTACAGTTGAGTCTAAACGATCAGAAGTTTTTGAAAATTGTCGGAGATGGCGTAATTATTGCAACGCAGACCGGATCGACTGCATATTCTCTTTCGGCAGGAGGTCCAATTGTCGATCCGGATCTTGATTCTCTTCTAATAACACCAATAAATTCGACTGGTCTACCGATGCCCTCAGCAGTATTATCCAGTGAAAGTGTGGTTAATATCGAGGTTTTAAGAGGAGATGATATTTCCTTAATTATTGACGGACAGGAGCATACGAAAATTAGTCAAAGTCAAAGTGTGAAGGTGAAAAGAGGGAAGCATAGGGTGAAGTTTGGTTACTTTGACGAGCACCACTTTTTAAAAGCCCTAAATGCGAAGTTTGGTCTTTCAGGAAGGTTTGATGGATAGGAAGTTCCTCTAAAGTGATTTAAATTTATCACATATATTCTGTACTACCTTTTCAACTGAAGTATTCGTAGTATCAATGACTAGATCAAAAAACTTCGGATCGAGAAAATTTTCATCGGCGTAAAGTTTACGGAATTTTAGATCGTGGGCGCGGTCGCGTCGTTTAACGTCTTCTCCTGTCTCTTTGTGCGTATGAGTGCGCTTTAAAGCTCTTTGAATTCGCACGCTTTCATCACAGGTCAATAATACTTTTAAGACATGAGGCATGTTACGGGTGAAGTAGCCGATATAAAGACTATCAATGATAATTGGTTTATCGGACGCTGCTAAGCTAGTGAGTTCTTCGTCGATTTTTCTTTCAATATCATCCGGGACTTTTTCTTTTTCCGGCAGGGGAATATTGTGTTCGGACATGTATTTGCGGAAAAAATCCCCGGCCGATTTGTAGGGGATTTTAAGCTGCTCGCTGAGAACCTTGGCAGTGGTTGTAGAGCCGGAAGCAACCGGGCCGGAAATGGTGATGGAATGGTAGATCATAAGTGATAAGTGATAAGTGATAAGTGATAAGTTGAAGTCATAGTCGGCGGTGACGGCGTTTAATTTTAAGTTGCACCAGGGTTTTT
This sequence comes from Candidatus Curtissbacteria bacterium RIFOXYA1_FULL_41_14, assembly GCA_001775095.1. GTDB lineage: Bacteria > Patescibacteriota > Microgenomatia > Curtissbacterales > GWA2-41-24 > GWC1-40-35. The sequence continues at coordinate 49,160 of MFCA01000028.1, forward strand.
TGAAGTTCGGCTGCTGCTGTTGCGTATTCCTCTTCGGAAAGTAGATGTTTTTGCTTTAAGGCTTCCTCCGCTTTTTTCTTGGCTTCTTCAATTTTCTTCTCCTCAATTTCTTCCTCGGGTGCAGCCAGATCAACTAAGACTTTAACGCTATCTTTAGTGATTTGAGCAAAACCGTAACCGCTGGCCATAATTGTCTCTTTGTTGTGTTTTCTAAAAATCATTTCTCCGGGTTTAATTTGAGTAACCAGATCTGTGTGATGGGGAAGGACGGTAATTTGTCCAGTGGTTGTTGGCAGGGTAACCTGGTCGACTTCGTCGTCAAAAACAGATTTCTCAGGAGTTATTATCTGTAAATGTAACATGCGAATAAGATGCAAATTAAAATCATGCGAATGTATGCGAATGAGCTAATAGCGTGTTTGGAGTTTGGAGTTTGGTCATTAGAATTTTATTTCTTGACTGTTGAAATATCTCCTACCATGTAAAAAGCTGATTCATCTACTGAGTCGTAATCGCCGGCGAGGATTTGCTCGAAGCTGTCGACGGTTTTTTCGATCGGAACATAAACACCTTTGCGGTTAGTAAAGGCTTCGGCCACAAACATCGGTTGGGAGAGAAATTTTTGGATTTTGCGGGCACGGGTAACTGTGATTTTGTCTTCATCCGAAAGCTCTTCGACTCCTAAGATGGCAATAATATCGGCAAGTTCCCTATATCTCTGCAGAACTCGTTGGACTTCCCTGGCAACAGAATAGTGTTTTTCTCCAACAATCCCCGGGTCAAGAGCGCGTGAGGCCGAGGACAGGGGATCAACGGCCGGATAAATTCCTTGTTCCGAGATTGCGCGGTCAAGGGAAATCGTCGAGTCAAGATGGGCAAAAGTGGCAACAGGTGCAGGGTCGGTGTAATCATCAGCCGGTACATAAATTGCCTGAAGAGAGGTGATTGAGCCTTTTTTGGTAGAGGTGATTCGTTCCTGAAGTTCGCCCATTTCAGCGGCCAGTGTCGGCTGGTAACCGACAGCCGATGGAGTCCGGCCTAACAGCGCCGAGACTTCACTGCCGGCTTGGGCAAATCTGAAGATGTTGTCAATGAAAAGCAGAACGTCCTGATTTTTTTCATCCCGGAAATATTCGGCGATTGAAAGAGCCGCTAAAGCTACCCTGAATCTTGCTCCCGGCGGTTCGTTCATCTGACCAAAAACCATGGCAAGTTTCTCCAAGACACCGGCTTCTTTCATTTCAGTATAAAGGTCATTGCCTTCACGGGTTCGTTCACCGACGCCGGCAAAAACAGAGTAGCCCCCGTGTTCTTTAGCAATGTTATTAATTAGTTCCTGGATAATGACGGTTTTACCAACACCAGCACCACCAAAAACGCCGATCTTGCCGCCTTTGATGAAAGGAGCGATAAGGTCAATTACTTTGATGCCGGTTTCCAGAATTTCCGGTTTAGTTTCCTGTTCTATTAGAGTCGGTGAGGGACGATGGATCGGATAGCTTTTCTTAGCTTTAACCTCTCCCTTGCCGTCGATGGTTTCTCCGGTAACATTGAAAATTCTGCCCAAAGTTTCAGTTCCCACCGGTACCGAGATAGGTGAATTTGTATTAACAGCCGGCATTTGTCTTTTTAGACCATCGGTCGATCCAAGAGAAACCGTTCTGACCACGTTCTCGCCCAAGTGCTGTTGAACTTCGAGGATTAGGTTACCTACCTTAAGTGCGTCATAGATTTTAGGTAAGTTACCCTGTTGAAATTCAACATCAACGACCGGACCGATGATTTGAACAATATGACCGATATTTTTCCCTGATTTAACAGTGCTGTTCATGCTCGATCTGCTTTTTGTTTTTTCTGCCATAGTTCAGTAATTGTTAAATTGTTATATTGTTACATTGCTATATTGACAACAACAATTTAGCAATCTAGCAATTAATTATCATTCAAACGCTCTTTGCGCCGTAATGATATCTAAAAGTTCTTTAGTAATTGCTTCCTGTCTTGCTTGATTATAAGTTAAAGTCAGATCGTCAATTAGATCGCCGGCCGCGTCGGTTGCATTTTTCATGGCGACCATTCTAGCGCTGTGTTCAGAAGCTTTGGCTTCAAGAAGAATTTGGTAAATTTGGGTGAGGATGAAATGAGGCAGAATTGACTCTAAAATTCCGTCAGCAGAAGGCTCAAAGATTAGGTCGTCATAATGGTAGGTTGGTTGGGCGGTGGGTTGGTCGATCGAATTGATCTGGATTGGTAAGAGCTGGATCCATTTGGGAGTTTGTTTAATGGTGGACTCAAAATGCGGGTATACAAGGCTAATTTTTGAAGCTTGGGACTGCCTATAAGCGTTAGTTGCCATTTTAGACAAAGTTCGGGCCAGATCCAGTGTTGATTTTTCTTCAGAGGTAAAACTGGCCAGGATCTCAAATCGGGATTTTGCGGCAAAATTAGTTGCTTTTTTGCCGACAGTAATAAACTTTGCATTTTTGATTTCCTTTGCCAAGATTTCCCGAAAAAGATTGATATTAAGGCCTCCTGCCAAGCCCCGGTCAGAAGTTACCAGGATGATGATTTCGCCTGGTGCATTTTTAGCTTTGAGAAGTTCGTGCTTTCTTGCGGATTTTGCCTTCACCTCATCAATAATCTCCCCGAGATTGACAGAATAGGGCCTGCCAGCAAGAGCCGCCATTTGGCTTTTTCTCATTTTGGCGCCAGCAACCAGCTCCATTGCATGAGTAACCTTTTTGGTGTTTTCAATCGATCTGATTCTTTTTTTAACCTCGCGAATTTGAGCCATTGGTTAGTATTTAGTTAATTAGCGTTTAGCGTCTAGATTTCTTTTTAGATTTGGATCGTGATTTAGATTTAGCTTTTCTTGCAACCACTGAGGACACTGATTGTTTTTTGATCACTGAAGTCACAGAAGATTTTGAGGGCACTGAAGAATGTACTTTCTGTGCTCTCTTTTCATTTTCTGTGCTTTCCGTGATCGGTTTTGATCCGCTGATTGAGCCGAGCATTTTTGCAAGTTCCTTTTCGGCGAAGTCATCGATTTCGCCTTTATCCTCAAGATAATCTTTTAGTTTTTTGTTAGTCGCAAGGAGAGTCAAAATTTTTTCTTGGAAATTGGCAACTTCACTAACAGGTACGGAATCTGAGTAGCCATTGTTAACCGCCCAGAAAATAACAACCTGAGAAACTACATCCATTGGAGTAAATTGAGGCTGTTTAAGAACTTCGACTATTCTTTTTCCGCGCTCGAGTCTAGATAGGGTTGCTTCGTCGAGGTCTGAGCCGAATTGTGCGAAGGTCGCCAGTTCACGGTATTGAGCAAGATCCAGCCGGAGACTTCCGGCAACCTGCTTCATCATTTTAAGTTGAGCTGCACCGCCAACCCGGGAAACCGAAAGTCCTGGATTAACGGCAGGCCTGATGCCTGCGTTGAAAAGCTCAGCCTCAAGATAAATTTGGCCGTCAGTTATTGAAATGACATTTGTTGGAATATAGGCGGAAAGATCGCCCGCTTGAGTTTCGATAATGGGCAGGGCAGTTAAGGAACCGCCACCGAATTTATCGGCCATTTTAGCGGCTCTTTCAAGAAGTCTTGAGTGCAGATAAAAAATGTCTCCCGGATACGCTTCGCGTCCGGAGGGTCGCCTGAGTAGTAGGGAAACTTGTCGATAGGCCCAGGCATGTTTGGAAAGATCGTCGTAAATTACCAAAGCGTCTTTACCTTTGTCCATAAAATATTCTCCTATAGCACAACCGGCGTATGGGGCAACATACTGCATGGTAGCAGAATCTGAAGCGGAAGCAGCGACAATGATTGTATGATCCATTGCCCTATGTTTTTCTAAAGTGGCGACAACCTGGGCGATTTTGCTGGTTTTCTGACCGATTGCCACATAGATACAAATTACATCTTTGCTCTTTTGATTAATAATCGTATCCAAACAGATTGCAGTTTTACCCAAACCCCGATCGCCAATAATCAACTCTCTTTGGCCCCTGCCAATAGGAATCATTGAGTCAATAGCTTTAAGACCGGTTTGCAGGGGAGTATTGACCCGCTGGCGATAAATGACGCCGGGAGCGATTTTCTCTGCCGGGTAAAAGGTTTTTGTGGATACAGAACCTTTGCCGTCAAGAGGTTTGCCTAGAGGATCGACGACTCTGCCAATTAAATTTTCGCCAACAGGAACCTCTAAAATCCTGCCTGTTGTTTGGCAAACGTCTCCTTCTTTAAGACGCGCCCAGTCGCCGAAAATAATAACGCCGACATTATCTTCCTCGAGATTTAAGGCAAGGCCAAAAATATCATAAGGGAAAGAAACCAGCTCTGATGAGGAAACATCAGAAAGTCCGGAAACTCTAGCTACACCATCACCAATTTCAATAATCCTGCCGACATTTTTGGCAGTAGAGGAGAGTCTCGCCTTATTTATCTGTTGTTCGATATCTTCAAGGATAGACATAATAAAATTTCTAATTTCTAATTTCTAAATCCTAAACAATTTCAAAATCCTAATTCTCAAAATTAGTTTCTTATTTTGAATTTTGATCATTTGTATTTGTTTAGAATTTAGATATTAGTGTTTAGAGTTTATTTTACGTTAGTCTTTAGTCGTTAGTCTTTAAGCTTTAGTCAACTGATTTAGCTTTGCATCCAAAGTAGCATCATAAATCCAATCGCCTGCGGTAATTTTGGCGCCAAAGACGATTTTAGGATTAATTTTAAAATTAATCCGCTTTACCCCTGTATTTTTGGTGAACTCTTGTTCTAACTGCTTCTGATTGGCTACTTTCTGGGCTGATTCTATTAGAATTTCTTCTTTCTTGAGCTTATTTTCGACCAGTCGCCTATAAACTTTTAGAATTTTTGTTAACCCTTGCGGTCTTTGAGAGATTACCTCTCTTAAGACAAAGCTAACTAATTTACTATTGACTAAACCGCCAGACAGGCTATTTTTCAACATAACTTTTGCAATCTGTATCTGTTTTTTCTTTGCGATCATGAAATTTGTTTCTCAATTTCCGAAACGGCTTTTGTAGTTAAATCCTGCCGCTCTTTGGGTTTTAAGGTTCTTTCCAGAACTTTCCTGACTACTTCAACAACCAGATTTAGAGTTTCTTTTTCAAGCTGTTTTTGCATTTGTTTTCTCTGGGCTTCAATTTGTACTTGGCTTTGGGTCAAAATTTCTTCAAGCTGCTTGCGAGCTTCAAGGGTTGCTTGAGAGATAATTTTCTCTGATTCACCCTTGGCACTGGCGATTAAAGCCTGGCTATTCTTCTGAGCTTCTGCCAGAATTTGAACCGACTGCTCCTGAGTCTTTTTGAGTTTTTCTTCAATAAGATCAGCGTTTTTAAGACTTTCTTCGATTCTTTTCTTTCGCTGCTCTAAAAGTTTGACTATTGGTTTATAAAAGAACTTTTGTAAAAGGTAAAGAATTATCAGAAAGTTGACAATCTGAGCCAAAAGTAAAACTGGTTGAATACCGAAATTGCGTATGATTTCCATAATTTTTATTGCCAAACGCTAAAAGCTGAACGCTTAACGCATGATTAGAAGCGTTGAGCGTTTGTTGTTTTGCGTTCAGCGTTATTTAGCCTGTGAATGCCAAAATTAGTGCGTAAATGGCTATTGCCTCGGCAAGGGCCATGCCGATTAACATTGCCGGCAGCACTTTTCCGGCTGCATCGGGATTTCTGCCGATAGCCTCCATTGCCTTAAAACCGATAAGTCCGATAGCCAGAGCTGGTACCATTCCGCCAACGGCGATTACCGCTCCTTTTGCTAGTACGATTTCCACTTTTTCCCTCCTTTCATAAGTTACTTAAGTCAATGCGACTTTTGCGTTAATATTACCATAAAAACCAGGGTCAACATTGCGAAAATTAAAGCCTGGACAAAACCGACGAGCATTTCCAGAAAATAAAAGGGTATTGGGATGATAAAGGCGAAAAGGCGGGTGGAGGCAGTAGTTAAAAGAACTTCGCCGGCAAAGATATTGCCAAAAAGCCGAAAGGAAAGGGAAAGTATTTTAGTGGCTTCGCCGATTATTTCTAAGAATCCAACGAACAGGAAAATTGGGTTTAAGCTCAAGAACTTACCCAAATAACCGCCAAGCCCCAGATATTTTACTGATAGAAAATGGGTGGCAATAAGGGAAACTAGGGCAAGGGCGACTGTGGTATTTAAATCAGAGTTTATTGATCGAAACAGAGGGACAAATGTTTCTCCGTCATTCTCAAAAAACCCCACGGTACCGATTCCCGGCAAAAGGCCAAGATAATTTCCGAATAAAATGAAAAAGAAAAAAGAGCCGACGATTGGTAGAAAAACTTTGGTTTTATCGCCAGCGATGGTGCTAACCAAATCCTGAAATGTCTCAACGGCGACTTCGGCAATATTCTGAAGTCCTTGGGGAACGGCAGAGATTTTTCTGGTCGCCATATATGCAAAGATTATTAATATAAAGGTAACTATCCAAGTCGTGAAGATGGTATTAGTAATTGGTATGGGGCCGATTGAGAATATTTTTTCGGCAGCCAAAGCAACGTGCGATTCCATTGGTTTAATTTGATTATATAACGGTCTTACTTACTTGACATGGAAACTTCTCGACTTTGCTCGAAGAATAACAAAGGTTAGGCAACATTCATATTTCTTTTATCCCGTCAAGAGTAACAAAAAGCGTATTTACTTTTATTGATGGTTTAATTTTTTCTAAATAGTCTTTTAAGGCATTGGCATTTTGGCGATGAGTTTCAAGTGAATTGTCTTCACCGTAAGCACCGCAATCTTCATGTTCGTAAATAAAGGCTTCGTCAGGGTCATGGAGGTTAATAGAAACCTTGGTGGCCTTTTTGATATTTTCGAGATCTTTTGACACTCCGGGCCAGGAGATTCGATCAGTCTGACCTTTCAGATTGCGCATTTTAAGATCATTCTCTACAAGTTTTTGGAAACGAAAATCAATGCAATGAACAATTAACGCTTTGGCCTTGTGCTTGACTGACATAACTATTTAAAAAAAAGACCTCTGTCTTATCCAGAGAGTCCTTTGTGATGCTATACTAGCAAAAAGGAAATTGAGGGTCAATACTTATCTAATTTTAATTTTCAATTTCTAATTTTTATTCAATTTTTAAATTTAAATTTTCAAATTGGAAATTCATTAAAAATTTCAAATTTCAAATTTCAAATTAAATAAAAGATATGTTTTTGAAAATAATTTTTATCATAGCCGGGATTGCGGGGATCGTGGCGACTTTTTATGTTTCTTGGTTCTGGCGAGGATTGATTATTCCAATGGTGATTATTTTACTTGCAGATGTGGTTTGGGAGATCCTTAAGAAGAAATAGATTATTGAAGCGATTCGGTGGGTGGATTCGAAAATGAAGATTGTGCTCCATCAGTGAAATATGGTACTAGGAATATTTGGCCTTCATGAACTATCACTAGCTGTTTACTTGCTCCTGGATAACGCTCTTGGCCATTTGGAGAGTTGAGAATAAAAAAACCCTCGAGAAGTTTATCGGCTGTTGTTTGGCCAAAAACAAGTTGATTTTCGGGATCCATCATGCCTTTTACAAAATTGGCAACCGTTGGATCGGAACTTTCAAGCATTTTTTGATTTTCGGGAATAGCCAACAGGCAAGCTAAGTCTTGATAGAGTAAATTCACGTCCATTGTGCCATCAGGGTTCAAGTAGCGTTTCATTCCATTAGCATCGACTAAGAGTTTGGTTAAAAAGTCCCCTTGTTTGATTTCCATTTCTTTCGTGGCCGGACACGTTAAAGATTCATGAGTTTCATACAATAGACTTTTTTCGGGAATTTGGTCAGCGGGGATAGTTTCAACAATCGAGGGTGGAGGTGGGGTTTCGTGAGTCGTACCTTGTCCGGCTACTAAAGATGATCCAACTATTGGAGGGAGAAACATAAGGTCGATAAGCTTTCTTCTCCAATCTTTTTGCTGTTCTTGCGCAACGGGCTGAGATTCTAAGGATGGTCCGGATTGAGGTGAAGCAATTATAATTGCATCCGGGTTAAGCTGACTAAGTTGAACTTTATGAATCGTAATCGAATTTTTTTCGGGATTGAAATCAACAAGTTCGAAACCAAGTTGGTCGTTGAGTTGGATTACGCGAGGTTTCTCTCGTAATATTTGTGGCGAAAATTGATAGTCGCCATCTTCTCTGTGTAAAATTAATGTATCCTTTTGTCTTTGCAGCAAGACTACTGTTTTGAGTTCGTCTGGCGTCATTTCTTGAACTTTTCTGGAATCTTCAAGATTGATAATTCTTTGGTCGTTTTTGGGATCGATTGCCAGTGCGAAGGAATTTTCCTGGGATCCCATCTTGAGCTGAAAGGTAACCGCTCTATCTTGGCCATTTTCGCCCTCATTAAAAACACCCATTTTATTGACATTACCTTCGTAGACTTTAACATTGGGTCTTTTTATAAAAGGGTTGGGAATTTCTTCAACTGTTGGTTGAGTAGAGCGTACAAGCTCAGTTGTTATATCCACAATTTAATATTTATCCTAAATGGGATTAATGTCAAGGATGAAGGGGTTTCGTTTACAGCTGTTCCAGCTTTACCCTTCGGCTTCGCTCAGGATGAAATTAGAGCTGTTCCAATTTCACTTTTTCCTCGCCCTTGGGAGGCTGGATGAGAGAGAGGTAGCGTTCGGTGGTCGAAAGTCTCTTGTGGCCGGCGATTTTGGAAATTAGAACAAGCGATGCACCGGACGAAAGATGATGGGCAACCCAAGTGTGGCGAAGATCATTAACTTTGGCGCCCGAGATCCCTGCCCTTTTGTAGTAGCGGTCAATAGCAGTTCTGATATTTCTGACGAGAAGTGGTCTGCCGGTTTTGGTGACGAAGAGGGTTTTATTGGTAGTTTTTGTGCGTTCTTCTAAATATCTGTAGAAAATCAAGAATTCGGAGGCCAAAGTTTCCAGACGGCCCATTGATCTTTGAGAACTACAACTGCTACCGAATCTACAAGATCAAATAGTCCCTCAGGGAAGACGTTGGTATTACTTAATTCAAAACAAATGTTTTCTTTTGTGCCTGGAAGCACCTCTTTACCAAAAAGGAAACCAAAAGGGCCACCTTGAGATTTTTTTGCCGGAATCACTCTTCCATCTTTGAGATAAACGACAATAGAGAGATCTACATTATCTGTTATGTCCGATGAAAAACGAAGTGTTTCTGGAGAATTATTTTCAAAATCAAAAGAAATACATTGATAATATCTCTTCGGTACTCCTGTCCCTTCAGGATCCCAGGGATTTACGATTGGCCCTGTCAAAGTAATAGTGGCATAATCCCGTGCACTAAGGCTTTCACCCAAATTCTTATAATTATTAACGGCACCTTCTGGAATTAGCTGAGCTTTGCTCAAATCCGCAATCACTTCACCGTAGGGGATTGATCTTGGACTGACGCCATTTTCCATATTACCGTGGTCAGTGGAAAGTAAATTTGGTTTCTCTATCGCTACCGTTTTTGGTGCTGTACTTACTAAGATCAGAGGCAGGGCAAATCCTGGGGGAATTTTTCTGTGTTCTCCTGATTCTAAAGAGAACGGTTCATCCCAAAAATACTCTTCAAATTCGTCAAATTCTTCTCCATAGGCAGTAGGAACAAAATTTCGTGTGTTATAAGATCTTCCCTGACCAGTAATCTTCAGGCCCAAATTAGCAAAAGTTCTTGTATCTAGTGTCTGTCCACTAATATTTCTGGCAACAGCTTCAATCACCTCAGTTTCTACTTCCGGTTTAGTTTCAAGAAAGTCTGGAATTGTTTGCCATCTTTTAATATAAATTTGCCAACCATCAGCTTCCAGAATTCCTTCTCTATTTTTTTCAACGCTTGGGGTTAATTCAGAAGTTGGCATACCTATTTCATCTTCATCATTTCCACCACAACCAGCTAACAAAGCAGTCCCGCCTAAGAATAATTTGAATGTCTTAGCAAGGAATCTTCTTCGACTAGCTTGAGTCAAAAGGATACCGGATGTTTGTTCAACTGTCATGACAAGCGGGAATTTTATCAGATACCCGATAGTTTTTCAAGTTCAAATGAGGTAAGTATTCAGTTTTCTCCAGCCAAGTCGTCATTGCGAGCGTAGCGAAGCAATCTTTTAGATCGCCACGGCTACTACGTAGCCTCGCGATGACATATCCATTGGAGAAAGGTGAATACTTACGATTTAGTTATCAATAAAAATCTATCTTGTCACCTTTTGATTTTTTACTGATCTGGCGCCTCCCAGCATTTGTATAAAACCCCTCAAGTATTTCTTCTTTTAATCTTTCAAGGTCGTGAATATGACTTAGGATTTGAATATAAGCTGCCCTGGTCTTGTCAGTTCTGCCAAGCGGTGTCAAATTCGTGCGGAGAATTTTAGTTCTGTTTTCAAGAGCTTGAGTTAAAGTTTGGATTCGACCCTCAGGCGCAAGTATTAAGAATGTCTTGTTTTTAACTAAAACCTCCCAGTGACCATTGTCAACTAAAAATTCCAGTTCACGAGTTTCATCGGGAGATAGTCGAACTTCTTGTTTGGGTAGAACGCTTGCTGGTTTTGTAATTAAATCAATAATGTATCTTCTGGCGGTTTTTATGGATGATTTTTTCATTTGTGATGGGCACATTATAAAACTCTAGAGTAATTGGTGCTACTCACGAGAATAATCTTTATCATTGTCGGTATTATAGCGACTTTTTACGTTTCCTGGTTTTGGAGAGGGTTAATTATTCCAATGGTTATTATTTTTTTTGCAGATGTTATTTGGGGATGCTTAAGAATAACTAGCCTGATTTTGGGTTATCGATTCAGCTTGGTGTTCTGGCCCTATGTCTTTGATCTTTGGCTGCTCTTGCTCTCGCTTTCTTTTGTTGAGTTGCTTGTCTTTCTTTCTTATCGAGTCTGTTTTGGATGACTCTGGCGATGTCTCGGCGATCCTGATGATTGTCTCGTTCTATCGGTAAACTATCGATTAATTCTTTGAGTCTCGAACTTTGAAGAACACCTTCTTCCGTGGCAACATCGAAAGCATTGACAGCACTTGGCCAGTCTTTCTCCTCAAAAGCCTTTTTACCGAAACCTTCAATTAAATCATTAATATAAGATTCGGTCTTTGTGGTTAACTCTTGATCAGTTTCAAATGGACTTCTGAGCTTAATATCAGACCATTTCCGAGAAATTGCATCAGGTATTTGATCAATTGTGAACACAGACCGAAATTCGATCATGGTATCGTCAGGTAGTGTTATTGGTCTCGGAGCACCATCTCTAAATCGTGAACAGGATTCCAAGTCTTTTTTGTGTTGGTTATATAAGTCTATACCTGCTTCTTTATCCTTTCCCAAAGCTTCCAGAAGTTGTTGACGTTCTTGTCTTTCTTTTTCCAGTCCTTCTTGCTCAAACTGGGCCAGTTTGTCCGGGGTTAAACCGACAAAGTCAAGGACACGGACATTTGGGAGAATTGGTGATCTCTCTGCCATTCTAAATTAGAGTTGTTCTAATTTCACTTTTTCTTCCCTTCGACTTCGCTCAGGGTAAACTGCTCGGAAAAAGTTTTAAAGTTGCTCGAGCTTAACTTTTTCCTCGCCTTTTGGGGGTTGGATGAGAGAGAGGTAGCGTTCGGTGGTCGAAAGTCTCTTGTGGCCGGCGATTTTGGAAATTAGAACAAGCGATGCACCGGACGAAAGATGATGGGCAACCCAAGTGTGGCGAAGATCATTAACTTTGGCGCCCGAAATCCCTGCCCTTTTATAGTAGCGGTCAATAGCAGTTCTGATATTTCTGACTAAAAGTGGTCTTCCGGTTTTGGTAACAAAGAGAGTTTTATTGGTAGTTTTTGTCCGTTCCTCCAGATACCTTTTGAGTACAGCTTCGGCTGCTTTATTTAAAGGGACTGTCCGCTCAGGCCTATTTTCCATAGGTCTAATGTAAAGATGACCCTCCTTACCGTCTTCTCCTAAAAAGACATCATCAGTTCTTAAATTGGCCAATTCCCCAATTCTGATACCTGTCTGAAGGAGTACCTCGATAATAGCAGCAATTCTAGCATCATCTCTGGCGGCATCACGCAGTGCCCTGTATTCAGTGGGGGAAAGAATTCTTGGAGGTTTTGCCTCAAATTTTGGATGGTCAACTAAACTTGCCGGGTCGTCGGTTAGATACTCCTGGACTTTTAAATATCTAAAAAATGTTTTGGTGGAATTTAATTTTCGCGAAATTGATTTTAGGGTGTAGCCGCTATTTTGCATTTTGGCCAAAAAGCCTTTAATGTCATCTGAAGTGACCTCATGGACGTGAGCTTTTGATATCTCTTGTAAGAATGCTATCAGCTGCTCGATATCTTTACCGTATGCTAAGATGGTAGCGGAGGCTCGCTTTCGGCCTTTTAGGTGTTCAATAAACTCTTTATGAGCTTCGTCCAATTTTTTCATATCCTAGGCATAATTTGTGCCGAGTCAAACTCGGCTATCGGGTCAGACTTGGTGCAGAATAGCAGGCTGACCCCGATTAATCTTGCTGTTCGCCTTTAGGTTCTATTCGAACATGGTTCACAGTGCGATTTTACGGGGCAGGCAACTTAAAAAGTTAAGGCAAGTATAATCCTATGCTATGGGTCTTGTCAAGCCCGTCAGGATAATACTGCAGTTGATATGAAACGTACTTTTTTACTATTTTTTGCGGTACTTGTAAGTATCGTTTTGGCTATAAACAGCACAAAGCGGATTCTAGGTTTGAGAACAAATTCGCTTAGCGTTGGTGAGGCCGAAAAACAGTTGGAAAAGTTAAAGCAGGAAAATGAGGCTTTAAAGGGGGAGCTGGAATACAAAAAAACTGACGAATTTGTCGAAGAGGAAATTAGGAATAAACTTGGTTTAGCCAGAGAGGGGGAGACAGTAGTTATTCTCCCAAAAGAGAATGATGAAAACTCCAAACTCCAAACTCCAGACTCCAGACTCGGATCAAATTGGGAAAAGTGGCAGGAATTGTTTTTCGGAAGTTGACAGGAAGCTATTTTGAAGCTAAAATAGCTTCACTTATTCAAACATCGCGGGGTGGAGAAACGGTATCTCGGGAGGCTCATAATCTCCAGAAGTGGGTTCGACTCCCGCCCCCGCTACAGCGTAAGAACGGCTCGCACTAGAGCCGTTTCTTTTTAGGAAAGAAACTTTTTCGTGCTCGCGTTCTTACTTTTCAATTTGCCTTTGGCAAATTGGATGGCTTTTGATAGAATACAAACCGCGGCAGGGTAGCTCAATGGCAGAGCGAGAGAATCATAACCTCTAGGTTGTGGGTTCGATCCCCACCCCTGCCACCAGGTTGCAGGTCTTCGACTCTGAGGGAGAGCTTTCAGGCTTAGACTCGATGAGTTCAATCCCTGCCGCAGCCACTTTTTTGTCCAGCATGTTTGTCGGTATTGTTTCCCAAGCTATAATTAGCACATGATTAGACCAGAGCTTGTCATCGCGCCTGATATCCAAATTGAACCCTTAAAACCAACAGATGTTGAAGGCCTCTTATCTATTCTGCGGGAAGATGTCCGTGACCGAGATACTGGAGAAGTCATAGAAAGTGATATTCAAAAAATACAAGGATTTATGCGAGGGGAAAAAGATGAACATGGTCGAGTCAGGAAATATCTTGTGGCTAGAGGTGATGATGATAGAGTTTATGGTTGCATGGCTTACTCTTCGCCCCCAGATCCGGATATAGTCAGTCTTTTCAAAAGTGATCCGATACACTCGGCTCAACTTCTAGATGTTTTTGTCCCTGATCCGGACGTTGCAAGCAAGCTTTTGAATAGGCTTTGTATACAAGCAGCAAAAGAGGGTAAGCGTCAACTGTGGATAGCTAGCAATCTGAGATACGAAAGCTACTGGGTTTTTTTTGAAAAGATGTGTGGCAGACCCAAGGGTTTTTTCTGGAGAAGCGGCGAACAAGGCCATACAGAAATTTGGTTAAAGAGCTTAGATTATGAAACCTACGGACCGGGGTCAGATTACCACAGATTTTTGTCTCTTAGTCCAGATTACTGGAAATATATGTCCCCTGATGAATACAGGGAGAAAATAAATACGCCTGCCAGAAACCCAGAATATTTCCGACGATTTCACCAGCCTATCATTGAAAGGGCAAAGCAACAATTTGGGCCGCAGATCCGTCTTTTAGACATTGCTTGTGGTCCAGGGGATGAACTTGATTTTGTCAAAAATGATCCGGAAGTTCAGATTATTGCGACAGATGCATCACACGTAATCCTGCCTACCGTTAGGGATAAAATCGGCAACGCAGCAGTTTTCGCAAGCGATGTGAGAGCCTCTGCGCTTCAAGACAACATTGCGGATGCCGGAATGTTAGTAAACGCGATGGTTTATGTTCCGGACAAAATGCTCGAAACCATGTATCGTGCTCTTAAGCCAGGCGGGGAATGCGCTGTTAATTTTCGGATTTTTGGCAATGAACACAATAAAGCATTTTATGATTTTAATGTTAGCCATGGCGGAAAAATCTTGGACAAAAAGTTAACCGTTGAAACTCCTGAGGGACCAAGAGATTTTGACGTAAAAGTTTTAGATTATACAGAATTTGTAAATGATAATGGAACGCCTGACCTGTCCATGCGCCAACTTGCGCAACAAATATATTTTAAGTCGGCAGACGATGTAAAAGACTTAATTTCGGCAATCGGTTTTGAGCAGGTAGAACACTCACAATTCGAGTTTGCCTCTCCAGCTAATCCCAATAATCAAATTGATGTATTCATTTTGAAAAAACCTTTAAGCAAAATAGACTCTTAAACCCTAATTATGTTTACCGGAATTATTTCCCATTTAGGCAAAGTTGTTAGTATAGAAAGAAACGGGTTTTCTTTTTCTGCTGGCCCATCTTTTTTTAAAAATATTAAAAAGGGATCAAGTGTGGCGGTTAACGGTGTTTGTCTGACAACGATTGGTCGACCGAGTCATGACTCGTTTAAGGTCGAAGTAATGCCGGAGACTTTGAAGCGGACAATGCTTGGCGATTTGAAAAAGGGAGATCTTGTCAACTTAGAACTTGCTCTTTCGGCAAATGGGAGATTCGAAGGACATATTGTGCAGGGACACGTGGATGGGAAAGCAATGGCGGTTAATATAGATAAAGAAGAAAACAGTTTTATTTTTAAATTCAGAGTTGATAAATCTTTAACAAGCTATCTCGTCAACAAAGGTTCTGTTTGTATCAATGGCATTTCTTTAACGGTGATTGAAGCAAAGAATGATTTTTTTACTGTTGGTATAATTCCTTATACTTGGAATAACACCATGATGAGCCAGTTAAAAGTCGGCGATAAGGTAAATATTGAGGTTGATATCTTAGCAAAATACGTGGAAAGAATTATGAAGAATGAATTATGAATGTCATTCTGGGGAGCGAAGCGACGCCAGAATCTAAACAGGTAAGGATTCTGGACAAGTCTTTCGACCCTGAGCTCAAGACCGAAGGGCCAGAATGACAGAAAGACGACCTAATATGTTGAAGAGTCATAAAGAAAAAGTCGAGATTGATAAGAAATTGATAAAAAAGGCCAGAATCGCCATTATCAGAAGCGAATTTAATGGGGAAATTACCCTAAGCCTTGAAAATCACTGCTTAAAAACTCTCCTTGACGCCGGTCTCAAGCGGAGTCAAATAGGTTTATATCAAGTCCCGGGCTCTTTGGAAATTCCAATTATTGCCCAAACTATTGCTCAAAAGAAAAAGGCTAATGTAATTATTGCCTTGGGAGCTGTCATCAAGGGAGACACGTACCACTTCGAAATAGTTGCCAACGAATGTGCCAGGGGTTGTATGGATGTAGCCTTAAAGTACAATGTACCGGTGATTTTTGAGGTGATTCCCGCTTACAATCTAAAGCAGGCAAAAGAAAGAGCAGGAAATGACGATAATAATAAAGGAAGGGAAGCGGCATTGGCAGCGCTGAAAATATTGAAGACTCTTGATGTGCTGTCATCCCGCACCGATTCGGTCTGAGACTCACGGTCGAAGACTTGATGCGGGATCCAGTCTTGCCCATTTTCTGGATTCTCGCCCTTCGGTCTTGAGCTCAGGGTCGAAAGACTTTCGCGGGAATGACAAGGAGAATTGGATGACAAATGACCAAATTGCGATTTAGTGCCAAAGTAGTTAAAGGGGCTGGTCGAGGTAAAAAACTTGGAATTCCGACAATCAATTTTGTTCCTAAAATAGTAAAAGGTCTTAAGGAGGGAATATATGTTTGTAAAATCGTTTTCCCTTCAGGCCAATATTGGGGAGTTTTGCATTTTGGACCCCGGCCGACTTTTAGAGAAAAGAGCCAATCGTTGGAAGCTTATCTTTTTGATTTCGACCGAGTTAGAGTTCCAAAAAAACTTGATATAGAGATCTATTCTTACATTCGGGAGATCGTTAAATTTGCAAATCCGGGACAAATGGTTAATAAAATCGAAAAAGATATCGAAATTGCCAAAAAGAGGATTAAATTACTCCAAAACAATTAGCACTCAACCGTAAAGTCCGCTGATCGAGTCTGATTCGACAGACTTGACTGGGATTGACAAACCTTGATACAATAAAAATTGTAAAGCAGTGCTCTTTTGAGGTGGTTAGAAATTTTTATTAGCAGATGGGGCAGAAATCTGCTAATATTAGAATAATATATCAGAGGAGCGCTATTGACAGGGCGAAGCCTGTCAAAGCGAACTGCTGATATTTTTTTTAATAATGATTTTAAACTTAAAAACTACAACCATTTGGCCTCCGGCTCAGAGAGCTTTCTGGCTCGGAGAGTTTTATCACTTTACTCGCTAAATAGCGGGTTTTATGGTTCCTTCTTCGCATAAAGCTTCGAAGGACAAGGAGTTTTTAAGTTTTAATTAAAAACTAGCCAAATACGAAACTCGCTTAAGGTAGGCGAGTTTTTTTATGAGCAAAAAACGAAAAGGAGGTGCCATTAAATGTCAGAAAGACAAATATGTTATGCCAAAATACTCGGTAGTTGTCTTGGCTGTGACGTCCTAAATGAAGCCTTACTTGAGATGAGGAGAAACGGCCGAGAACCAAAAGAAGTACTTGATTTGTTTTCTAATAAAAGATGTCCAGAGGGACTTCGGGTTCAGTTGCCCGAAAAGGAACCGTCAATATACTTTGTTAAATAAACAGTAGTATAGCCTGCTGAAAACCTTGTTATTCTTCGAACAAAGTGAGAAGTCTGCAGTTCTCGCTACGGAGAGTATCAGACGGTACTCTCCTACGCTCGAACAATAAGTTTTTAGCAAGCTCAGTAGTAGTGACCCTCCTACGCCAAGGCTACGGAGGGTGAAGGGAGGTGTTGAAAATGGTAGAAGCAAAAAAAGGTGAAATACCACAGCATTGGCTGGATGATCCTGATATTGGTTTGGCAATTGTTATCATGGGCAGTGTAAAAGAGGAAGCTGGTAGAATTAGTCCAGGCAATGATCCTGAGTCTGTCCAGAGACGCAATCAGCTAGCATCGTTAATGATAGATCAAGCAGTAGAAAGATTGGTCCATTCTAATCATAATGGCTAATCTGAAACAAATTAAGATACACTTAGAGTCAAAACGACTGCCATATCAGGTGATTGATTTAGGCCGAGAAGTCTTTACGGTTAAGGGTGTTGCTCAAACCGGAGTGGATGAGAACGAAATAGTCAAAACTCTAGTTATCAGAAGCAATGATCGGCCTCCGGCCCAGAGGGCCTCTGGCCCGAAGGGTTTTGTCGCTTTGGCGGTAAGGGGAAAAGATCGGGTTGATTTTAAAAAGGTGAGGAGATTGTTTGGCAGCAAAAGCGAGCTGGCAAAGCCGGAAGAAGTCAGAAAGGTCATTGGAGTACCAGTAGGCGCAGTTTGCCCGATTTTGATCGGTATTCCTTTATATTTTGATCGTAAGGTGATGGATCTAATGCACGTTAATATGGGTTCGGGAGATTTAAAAAAAGGGCTGGAAATGGAATTTCCCGATCTACTAAAGGCAGTAGGAAAATACGAAGCTGAGGATTTGACAAATTGATTTATGAATAGCTATACTTTTGTCTATATGGACGTGCGAGTAATCGCAAATTGGTGGTACAAGACAAACTAACCTTCGGTTGGCTGTTTTGTGATGCCTAAGTTCTAGAATAACTTTTAAAAAACCAAAAACACAAAACTCGCTAACCGGCGAGTTTTTTTGTGGGAAAAAATGAAAGGAGGAAAATAATGAATCAAGAAAGAAATTACGGTCAAGTTGAATGTTTAGAAGAAATTCGATCTAGAAAGCCCGGAGGATGTCCTACCCGTGACTTTATTAGATTCGTTAGAGGAACCGGGTTTGATCTTCGTATGGTTTCCCAGGGGGGCTTTGAAGTAGATAGCCATTTACAATTGTGTCAGACATGTGGGAATTTCTCAGGCAAAGTTAGTGCAAAAGGTTACTGAATAAAGGATAATATAAGAAAATGAAAAAACGGATTTTGACCCCACTTCGCCCTGCGAGGCAGGGCTTCG
>MFCA01000029.1:0-49134 GCA_001775095.1 Candidatus Curtissbacteria bacterium RIFOXYA1_FULL_41_14
AAAAATTGCCTCGACTTCAAAGAATCCATTGTGAGTCTTTGGAGCATTAACGAGGGCATCTTCCTGACTTATAGATGGAGCTGTTTTATCCTCCCTGACGACATCAACTAAACCCGTTATATGACCAATCGGCTCAACTGTTTTAGTGTTAACTTCGTTGAGGTTTGAAAAATAGTTGAGGACTTCTTTAAGTTGTTTTTCAAAAGTCTTTTTTTCTTCATCACTCAATGGCAAATTCGCCAATCTTGCCACATAATTGATATCAATTTTGAGTGATGAGTCGGATTTTGATTTATTTCTCATTGCATTGCTCTTAACGCTTTAACTCGCTGTTCGATCGGGGGATGGGTATTAAATAAATTTGCAAAAGTACCGACTAATTTATGAGGATTTTTGAACGGGTTAACAATGTACAAATGAGCGGTTGCTTTATTGGCAACTTCGAGGGGTTCTTTGTCTTTGAAAATTTTTAAAAGGGCATCGGCAAGGCCATCAGGATTTCTGGTCAAAAGCGCGCCTGAAGCATCAGCCAGAAACTCCCGCTTTCTTGATATCGCCAACTGGATAAGAGTTGCAATAATCGGCGCGAGGATCGCCATAACCAAAGCAATAACCATTATAATGCCGCTGGCTGAACTATTCTCATCCCGATCACGGCGGCCGCCTCCTAACCAGGTAATTCTTATAAAAAAGTCGGTAAGTAGAGCAACAGAGCCAACGAGAATCGAAACAATAGTCATCAGTCTGGTGTCATAATTGCCGACATGGGACAATTCATGGGCGGTGACTCCCTCTAATTCCAGTTTTGATAATTTATCCAAAATGCCTGTCGTGAAGGCAATTGCGGCGTGCTTCGGATCGCGGCCAGTAGCAAAAGCGTTGGGTGCACTATCGTCAATTATGTAAATTTTTGGCATTGGCAATCCGGAAGCAATACAAAGATTTTCCACGGTTCTAAAGAGCGTAGGGTTATCTTTTTTTGGAATCTGTTTAGCGCCGGAGATAGTCATAATCATCTTGTCCGAGTAGTAATAAGAGAAAAAATTCATAATACCGGCAATGATTAAAGCGATCCCCGAAAAACCTAAGGCTGATGGTCCTCTAAAACCCAAAGCGTTTGTGAAAATAAAAACAATAAAAGTTATGAAAAATGCAAATATAAGCATTATTAGCCAGGTCTTAAGACGGTTTGATGATATTTGAGTATAGGCTGTCATTTGAATAAACAAGTTTGTTGCTTTTTCTCTGGTATTAGCATAGATCGCAATAGAATTATACTTCGCTCAAGAAATTATACCTTAAGTGTGCGAGCATTTTCGAGTGATTACTTGTATTTTGCCAGTTGTTAAAATATGATAAGTAGGAAGTTATGAAAGCTTTTTTAAAAGAGCTGAAGTTTGAATCTACAAAGGCCACTTATCTTCGAGACATCACCGACAATATAAATAAAGCGATTAAGAAAGTTGCTGTTAGGCAGGGTTTTGTTTTTGTTAACACCAAACACACTACCCTTGGGATTGTAATTAATGAAATGGCAGAACCAAACTTACTTGAGGACATCCTGCATCATACACTTCAATCAATCCCGGAAGACAGAAGATCAACTAGAGTATCCAAAGGATATAAGCATCCGATTACTGATTACAGACACCGGTGCCAGGATAATCCCTTTTGCAATGAGGTTGATGAAGACTACAACGCTGCCGCACACATCAGATCCCTTCTGTATTCTCATCCAAGTGTAGTTGTGCCGATTCTTGCAGGAAAACTTGAACTTGGAAAATACCAGCAGGTAGCTGTTTTTGAATTCGACGGTAGAGACGGAAAAGGCAAAAATCCTGTAAGAAAAAGGACAATTCAAATTTGGATTTGCCCCGCCGAAAGTATTAGAAAGATTGATTAGAGTGTTTTTAGTTTTCCGCGGAAATCGGAAAGCTTGGTGTAGCCTTTTGCTTTCATAATCTGGGTAAGTTCATCCTGAACTGTTTCAAAAATTCCAAAACCCTTTTGCAAGAAAGCTGTTCCTATTTGAACGGCGCTTGCACCGGCCAAAATATATTCAAAAGCGTCGGTTCCTGTATAAATTCCGCCAACTCCGATTATTTGAATTTTGTCATCCAAAAGCTCATAAAATCTGCGTACGTTGCCAAGTCCCGTAGGTTTTATATATTTGCCGGCGATCCCACCAAGACCATTCTTGGGTTTAATAATTGCCCTCTCCGTTTTAGGATCGATTGCCAAACCATGCCCCAGTGTATTAACGCAAGTTATGAATTTGACAGGATATTTTTTTAAGACCTTGGCCATTTGGTTAAAATGGATAGGTTCGAAAAAAGGAGGCAGCTTAATTCCAAATGGCTTTTTGGCAACTTTTGAAATAGCATTTAATAGTCTGTCCATTTGGGTAAAATCATAGCCGACAATCGGTTTACCTATTGTGTTGGGAGAACCTGGATTAAATTCAATTAAGTCTATGGGTGTATTGTTAAACTCTTTAAACATTTTTATGTTATCGCTCAAAGTCATTCCACATATACTAGCTATAAATGGTTTTTTATATTTTTTCTTTATAATTTTTGAAAATTTTAGATAAGCTTTATATCCTGGATTGGGAAGTCCCATTGAATTGATAGAACCATACTCGAGATTGGCATAACGCGGTATCGGATTGCCTTTTCTCGCCTCTAAAGTACAGGATTTTGTGAGAATGGCTGCAGATTCTGACTTGGCAAGATTTTCAAGATCCGTTAGCGTCTCACATCTGATACCGGAGGCATTAAAAACACACCCGTCCAGTTTAACACCAGCAATAATTGTAGAAACATTGATCATTTATTCAAAGCCCATTTTCTTTCCCCAATTTTGGGGATCTTCTGTCCAGCCCTTTATAATTTGTACCTGATCACTCTTTAAAAACCCCTTCGAGACTGCTACTTTGATAACTTCATCAAGATTTGTAAGGGCGTGAAATTTGATCTTTGATTTTTGGAAATTCCTGTCGGCAGCTTTCATATTATGTGTATATATGGCAACTTCATCCGTAACTTGGGCACCAAGCTTTTTTAAAACTTCCAATACTCTTATTGACGAGCCGGCGGTCGAAATCATGTCTTCGACAATTATTACTTTTTGTCCCCTTTTAATATTGCCCTCTACTTGGTTTTTTCTTCCGTGGCTCTTTGGTTCTGCTCTAACATACACCATGGGTATATCTAGCTTCTGGGCGATCCAGGCTGCGTGGGTAATTCCTGCAGTCGCCACTCCGGCGACCACATCCGGGATTCCAATCTTTCTGACTTGGTCTACCAGATACTTTATGATTATTTTCCTTTCTTTGGGTCTTGATATCAGAAGTCTGTTATCAACATAGACTGGGCTCAAAATTCCGGAATCGAACTTAAATGGCTGGCGGGGTCTAAAAATAACACAGCCCACATCGATAAGGATTTTGGCTACTTTTTTGGAAATATTATCTGTATTTGTTGATTTCATCTCTTAACTGCCGGGCAGCAGATCCGGGATCTTCCCCATAAATTATACTTCTTGATGCATTGAACATGATCCCCGCACCTTTTTTATCTATGCCGGATTTTACTGCGGCTTTAATTTCTGCTGATTGAGCACCAACCCCTGCTGACAAAAAAATCCTGTCAGGAAAGATTTTGCGCATTTCGGCCAATTCTTTTGGGAATGTTGCTCCAACAAAAATTCCAATATTTTCATACTTCCAATTTTTAATCTTTTTTGCCATTGAGAGATAAAAAGCTCCATCTTTGGTTTTTAAATTTTGAAACATGTCCGCACCAGGGTTGGAAGTTTTAATAAGCAAAATTGTTAACTTATCCTTGTATTGTAAAAACGGCAGGATCGAATCCAATCCCAAATATGGATAAACAGTAACTGCATCTGCTTCCCAATATTCAAAAGCTGCTTTTGCGTACATTCTGGCAGTATTTGGGATGTCCGCCCTTTTAGCGTCAAGAACTACTGGGATAGTAGGATAGTTTTTTTTAAGGTAAGTTATTGTTTTTTTTAGCTCATTTAAACCTTTGATTCCTTGCGCTTCATAGAATGCACTGTTTGGCTTATAGGCACAGACGGAATCCGAAGTTTGATCGATTATTGATTTGTTGAATTGGAATATAGACAGCTTTTTGGAAAATTTTTGAGGCTCCGGGTCGAGACCTACACATAGTAAGCTATTATTTTGAGCTATAGCTTTTTCGAGTAAATCCTTAAATTTCACTAGATTTCTTTGGAAAGACAATCGACTATTAGAGCATCGACTGAGACAATTTCAAGTTTCGGACTCTTTTCGGAAATCGGAACACTGTCCGTAACGAAAATTTTGTCGACTTTACTTGCTGTAAGTTTTTGAAGACCGTTTGAAGCGAAAACGCCGTGAGTTGCACAGGCGATCACCTTTTTAGCACCCCTCGCTTTAAGGGCGTTAGCACTTTCAATAATTGTGCCGCCGGTTGAGATTACATCGTCAACGATAATTGCCGTATCCCCCACTATCTCGCCGGAAATTGACAA
Organism: Candidatus Curtissbacteria bacterium RIFOXYA1_FULL_41_14; assembly: GCA_001775095.1. Classification (GTDB taxonomy): domain Bacteria; phylum Patescibacteriota; class Microgenomatia; order Curtissbacterales; family GWA2-41-24; genus GWC1-40-35. The sequence goes on from MFCA01000029.1 coordinate 4,540, forward strand.
AACTTCAATATTATCCCTAACGGCAGTTGTACGGTGTTTCTCGATAACTGCCAATGGACAACCCAAATGGGCCGCAAAATTTCTGGCTCTTCTAACTCCCCCTACATCCGGGGCAACAACAACAGCATTTTTATATTTTTCCTGTTTTATTCTTTTTGCTAACACATCAAGTGCGGAAAGATAAATCACGGGAACATTAAAAAAGCCAACAATTGCGTCAGCATGCAGATCTAGACAAATGACTTTATTTATTCCGCTTGTAACAATCAGATCAGCAACGACTTTAGCCGAAATTGGCTCGCCCGGTCTTGATTGTTTTTCCTTACGGCTGTAACCGAAATAAGGAATTACGGCGGTTATGTGGTGAGCACCGCTTCGCCTGAGAGCATCGGCAATCAGAGCAAGTTCTACAATGTGATTGTTAATTGGCGGGGAGTTGGATTGGATAATGAAAACTTCACTGTTGTTGACATCATCCTGAATCCAGACATCAATTTCGCCGTCTGCAAAAGTTCCGATATCAATTTTGCCTAGAGGGATTTTTGATTTTTGTGATACTTTTCTGGCTAGGTCGGGGTTTGATGTACCGGCAAAAATCTTCTGGGAGTTCATTTGTTAGTTAGAATTTAACTTTAACTTCTTTTTTGGCCTCTTCCTCTGCCTCAAAAAAGTCCTCTTCAGAAAACCCCATCGACCGGGCAATAATAACGTTGGGGAAAACTTTTATCTTGGTGTTATAGTCCAGTACATTGGCATTATAAAATTGTCTTGAGGCAGCGATTTTTGTTTCTGTGTCAGAAAGTTCTTCTTGAAGCCCCTTAAAATTTTCCGAAGCTCTTAAATTTGGATAAGCTTCTGCCACAGCAAAAAGAGTCTTTAAAGCATCCGCCAGCATATTATTAGCGCTGGCAGCTTCTTTAGGACCTTTGGCGCGAACGAGCGCTGAGCGGGCTTTAGTTACGTTTTCAAAAACCGATTTTTCGTGCTTAGCGTAACCTTTAACTGTTTCAATAAGATTCGGGATTAGTGAGGATCTTCTTTTAAGCTGGACTTCAATCCCCGACCAGGCTTCTTTAATTCTAACGCGAGCAGTAACCAAACTGTTGTACATCAACCACAAATAGACGAGAGTAAAAGCAATAATTGCAACAATAATAATTAATGTAACTGACATTTTATTAAGACAGGACAATCATAACCTAAAGAGCTTTCTAAATTCAACCCAAGACAAAGTATTGACAATGTCGTCTTTTGTTGCCCAACCACGGCGGGCAACAGCGACACCGAATCGCATATTATCCATTTGACTTATCTCGTGGGAATCTGTGTTGATAATAAGCTTTATGCCAGCGCGAATTGCATCCCTTACCAAAACATCCGGAAGATCAAGTCTATTTGGCCAGGCGTTTATTTCTAAAATCTTCTTGTTTATGATACAAGCGTCAAAAACAGCTGGCCAATCAACTTCATAGGATTCCCTTTCTGATAAAAGCCTCCCTGTAGGATGAGCAACTACGTTAACGTAAGTTGATTTGCATGCGTTTAAGATTCTTTGAGTCATTTTTCTTTTATCCTGATGATGGCTTGAGTGAACACCGGCGATTGACCCGTCAAGAAGTTTTAGTCCTTCCTCGGGAATCGAGAGTTCTCCGTTTGCTAAAATATCTACTTCGAGTAAATTAAGTATCCCGATATTTTTGTGTGAGGATTTTAGTTGTTCAATTTTCTCTTTTCTTTTCTTTATTAGATCGACAACTTGTTTTTTTGTATGGTTCGAATAACTTGGGGAATGATCTGAAAAGCCAATATATTCATAGTTAAGGTTCTTTGCCTTCGTGATAATATCTTTAAAAGTATTTGCTCCAAGATCGTGACTTGGTTCAATCGGGAAATTTGAATGCAAATGAATGTCTCCTTTAATATCCTCTATGGATACAAGTTTTGGCAATTTATGATTGATTGCAGCTTCAATTTCACCGCTATCTTCCCTTAATTCAGGTTCAATCCAATCCAGGTTAAGGAACTTATAAAATTCTGCCTCGGTCCTAAATTTCTGAAGTTTACCTTTAACCCTAATGCCGTATTCGGATAAAGATAAACCCTTTTTAAGGGCAGTTTCCCTAAGATGAATATTATGGTTTTTTGAACCTGTAAAATGCTGCAGGAGAGCTCCAAAAGCCTCAGGAGGTTGAACCATAAGATCAACTTGCATACCATTTTTCAGGACAATTGACGATGTTCTAGATCCGGCCTCCAAGATTTTTTGTGTCTCGCGGAATTTTTTAAAATGGTCAATTATTTTCTGAGGGTTATTTGATGAAACAGCTATGTCAATATCGCCGACTGTTGCAACCATTCTACGGAGCGAGCCTAGAGGCTCAGCTCTCTCGCATTCCTTTTGAGATCTCAAGTATTCCAGCACCCTTTGGGCTACTGGAAAGGCATCTGTTAAGAGATAACGGTTGCTTCTTTTTTTCAACCTCGCGATAGAGACCAGAATATCTTTTTCACTTTTTTCACCGAAGCCCTCAATGGTACGAATCTTACCGGCTTTTGCTTTAGACTTAAGATCCTCAATGCTTCTAAGTTTTAATAACTTAGCCAATTTATATGCGCTTTTAGGTCCCATTCCCGGGATATCCAAGAGTTCGAACATGCCCTCAGGCAGATTTTTTTTAATCTCCTGAAAATGTTTAACCTTGCCTGTTCTAAAAAGCTCATCCAAATAAGACTGAATGTTTTTTCCAAGACCAGGGATAGTATCCAGCTTTCCGTCATCCCAAAGGTCTTTGGCTTCGCTGGTCGCGTGTTGGACACTGTCTGCGGCCTTATCATAGGCAATAATCTTAAAATAGTCTTCTCCTTTAGCTGCATAAGCAGCTGACATTGATCTCAGGAGCTTGGCAATATCCTTGTTGGATGTGAATTTCATTTACCTAATTATATCTAATTGACACTTACGATGCTTCAAGTGTAAACTACTATAGCCTCGAGTATATTAAATACCAAAATCGTAGGATTTTGGAGAGGAGCAATTGTGAAGCGATAAGCTCTGCAATGCAGAGCGGTAAGCGAAACTAATTGCGACGAGAGGTCGCGTGGTGTAGCTGGCCTAACACGTCACCCTGTCACGGTGAAGATCGCCGGTTCAAATCCGGTCGCGACCGCTTTTTTCTGCCCGTTAACCTTCTGCCTGAAAGGAGGTCAAGATGGCAAAAAGCACTGTTTCACAACTTAAGAAATCCCTGACTAAAATCAAATGGCAAGAGTCTTATGCGTCTTTTATTCTTGGTGCAATCATAGTTATTGTTCTGGGACTTTTGGTTGCTAACTTTTTCTCAAGACGGGGAGGTCAGCAAATTGATACTGGTGAGCAGACTACTCAAAGCAAAGAACAAGCTATGGCTCAAGAGAAACAAGAATATAAGGTCGTGGCAGGTGACTCACTTTCAAAAATCTCCGAAAAGTATTATGGAAGCATGGATCTTTGGCCTGTTTTGGCTAGGGAAAATAATATAGCCAATCCCAATATAATATTTGTTGATTCAACCTTAAACATTCCTGCAAAGAGCGACGCTGAAAATGCACAAGGAGAAATGGCGGTTACCAGTTATCAGGTAACTGAAGGAGAAACTTTTTTCAAAATAGCAGAAAAGGTTTATGGTAATGGTTCAAGGTGGACAGTTTTGCACCAGGCAAACGGTGGCAGAAGACTTCCTAACGGAAATCCCTTAGTGATGGCCGGAACGGCTATAGTCGTACCCAGATAACGGGAAGCTTGTCCCACCAAACGACCTGACTTAGAATCTACTCAAATCGCGTGTATAATCCAATGTGATAATCACGATATTACTCAGCGGGTATAGTTGAGTGGCTCAACGTTGCCTTCCCAAGGCAGAGACAGGGGTTCGATCCCCCTTACCCGCTCTAGAGCGTAGTTCTTTCGTGTTTTTTTCAAATTTAGCATATAACTCGTTCTTCAAGCTGGTTCGGCCCGGGATTATTAACAATTTAGAGCTAGCCTTGAAACATCAAATACCAGGAACTACTCTTAATATTTAGGTGGTCTTTCAGAATATCAAGTTGTAAAATTAGCCTAGGAGTAATACCTCGCGAATGAAGGCTATAGTTATTGGCACATCATTATCCGGTAAAACAACTTTGATTCGTTATCTCCGAAGAACAAGCAATTTACCGCTTTTGGAAGTAGATGAAGAACTTACTCGTTTAAATAATGGAATATACCCAATAGACGACGAGTATAAACACACTGTACTTGCGCCTCAAATAATAAAGAACATTTTAAGTCGTGATAATGTCGTCTTCTTTTCTAATACTGATTACTTTACCTTTGAGGATATAAAAGTAGCGAGGTATAATAATTTTCAGATAATTCAATTATCTTTAGACTTAAAAGAATTACAAAATAGAAATAAATCGCGCGTAGAGAAAGATGGTTATTCAGACTTAAGTCAGTGGTTAGAAGGTATGGTCAATTACCAAATACAATTAAAAAAAGCGTGGCTTGTGGACAAAGTCATTGATGCAAATCAGTCTACTGAAGATATCGCCAAGGAGTTGATTGAATACTTAAGCTAATAGAAAAGTAACAATAAAAACATATGCAGAATTTAAAAAGAGACGAACAATGTCCACACTGCGGAAGGTTTGATAATCGAGGAGTTTCTATCGACGCCGTTATTATTAAAGACAGCCAAATTCTTCTTATTCAGAGAGGTGTTGAGCCAAATAAAGGCTATTGGGGAACGCCTGGCGGTTATGTAGGCTGGGACGAATCAACGGAACAAACTGTTAATAGAGAGGTCAAAGAAGAAACCGGCCTGGATGTTATTGAGGCGAAATTAGTCGGTGTTTACAGCTCCCCTGCTCGTCACCCAAAACAAGTAATTAATCTTGTTTATCTTGTTAAAGTTAGAGATGGAGAAGTAACGCACGGCGATGATGCGACGGATTCAAAATGGTTCTCTTTAGACAAACTACCAAAACAAATGGCACTTGACCACAAACAAAATATTCAAGATGCCAAAAAACTTTCGACTTCCAAGTGAATTGGGATCCCCAAGTCTCCAAGAACGGTCCTAAAAAGTGTGCTTAAGAATCTAAAGATTTCTAATTTGTACTATTGGGATTTTCTTTGACTTTTGGAGGTTTTTCTTTGATTACTTGCTTGTAAATCTTTTTTCGTAAAGTTGCTGCTCTTTCAATTACCCCTAACAATTGCTTCCTGGTCTCAGGATCACTGGGTGCAGTTCTGGCAGCGCCCGCTAATGCTTGCATCATTCGTTCTTGTGACGCTTTAATTTTTTCAAAGATTTCCTCTTTCGTTGGCATGCGGCCGCCAAATTGTTTCATAATTTTTTCCCGCTGCTTTTTGGTGAGTTTTGATTTCATATATCTAATTTTAACATTTTATTTTTAAGAATACTTATTTGAATCAGAAACTTTAAAAGACTACAATTAGGCTGTAATTGCCGGAGTAGCTCAGTGGTAGAGCAACTGTTTCGTAAACAGTAGGTCGTGAGTCCAATTCTCACCTCCGGCTCCAGAAATGGCAAGAAAAATCTCCAGAATTGAGCGTTTATCGCAAAAAGAAGAAGGAAAAGTAGTCAAAAGGATCGTCTACTTATCTATCTTCAGTGTAATTCTGGCTATTTTCTTAATTACCCAGGGTATTCCCCTTTTGGGCAAATTTGCGGATTTTTTAAATGTTGTTTTTAGAAAAAATGAAGTTTCCCAAGTAGATTCAGGATCGGTACCTCTTGCCCCAAGACTTGATACTCTGCCCCAAGAAACTAACAGTAGCACTTTAACTATTTCGGGTTTCTCTCAGGACGAAACAACAGTTACCGTCTTTATAAATATGCAAAAGGTCGGTGAAACCAAAGTTGTAAATGGTAAATTTCAGTTTGAAAATCTGACACTTTCCGAAGGTGAAAATGAAATTTCTGCTAAATCTATTTCTCAATCAGGCAAAGAAAGCGACTTTTCGGCAAGTATAAAAGTAATACTTGATAAAACTCCTCCAAAACTTGATGTTGAAAGTCCGTCTGACGGTCAATCATTTTCCCAGGACAACAGAATAAAAGTTATTGGCAAGACAGATAAAGACGTACAGGTTTATGCTAACGGTTTCTTGGCGAGTGTTAACAATGAAGGTAACTTTGAAGTTTTTGTGCCGGTTTCAGAAGGGGAGTCAAGTATCGAAATTAAAGCAGTCGACGAAGCAGGGAATACTAAGACAGAAACGAGAAAGGTCAATTTCAAGAAGTAAGAGTATCACCAGTTCCAACATTTGTTACCTTTGTCCCCTTTACTATCATGCTACCCAATAACCGCCTACAAATTTTATTGCGAGAAACATCTGCAGCGATAAAAAAATAACCCAAATCAAAATTGATAATATCCTTCTATCTTTAAGAAACATGCCAATCAACACAAATGCAGGGAGAGATGCCAAAACATAACGCGGCATACTGGTTAAAGTCCCGCTTGAAGCGGGAACTATAACTACTAAAAGCCCAAATAGTATCCACGATAAAGGGATTTTCTTTACACCCGCAATTAGTATCAGCACAAAAGAGACAGTTGCGATTATGTCAAGATAATCATTGTAAGGCTTGGAAGTGAAGTTTTGGGAAAGATAAGAATATACAGTAGATAAAGGACTAACAACAGACCGATGCCAGGTAGACTGAACAGTAAAAAAATAAAAAGGGTCTTTAAATTTCAAATAAAGAAAAGCCCCATAACCTAAGACGCCTGATAAGGAAATGGGGATTGAGAGGAATCGTAAGTTGATTTTTCTCAATTTGAAATTGACAGACTTAAGCAGATAGAAGATTAAAGGCAACACCAAGAAAATTCCAACAAATCTGGTAAGAGTCGCCAGAATTATCGTGATACTTGCCAAATACGGTTTATTTCTCTCGAGTAAAAGAAGAGTTAAGGCTGTTAATATCAGCAAAAGTGACTCGGAATAGAAGGCGACTGAAAAAAAACTTGTGGGGAATAAAACGACTGTAAATAGACTGGCAACAGCAGTTTTTTGGCCGAACTTGAGATGAACTAACCGAAAAAAGGTGTAGAGAAACGCTAAGTACAGGACATTGGCAATCAAAAGTCCTGAAAGTAAGTGGCTGCCTAAAAGCGGATAACTACCTATTTTTATAAATAGCGGAAAAAGAGGGAAGAATGCATATTGATTTGGTTCAAAATAACCAAATTTTGAAATATTGTAGAAATGCCCGCCATCCCACTGTGCCCAGGAAGCCCAAAAATCGAACTTTCTATTTGGTCCTATCGCCCCGATTCCCCCGTTAGCGACTAGGGGGATTGTCATTGAGCCAAGATAAGTAATCAAAAATAAACCTAATCGCCAGAAAAGGAAAATTTTAAGTATCATAAACCTCAACCAATCCTAAAATAACCCACAAAAGTATCATTATTTGCGGGAAAAATAAAGAATTTACAAATTGTGAATGGACCAGTAGCGCAAGAAAAATAGAAAGAGCCGAAAGATGCAAATAGTTTTTTGTTGCTTTTTTCGCAAAAAGGACAAATATTGAAAATAAGAAATATAGATAAAAAAATAAGCCAACAATTCCGGTTGTTGCAGCCACCAAAATCAAACTTGAATCAGATCCGGATCCTGAATGTCCGCCTTCAGGCTCATCCGGTGAGAAAAAACTGTATTCTATTTGAGCATATCTATATGTATTAAAGCCCACCCCAAATAAAAAGTTATTCTTAAAAATTGTAAAGCCTCTTTGCCAGCTTGCAATTCGCGCCTGAGAAGTTTCATCCAAAGTAAATGCCCCAACAACCCTTGTTCTAACCTGTCCAATTTGCAAAAAAGCAACAACAAAGAGAACGAGAATGAAAAAAAGTAGTTTTGGCGACTTGAGAATACCAATGACCATAATTGCAATTAAGAAGGCCAAATAAGAACTCCTGGAAAAAGTGAGAATTAACGCAATAAACGAAAGGACGGAAACAAAAGTATAAAAGTTTATCTGATAATTTTTACGCTTATATAAGTATAAAGAAGTTGAAATTGTAAAAATTATTGTGAAAATGAGCCCAGAAAAATTTGGATCTAAAAGGGTGCTAACAACTCTCTGCTGATGTGGATCCCAACCGTAGATTGTTAAGAAAGAGAGGTCTGGAAAAATAACGTATTGACAGAATCCGAGGACAATAAACAAGAAACCAATAAATAAGATTATTTTTAGCCATTTATCTATATCTTTTTTATAAACAATATTGTAAATAACTATAGATAGGAAAAAATAAATAATAAATCTTGCCAAAAACAGAGACGAAATGCCTATTTGCATGATATTAAAGACGCCGCTTGCCAAAATAGTTGACGCAACTGCTGAAAGTATAAAGAGTAAAGCTGGAAAAGATGTCTTGGGGAACAATTTTAGAGATCTTTTAATTGATAGAGCATAGATTAAAAAAGTTAAATCGACAGCTGCAATTAAAATGTCTGTTGTTGTTAAGGCGCCTGATGCAGAAAAAAATGGTAATCTGACAATTTGTCCAGGGATTAGTGAGGCTAAAGTAGCGATCAGAAGAAGCTTAATGAGTCTCATGCGTGTCTGTCATTGCCTAATGTGGGCCCAGATGGATTCGAACCATCGACTTCTCGTGTGTGATACGAGCGCTCTGCCCCTGAGCTATGGGCCCAGATGCTTCCATCTTAAATAAATATCAGGCAATTTGCCTATGTACGATGATGCAATTTTAGCATAAAATATTAGTAGGATGGATTTTCGTCACGCGATTTGGGCAGTACTTCGGGAAATTATTCAAACAGCCTTAATTTCACTCGCAATTTTTCTTTTCGTTTATGTTTTTGTAGTTCAGCCTCACAGGGTCAAAGGCGGATCGATGTTACCCAATTTTACGGATGGAGAACTTTTACTTACAGAAAAAATAAGCTATTACTTTAGTAAACCCCAACGGGGGGATGTTTTGGTTTTTGAAGCTCCGAATTCACAGAAAGTTGATTTTATTAAAAGGATTATTGGCCTGCCGGGAGAATCAATTACTATAAAAGACGGGTCTGTTTTTATCAACGACCAAAAACTGACAGAAGACTACCTTAATTCTTCTACGTCGGGGAGTGTTTCTATTATTCTAAGTGATGATGACTATTTCGTATTGGGGGATAATCGTAATTCTTCCTCGGATTCCAGGGCATTCGGACCGATTAAAAAGAATTCATTCCGTGGTAGGTCCTGGTTAGTCTATTGGCCGATTTTAAAGACCGATAAATCGAATGGGGCAAGATTTGTCTCAAGAACCCATTAGGGCGTTTCTGATTCGCTCAATAACCGCTGAAGTTGATTCAACATTACCTTTGGCTACGAATTGCAATTTTCCCTCAATTCTCGATTGACTAATTTTGACTCTCACATTTGAGCTGTCTGTCGATAATCTTTGTGATAATTCTTCCTGGAATCTGTCCAGTTGCTCGCTTTCAATTCTTTGGGCGAGAGTCTTCTGCTTGGGAACAATATTTTCTCGGGCCTTCATCTTGCGGGAAAGTTCTTCCGCACCTCGAACTGATAAATTCTTACTAAGAATTAACTTGTATGCTTCAAGAATCAAATTGGGTTCTTCAAGAGAAGCTAGCGCCCGCACATGGCCCTCTGTTGTTGCCCCGGTTGCCAAAGCATCCTTGAGGACATCCGGAATAGTTAAAAGCCTTAAAGTATTGGAAACATAGGGAGCGCTTTTGCTAATCTTGATGGCAATTTCACCTGTTGAGAGATTAAATTCATCAATCAATCTTTTGAATGCCAGCGCCCGTTCAAGCGGGTTAAGATCGATTCTCTGGACATTTTCGATAATTGCCATTTCCAGCATTCCCTGAGGTGTTGTTTCTTTAATAATTACAGGAACTTTTGGGTGACCGGCAATCTTGGCAGCCCGCCATCGGCGTTCACCGGCAATTATCTGATAGCCTGCCGGTGTCTTAGCAACTACAAGCGGTTCTAATACCCCGTGCTCACGAATCGAATCGACCAGTTCTACCAATGACTCTGTTGTAATCAGACCGCGGGGTTGCAACGGATTTGATTGGAGCATATCAATATCAATTTCAAAAATTTGAGTCTCCTCCATTGTATTTAAGTAACTTGGACGAATTTTTTGCCAAGTCGGCGTATGAACTTAACGGTACCAGAAGCCACCGCAAAGACTGTATGATCGCGGCCAAGCATTGTGCCTTGTCCTGAATAAAAAACTGTCCCTCTTTGACGAATCACGATGTTCCCGGGTTCAGCTTTCTGACCGCCGTAAATCTTTACTCCTAACCTTTTGCCAGCAGAATCACGATTTTTGGCTGTTGCTCCGCCCCCTTTTTTGTGTGCCATTTTTGGAAACTTTCCTCTCTATTTTTTATTAATTAGAGTTTTCAAAAATATCAGAGGAGCGCCATTGCGAGGAATGAGTTGTAATCAACGAATTCTCGCAAGGCGAACTGCTGATATATATTCCCTTTGGATTCTACTTTTATTTTCACAAACTGTCAACGCTTCAGTTATTTATAGTTTGATATATTTTGATGGAAAAATGTTAACTAGGATTCGATTTTTTCGATTAACAATCTAGTCTTTTTTTGACGATGACTTTGGGTTCTTCGATAATGCGATTTTGATTTAAACTTGACTACCTTTATCTTCTTATCTTTAAAATTTTCTATAATTTTGCCTAAGATTTTGGCATTTTCAATAAACGGCTTGCCCAGGGTAATTCCGTTATCTTGTTTAACAAGAAGCACCTTGTCGAATCTAACTTTTCCACTATCTCCCGCCTTCAGTTTCTCGACAGCGACAGTTTGACCCTCGCTAACTTTATATTGTTTTCCGCCTGTTTGGATAACGGCCCAAGTATTCATAAGTGTAAATTCTATCACTAAAGGGGGTTCAACTCAATGTGCGGGCTCTTTTAATTGAGAATATAATACCAAACAGAAAGAGCGTTGAGATCAAAGAAGATCCTCCATAAGAAACAAGCGGCAAGGTGATACCGGTTATCGGCAGAAGTCCCATATTCATTCCGACGTTGACGACAAATTGGACTGAAAGATAAATAGCTGCGCCGACTAACACAAGTTGGGCAAATCCTTCCAACCCCCTTGCAAGTCTTACGAGTCTTAATACAAGCACAATGAAAAGAATTATCAAGATACTTGCCCCTAAGAATCCTAGTTGTTCGGAGATTGAGGCGAATATAAAATCGCTTTCTGATTCCGGCAGGAATTTCAGCTGCGATTGAGAACCCTGTCCGAGACCTCTTCCAAAAAGCTGCCCGGAACCGACAGCGATTTTTGATTGAATAATGTTGTAACCTGTCCCTAAAGGGTCAATATTAGGATTGAGGTAACTGGCAATTCTTTCCTTTTGGTAGCCGGAGAGACTTTGGTATATAAGGATAATTGCCAGACCGCCTACAACTGCCAGAGTTAGCAAACGCTTGAAACTAATATTACGGAAGATGGACAAACCTAACCAAACCGCCAGCAATGCTAAAGTATTTCCTACATCAGGCTGAATAAGAATTAGGAAAATCGCAGGGAGAATAATCAGAAAGCTTATAAGAATATTTTTTAAATCCTTTGCCGACTTTTCGGTATAAAAGTTTGCCAAAATTAAGATTCCGGCTATTTTGGCAATCTCGGAAGGCTGAAACCGGAAAAGTCCTAAATCAATCCAGCGAACAGAACCGCGAACAGGGTCGCCAATAAAAATCAGGACAAGAAGGAAAAGTAGGGTTATCAAATAAAGGTGAAGGGAAAATTTTCGCCAAATCTGATACTCGAGAGAAGAAACGATATATAAAATCAAAAGACCAATTAACCAAAAAGATAGCTGGCTGACGGCAAGGTTTCTGTTTAATGAGAAAATAACTAAAAGAGAAAAGCTGCCTAAAGCAAGAATTATCAAAAGAAGTGCAAGATCCCAATGTTTTCGCATTAATAGTTTATTCCCCTCAACTGACATTACTCACCCCCAGGGTGAGCGTAGCTTCTTCATAGCGCACCCCGGGGGTGTTCTGGGCTGCGTTTTTGATGAGCTTTAACTTGACTTGTCGATTTTGACCCGTACGATTCCTAGCTCGGGGCCCTTTATAATCGCTTTTGCTAGGGTTTCCTTTTTAATAAGATCTTCAAAATCTTTAGGCCAGGAAGGTAAGGTTACTGTGATTTGTTCGTCGAGCGCACATCCCGCTTCTTTTCTGGCTTGTTGGATCTGACGAACAATCTCCCGGGCCTGGCCTTCAGCTAAAACTTGATTGCCAGCACTTTTAAGATGAGTAATATTACCACTAACAGCAAATTCTTTTTCGAAACCTTTAAGTATTCCCTCATATACTAATTCCTTAACATTGACTTCGTCTTTTAGTATTTCTAAAACGCTACTCGAGATTTGTGTTGGTCCTTGATATGTAATTTTGACGAGAGGAATTCTTACTTTTATCTCGTGCATTTTTCTAAACGCATGAATTACGGATGCAAGTTTTACTGCGTTTTCCATATCTTCTTCTATTTTTGGCTCTGATTTTAATACTTCTAAATCAGGCCAATTAGCAAGGTGGACTGAAGGCTCACCCGTTATATTTCTATATATCTCATCGCTTACAAATGGAACCATTGGTGCCAGTACCTTAGAATACTCAGACAGTGCAATATAAAGCGCTTGATAGGCATCCTCTTTGTCTTGGACATTTTCGGCTGTAGGACCAATCCTGTCTCTCGATCGTCTGACGAACCAATTTGATAGATCTCTAATTATAAAAATTTCTGCATTCCCAATCGCATCTACAGCATCATATCGGCCTAAGGCTTCTTGGATATGCTTTATATTCCCTTTTAATCTTGAGAGTAACCACTGGTCTAGTACGTTTAAAGGTTGAAAACTCGCTTTAGGTGACCAATTTTCAGTATTTGCATAATTTACGAAAAATGCGTATACATTCCAAAGTCTTAAATAAAACCAACGTCTCACTTCATCTGCTCTATGATAACCAAATAATAAATTATCCACTGGATTTTGCCTTAGATACATCCAGCGCATAACATCAACTCCTATTTTGTCAGCCGCTTCGTTAAATTCGATGGCGTTGCCTTTGCTTTTGTGCATTTCCTCACCTTTCTCGTCCAGAAGAGTCGCAAACCCTAAGACGGTTTTGTAAGGAGGGGAGTTTTTTAAAACCGTTGCCATGGCAATCATCGAGTAAAACCAGTTTTTAAACTGGCCGGGGAAAGACTCTGTTATAAAATCCGCGGGATACCAAGAGGGAGGGACTGTTGAAATTGGTACAATACCGGCATCCAGCCAGACGTTGCCAACATCCGGAACTCTTGACATTACTTCCCCGCATTTTGGACATTTTATTTTGACGGCATCTATTTGGGGTCTATGAGGGCTTTTACCTTCAAATTCGTCCCAACCCTCGATTGCTTTTTGTTTAAGTTCATCTTTGGATCCTATAACTTCAAAATGTGGGCACTTCGTACATTCCCAAATAGGCAAAGCCAGACCCCAGTATCTTTTTTTGGAAATTAGCCAGTCATGCATGTTCTTGAGCCAATCTAGCTCCCGATCCAGCCCAAATTTCGGAATCCAGTTTATTTCCTTGGCAACATCAACCATCTGCTGCCTTAGCGTCATTTCGTCTTTAGTCTTTAGTCTTTCGTCTTTGGACTTTCTATCCATTGCGATATACCATTCGTTAACCACCCGCCAGACAAGTTCAGTTTTGCAACGCCAGCAGGTAGGGTAGCGATGTTGGTAATTTTCTATTTTGAAAAGTGCCTTTTTCTCCTTTAGCTTTTCGATAACCAGATCCGGATTGTCTTTGGCATTTTGACCGGTTAAGTCGCCAAATCCGTCAATGTAGTTTGCTCCCTCGTCGATTGACTCAATAACCGGCAGATTTTCTTTTTGGGCCAAATCAAAATCTTCTTCTCCTGCGCCAGGTGCAATGTGAACCAAGCCGGTTCCCTCTTCGGCCGTTACTAAATCTTTATCTTTTATAACTCGATGCTCTACCCCGTTTAGTGCCGGCAGCTCATCAAAAACCCCTTGATAGGGAAGACCGACCAGTTCTGATCCCTTGAACTTCTTCTGAGATTTTTGGTTAATTCCAATTATTCTGGCTCTTTGGACAGCCAAGATGACTGACTCCCCGTCTATTGTCCACAAACCGTATTCAAGTTCCGGGTTAACGGCTATTGCGACGTTTGACGGAAGTGTCCAAGGCGTAGTCGTCCAGACGAGAAGAAAGAGCTTACCTTTAACTCTTTGACTCTTTAACTCTTTGACTCTGTATTTTACGTATACCGCCTTGTGTGTGATCTCCTGATACTCCTCTGTTAAAATTTCGTGCTGGGAAATTGCCGTACCGCAACGTGGACACCAGGGGACAGAATCCCTTCCTTTATATAAGTAGCCTTTTTGGCGACAAACCTTTAAAAAATTCCAAATTGCGTAGTTATTTTCGTCAGATGACGTGTGATAGGAGTTTTGCCAATCCATAAAATAGCCGAGACGTTTACTTTGTTCGGTCTGCATTTGGGAATATTTTTTGACGCGTTCTTTGCATAAATCAATGAATTTGCTGATGCCAAATTTTTCAATATCCTTTTTGTTTTTAAACCCAAGTTCCTTTTCAACCTCTACCTCTATCCATAAACCTTGCTCGTCAAAACCGTTCTGGAACCTTCCTTGATACCCTTGCATGTTGTAAAAACGCTGCCAGAGATCTTTGTAAGTTCTGCCCCAAGCATGGTGAACGCCCATCGGATTATTGGCAGTAATTGGGCCGTCCAGAAAGGAGAATTTTTTATTGAATCCGCCAGCTGGCGGATTGTTGCGCTTTAAATATTTTTCGATAATTCCGTTTTCGTACCAGTAATCCAAAAGCTTTTTCTCCATCGCCACAAAATCCTGCTTCGGATCGACAGGTTTAAATTTGCGAGTCTTTTCCATAGATTGGCTAATTATTGCAGATGACAAACCTTCATTCAAGATTAACTTATTAGTTTCTGTGAAGAGGAATTAATTTTCAGCTTTGGGTTATTCGTTCCCTGCTGTGGACTCTGATGTTTCTGGGAGCTGACATGTAAAAGACTCCCCGACCAAAACTTGTAATCCGACCAAGAGCAATCGCCACGTCATTTCCAATTAAAATTCGACCGCCATCCCGTCTCACACTTTCAATTCCAAACCCGTGGGAACTATCAGCTGATACTTGTTTAAATTCTAATTGAACACTCCTTGTTTCTGGAAGATGACCAATTACTGTCATCTGAATATTCTCTATCAAACGAGTATCGCCAGTAGAAAGATTAACAGTAATTATTGGGTGAGTTCCTTTTGCTTTATCAACAATGTCTACTCTGGCTTTTGTTTGACTAAGCTCAAATGTTTTGCTAACAGATTCTTTCGTGTCAACGCACCTAGTTTCTGCCCTGCTCATACTTTTCTCGTGAACTAATTATAGCAGCATGTCAAGTAAAAAACTTACTTTAGTCTTGAGGCAATGGCGGAGAAAATAGCAATTAGAATTGCGGCAGGAAGAGCCATCCAGATCGGGGAAATTGTAAAACCGCGCACCAAAAGGTCTGCTAGAAGTAGAATAATTGCGGAGTTGACCAAACTAAAAAGTCCCAAGGTCAGAATTGTTACGGGAAGCGTTAGTATCGAAAGTATTGGCTTAACTAAGGCATTCAATACTCCAACAATCAAAGCTACCACTATTGCTGTCCAGAAGGATTCAACCTGAAATCCGGGACGCAGTAGATATGAGGTGGCAAAAATGATAATTGCGGAAATCAGAATATTTGCAAGCATCCCAACCGGATTCATTAATCTCATTTAAACATTTGTTAATTCAATCAGTCAATCAAATGTAGATCGGTCTGGATTAAATGCTGAAGATGGAAAGAAGAATAATACCGATTAGGGTTATAACGATTCCAGAGATTTGTTGGCGGGTAATCGGATCCTTAAAGATAAAAAAAGCAAGAAGAACAAAAAGAACAGGATAGGCGCCTGCGATTGGGGTAACAATGGGGCTTGAACCCTTTTGCAGTGCAAAATTGAGACTGAAAGCACCCATCGGCAGGAGAATTGAATTAAGAATCAAAGGCGATAATGCACCTTTGTAATTGGGCCTCGTGATTTTTGTTTTCTTGAGCCATAAAAAAACTGGGATCAAAAGACTTGGCGTAGATGCGATATAGCCCGGCCAGAACCATCCGACCTGAACTATTGGTACTTTAATAAATGCCCAATAGATTCCAAAAGCGATCATTGTTATAACTGCTAAAAGAGTGCCTCTAGTCGCAATTATTTTTCTTTGCTTTAAGTTCTCAAACTTGATACTTGTTAAAATTACACCTGCGAAAATTACTATTATCGAAATCAGTTGGATGAGTGTAATACTTTCTTTTAAAAAGACTATTGAGAGTGGAACGCTGATTGCTGCAAATGATCCGCAGATCGTACCCACGAGCGCGGCATTACCTTCTTTAAGTGCCTCGTAAAAAGTCACCAACCCAGCCGTGCCGACAGCACCAACTGCGAAAGTGAAAATCAGCAAACTCGGCGTAAAATTCTTAAGCTGGTCGAGAACTGTAAGGGCGTAAAAACCCTCGATCATCAGAGCGATAATTAAATACCAAAAGGTAGTTGAGTAACTGCCGATTTTTCGCGTCGTAATTGTGCCGAAGATGTCGCCAATTCCCCATCCGAAAAAAGCAACAAGGGCAAAAAATATTGCCTGCATTGGCTAATTGTAGCAAAGTTTACTTGATTTGTTTTAATATTGTTGTGTGGATCACGAATTTCGCAGTTGTCATTCTGGGAATCCGGCGCAGCCGGAGACTCCAGAATCTAATCAAGATATGGATTCTGGTCAACACCCTTTAAAGGAGACTCCTTGAAGTGGTTATTTCTTCAAAATTCAATCCCAGAATTTTTTGTCGGAAATAAATGGGGCGCATAGACTACATTAGTTTTTGAAGTACACTATTTGCTGTTTTAACATTCATCTCAGGACCTAAAGTTCTATCAATATCATCTGGAGGAGAAGATTTTGCAGATTTTCGGGCCGAATTTGCCAGTAAATATAACTGGTCCTCAATCGGATCATTAGTCCTTGCATCAACAACTCGTGTAATCCTATGTTTTTCTCCTCCTTGATTGCTTATAAGTAAATGGAAAATAGGTTTTTTCCATCCAGTTTCCATTCCCCAAGGAATCCTTAAATTGAATCCACAATAGTCACTACAAAACGATAAATGCTCACCTCTGTCCGTACGACTCCAATGAATTATCCCCTGCTCTGTTAACAGCCTGAATTTATAACAAATCTGGTTCTCGATTAGCCTTTCTTCTTCTGTGCGAGTTTTCCCTTCTGTCGAGAGTTCACGCTCTCCCATAGGCAGGAAGTATATCATCAGGAAAAATTATGAGCAAATTATTTGATAACTTTGTAGTGGAGTTGGATGAGATTTTTTGAAAGCATTTTGGTTTCGAGAAGTTCGAGTCTTGTTTCAAGGTCCGATTCGGCAAAAAGTTTTATACCCTTACCAAAAATCACTGGCTCAATGTCAAGGTAAATTTCATCAACTAGACTCTCTTTCATAAAACTTGCATTTAGTTCTCCCCCGCCGCCGATAAAAGCTGTTTTGAAACCTTTCTTTGCCAGCACTTCTAAGACTTCTTTTGGAGATATGTCTGTAAAAATCACTTTATTCCCCCACTTATTCTCGATTTTCTGACTGGTCATTACAACATTGAAACGATCAAGGTATGGGAAATTACCATCGGCGAGATCTATCTTGAATGTTTTTCTTCCTGTGATTAAATTGCCAGCTCCTCTACTTAACTTATCCCAACTGTTCCAGGATGCATCTGAGACGAAGCTTGTGTTGCCATCTTCTTTGGCAATATATCCATTCGCGGTTATCGCCATGTAAATAATTACTCTCATTTCATTAAAATAAAATCTAGGTTCTCTCTAGACTTAAATTCTTTCGACTTTCTGCCTTTTGTAAAAACTTTCAATTTCCCCCTTCCTCCTACTTTTACTTTATTATCATCGAGAGTCAAATAAGTTTGTTCTTCCATAACAACAACCGGATTAGATTTGAAAACGTGATATTCGCCTATTCGCTCATCTCTAGTTTCCGCGGAAGTAAGCACCTTGTCCTGCGGTGCATTGTAGTGTGGATTGATGTTAAACGGAACTAAATTTAGCCCATTAAAATAGGTTGATCCGACTACATTCCAATCATTGGTAGTTAAAATATTTGGACCGGCTATATTGGCGCCAGCGCTTATACCGATATATGCAGCGCCATCCAAAACTTTTCTTTTAATTTTATCCAGCATTCCGTTGGTTTTTAATTTCTTTAAAAGATGATAGGTATTTCCTCCGGCAACTAAAAATACCTGTGTCTTATTAATTAAGTCCTGAGGGCTTTTAAGATTTAAATGGTTGAGTTTTACTCCAACTTCTTTGAGACTTTCTTGCGCTTTTTGATAATACTCGTTTGGATCATAAATGGTGGCGGCAGAAATAAATGTAACCTCTTTATCACCGGCAAAATCAGCAATTTCTTTCTTACACCACCAGTATAAGGGTTTCCCAGAATTACTTATTAAAAGTAGTCGCATCTTCTTCAGAATTCTATCACTTGTAAAAAGGAGCGGGCAAATTGAGAAGAGAGATTATAGAACAATGTAAAGAAAAATTCATATTGACAGTAAATCGATCGTTGTAGTAGTTTAAGGCTACTGCTTACACTCTATGGTAGTCACTGCAGAACTTCCACCAAGAACAGAACTTGGCCAACAGCTTTCTTCACTTGAATTAATTCGTTCAGGAGAAAGAGGCAAAAGAGACGAAACTATCCCGCTCGCTAGAGTTTCCACTGAACTTTCAATTGTTGATGATTCGCATGCGGAAGAGCTTGGCAATTCAATGACTCTAATAGGTGGATGGGGGCAATTGAGTAGCATCGTTGTTAGAGCGAGGGAAGAAGATGGGGAAGTTTATTACGACATTATTGATGGTTTCCATAGAGCTGAAGGAGCGAGGAGAAGGGGCATGGAAAATATCGAAGCCCGTGTTACATACGGTTGTGATGATGCAGAGATGTATGATCTTCGGATTTTGGCAGCAAGCTCTGTGAAGAGCGTTCAATATGCGCGAATTGCGGAATGGATGACAAGAGCTTTTGAGTTGACACCTTGGAGGAAAAAGGGGTTGACAGTTGTTCAAGCTTTCGGTTTGGCCATTAATGATCGAGAAACTTCATATAAAGGTTTGTCGCCTGAAGAGCTGCAAGGTCTAAAAGAATGGGTTAGGTTAAAGTGTGGCAAGTGGGAGAGAAGCATTACTGGAACCCATGCCATATTAAGAGTCGTTGCTAATGCCGATCCTGATCTGGTTAAAAAGGTTAGACCATCCGGCTCATTGAAAGATCATGCAGGCAGAATAACTCCGGCAAGATTGGCCGCTGTTGCACTTACAATGCCTGGGAATTTTGATGCCCAAAATGCAGTTCTAGAGTGTGCAGTTGATAACAAGCTGTCAGCCGCAGAAACGGAAGACTTGGCAAGAGAAGTTGCACGTGCCATTGAATCGGGTGACTCGGGTGAGGGAGAAATAAATTACGCTCTTTTGATTGAGGACCTTATTGAAGTAAATACTACCGTACCTATTGAAGCTGATGAAAGGGGGCCGGAACCGGAAGAACTTATAGTTGCTGGAACAGACGGGGAACCTGATGTATTTGTGGATCCCGATGAAATCCCTCTACCCGTAAGAGAAACAAGACCAACTCACCACCGACGTATAAGTGCGGCACGTGTCACACCAGAGAATACTTCTGATCAAGTAGCTGATTTAAGAAGGGCGCTCCAAAAAGCACATGAAATAATAATAGCAGGTACTTGGGATGGAAGATGGTGGAGAACAGCACCATACCTAACGCCTTTTGAGAGAGACCTTATGACACAAGCATTCGATGGTGAAGGTTTTGATATTACAGAGTTTGCCCTTGATCATAAACTTACTGAAATTAAAGTTGTGCAATATATGATAAGCACTTTTTTAAAGCATAATCTTATGAGTGTAAAAGGAACAGAAAAAGAAAAAATAGCGGCGTCAAGAGAAGTTTGATAAAACACCCCTGAAATAGAAATAGATTCCGGCTAGTAAGACCACTACTGCACCCAGGCCAATTGCGAAAAGCGAGGAAGTTTTTTCGGCTATTGCGCCTGCTAAAGCATTGCCAATTGGCATCATGCCCACAAACATTGTTAAGTAAACAGCCATAATTCTGCCCCTCATCCTGTCCGGACTCAGTATTTGTACCCACGTATTGAGAGTAGAAACAAACATAAGACTGCCTAAACCGGTCAGAAATAAAAGGACATGGGCCAGTATAAAATTGTGGTTTTGTGAAAAAGCGACAAGACTTAGTGCCGAAATTGCAATTCCCCAGTAAATAAAGGGCAGTCTGTTTTCTTTTTTTGACATCGCTGAAGTAAAGATCGCACCGACAAGACTACCTGCTCCTGCTGCCGAAAGCAGTGAACCGAGACCTTGAGCACCGGCACCAAAAACTTGTTGGGCGATTGGCGGCATCAGGGTTTGGTAAGGCCAAAGGAATATAGAAGATACCGCCCCAAAAACAGATAAATAAAAGATTTTCCTATCTTTAAGAATAAATGCGAGTCCATCTTTGAGAGATTGAAAGGGATGAACATCTTCGGATCTTTGTTTTATAACCGGTCTTATTACGGCGACAGCCCAAATGCCCGGCAAAAAACTTATTCCGTTAAAAACAAATGCCCAACCGACTCCAAGCGTAGCGATTATCAGACCGGCTACAGTCGGACCGATAAATCTGGCGGCATTAAAAAGGCCGGCGTTTAGTGAAACTGCAGATGCCAAATCGCGCTTACCAATCATTTCGACAATAAAGGCAAAACGCGCCGGCAGATCAAAGGAGCCGATGATACCGTTAATAAGAGCTAGTACTATGACTAAGGGAAGATTTATCTTTCCTGAAATAACCAGAAACCCTAAAACTGCCGCAATGAAACCTTCAAAAATTTGAGTGATTACCAAAAGTTTTTGTCTGCTTACTCTATCGACTAAAACCCCGGCGGGCGTTGCCAAAAAAAGAAAAGGCAAGCCGGAAATAGCGGCAACTGTACCCACCCAAAAAGCCGATCTGGTTAACTCGTAAACTAACCAACCTATACCAACTGCCTGCAGCCAAAACCCGACTAGGGAGATTGTTTGGCCTATGAAATAAATCTGGTAATTGCGGTGGGCGAGTGCCGGAAAAATCGAAACTACCTTACCGGGCAATTGCACCGGCACTGCGCCGGCAGTAACTGCTGTAATTTCCAGATCTTCCTCGGCTAAAATATCTTTCTCGGACATGTCCCCTATTTTAACCGACCAGAGCGTTTTTAGCTTGCCTTGATTTGCACAAACTGGAAATAATTGCCGTCGATGTCCTCATATGTGGCAATCAGGCCGTAACCCTCGATATGATATATATCCTGGATTTTTTTGACGCCTTCTTTGTCGAGTCTTTTTACTTCTTTTTCGATATCATCAACCTCAAGATTAAACATGACTCTTGACGGATCGTGGCTTTTACCTTTGACCTCCGAGTGATCCATTATGTAAAGATTGACGCCAGACAGTTCAAATTCAAAGCCTTTTTCGTCATTCTCACCAATCTCCATTTCCTGACCAAGTTTCAGCCCGACTTTTTCCCTGTAAAAATCGGCAAGTTTTTGACCATCTTCTGAAGACAGTAAAATCGCTTCCACTCCTCTAATCATATTTCTCACCTCCCCTCGTCCTCCGAAACTTTAGTGTAGGAGGATTTCCCCTCCGAAGCTTTAGCGTAGGAGGGCTTTTCAAAAAGATTAATTTAAACCATAAATGAGGGGAGTTCGTCAAGTCTTAGTTTATTATGAGGTCGAGATTGGGGAAATTCATTTCATCTCTTTGATAGCCTTTATAGCACTTGATATGTTTTTAGCTTTTATGCGGATCCACCCCAAGCCGCCTCCATCCCCTCCTGTGAGTTCTGCTGAGTCTCTTGTCAGAATAAAATGTACACTCGCCTCTCCATTATTTACTACAAAACTATTTGCAAAAAATGCCCCGGTATGCCTATATTTCCGCTCCGCTTGCTGAATTGCGTCTAAAATGATTGCTGCTTTACCCGATTGAAATCCAACTCTATTTCTCCATCTATCTTCTCCGAGAATTCCCCCGTTCGGAACTCCTCGGAACGTAAAAGTCCCTGCGCAAAATGATTCGCTTTCATCTTGAAGTGTTGGTGATTCTCGTTCTTTGATAACTGTCCCCATATTATGAAATTTGTGGTTTTAGTAAAGTCTTGTACACCTTCTCAGGTTAAAATTATATCATCAGAACTCCCTATTTTTTACGATTAACTTACCTAAAGATTCGTTTATTACAATGTTTTTCGCCAGACTTGTGTATTTTGGCCATCGCCGTAAAAATTTGGGATTTTCCCAACTTTTTCGAACCCGGGTTGTTTGTCGTAAAAAGGATAACCAGTTTCGATGTGTCTTGGACCACTTTCTACAAGTATCTCGGTTTTACCTTTTGTTCGTGCTGACTCTAGCACCTTATTCATTAGGGCAGTACCTGCACCTTTTCCCATCATATGATCAGGGTGTACATAAGCGACAATTATCTCGCAGGGGTTATTCAACTGGGCAAATGGCTTCAAAGCATCTTTGGGCTCATCTGATAGACCCATCATCCCGATCACCGTGCCATCTGGGCTTTCTGCTACAAACATAGTCTTACCACTTCCAGGTATTAAACTTCTTCTACAAGTTGCCATGTCGCCATCAACTTCTTCATCAGCTACGACATTGCCATCCCGTAACCAAAATTCGGAAATTGGTCTCAAATATGGGATATCATCTTTCCTTAAAAGCCGTATGTTCCCTTTAAATCGCTCGCTTTCTTTAGTGGCTGTCTCCATGGTTTAAGTATATTGCTAGATTTTACGTGGGAATTCCTAAGTCATTAACCTCTTTTAGGTTCTAAATAGTTTGTAATCCTAAATAACGAATAATCTATTCCCAAGTCGTCAAAAAGCTAAAAAGGGATCATTAATCTACAAGAAGTATGGTAATATAAGCGCGAATCTGCCTTCCAAGTATGAAATATGCTTTAACTGTAAAACAAGCGCTTCTATTCACTGACCTTAGTCTATTGGGATGCACAAGGTCACATTTTAAAAAGGTATTGGGTATTGACTATACTTTTCCCGAATGTTTGATCAGGGCAAACGATATATTTTGGAACTTTGATAATGATACCGAATTTAATGATACTCTTCTAAAAAACAAGACACTTGATCAGGCAGTCACTCACTTTAATACTTCGCTAGGTAAAGTAACACAGAATCTCGAAAATATTACCAAGAAAATTGTTAGCTCCAAAAAAATGCAGTCTTCAAATAAGAACGAACTTTTTTTACTATTCAAGAATTACTATGGTGCATACTCTCTCAACATGCCTTTTCTGTTTCATTATTGGAATGTCGAGAGCCTCCTGATAGGACAATTAAAGGAAGATTTCCACGCAATTTTTGGTGAGGATTCTGAAGGCAATCTCCAACAAATGCTTATTCCTGCTCATGAGACATATTTTGCGAGAGAAAAGAATAGTATGCAAAAAATAGTAGATTATGTATATAAGAACAAGAAGTTAAAATCTTTTATACTAAAACACAAAATAGCTTCGATAATTCGCAGCCTGCAAGATTACTCAACACTTGAAAACCTCATTTCTCAACATATAAAGGACTTTGGTTTTACGACAACCTCATTGTATTTAGGTAACGCGATGTCTAAAGACGATGTTGTTGAGCGATTAAAATCCAGCTTAGAAGATTACTCTTTAGTGAAAAAGAGTGAACAAAGTAAACTTGAGAAAAATGCCACGTTTTACAAAAGAAAACTTCTGAAACAGAGAAAATCTTATCCTGAGATTGAAAAAAGACTACAACTTGCGTGCGAACTTATGTATTGGAAAAATCAAAGGCTGGATGTCATGTTTAAGTCAGATTTTCTTATTCATCCCCTACTGGAAAACATTGCTGCAAAAATGCAATTAGGCTTTCACGAACTTGTTTACTTACGCTACGGAGAAATTCTTAAATGGTTTAAAACTGGAAAACTCCCAAAAAAGCAAGAGCTTGCAAAGAGAATTAAAAACTACGCGCTTTATTTAAAAAACGGCTCAATCACATTACTGACCAATGAGAAAGTTTATCCCAGGCTAGCTTCCGAGAAAGCTTTCCGCGCTATACGTGTATCATCGAAGCTTATAAAAGGGGACATTGCATGTCGTGGAAAAGTAAAAGGAAACGTACGAATAGTGCTTGTCACTGAAGATATTCAGTACGTTAAAAGAGGAGAAATCTTAGTAACGCCTATGACTCGTCCGGATATGATACTTGGTATGGAAAAAGCCGCCGCATTTGTGACGGATCACGGGGGAATGCTGAGCCACGCCGCGATTGTGGCAAGGGAGATGAAAAAACCTTGCATTGTCGGTACACAAAACGCGACAAAACTGTTAAAAACGGGGATGTTTGTCGAGGTTGATGCAAATAATGGGATAGTAAAAGTTTTGAATTAACTATCTCAGTGAATTTTGCCCCAAATGTGGGAATTCCTAAGTCGTCTGCCTCTTTTAGGTTCATCCGCCAGCTGGCGGAAACAAGTACTCCCTAAGAATGATTTTCCATTCTTGGGTCATCAAAAGGCAAAAAAAGAATACGAAATACTAAGACGGTTTTACTAGGTTCATGAAAACTAGTGTCTGGAAGTTTTACTTTTGATTGCTTAAGATTTAGAATTTGCATGTGTTTTAAAAGAGGTAATTATGAGGATGGAATGTAGGGATAAATCCCTGGATAAGCTTTACAAGAGAAGGTCAAAGATTGATATCCCTGAATATCAAAGAGAGAAGGTCTGGAGTTTAGAAAAGAAAAGGAAGTTTATTGATACGATCCTAAAAGGTTGGCATGTTCCGAAACTTTATTTTCGATCTATGGATCCTGAAGACCAATCTTTCGAGTGCGTTGATGGTCAACAAAGGCTGAATGCAGTTTTTGAATTTTATGAAGGTAAAATTTCTTTACCAGTAGGTTCTGAAAAGCTATATGGTGGTTTGACATACGATACATTAAAAACATCATACTCGGACACTTTTGATGACTACTGTTTCCAAATTGAAGAAATAGAAGACGCTTCAGATCAAGAGCTTGAGGAATTATTTCTCAGACTACAATTAGGTACGCCATTAAACACGGCTGAAAAGTTAAATGCAATTGGAGGAGAGCTTAGAGGGTATATCAAAGAACTTGCAGACCATTCCTTCTTCAAAGATGCAATAGGTGTAAAAAATACACGCTTTGCTCACTTCGTAATTTGTTGCAGATTCTTTTACCTTGAAATATTTAAGGTTCCAAATAAGTTGCGTCAAGAAGAGCTTGAGAAGATGTTGAGCGACAATAAAAAATTTAGTAGAAATTCTAGTGCGGCAAAAAAGGTCAAATTGATTCTAGGCTTTCTTTATGAGGTATTTAAAGAAAATAGTAAGCTTTTGACTAATCGAGCAAATATTGTTTCTTGTTACTACCTTATCTCACTTTTTAAAGACATAAAATCTTTGAACTCTAAAGTTGACGTATTTAGGGTCTTTTTCTTTGATTTCTTTACCGCTTTGCAAGCAGAGGTTGAAAAAGGTTCTCGCGCAAAGGATAGAGATCTTATAGCATATCAGGATGCCATTTCGCGAAATACTGACAGTAGAGAAGCAATCAACACTCGTCAAAGAATTCTCCTAAAATATTTGGCGCAACAAATGCCGGACATTTTCAGATTGCTGGAAATTCCCGTATCGGAACGAGCGATCATTATAGATGAATTTGTGGACAGCTTTAAAGAATCTATTCTTTTAATAAATAAAAATTACTTAGCTAAACATGGTACGCAAAAAATAAAATATACAAACGAAATAATTGCAGCGGACAAAATACTGAAGAAGTTAATTACAGACGAAGCTGATTTCGGTAACATGATAGATTCTTTGTACAAACTTTTATATGAAGGTTCTGGCAATGGTGTTCGTTTGTTAAATTCAAATAATGAAGTACTTGATGACATTAAATCATTTAGACTTGATTTAAGGCACGATATCGAGCATAGTAAAAGCCATGATATTAGAAAGAAGTCAAGAAAAATATCTGATACTTATTTCAAATATACAGGTAAAAAAGCTCTATCCCTGCTTGATAGTAATGATTTCTCAATTCTACAATTCTCAATTTATTCTAAAATAGCTGATTTTTTAAACACCGAGAAGGGGTAATTTAACGAATTTGCCGTAAAAATGTGGGGATGTCGAATTGGCTTTCGTCGATTTGGTCATCTTTGTCTTGTGGTTCTTCGCCTTCTGCGAGTACCTTTGTTTCAGCATCTTCGAGAGTAAGCGGAGCGAATTTTCTTCTTGTTTCATCAAATCCGGTGGCAACCACTGTAACCTTGATCTGATCAATAACTTTTTCATCGATAGCAGCACCAAAAATTATCTGGGCATCTGGATCAGCTTGCGAGGTAATCACTTTGGCAGCCTCATCAACCTCATTCATAGTCATATCCTGACCGCCGGTAATATTGAAAAGCACTCCCCTGGCCCCGTCGATTGAGGAATCAAGAAGAGGAGAAGCAATAGCTTGGCGGGCGGCAATTGTGGCCCTGTTTTCACCGGAAGATGTACCAACCCCCATCAGGGTGGTGCCGGCATTGGTCATAATTGTCTTAACGTCCGCAAAGTCAACGTTAATTAGCCCGGGCATGACGATAATGTCTGAAATCCCCTGAACTCCCTGTCCGAGAATCGAATCAGCCAGTTTAAAGGCCTCCAAAAGCGGGACGTCCTTCTCAACAACCTCTAAAAGTTTCTGGTTTGGGATAACAATAAGAGTATCTACTTTGTCACGAAGAGTTTCGATGCCTTCGTCAGCAATAATCATTCTCCTGGTTCCTTCAAACGCGAACGGTTTGGTAATGACCGCAACCGTTAAAATTCCCATTTTGCGTGCCATATCCGCAATAATCGGACCCCCTCCAGTTCCTGTGCCTCCCCCGGCTCCGTATGTCAGGAAGGCCATATCTGCACCGGTTATTACCTCTTTTATACGCTCCAGAGATTCCTCGGCGGCTCTTCTGCCTATTTCCGGGTCTGCCCCGGCACCTAAGCCTTTAGTTATGCCGTCACCGATCTGGACCTTTGTCTGGGCAACTGAAGCTAAAAGGTGTTGCTGGTCGGTATTAACCGCCACAAAATCAACGCCTTGAATTTGTGCTTGGGCAATCATTGAATTGAGGGCGTTAGTCCCGCCTCCGCCAATTCCGAGGACTTTTATTTTGGCAAATCTATTAACGTCCGGTTTTATTAGCATTTTTCCCTATCAGTTTAGAGGTAGTCTGAAGCTGCGTCACAATTTAACACAGGAGAGATCTATTTGCAACAGCTGATTTGAAATTTCTAATCAGCGTGTGACAACGAGATCGGACCTCGTTGTTAGCTTCCGGCTTTGATTAAATAAATTCCCAAAATCATAATTAAACTGCCTATGAGGGTTTCCCTTTTCGGCCGATCTTTCAAAAACAGAAAGCCAAAAAGCAGAACATAAAGGCTTTGAGTTCTAAATATTGTTGCTGTTAAGCCAACGGGCCCTTCACTAATTGCCCAAAAGGCAAAAACCGAAGAGAATGCAACTAAAATCCCCAAAATCAGAAAAGATTTAAAATTAGAAGTGATCTGCAAGATAAAAGATTTATTCCTCAGATAAAGAGCGGGTGCAAGAGCAGAGATTCCTAAATTTTCGAAAAATAAGGCAAAAATTGGGCTTCTTGGGCTGGTATTATTTATGGCCACTTTATCGAAAATAATGGCCACACTTCCAACTATTACAGATGCCAGCATAAGTAAAGGGGCCTTGTTCTTTAAAAGCACTTTCACTGGCGAGAAAATTCCTTCTTTTGCAGCTGAAACATTTAAAAGATATGTTCCTGTTAGTGTCACAAAAACTCCGACTGAGGATAAGATAGTCGGTTTTTCTGAAAGCGGAGGGAAAAGTGCAACTAAAAAAGTAAAAACCGGGCCAAGTGAAATTAGCGGGTAAACAAGCGACAGATCGGACATGCGAATAGATTTATAACTTAAAATTTTGGAAAGAGTGTAGACGATAACCGAACCAAAAGTTGCAATAAAAAATCCTATCCCGAGTTGAGGAAAGCCTTCTTTGAATAGGAAAAGTGCGATAATTGGGGTCGACAAAACAATTTGACCCCAGGTAAGGACAGAAGCGCTGACTCCTTTAAGAAGTTCTTTACTGATAATTACTGAGATTGCCGCAATAACAGCAGCCGCAAAGGCGAAGAAAAACCACATGACTTTTCAGAAGTAAGCATACCGGTTTTGTGAGGATAAAGCCACATGATTTCAGTTACTACGAAGTCCGACCTCGTTGTTAACGTCTCAGGGGAGAATGGATTTGATGAGGCTTAAGCCTTTGTTAACAACACCTTTTATAGCTATTCTGCCGACTAGGGGAAGCCTGACTTCTTCCTGCTGGTAGCCTGCTCCGTAAATAACCAGTCCCAGACTGGCAGCGTATGCGGGCGAGGAGATTTCATCAATAAGTCCGGTGACGCCTGTAGGCAGGCCGATTCTTACCGGCATACCAAGTTCCTGTTTGGCCAGGTCAACCATTCCGACTGTAGCGGCCCCTCCCCCGGTCAAAACAACCCCGGAAGGAGTAAGTCCTGCAAAATTTGATTTTTGAATTTCCAACTTTATCATATTTAAAATTTCCCTAAGTCTTGGTTTCATAATCCCATCAATTAATGTCTTTTTGGATACGTTTCTGATACTTTCTTCAATTGAAAGACTGGCGATATCAAGTTGGTCTGAGTCGCGTTTGTCAATTGATTCTCCACTTTCGTTAATTTCGACCGCAACTCTTGGGGCAGTAGAAAGCGCGAGTTTAATCTTTTCCGCAGACTCCAGGGAAATTCGCATGCCTATCGCCAAATCATTGGTAACATTTCTGGCGCCAATTGGCAAAACCGAACAATATGCCGGTGCGCCTTCAACAAAAATACAAATATTTGTAGTACCGCCGCCAAAATCAACCAAAATAACCCCAAGTTCTTTTTCGGTATCGGTAAGAACCGAATAAGACGAAGCCAGACCGGAAAAAACCATGCCTTCAACGTCAATACCGATTGAACTTACGCACTTAGCAATATTTCTTAGGGCAGTCGTCGCACCTGTCACTATGTGAGTTTCGACTTCCATCCTGACGCCATTCATGCCAATAGGGTCCTTGATGCCGCTTTGAGAATCGACAATAAAGTATCTCGGGATAACGTGCAGGATCTCTCTTGAGGATGGCAGCGAGATAGCTCGCGCAGCTTCTATTACCCTCATTACATCTTCAGTTGAGATCTCGCCATTGGGGTTTGAAACTGCCACAACACCCTTGGAGTTTTGAGACTCTATATGAGTACCGTCAACAGATACAAAGGCAGTCCCGGCCGAATAGCCTGCCATTCTTTCGGCAGCTTCAAGCGACTGAGTAATTGCTCCAACTGATTCATCTATATCGACGACCTGACCCTTTCTAAGCCCCTTTGAAGGGTGAGAAGAAACACCAATAATGTTAACGGAAGATTCATCTGCGGCTGTGGCTACTATTGTGGTAATTTTGGAAGATCCGACATCGATTCCAACGATTACTTTGTCTTTAGGCATATATAATTAAATTTCTAAATCCGAATTTCGAAATTCAAAACAATTTTCTAAATTCAAATTCTCAAAACGATTTTGGACTTTGGAAAATTTGAACATTTGTATTTGTTTCGGATTTAGTATTTCGTGCTTCGGATTTATTTGTAACTAATTACCGGTTTATCAAATCTTAGGTCAATTTTTGCTATTTTTGCAGAGTCTATTTTAGACTTAGATATAACTTGCTGTAAAGAGTCAACCTGGTTTGTTACTTCTTCTTTAGCAGTAAAAATAGCAACGGCGCTCTGTTGGTTATAAACAGCAATCTCCTGGGGTGAAATAATACGAATATTTGCTGGTAAAAAATCCGATTTTAAGAGTTGAGCTGCAAGATGTATGGCGAAAGCCACAGTCAAATCAGTTACTTTTTCTCCCGAGGCCATTTTAACATTTGGCGGCGGGAAAAGAATTGGTCTTTCGGCATCTTTTACATCTTCCACAATATAACCGTCTTCGGTTACCGCAAGACTAGTTCCCTCTATTTTAACCACAGGTTCTTTAGCTTGTACGTCAAGCTGCAGTCTTGAAGGGTAGTTTTTCGTGATTTCAATCTTGCCAATGCAGGAGTATTTACTTTTGAGAGCATCTGCCAACTTTGCCGGTGATATAAAAAGCATATTCTGAGAGCTTCCAATTGTATCTAGCACATTTTGGCTGGTCAGACAGCTCTGGTTTGGGATATCAACTTTTCGTAACTTAAATAAAGGTGCGTAGAGTACTATAAAAACTAAAGAAGCGATAAAAAGCAAAACTAAACTAAATTTGAAAATTGCAGGCATACTTTAAGTATACCCGACCTGCTCCTCTTGGTCATCCTGAAATCTGTAGCTCACCCCCGGGGTGAGCATGGTTTTTTCCTTAGCGCACCCCGGGGGTGTTATCGGCACGTATATACTTCTTGCCATCTGCCTTTTTTTACTGTCATCCTGAACTCGATTCAGGATCTTGAAGTGAGGGGTGAGAAATGGTCTAGATTCAAATACTTGACAGAATATACCGGACTAATTTTGCTGTAGCATCTTTGGGGAGTGTTTTTTGAAATTTGTCGGCTGATGATTGGTAATCTGAATAATTTTCTAAGATCTCGTCAATCGCTTTCTTAAGATGGGTAGGGCTTAAATCTGCCTGACTGATGATTTTGGCAAAATGGGCACCAGAAAGGATTTGGGCATTTTCTAATTGCTCGCCGCCTGCCGATATGGGTAGAGGGATCAGTATTGACGGCTTTTTGCAAAGTGCCAGCTCCCAAACAGTATTAGCACCGGAGCGAGAAATGACAATTTTGGCTTTTGCCAAAACCGCCCCAAAATCCTGCGGGCCAAGATAATCGACCGCAAAATAATTATTTCTCTTTAGAGTTTTAGCCATATCAAAATCGCCATGATAGTTGACAGTCCCAACCTGGTGGATGAGAAAAAATTTATTAAATAGATCCAAGTTGGCAAAAACAAATTTGTTCAAAAAGTGCGATCCTTGGTTGCCGCCGGCAACTAGAATAAGATTTTTGGATTTTCTTAAAAAAGAGGAGAGATCTTTCGAGGCGGTGCGACTTGAGAATATTGACTCTCTAAAAAGATTGCCTACCACCTGGCATTTTTCTTCGGACAAAAACTTGGCACTCTTGGCCCAGGAAAGAAATATTTTTTGAACAAAAAGAGAATTAATTCTGGTTGCTAAACCGGGCTTGACGGTTTGCTCATGAGAGATCGAGGAAATTCCCAGAAGCCAGCCGGAAAAAACAACCGGCACAGATAAATATCCGCCGAATGAAATAATCAAGTTTGGACGATGAAGTATAAGATAAATAAAGCTTTGGATAAAGCCAAAAGGCAGTTTTAAAAGTGACGGAATTGTAAACCTGGTAAATTTTCGCTGCAGCCTTCCGGTGGTTATGGGGAAAAATCTGATTTTCTGGGAAGTTATAATCTGATACTCGGCTGAGAGAGACTGTGATCCTTCTGCAGTATATTTGCGCCCAAAAAAGAGTATCTCAAGATCTTTGACTTTTTGCAGGCGGTCGATTAGAGCAAGAGCGGGCGTTAAGTGTCCTCCACAAACTACAATCTTTTTCATGCTTGCCTTTTAATATTTAACAAAATTCCAATTGACGACATAGTTACTAAAAGGGATGAACCACCATATGAAATTAAAGGCAGGGGCACTCCGGTTAGAGGTACAAGGGCAACATTTGATGCCAAATTTAAAAGAACTTGAAGCGAAAGCATACCAATAATTCCCATTGCAAGAATCTTTCCCTGGTAATCAGAAGCATTCCTGGCGATGTTTAGAGCTCTTGTAATCAAAAACAGAAAGAGTGAAATCAGAAAAAGTGCGCCGATAAATCCTGTTTCTTCAACGAGTACGGCAAAGATTGCATCGCTGTGGACCTCAGGAATAAAAGCGAATTTGCTCCTAGAACTTCCAATCCCGACTCCAAAAAGCGGGTTGCCGGAAGAAATTGCAATTATAATTTGGTTTATCTGATAAGAAGCTCCTTGAGGGTCATAGTTGGGGTCTATAAATGACTTGAGTCTTTCGAGGCGGTAAGGCTGGGTAATAACAGCTGCAATGGTAGATACTAACGCCATTGGGATTACCAGCATCAAATGCCAGATAGGCGAGTGGCCGACAAAATAAATTGCAAGTGTAATTGCCACTAGAATAAAAGCAGTCCCTAAATCCGGTTCAACCAGAACAAGAGCTGTAAGGATTGTTATTGGCAGAAATAAGACAGAAAGGACGTCTTTTAGGTAAATTTTGAAGTTCTCGAATTTGGCCATAATCGAAGCGGTGTAAAATATAACTGCCAATTTGGCAAATTCAGAAGGTTGAAATGTAAAATTGCCAATATTAATCCAGCGTCTAGCCCCATACGCCTCAGTGCCGATATGAGGTATTAAAACCAGAACCAAAAGCACTATAGCTAAACCTAAAATCGGCAGGCTTAATTTCAAGAGTTTGTGGTAGTTGAAAAAACTAAAAAAACCAAGTGCCGTAAGAGAAATTCCCGCCCATATTAGCTGGTTTTTAAAATAATATAGTTTGTCGCCAAAGTCACGAAATGCACTAACTACTGAAGCATCGTAAATTGCCAAAAGTCCAATAAAAACCAAAAGAATTGTTACACCCAAGAGAGGGATATCAATTCCCTTTTTGGCTGATTTTAAAGCCGGATTTCTATCTTCCATGATTTTTACTTGAAGTTCTCTACCTCAAGGGCAAACTTTTCACCCCGGTCTTGATAATTTTTGAACATATCAAACGAAGCACAAGCGGGCGAAAGAACAATAATATCGCCGGGTTGTGCGCAAGATTTTGCTAAATTTACAATTTGGCGCATGTTTTTGGCGCCTTCTAGAATATTTGCTTTTGTGCCGCCTGCTGCTGTAATCGCTTCTTTGATTCTTTTTGCTTCCCGGCCAATAAGCAAAATTGTCTTGATACTATCGTCTTGATTAATTGTCCGGCCAAGACTTGTGAAGTTTGAATTTTTTGACGACCCGCCCAAGATTAGAATTTTCGGATTTTCAAATGCATCAATTGCCGCAATTGTCGTTTCGGGAATTGTGGAGTAAGAATCGTTAATAAACTTGACTTCGTCTATTTCCCCAACTAACTGCAATCGGTGAGCCAAACCTTTAAATGTGGACAGAACTTTGACTATATTTGTTTTTTTTATATTTTGAATTTTAGCGACCGCGACAGCTGCCAGTACATTCTGAAGATTGTGTTTGCCTGGCAGCAGAATCTGGGATGTCTTACAAATTTCTTCCGGACCTTCTATATTTGAAATTATTTTATCGGCGGATAAATATGTTCCGTTTGTTTGATTCTCAGTTGAGAAAAAGTAAACTTGCGCCTTTGTTTTTTGAGAAAAGCTTTTTGCTGCTTGAAAATCCTGATTAATAACTGCAAAATCATTTTTTGCTTGGTATGCGACGATTGATTCTTTAGCCTCTCGGTACTCGTATGTATCTTTGTGCCAGTCAAGGTGTTCTGAGGTTAACATCAGAACTACAGCGATATGCGGGCTTTTCTTAAGGTCAAGAAGTTGAAAGGAGGAAAGTTCCAGAACGACAATACTGGCTCGGGTCAGTTTCGGCAAAATATCCAGGGCTGGTATGCCAATATTGCCAGCAAGATAAACATTTGAACTTTGAGTTTCCAACATCCTGTGGATAAGAGATGCTGTTGTTCCTTTTCCCTTTGTACCGGTTACGCCAACGATTGGGCAGGGACATAGATCGAAAAATATTTTTGTTGGGGAAGTCAAGGTAATACCTTTCTTGAGCGCCTTTTGGATAAATGGATGACTAAATTGGACACCCGGAGATCGGACAATTAAATCAAAATTGAGATCTTTTGGATACTTTGAGTCGAAGTAAAATTTTACATTCTTAATTCTTAAATTTGAAAAGAAAATTGGGTCAATTTCTTTTTTTGTTTTATCGTCGATTATCGAAACGTCGTTATTTTGCCCCAGGAAATTAGCCGCTGAAACACCCTCTTTGCCAAAACCGTAAATTGCGATTCTTTTGCCTTTAATCATAAGTCAAGTCACTCCTTTGTCATTCTGGCCGTTCGATTAAACTCACGATCCTTAAACAGTCCTGAGCGAAGTCGAAGGACTTGTCCAGAATCATAATTGGGATCATAAACTAATTTTCCCATATTTGGCGATCTTACCGCCAATCCTAGCAACTGCAAATGATAAATCCGGCGGGGTACGCATCAAATGTTTATTTTTTTAGCAATTATTTTGTCTTTGAGAAGAATCAAGGATATTTGGGAAAATACCTTGGGATCAGCGGTGGTGAAATAACGATCAGGAAGTTTTTTGGATGCATAAAGATGTTCCTTTCCAAGGGAAACTTTAACCCTTCTGGCAATTGCAGCACCGGAATCGATGATTCTGGCTTTCGAGCCAATCCTTTTTCTAATTTCGTCTTTAACAAAGGGAAAATGAGTACAGCCTAAAACAATTACATCGGCGCCAAATTTTTCAATCTTGGCAACATAAATATCCAAAAGTCTATCTATTTCATTTTTCTTGAGATACTCAATTGCGTCTTGTAATCCATCGCAGCCTAACCTTAAAACACGACTACTTTCTGCATATCGCAATACAAGATCTTTAAGATACGCACTTTTAGCTGTTGCAGGCGTAGACATGATAACGATCCTAGCGTTTTTCGATAGAGATACGGCTGGCTTTAGCGCAGGAACAACGCCAATAATTGGAATTTTAAATTTTGATCTTAAATGTGCTAACGTGTAACAGGTAGCAGTATTACAGGCAATAACCAAAAGTTTAATATCACTCTTAAGTAAGAACCTAACAATTCTTTCAGATAAATCCTTGAGTCGCTTTGGAGATTTAGCACCATAGGGATTATGGGCTTGATCTGCCAGAAAAACAAAAGATTCTTTGGGCAATTTTTCTTTGATCTCAAGAAGGATTGAAAGACCGCCAACACCGGAATCAAATAGACCAATCGGCTTATTATTCATGATTCACTCAAGTCAATGCACATTACCAGAGTGCGCTAAGTTGAACCTTGACACACTCCGGGAGTGAACCAGGATGGCTCACTCTCTCAAGGTTTCCCTCTTTAAAAGAACGAAAGCCAAAGACCTAAAACGGCAAATATAGTCTGGGCAAGCCAGAATCTAAACACTATTTTTGGCTCTTGCCAGCCTTTATTTTGCAACCAGAGATGAAAGGGGGCAACTTCGAAAACTCTTTTGCCTCTAAATTTTTTCGAGAGCAATTGAACCGCCGATGAGGAAACCTCGGCTACAAAAACCCCACCAATTACTGCCAGAGCAATTGGTTTACCCAAGAGTAAACCGCAAACTGCCAGTGTTGCTCCAAACGACAAAACTCCGACATCTCCAAGCCAAATCCTGGCTGGCCAAACATTAAAATACAAAAATGCTATCAGCGCTCCGATCCATAAACCTAGAAAGACCGAAAGAGTGGTATCCAAGATCGAACTCGACATAATTAAAAATGCTATCAAGCAAATTATTAAGAGCCCACTCGCGAGACCGTCCAGGCCATCCGAAATGTTGACAGCATTGGCAAATGAAACTATGACAAAAGCCGCAAACGGGATATAGAAATATCCCAGATTGACAACGTCGAAAAATCGTATATTGACAATACTTATCCCCAACTGAAAATAAAGCATAAAAGCAATTGATAAGGCCAGTATCCATTGGACTAAAAATTTATAGCGGAATCTAAGACCCCAAAACTTAGTTACTTTGAAACCGAAAGTTTTGCGAAGATCATCGTAGGCTCCGAGTACACCGAACGATAAAAATGTAAATAGTAAAATTTGAACTTCTTTTTTGTATGGATAAACTGATGTTATTTCGATTCCCAAGGCGGGCATTAGATTTATCATCATGAGGTAAAGCACCGTAACAACCAGAATGACCAATGCTCCTCCTCCGACAGGGGTGCCAATTTTATGGGCGTGAAGTTTATCGAAAATTGGCGTTCGTGCTTCAAAAATGTCTCGAGTGACCTGTTTCTGACGCTGAAATTTTAATTTATAAAGAAGGTTGATGAACGGAACTAAGAGAATGCTGATTACAACAAAAGAAAGTAGAAGAAGACCGAGAATTTGAGTCATAAAATAAAAAAATTCTAATTTCTAAATCCTAAATCCTAAATAAATCCAAATGAGGTAAAATACAAAATTCAAAACAACTTTCCTTTTTTGATTATTTGAACATTTGAATTTTGAAATTGTTTAGAGTTTAGAATTTAGAGTTTAGTATTTTTAAGTAATTAGATTAATTAGGTTAATTTTTATTATAGCAACTACTCCAGTTCCCCGCAGTGATAGCAATTAACCTGAGTTGATTTTCCAAGCAGGCCATAAACAATTCTTTCCAGGTGGGCGTGGCGTGAACCTTTGACGAGAATTAGGCTATTTGCGGTTTTAATCTTTTTAATTTTATCGATCGCATCCTTGGTAGTTTCTAGATTTGTTATTTCCCCACTAAATCCGTTTTTTTGGGCAACGTTTGCGATAGTTGAAGCAGTTTTGCCAATTGTTACCAGACTTTGAATTTTAGATTTTGCGATCTTTAAGCCAACGAGTTCGTGCGCCTCTTGGGAAAATTTACCTAAATCCTTCATTTCTCCAAAGACGGCGATTTTTTTCTGACGCTTACCAAGATCAAGTAGAGTGTTAACTGACTCAATTGCCGCTTTTGGTGAAGCATTGTAGGTGTCATCGATGATCCTGGCATTTTTGGTAACGATTAAATTGAGGCGGTGTTCAGGAGGTCTGGCGCCAGATAAACCTTTGGCAATTTGCTTTAAGGTCAAATTGCAGATAATACCAACAGTGGCCGCGGCATAGGCAGAGGTAAGTTGATGCTTGCCGATGATTTTAGTCGAAACAGATGCTTTTTGTCCATTGTAATGCAAGCGGAATTTCGAGCCTTTAAGATTCTGAGAGAAATGGGAAATTTTGACACCACTTTTAGCTTTCCTGCCATACCACCAAACTTTCGCCTGGGTTTCGTTTGCCATTCTTACAACAAATGGATCATCCGCATTTAAAACCACATGACCATCTTTGCCTAAAGCTTTAACAAGTTTGACCTTTTCTTCAAAAACACCTTCGATACCGCGAAAATATTTGATGTGAGTAGGAGCAATAACCGTAACTACGGCGATTTTCGGTCTAACTAAGTTGAGGTAATGACCTATATCTCCAGGATGTTCGACGCCATATTCCAGGATTAGTTTTTGGTGCCAAGGTTTACTAGCTAAAATTGTCTGAGGAATTCGGAAAGTCGGGTCAAGATTTTCGCTTCCGACAACAACTTTATACTTTTGCGAAAGGACAGAGAAAATTGCGTTTTGGGTTAAGGTTTTGCCGACACTGCCAGTAATGCCAATAATTTCGAGGTTTGGTAAAAGTTTTAGATAATTTCTGGCAAGAAGAGTGCGAGATGCGTGGATTGGCTTTTTCCAGGTTTTAACTTCGCGGTAAACGTCTGAATTGGTCATGAGTCCTTATTATATCAATTTATTAGGTCCAGAATCAAACTATGGGGCTTTAGATTACTTCTCTTTTGAGGGATATTTCCGATAGGTGGGTTAGGAGTTCATAAGGAATTCTTTCAATAGTTTGAGAAGCATTGGTAATCGAATTAGAATGGGCTGCATTGTCAGAAAAAATAATTACTTCTTGTCCCATCTTGGGATTTATTACAGGAGACAAGTCAATAGTTGTGATATTCATACTAATATTACCAATGATTGGACACGGTTTGTCGGCAACTATCACTACTCCTTTGTTGGATAGATTCCTGTCAACACCGTCATTGTAACCAATCGGGAGAATTCCAATTGACATTTCCCGATCGCAAACAAAAGTCCCCGAATAGCCAACTTTGTCTCCTTTTTTAAGCTTTTTAATCTGAATTATTTTTGAGGTAACCTTTAATACCGGGTTGAGCTTCGGATGTTTGCCAGTTGGGTCAATACCATAAAGAGCCAAACCAACTCTTGCCATGTTTGATATTTTAGAGATCTTAGCCATGTCTTTGGATAATACTCCACCGGATGCTGCAAGGTGCAACCATTTTAACTCAAAGCCCGCCTCTCTTAAGAAAGTCCTGGCTTTTTGGAAATTAATAAGTTGCTTTTTTGAGAGTTCTTCTTTTATGCTTTCCTGGTAAGCAAGATGGCTCATAAGTCCTGTTACTTTTATATTTTTATAATCCCTTAGCTTTTCAATAAATTCCGGCAAGTCTTGCATCATTATCCCGAGACGATGCATACCTGTGTCAACCTTGATATGGACTTGACAGCCCTTTTGATATTTATTAATTACTTCCAGTTGTTCGTGGTCAAAAACGGCATAAGCGAAGGGTAGTTTTTTAACCTTAAGACTGATGGGATGGATATAACCCATGATCAAAATTGGAGTTTTAACTCGTGCCTTCAAAAGCAAATATGCTTCATAAAGACTATCCACGCAAAACATTGGAGGCTTTTGGCTCTCTAAGATTTTTGCAGTTTGAACGATTCCATGACCGTAAGCGTTACTTTTTAGAACAGGGGCAATTTTGAGATTTTTTTGAAGTTTTTTTAAATATTGATAGTTACCAACTAATCTTTTTTGGGATATTAAAATTTTATTGAGTGGAATATACTCTTTACCTAAAATTTTCCTGATGAATTTTATCATTTCGAAAGAGCAAACATAACAATTTTATCCAATAACTCAGGGTAGGAAATGCCGGCAGCGACGGCCGATTTTGGGAACAGAGAAACCGGAGTCAGACCAGGAATTGTGTTGACTTCAAGAACGTAAATATTATTTCCCTTTGCTATCATGTCTACCCTACCGAATCCACTACAACCCAGTGATTGATACGCTGTCAAAGCAATTTGCTGAGCTTTTTTGGTCAGGGCTTTGCTGATTCTGGCCGGAACGATTTCATCACAAAGCTTGTCATTATATTTAGCCTTGTAATCAAAAAAGTCTCTTTTCGGAACAATTTCTACGACCGGCAGCGCTTTAGGCTTGTTGTTACCCAAGATCGGACAGGTAATTTCAATACCGTCGAGAAACTCTTCTGCTAAAGCTAAGTGACTAAAGTCAAATGCTAAGTTGAGTGCATCTCTTAACTTGTTTTTCTCCTTGACCAAAGTTGTGCCGACTGATGATCCTTGATTATGTGGTTTGACAAAAACCGGAGGTTTAAATTTTTTCCAAACGATTTGGGGACTATCATCTTTTTGGAGAACTAAATATTCAGGCACTTTTAAGCCTGCTTGGGTAAATAATTTCCTTGAGGAAATTTTGTCCATACCTAAAGCAGAAGCTAAAATGCCGGAGCCGGTGTAGGGAACACCAATTAATTCTAAAAAACCTTGAATAGTACCATCCTCGCCATTGGGTCCATGCATAGCAATGAAAACAACATCAACTTTGTGGTTTTTGATTATCGACACATGATCAGTTTTGATAAGCTTCCCCACTTTTGGCTTTTTACCCTTAACCCGCCTCTTGGCGGGGGAGTCTAAAAGAAACGCTGCCCTCTCGCCTATCTGCCAGGTAATACCGTTACGAGAAATGACAATTGGTAGAACATTATATTTTTTGAAATTTAGGTTCTTGACCACTTCCCGTCCTGAAATCAGAGAGATTTCATGTTCGGCAGATTTGCCACCCATCAATACGGTGACAGTAATTCTTTTTTTCATTTAACGATTCGCTCCCAGGAAAAACCGGGTCGGCCAAAGTGGCCGTAAGTAGCTGTTTTTTGATAAATTGGATGAAGAAGATCAAGTCCCGCGATAATACTTTCCACTGACAGATCAAGTAAACTCCAGGCAAAATCTTCGATTTTAGTTAGAGAGACTTTTTCAGTTCCAAAGGTCTCAATGCTTTTTGCGATTGGTTTTTTTCGGGCTATAACATAGGCCAGTTGAACTTCAACTTTATCAGCCAATCCTGCAGCGACAATATTTTTGGCAATGTATCGTGCTGCATAAGCACCTGACCTGTCAACTTTTGTCGGATCTTTACCTGAAAAGCAGCCGCCACCTGCCCTAGCAAAGGCACCGTAAGAATCCACCATTATTTTACGGCCGGTAACCCCAGTGTCTATAGCCGGGCCGGGTATTATCCAAATACCTCCACCATTGACAATAAAATTTCTCCTATCAATTTTTAGATTAAACTCCCCAAGTGTTGGGGTAACAACATACTTGAATAAATCCTCTTTGACTTGCCTATTTTTGATACCCTTATTGTGACAAGCGGCTAAAACTACACGTTCAATTGAAACTGGCTTGCCATTTTCGTATTTTATTGTGACTTCGCTTTTACCGTCAGGCTCAAGATAAGGAATAATTTTATCTTTGCCAACTTTATCTAAGTTCTCAACCAGCTTGTGAGCAAGGGTTATCGGAAGTGGCATTAAATTTGGGGTTTCGGTAACTGCATAACCAAACATCATCCCCTGATCACCTGCTCCTCCAACATCCACACCTTTTGAGATCTCCTGATTCTGTTGGTGAATTAAGAGATCAAGGTGCGCCTCGTCGTCAAAACCAAATTTTACCTTCGTATAGCCTAAATCCCTGATAATATCCCTGATGATTTTTTCATAGTTTAGGACAGTACCGTTTTTGACTTTAACCTCTCCGGCAACTGTTACATGATTTTTGGTAACTAAAGTTTCAATTCCCGTATGGGCGTTTGAATCAGAAGAAATAGCAGCATCCAGAATAGCATCCGAAATTTGATCACAGATTTTATCAGGATGCCCTGCGCAGACAGATTCGGAAGTAAAAAGCTTATAAACCATTTGATAAGAAAGTCTACTCAAGCTTTTTAATCTCTGCGCCAAGATTTGTCAACCTTTGAACAACGTCTTCGTAACCCCGCTCAATAAGCTCTGCTCTTTCAATCGAGCTTTTACCCTTTGCCGCTAAGGCGGCAATCACTAAAGCGATTCCGGCTCTAATATCGGGAGTATCAAGTTTTTGACCTCGCAAATTAGTTGGTCCGTAAACCAAAACCCGATGGGGATCAGCAATAACAACTTTTGCACCCATTGAAAGAAGCTTGTCAACAAAAAACATACGAGATTCATACATCCAGTCGTGAAGAATGGT
This sequence comes from Candidatus Curtissbacteria bacterium RIFOXYA1_FULL_41_14, assembly GCA_001775095.1. Classification (GTDB taxonomy): domain Bacteria; phylum Patescibacteriota; class Microgenomatia; order Curtissbacterales; family GWA2-41-24; genus GWC1-40-35. The sequence goes on from MFCA01000029.1 coordinate 46,202, forward strand.
AGCGCCTTCTGCTTGAGTTGCCAGGACAATCATTGGAGCCATTAAGTCTGTCGGGAATCCGGGCCAAATGTCAACAACTACTTTCTCAACGGCTTTTAGCTTGCTGTCTGCGACAATTAAAGTACCATCCTCTATTTTGAAATTGACACCAAATTTGCCAAGAACCAACAAAATCATATCGAGATCCTCTTTAATAATCGGGGAGATCCGGACTGTTCCTTTTGTAATAGCAGCACATATAGCAAAAGTGCCAACTTCAAGATGATCGGGCCTGATCGTATGAGTCGCTCCCGAGAGTTGTTTTTTTCCTCTAATTTTTAAAACGTCTGAGCCTATTCCGCGAATTTCCACTCCTAACTTAGCTAAAAAATTACAAAGATCAACAACATGTGGTTCAGACGCTGCTCGTTTTATCACAGTTTGATCATCTATCAGGCTGGCGGCCATAAGTACATTCTCGGTAGCAGTAACAGAAGCCTCCTGAAGAAAAACCTCGGTTCCCTTAAGGTGCTGGGTTTTGGCTTGAAAAAAATCATCGTCTTCTTTTATTGTGGCTCCTAAGGAAGTCAGCGCTTGAATATGCGTAGTGAGAGGCCTTCGTCCAATAACATCACCACCGGGATAACCCATTTTGATTGATCCTGCTCTGGCAAGCATTGGCCCCAGAAGAAGAACAGATGCCCTTAATTTTTCGGTAAGCGTAGAGGGAAATGTGGCAGATTTGATATTTTTGCAGTCGATTGTTAATTTTGACGAGCCGATGCCTTTAACTTTAGCCCCACATTTTTCAAGAAGGTCGGCCAATACTGAAACATCCGAAATTTTCGGGACATTTTCCAAAATGCAAGGTTGGCCGGTCAGAAGACATGCAGCCATTATCGGCAAAATGGAATTCTTATTACCGGCTACTTTAATTTCACCGGAAAGACGCCTGCCGCCTTTAATATCGAATCTCATCTTTTTAAAAATTGCCTACGTAAAATATTTCTTCTTTAAGATCAAGATTATAAGTTCTTTTAGCTTTTTCCTTGATTAATTTTATCAATTGTATCACGTCTGAAGCTTTCGCCCCACCCGTATTGATAATAAAATTAGCGTGATGTGTTGAAATTTGGACACCGTCAATTTTTGTGCCTTTAAGTCCCAGGCTTTCGATTATGTAACCTGCTGAGGTAGTTAAATTCGGCGTTTTCAATCGTTTGGCGCATTGTACGGAAATATTTCTGAAAGTACAGCCTGAACAGGCAACTCCTACAGGTTGCTCTTCGTTTCTGCGTTTGACATTATCCATCGCCTTTTGCCAAAGAGCGCCAGGATCAGGAGAATTATCTAAGCGAAAAACCGCTTCTAAAACAACTTCGCCAGTTTTCTGGATTTTTGAATGGTCGTACGCAAAATTAAAATACTCATGATCAACATTTTTAACCTGGCCCGTCTTTGAATCAAAAAGAGCCGCGGAAACAAGCCGATTACCAAGAAATTCACCTTTTTCTACTTCGAAATGTGAATTAATTTTAATTCCACCGCCGACAGTACCTGGAATCGAAAGTAAGAATTCTAAACCTTCCAAGCCCTGATCCATAGTGAAACGGCCCAGCTGATTCATTAAAGTTCCGGAAGCCGTCCAGACTAAAGCACTTTTAATACCTTTGCCGATCTTGTTAATTGTTCCTTTAATACCTACGAGTTTCACACCTTCTGCCCTATTTCTAATGACTAATCCTTCAAAGCCTTGATCTGAAACCAGTACATTGGCGCCTCCACCTAATACAACAAAGGGAATTTTATGCTCTGTTGCAGTTTCAAGGGCAAGTTTTAGATCTTCGACGTTTTTGGCTTCAAAAAATAATCTGGCAGAACCACCTATTTTAAAATAAGTGTATTTATAAAGTGGCTCGTTTTCAAAAACCCTTAGGGGTCCTAAAATATTTTTAATTTTAGTGAAGTCTTCCATACTATTATTACTTGCCAATTCATCCGGGTTTACTCCCGGAGGGTGTACTCCCCCGACTCACTCCCGGAGTGTGTCAAGGTTCAACTATTGCGCACTCCGGGAGTGTGCAATAGGCTTTTTCAGCATGTCGAATATTTTATAAACATTCCCTGCACCCATTGAAAGAATCACATCAAATTCTTCTAGGTTAGATTTTAGATACTCCACTGTCTGATCTAAAGAACCAGTATATTTTGCTTTAAAGCCGATACTACTGGCGAGTTTGCCGGCTAATATTTTATTATCTCCTCTTTCGCGGGCAGCGTAAATGTCGCAAATTAGTGCTCGATCAACTATTGTATTCTTAAGACTCTCAACAAAATCATCAAAGAACGTTTTAATTCTGGAAAATGTGTGTGGTTCAAAAACCAAGACCACTTTCTTGTTTTTAAATTTTTCCTTTAGGGCATTGGCAGTAGATAATACTGTATAGGGCTGAACCGCATAGTCATCATAAACCTTAACCTTGCCAATCTGACCTTTGAATTCAAGTCTTCGACCCAGCCCTTTAAAGTTTTTAATAGACCTTTTAGCTAAGTTCAGATCAAGATTCAGAGTTTTCGCAACCGTTAGTGCGGCGTTGGCATTTTCCCTTCGAAAATCGCCGATAATCGAAAGCGGCACATTACCAAAATCCTGGATTTTGATAACTTTAGGGTCGGACCCTTTTTTTGGAGTTTTTGAGACCATTATCAGCTGATTTAGCTTAGGGTCGGACCCTATAACTAGTGTCCCATTTGGCCTGATTTTTTTTATAAACTCTCGATAAGAACCGGCTACTGATTCTTGTGTCTTAAAATAATCCGGATGGTCCCAGGCAATATTTAGAATAACAGCGATATCGCTTTGGTAATTTAAAAAATTGTCATTATACTCATCAGCTTCGCAGACATAATATTTCGACTTGCCAATACGAAAATTCTTCTTCCATGACAAAACT
>MFCA01000029.1:49202-121781 GCA_001775095.1 Candidatus Curtissbacteria bacterium RIFOXYA1_FULL_41_14
TGTTGATTTTCCGTATGCACCTGCAACAGTAATAACAACTTTACCCTTTTGGAGATATCTACCTTGAAATTCCTGCCAGGTTAAAGTGGGAATATTTTTGCTTCTGGCTTCTGAAAGTTCCTGATTGTCAGGATTCAATTTTAAAACCGCAGGAGAAATAACCAGCATATCAATGGATTTAAGGTGGGACGGGTTGTGCCCTTTTTTGATTTTGATGTTCAGGTATTTAACATAAGGGGAATCAGGTACTATATCGCAACCGGTCACTTCAAACCCGTAAGCCTTTGCGATTCCGGCAACTGCTGATGCTCCTGCGCCGGCTATTCCCATAATATGGATTTTGACAGGACGTTTTGTCATTTCTCTATTGGTAATTTCAAGGTCTTTTTTAGAATCGATAGGCCACCATTGGTTAACATCTTTAAGATTGTAGGTGCTAACTGGCAAATTACTTTTGAGTGCCAATTCAATTAAGTCGGTTAGATACAATTCGCCGGTTACGGAAGAGGGTGTAAGCTTTGATAAATTTGAAGACAGCCAGCCTTTTTCAAAAAAATATAAACCATCGTTAACTTCTTTTATTTTTCTTTGCTGGTCAGATGCATCTTTTTCTTCAACAATCTCGGTAATCTTGCCATTCTCTCTTACAATTCTGCCTAAGCCTAATTGATTTTTTTTCTGGACTGTTACCAGGGTGATTTTGGCTTTTTCTTTCTGATGCTTTCTAAAAACATCAAGAATAGTTTCAGGCTTATAAAAAGCAGTGTCACCTCCATACATAATGGCAACTGTTTTAATACCATCCTTTACTTTTGCAAGACCTGAGTTTACAGCGTCCGCAGTCCCCAGGGGAGATTTTTGAATTGCAAAATCAATTCGTTTGCCGATGATTTTTCTGATAAGAAAATCGTCTCGAGGATTAGTCACCACGATTATTTGACGAGATCCGACCTGGTCAATAACCTCGAGTATTCTTGTAATCATTGACTTACCAGCAATCTTGTGAAGAACTTTGGGTAAAGATGATTTCATTCTTACCCCTTTACCTGCGGCCAGAATAATAACTGCAAACTCCTTCTTCTTATTTGCCATGTTTTAACCTTTCATTGATCGCTTTCTCGACTGCAACGAATTCGTCCCATGGATATTCTTTTTTACCAAAACACATGCTCTTTTCATGGGCCTTCCCAAATAAACTAACTATATCACCATCTGCGGCAAGGTTGACTGCAAATGTAATAGCCTTGGCTCGATCATAAATTATGTGATAATCTTTACCTTCCTTTTTACCTTCAGAAAATCCTTCAGCGATAGACTTACAAATATCTTCAACTTTCTCCCTTCTTGGATCCTCAGCTGTCAAAATTGAAACATCGGCAATACCGGCCGCAATTTTACCCATCAGGGGTCTCTTCGCTTTGTCTCGCTCGCCTGCTGATCCAAAAACAGTAATCAATTTGGATTTTGGATTGGGGATTTGGGATTTTAATGTTTTGAGAGCTTCCTTTAAGGCATTCGGGGTGTGCGCAAAATCGATGAAGACTTGAAAATTCTGGCCGAGATCAACCTCGTTCATTCTCCCCGGAACGCCGCCGAAATTATTTAAGACTGACAATATTTTCTTCTTCTTGATTCTTAAAGAAGAGACGGCTGCAGCAGCAGCCAGGGCATTTCGTAGATTATAATCACCGGGTATTTTTAGCCTTAAGGGAAGCCTTTTAGGATTAAAATCAGCTTGAGATTTTGCCGAATAAGTAATAATCTTACCATCGACGTTTGACTTAAGAAAGTCAAAAGACTGATCGTCGAAATTAAGAATCGAAAAGTTGACTTTTCTAAAAAGTTTGGCTTTCGCTCCTAAATACCTTTTTTGACTCTTATGATAGTCTAAATGCTCGTGTGTAACGTTGGTGATAACTGCAATCTTAAACTTAACAAAAGCCAGTCGATTCTGATCTAGACCATGAGAAGTTGCTTCCAGAACAAAATATTTGTTTCCCAAGTTAACAGCTTTTCTTAAATATTTTTGGATTTGCCATGGACTTGGTGTCGTTGTATGAAAACCGGTATCGAATCTGCTAGTGCCAACGAGAGCTCCGAGCGAGGATATTTGCGAAACTTTAAAGCCTGAGTTTTTCAGGATTTCGTAAACCATCCAGACAGTCGTAGTCTTGCCGTCTGTCCCTGTTATTCCGATGACTGTAAGTTGTCTAGATGGGAAATTGAAATATACAGAGGCTATAAAAGCCTGTGCAAGATGATAAAGGTTTTTGAGTTTCTGCCACATTCATGGTTAATTCTAGCTTATTCTGTTAATCAAGACAATTTTACTTTAAATGGCTCATAGTTTAAAATACAGCTGTGAGAATTGAAATAAGGGTACCTTGGCTCAGAAATTCAGTTGCTGAAAGAGATTTGATGATGGATAGCAAACGAGGACGTCAAGATGAAACCGTTCCTGAGGATCTTTCGAAAAAGGCAAAAGAAATCTGGAAAATGAGAAAATATGGAATATTTCCAGGAATAGCCTTTCGCGTTCTTGACAGCGAACAATCGATCCAGCAACTGAGTCCAGCCGATATGATTTTGCTCGGCCATTACCTTTCTCAAGAATTGGCCTTTCATGATAAAAATTACTTTTCTAGATGGCCTCAATCACATCCTGTATATCGGGCCTATAATGAAGTTGTCGAATTTATAAACTATCAAGTAGTTAACTGGGGACTATCGATAACTGATGATAACCTTAAAGATTGGCTTATTCAAGTCGCAAGACACGCCAGAGAAAAAATTTGTCCAGACTCAAAACCAGTTTAAAATCACGAGCGGGAGATTTGTTTAAGGAGAAGCTGAATGTCTTTCAGCTTGAGTCTGTTTTTAGCAAAGTAAAAGAGGTAGGCAATCTCCAGAATTCCTAGGGTATTGAGAATTAGAATGGCAATAAACCAGTTCTTTTGGTCATTCTTTGAAGCGTTCCATAGAGCTAAACCTTTCCAAAAAAGACTCCATAAGAGTAAAACCGGAATCAAAACTTTAAGTATTGGGTACTGTCCAAGTTCTTCCGGCCCAAAGAAATTATTGATTAGAAAATCCATTGTGGGGAAATTATATCATTTTTATATTATTTATTTTCATCCGGAGGGATCGCCCAGTAGTTAAAAAGCTCTTTGGCAATTGCAAAAAAGGTCGGGGCGGCCGTTTCCGAACCAAAGGGTGATGAAGTTGGCTCCGTAAATCTAACTAACATCACAAACTTTGGATCATCTGCAGGTGCGAAACCGACAAAGGAGGCAATCGTTTTATTCGGATCATAATGGCCTGAAACGGGAATCTGGGCGGTTCCGGTTTTGCCGGCAATTCTATAGCCTTTGGGGGCAAAGGCTTTGGCTTCTCCGTTCTCAACAGCGTTAACCATCATCTCAGTGATCTGGGCGGCAGTTTTGGGCGATATAACTTGTCTTTCCTCTTTCGAATTAATTTTTTCTTCTTTATCTGAGCTAGCAATTTTGGCAACTATGTGAGGTGAAACCAGTCTGCCTTTATTGGCTATTGTCGAAACAGCTTGTACCATTTGAATCGGTGTTACAGCAATACCTTGACCAAATGAGGCAGTAGCCAGATCGATTGTTTTCCAATCCTTTTTTTCGCGTAAGAATCCCGTGGATTCTTCTTCTAAATCAATACCCGTACGTCTGCCGAATCCGAATTTATTAATATAATCATAAAACTTATCAATTCCTAATTTTCCCGAAACAAAAGTCATACCTACGTTATCTGAATGTTCAATTACTTCTGTCATTGTCGAGTTGGGATAATATTTTTTATTCCATGTAGAAATTTCATAACCTCCAATTTGCCTTGGTCCAGAACAAACGTCACAACGAGTTGTTGGCTGGACGATAGAAAGGTCAAGAGCCGCAGACATGGCTACAACTTTAAAGATCGATCCTGGTTCGAAGGTATCTGCCACGGCCGGATTCTTGTAAAGAGACTCGTCGAATTCCAGAAAGAGGTCGGGATTATAAGTAGGATATGTGGCCATAGATAAAATACTACCTGTTTGAGGCTGGGCAATTATTACTGTTGCCTCCTTGGCACCGTATTTTTCAACGGCTTGTTTTAATTTCTCCTCTACTATGAACTGAACAACTCTGTCTAAAGTTAGATACAATGAAGCTCCTTTTTGAGAGGCAATTGGTCGATATTTACCCACCAATATCGGGAACCCCAAGGGATCGGTTTCCTGGCCCAAACGTCCGGGCTTGCCGCGCAGCTTCCTATCATAATAACCTTCCAGACCCCAGTAGCCTGTATCTTGACCAATTTTATCGAAAGCGACAAATCCGAGAAGCTGTGCCGCCATTGAGGCTTCCGGATAAAAGCGCTTTTGATCAGGTTCAAAACCTAATCCTCTGATCTTTTTTGCTTCAATCTCTTCTTTTACGTCTTTTGGCAATTTTCTTCCTAGTTGAACCCAGAACAGATTCTTGTCAGAAAGTCTTTTTATTAACTCTTCCTCTTTGGCTTTAATCTCTTCATCTTTCTTCTTTTGTTCATCCTCGCTAAGACCTGCGGATTTGGTCGCGTACTTTTCGGAGATTAGATAAGGAGCGACCGTTTTGGCTACTTCTTCGGGGTTTTGATCAAGATCGTGAGGCTTGCCGTAAATTAAAAAGGCTTCTTGGTTTGTAACGAGGGGAAAATTTGACAAGTCATAAATTTCTCCTCGTGGAGCCGGCAGGAAACTGTCAGATATTATCGATTCGAAAGTTCCTTCCACCTTGGCGATAAATTGCCAATAAAAAAGGCGTGCAATTACGAAAAAAGCCACTACATAAATAATAATTTGAAAAACTTTAATTCTGTCCAATTGACTCACTACTTTTAGTTTAGCACTAGGGGGTTATTATTTTTGAGGGCCTTCGAAAATTTAGTTCTTGGGCTTTTTGAGTAAGAGTTGCTAAAGAGGATTCCTGGGCAATCTTCACTTTTAGAGTGGTATTTTCTGATTCGAGCTTCTTAATTTCATTTTGAATTTGGGCAAGTTTTTGTCCATCTGTGGCTATATTGTTAGCGAAAACTAATTGAGCAAAAAAAGAAAAGGCTACTAAAGAACCGATAATAACTATAACCCTAACCTTGATTTTACCGATCAGATTAAAGTTATTCTTTTTTTGTATTTTAAAATCAGATACGGGCAGCATATCTTCCTTAATTTAAGGGGACACCAAGGTTTCCCCTTAATATTCCTCTTCCTTCAGAGGGTAAAGTTTTACTGGCAAAGTCAGATAAAACTTTGATTTTATACTTTTTCCGCGGCGCGGAGTTTAGCGCTTCGGGAACGCGGATTTGCTCTAATTTCTAGATCTTTGGGGCCGATCGGTTTTGGTGTTAAAACTTTCAGCTTAGACTCATGCTTGAAGAACCGTTTGACTATTTCATCTTCAAGCGAATGAAAGCTAACTACCACCAACCGGCCACCTGTTATTAAAAGATCTAGAGTCTGCGGTAAAGCTTCTTTAAGATTTAAAAGTTCACTGTTAACGACAACTCTTAGCGCCTGGAAAGTCTTAGTTGCCGGATGAAGTCTTCCCTTTTTCCGAAATCTCCGGTACACCTCCTTTATAATTTCTGCAAGTTCGTCAGTTGTCTCAATTGGTTTTATTTGACGGGCGCTGCAAATAGCGCCAGCAATTGACCAACTAAGCTTTTCTTGACTATACGTTTTAAAAATTTCATTTAGCCTCCTTTGGTCAAAATTATTAACTAAATCAAAAGCCCTGACAGTTAAGTTAGGATCCATACGCATGTCTAAAGGGCCGTTTTTTTCGAAACTAAAACCTCTTTCGGCTGCTTCCAGCTGATGCGACGAAACACCAAGATCAAAAAGGATTCCATTAACCTTTTCAAATCCTTTTTCTTTTGCGATTTGTCCAATTCTGTTAAAATTCTCCTGTACTAAAACTAAATCTCCTGAACTGTGAACTGTGAACTGTGAACTGTGAACTTCTTTTTTAACGTGCTCTATGGCATCCGGATCTCGATCTATCCCTAGAACTTTTCCTCCCCGTTTTAAGATCTCAAGAGTGTGTCCTCCGCCACCAATCGTTGCATCAATAAATTTCTTATCTGGTTTTGGATCCAAAAGATCTATAACTTCTTGTAAAAGTGCAGGTGTGTGATATTTCACCGATTCACCCTTTGTAGTTTGTCCTTGTGTCCTTGCCAAATACTCTCGTCCCAAATCTCGAAATGATCACCGGCTCCGATTATTGTTGGCTTTTTGATCTGTGCGTATTCCAGTAAACTGTTAGGTATAACAAACCGGCCCTGATCATCAAGTTTGATATGTTCAGCTCCCGAGAAAATGAATCGGCGTATATCGCGGGCACTTCTTTCGGTAAGAGGTAAGCCCACAGATCTTGCCGATTCCTTTTCCCAAGCTTTGATATCAAAGCCGAATATGCATTTTTCGAAGCCGAAAGAAAGAATAATTTTGCTGGTCGCAAGATAGTCACGTAATTTTTTCGGTAAAGCGATCCTTCGAGATTTTAAATTGAATGAAGGTCTGTAGCTGCCCAGAAACACCTTGTCCTCCGAAACTTTAGTGAAGGAGGATTTCTTCCTCTTACTCGCCCTCCGAAGCATTTAGCGAAGGAGGGTAACCTCAACTCCCGGGCAGCAGTCAGTCAGGGGTTTAACTTGAAAGGACTTCTAACTTTTACTTTTAGTCCCCTTTGACTCTTACGGGATTTGGATGGCGATTCACCAATATTCACCATCTATAACCATTTTTCACCAAAACTTGCGCAAATGTCAAGTAGGCAAAACCAGTCTTGTTATATAATCTTGATATGAACCTGACTGAAAGATGGGATCCAAGCCGAAATATTCCTCAAAACGATGTTGATCGTTTAGTTTTGCGGATTTTTGAAGGAAAACCAGTTGCCAGACTTGAATTGTTGCCTAGTTTGAATCCGGCAATAAATAATCCATGGCAGTCTGTTGAAGATTGGGCAGCTAAGGTTCAGGAATTCTTAGGGGTAAGCAAAGAAAAGATTCAAGCAGTCAGAAGAGTCGAGACTGAGAGAAGATACTGTGTAATGACCCACTATCCTAAATACTACATGATACTAATGCTTGGAGACGAACGTTTCTTGAACTGGATATGGCTGGCCCATTGGGATGATGGACAGACAACCATTTCTTTTGATGGCCTAATTGCCGAAAGAGAAAAACCGAAGGGTTCGGAAGAAGAAGAGAGAGCTAAGACTGAACTTTTCAAAGAAGGCCTAGAAAAATTATCTGGTCAATATTCAGACTTTGATTGCCGCGCGAGATTAAACGCAGCTGTCGAAAGTGATAGGCAACGCCAAAGATTATTTTTAGAGGGTAAGCTCGAAGATTAAAAGCGAGGCGATTACTAAAAAGGCAATTATAATTCCGATGGCTGTTAAAATCTGCTTTGACATTTCTTCCTTTCTGTCATCCTGAACTTACCCGCCCTGAGCGAGGTCGAAGGGATTCAGGATCTATATAGATTCCGAAATGAATTCGGAATGACAATTAGTCGAAAAACCTTTGTATTCTTCGAACGAAGTGAGAAGTTTGATAGTTCTCGCTCCGCTCGAACAATAAGAGTTTTCAATAAGCCCTTAACTCTTTTTACTGGCATAAGGGGTCCTTCTATATTCAGGATCATACTGGCTCATATCAAATGGATTATTATAGTCAAGACAACCGCTACAGTGAGAAGCGTGCATTTGATCAACTGTCATTTCAAGTGAAGCAGCAAGCCCTTCCAGACTTAAATAATATAAGGAAGCAACTTTAAGATTTTTTTGAATTTCCTCTTGAGACATTATTCTATATTGACCTTTTTTATTTTTGTCGACTGCCCCCAACTCATCACGAGAACCGATATTTACCCCTAAAAAGCACGGGTTGACAAAACGCGGAGCCAGGAATCGACAATGGATTTCCCTGACACCGATTTCCAGTAAATGTTTAACCAAAATTTTGTAAGTATTAAGCCGGACACCGGTATCGTCAATTAAGTAAATTGATTTACCAATTATCGATGGAGATACGAAAAACTTCTTTTCGATTTGCCTTTCCCTAAGATAGGGGTCGTCCTCAATGAAAGTCCGCCTTGCCCAATCGTATCTTTCTTTGACAAGTCCACGAGTGTAGACCATTTTAAGATTGAATCTTGAAAGCTCCTGTTTAAGGGTCTCATAAAAAGTAAGGGCGCCTGGTCTAGCAGTATCCGGAACAGCCACAACATAGTCAATATTTTCAATATCATCCTTTTTGATGATCCCATCTGCAACTCTTACTGCTTCCTCTTTGGCAAGCTGTGCTCCTAAATTATTTCTGTTTTCGCCAATTACGAAGCCATGCCACATGGAAGTTTCGTGGGAAAAATAAAGTTTTTCAAAAACACAAAAGGCGTGTTTTTTAACCGGGGTATAGTTAGTTTGTGAAACTCCGTTTTTGTCAGCTATTAAAAGTTGCCCGGGCTCAATCCGCTGGCTATGGCGAATGTTAATTCTATCAAGGGCGCAAGTTTCAGAAGCAACAAAAACATGGCCGTTATCTTGTGTCCAAACCAGAGGCCTTACCCCCCAAGGATCACGAAGAGCCATTAACTTATCATCACCAGTTACCATCACCAGCGAATAGGCACCTTTGACATCGGATAGAGCATTGGTAATTTTCTGCTTCCAAGTAGAACCGGGCGCGGTTACAATCAGCCATGTCAAAATTTCCGAATCTGAATCTGATTCTGTTTCGACTCCGAGTTTTTTGAGTTTATTAAAATGCCTTTTGATATCGACAACATTACCATTATGCCCAAGTGCCAATTCCCAACCTTTATATGAGGCATAAAAGGGCTGGGCGTCGCAATTTTGCCGGCTGGCGCCCTCTGTCGGGTAACGAAGATGGGCAATTGCAATTTCGCCACGGAGAGAGTGATCTTCGATTACATCAACTGAGGAAAATATTTCATTAAAAGCTCTGGCTTTTTTGTAGACTTTAAGTATTTTGCCTTGCGGTTTAACAGCCACTCCTCCCCCATTTTGACCTCTGTGCTGGAGTGCCTTACCCATCTCAATAACCGAATTGACGACATTTATGCCTCCTTGGGCATAACCGCCCGCAATTCCGCAATAATGATGGAGCTCTGTCGGAATATGTTTTGTCACAAAAAATAGCTTTTTAGGAGAATTCCTTGAATTCAGTATGAACTGCAGGCCGATTTTTTTCAAGTGGGAGTGATTTTAGGGGTTCAACCCGAATTTGCGGTCGGACCCCTATTTAGCCTGGAGTTGATTTGTGATGCCAAACTTGCAATTTTTACTCTTTCTTGTTTTGTCGTGTCACGATCACGGATAGTTACTGTATCATCCTCCAAAGTTTTAAAGTCGATGGTCACACAATACGGCGTGCCGATTTCGTCCTGAGAGTAATAACGCTTTCCGATATTTCCCCGCTCATCCCAGGCAATGGGTAAAAGTTCACGGTTCACAGTTAACAGTTCACGGACCAAGCGGGCTTTTTTGACTAGTTCCGGTTTGTTGGCCAAAAGCGGGAAGACGGCAACCTTGACCGGTGCAAGTTTGGGATTAAGTTTTAGGACAACTCGGCCTTGTCCTGAGTTTGTCGAAGGATCTTTGTCTTCATTATATGCGTCAATTAAAAAGAAGAGTGCGGCGCGGTCTACACCTCCTGAGGTTTCAATAATCCATGGCAAATAATGCTTACCGGTTTCCTGATCGAAGTATTGCATATCTTGACCGGAAGATTTTTGATGTTGTGAAAGATCCCAGTCCCCCCGATTGTGAATTCCTTCGAACTCTTTCCAGCCAAAGGGTGAATCGTATTCAATATCCCAAGCATCCCGGGCATAATGGGCTCGTTCATTTTCTTCGTGCTGACGGAAACGGAGCTTGTTTTCAGTCATACCTAGCGTCCGGTACCAATTCATTCTTTCTTTTTTCCAATATTCATACCATTTTCTTGCCTGGCTTTCTTCTGGTTTGATATAAAACTGCAGTTCCATCTGTTCAAATTCTCTTGAGCGGAAAGTAAAGTTCCCCGGGTTAATTTCGTTGCGGAAAGCCTTACCTATTTGGGCAATCCCAAAAGGTATTTGCAGTCTTGTCGAGTCTAAAACATTTTTAAAGTTGACATGAACACCTTGAGTAATTTCGCCGCGAAGATAAACCTTTTGTTTAGCCTCCTCAACTACTCCTAATTTTGCCTCAACCAAAAGATTGAATTTTCTGGACGGGGTCCATTGGGTCTTTTTGCCTTGGTGAGATTTTTCGTGACCTGCCAAATCTTCTTTTTGATCCGCCTTAAATCTTTGATGACAGATTTTACACTCCACCAAAGGATCGACAAAAGCCTTGACATGGCCGGACGCTTCCCAAACCTTTGGATTCATCAAGATTGCTGCATCAATCCCGACAACATCATTCCGTCCGTAAACAGTTGATTGCCAAAAAGCTTCCTTGATATTGTTTTTAAGTTCTACACCCAAAGGACCATAATCCCAAGTTCCCCCCAAGCCGCCATAAATTTCTGAGCCCGGAAAAATAAAGCCTCGGCGCTTACAAAGAGAAACGATCTTATCAAGAGTAGTCATTTTGAGGAAACAACGACATATGTTGCGAAGGAGTCAGTCGTTGCAGAAATGGTCTTGGAAGCACTGTCGTAATTTGAATCAAGCTTTGCCCATTTGGAATCAGTATGATTGTAGCTATAAAGTTGGGGGTTTTCGACATCTTGGGTAAGTTTGATGCTTAAAGGGGCACTTTTTGAAAAGACGGGCGCCACCGAAAAAGTACCATAAACAGGTAAAACTACGCCTTTAATATCAAATTGGCCATTTGCCGGAACACCGACTGTGTCTGAAATAATCACAAAATAATTTTTGCCGAGAGTTGGAGAGGTCATTTGAAAATTACCGGACTGATCTTTAAGCGTTGCTGAGCTTGCGACAATTTGCTCAAAACCCCAACCGGTTTCAGACTGATATTCTGTCTCTCCTTTGAACATATGTATTGTCAGTTTGCCATCGGTTATCCCGGTATCCGGACTTCGAACACCTTTTGAAGCTGTACCCAGTAGAATCGATTTCTTATACTTTGGATCTTTGGTATTTACATCAATACCCGTTGCACCCCGCTGGATCTTTTCACCGGCGATATTAGGGTTGTCTGCCAAGTAAGTTAGCTCATACTCGATCTGGTCAAAATCAGTCATATTCTCAATAGAGAGTAAAATTTCTGCGCCGTCAGAGGTTGGTGTCAAAGTCACATAGGGACGCTTTGCAACATCAATTTCATTTAGCTGTCTAACTTCCCCTGAAACCTCCTCGGGCTTAATTTGTCCAGGCCCTTTTTGAAAGATAAATAAGAAGTAAACAGCGACTAAAATACCTATAAAACCGATAGCAGCAATGATGTAAGTGTTGCGTTTAGCCTGATCCATCTCAATTTAAATTTCGAAATCCTAAATTCTAAATCCGAAACAAATCCAAATATTCAAAATTCTAAATTCAAAATACCTAATGTTCAAGAACTTGAATTTAGATATTGTTTAGAATTTCGTGCTTAGTATTTTGGACTTGCAAACAAAACTATAAAAACCGTGAGGTTTTGAGTTTTGTTTGAGTAAGGTTCTCAATTATGCTATCAAGAAATTGCAAAAGTTTCAAATATGACCTGTCTGTGAGTTTGATCTTTTCTTTAATCTTGCCAAAATCTGCATTTTCCAGGGTTTCAAAAAGATTTTTCGCATTTGAATTTTTGATGTTTTTCGCGGAAAAAAAACCAAGTGTTGATAAAAGTTTGATTTTAAATGTAAGTGAGAGTAATCTAAAATCTTCGCCATCGGTAATTCTTTTAAGAAAGCCGACAAGTAGAATAAAAACAGAAAGATTTTTCTGTTTTTCCGCTGTTAAATTATCAACAAGCTCCAAAAGATGATAGATTTTATTGGCCTTTTGTTCGCTGAAATCGACTATTCCAAAAGAACGCTTTAGTTCAACTTCTGTCAATAAATCAAGATTCCTGCCCCGAGCAACAAAAATCCGACACCAATTGCCAAGTTCGAGATGACCAGCTTTTCTGGATCTTGGACGACGGACACCTTTGGCAAGTGCAACAATCTTACCATGATCGCGACTACAAATAGTTAAGATTCTATCCGCTTCTGCGAAATTACGACGCGCTAGAATCACGCCTTCGGTTTTAAAATACATAACTTACTACCCCATCGATTCAGACTCGTTTGGGGAGGGTAGATAATACATGCAACAATTTGAATATTAAAGCCTGAAAATGAGTTCCTTGTCGGTATCGAGAGGGAAAGCTTTTTGTTTTTTACCAAAAGCCTCAATTTCGTAAGTATGGCCTTTTATACCACCTTGCTTTTGAATAAGAAGTTTATACTGATTGTCAACTTTTAGAGGGACTGTATATTCAATTTCGAATTTCAGCGAGCCCTCTGGCCTCAGCTCAAAAAACCCTTCAAAAACCGTTTTTGTAAGATCCTCGGTCTCGGTGAATTCCAATCCATCTGTTTTCGTAATCTTGGATCCCTTAGGAACATAAACTCTTATCCAATCTCTGTAAATCCCGGCCAGACACAAACCACCTTGACGTTCAAGTGAACAATTGTCCATTTTACGCGGGTACTTATATTCAATTGTTAGCTTTTTCTCTAAATTATTATCTTTACCTTTTTTAACAGTTTGTTTAACCTTTTCCTGAACGTAGAGATTCGATTTGGCACCGGCAAAATTGGTTTCGTTAATCAGGAAGTAATCACCATCATATTGATTGAGACGCCCGGCAAAATTAATTTTCTCGGCGGCTTCTTGAAGATTTGCTCGTTTAAAATATAAAAGCAGATGTTTTTCACGAAGAGCTGTTATCGTCGTTCCCAAAAGATTCGGCCACGAGGATTTGGGGGCATTAAATGCTTTATCCATCATTTGCTGCATTAAAACACCAATAATATCTTTGCGCGCGCCTTTCTCATAGGCCACTGGTTCGTCAGCAAATTTTTCCAGTTCATAAATAATCTGCGGACATGCACAAGCTTCAACTTCATCAGTTGTGAATTTGGCACCGTAGGCATCAATTGGTCCAAGTACTTTCATCATCGCCAAAACAAATTCGGTATCCAGTGCAACGATCCCGTCAATTTCTTTTTTAGCTTGGGTAGCATTGTATAGTTCCTCGAATTGTTGCATCGAGGCGTAATAGTCGGGAGAGAGGTTAGAATCCCGCAAATTTAAAGTACTAACATTCGGAAGATATTTAACAATTGGTTCGGGTGCAGGAATTTTCTTAAGAAGCGTATTATCCAACTCATAAATATCCTGTGAGCCCTCTGAGGCGATGAGGCCGTTGTTGACTCTAAAAATTGCATAGGCAGTAATAAATCCTCCGGTAGGCCGAAGTTCTTTGTCGTTCTGAAATAGGACCAGGTATTTTTTCTCGCTTGTAGCACCCATAATTTCGGGTAAAACTAAAAGCAAAGGTTTAGTATCGACGATAAACGACTCCAGCTGATCAATAGTATTTCTGGCAGTTCTGATTTTAGTACCAGGTTTACCGGGTAAAATATCCGGATAACGCCAAGGTTGAATCTGATCTATCCTGTTTCTGGCTTGACCTAGGCTTTTGCCTACTTCATCTATCTGAGGGGTAACTTTTGATAAAGTTTCAATAGCCTTAGCCAGTCTCTCCTGAGCAGTACCACCTAAAAATGTGCCTTCACCTTCCAAACCCAACACATCCGCATATGGTGTAATAGCCTCAGCCAGAGTACTTGCTCCTTCGAGTCCATAGATTGCCCCATCAACACCTCTTTGGATATCGGCAACATACCAACCAAAAAGCGGGATAATCCTTAATGGGGAAAATACGAAGATAAATTTTTTTGTTGTTTTAAACTCTTTAGTAGCATCACGCAAATAGGCCTTTGTTGCATTCAAATCCTGTAATTTAAAAGCACCGACTGCTTTCTGAGTCGTCGCGATAGCCGTTCGAGCTGACAGAATTGTTAAAATCCCAAACAGACCAAAAACTGCAATAAAAACTATTAAAATAAGAATTATCCGCCTCTTCATAAATTTAAAATTGAAGATTTAAAATTGAAGATTTTCATTATATTGCACCCTTTGTACTTATCATGGCAATTGGAGTCTTAATTACAATCCCAAGGTCATAGAGGATAGATTTTCTTTTAATATAATCTGCATCCATCTCTACTCTCTTGTCGAAATTGATAGACGACCTACCTGAAACCTGCCAGGGCCCAGAAGCACCTGGTCTGGCTGTAAGAATTATTTTAACGCATTTACGAGTTGTAGGGTAGACTTTTTGTTGATGAATAAGCTCATCTTGTTGATAAGCCCGGGGTCCAACAAGTGACATATCGCCAATTAAAACATTTACTAACTGCGGTAATTCGTCAAGGGAAAATTTTCTCAAGATTTTACCAACTGATGTAATTCTGGGATCACGCTTCAATTTAAAACTGTTTTCTTGATACTGGCGCATTAGTTTTGGGTGGCTTTGCAGATATTTTTCTGCATGGACCCACGTCCCTTTGATTTTGTACATATGCATACTTCTAAACTTAAGCATTTTAAATTGACTGCCGTCTTTACCAACGCGAAGCGGGTTATAAAATAGAGGACCAGGTGAGGTTGATTTAACCAGTAGTGCCACAAATATTATTATTGGAGAAAAAATAATAAGGCTTACAAGACTACCTATAATATCAATAGTACGTTTAGTGAAGTAGTAAAACATATCCTGAAAAATTCTAATTTCTAAATCCTAAATCCTAAACAAATCTAAATGACCAAAATATAAAATTTAAAACAATTTAAAAAAAACAAATTTACTTTTTTGTTTTTTGAACATTTGAATTTTGATATTGTTTAGAGTTTAGAATTTAGCGTTTAGAATTTGATTAGCTATTAGGTCAATTTCTACAAATATTCTTCTTTCTCGGCGTCTTTGAGTTTTTCAATTATCTTCTTGACATCATGAGTTCTTCCCTTTGAGCAAACTAAGAGAGCATCCTCCGTATCGACAATGATTAGCCCTTCCAGTCCGATGGCTGCAATAACTTTCTGATTTTTGTTTGAGTAGACAAGACAGTCTTTAAGATCCAAATCAATTACCTCTCCCTGCAGTATATTGTCTTGAGGATGAGAAGCCATTTCGTCTTTTAGTTCATTCCATGTTCCGACATCCCTCCAACCCAGATCTGCAGAGACGACTACTTGGTCTTGACCTGTCAGATGAGAATTGACCGCGAAGTCTATAGAAGTTTTAGGAATTTTTTCGTATTCTCTTTCCAAAACCGATTCCTGCTGGTCTCCCCCCCATGCTTTTTGAATTTTGGATAGAGGTACAAAGCCTTTTGGAAAGAACTTCTCAATTTGGGAAAGCATTTTTCCCGCTGGCCAAAGTGCATAGCCTACATGCCAGAGATATTCCCAGGATTCCACGAATTTTTTGGCTTGAGCAAAATCGGGTTTTTCAATTTGGGCAACAAATTCGAAAACTGCTATACCGTTAACTTTTTTTAGCATTTTGCCAACTTGTAAATAGCCCAAGGCGGTACTTGCAAAGGTCGGCCTTACACCGATTTCGACGAATTTACCAGTTTCTGCGACTGTTTGATTTGCCAGTAAAATTGCTTTGATAAATTCCGGACCGTTGCGTACTACATGATCACACCAAATAGCCAAGACATTTGGATTATCAAACTTTTTATCCAAAACTGCGGCCGCTAAGCCGACAGCTGCACCAGTATCTCGCATTTGTGGTTCGATAACGATGTTCTCAAGTGGAATCTGAGGAGCAAGTTTAACAATCCAACCAACACAATCACGGGTGGTTATGGGAAATATGTCACGGAAAGGGAACTCTTGTTTTAAAAGATTTACCATAATCTCAAAAGTGGACAAATTGTTGATAAGCGGCTGGAATTGTTTGGGAAGTGCCCTTCTGCTCATCGGCCACATACGAGTGCCGGATCCACCGCAAAAAAGAGCGATTTTTAAGTTTCTATGATTCTGCATGTTATTAAAGTATCAAAGGTATCAAAGGTTATAGAACATTATGCGTATGATACTTGTGGTACTTCTGATACTTGTGGTACTTCTGATACTTGTGATACATATCTCTCGAGTTCTTCTATAAAGTGCTTTTTCGAGAATCTCGTCGCGTTCTTCCTGCAAACTTGTATCTTCCATTTTACCCTACTTAATCTTCCAATTGCATCTTGGAGTGCTTGCGCCGATTGATTATCAAATAAAATTCCAGTTCTGCCATCTTCGACAGTCTCACTGACACCGCTTTGCCTATAAGCAATTACCGGAATACCACAGGCTTGTGCCTCTACTGCAGCAATACCAAAATCTTCTTCCTGGGTCACTATCAGGGCCTGGCAATTTTGATAAAGTTCGCGAAGCTGCTCTCTTGTTACTCTGCCAAGAAACTCAATATCTCCTGTCCTGTCATCTCGAACCAATCTTTTAAGTCTCGATCTATCCGGTCCCTCCCCGACTATTTTTAGACTTTTTCCCATATTAGATATTGCCTTAATTGCTATATCAATCTTTTTCCATTTCACGAGTCTGGTGACCACTAGGAAATAATTTTGACTTTTAAGTTCCCAGTTGTGAACTTTGGCAACCTGGAAAAAATTTAGGTCAACGAACGGATAAATTACTTCGGACTCTCTTTCGTAAAATTTTTTAATTTTTTTGCTAATATTTGCCGAATTCGCGACAAACAAATCAGGTCGACAGGAGGATACTTTATCCCATCTTTTGAGCCATATTAAGATTGGCTTAAAAATGAGTCTTAACATAATTGGTAAATAATCAGCCTGAGCTTTGCGCCCGTATAAAAATCTTGGAATACTGTTCATATAGCAAATATGCATCGTTCTGGGTTGAGTAATAATTGATTTGGCGAAGCGGGTAGTTGAGGAGATTACAAGATCGAATTCATTGAAATTAAAACTCTCAAATGCCAATGGGTAAAGTGGTAAAAGAGCTTTATACAATTTGGCAGCAAAAGGAATTTTCTGCATCCAGGAGGGCCGGATTCTATCCCGGTTTATTGTGGAAGGTAATTTCTTCCAATCAACGAAGGAGGTATAGATTGGAGCTTTGGGCCAAATGGAAGCGATGGTAGCAAACAGACTCTCCGCTCCTCCGGCTTGAACGAAGTCATCGTGTACAAGGGCTACTTTCATGGGGTAATTATATCAACTGTTTTAGTGATACACTAAATATATGGTCCGGGGGGTTGTAAGTTTGTTATTGCTTTTGATTACAATTATCATATTAGCTTTAATTTTTATTTTGGCAAATCCTTTCTCCGCAAGTAAAAACGAGGCAACTAGCCCACAAAAAATTCAAGAAACTCAAGATGTAATTGATAATTATCAGCAAAAATCTCTAGAAAGACAAACGATAGAAGTCGAGTAGAAGACAAAGATTTTCATCGAATTCCAAAGAACTTTTCTTTTAGTTCAGCAAGAGACAAGTTTCCAATAACTCTTTGTTCTCCAAATAATTCTATAGCCTTCAGTAATAATTCCCATTGCTCGTGAGGTTCCAGTTGTACTGCAAGGGTTCTTTGTTGCAAAATGGCGGTTTTTAAATCTCCATTATAACCAGTTATCGCACTTCCACAGGTATATCTATGTCCATCTGAGCTCGCAATTGCTGCGCCTATTGATCTATTTTGCCGATAATGTGAATAAAAAAATTGTGCTGCAATATTTGTGTCCTGAATCCTATCGTTCCTAAGAGATTGGTATTGAACTCCTGCATTACATACCTCGAAACCGTCGAAATAAACCCCTTCAGCCCTGCTCTTCATAATGTCTATAATTCTTTCATCTGTCAACGAACTGACTCTAAAGAATGGGTGGGGAGCAATAGTCAATCCTCCTTGTTCGTGGATAGCACAAAGGGTTTGTTCGAGTGTTATATTTCTTTCGATCGGCCCTTTAAGAAACAACCCGACTACATGTCCGTCTTTTGTTCTTACTTCTGTTCCGACGATAACTTGAATTTCTAATCCTTCTCTTTGTACATGTTCATGTGCTGCTAGCGCAGGTTTAGTAGTATGATGATCAGCTATTGCAATAGCTGAAAGTCCTATGCTTTGTGCAAATTCAACAGCTTGTTCAGGAGTCATCTTCCCGTCAGAACCTGTTGTGTGGACATGAAGATCTGCAAAATGAGTTGTATCAATCGGTCTTCCGAGAACTTCTTTCATGCGTTAAGAATGTGCCGCAACAAAAGCGATGGCAAGTGAATCATTTGGAACAACTAAAATTGACCAATCAGTCAGAGAAAGAGCTTTTGCTCTTTCCAATGCCTTTCCAACAAGATTAACGGAAAAACTATTTCCTGATTCTGGTCTAATTTCAACATCTTTTCGACCTACTCCCTGCTTGAATCCAGTTTCAAGAACTTTTACAACTGCTTCTTTACTGGCCCATCTGATCGCTAATTCTTGAGGATCCTCCTGGCTATCATCAACTTCTCTCTCAGAAAAAACAATAGCATAGAGTCGGTTTCTACTTTTTTCCATTAATTCTCTAAATCGGTCATTTGATGTAACATCCACACCGATTTGCAGCGATCCTTGGAAATTTTCAGGTATCGCGGCTGCAAATCCAATTGCTATTCCCTCATCATGGCTGATACTTAGTCTATACTGCGAAAACCCTTTATTCCGAATTATATCTTTAGATTCTTCTCCTATTTGCACAACAGGTTGTCCTGTTTCTGACGGATGGATGTTAATGTCGGTCCAGTTTAATCCAGTACCCACTGCCCTCATTAAAGCAACTTTAGCGGCAAACCTACCGGCGAGACGATTGAGTCTGTTTTTACAATATAAAAGCTCTTCCTCAGTAAGATACCGTGCAAGAGAATGATCGGGAAGATTAAGATACCCCACGCCATAAACCCACAAATTTACTCCCTCCCCCAATCTGAATTCATGGGATAAGCGTGTGTTTAAATACGCAGAAATTGGAGAGAATCTTGGTACTTCTCGCATTGACGTATTTTACTATCTCTTTCAAGGAAGAGCCTAGAGGCTGTATTGTACATAAACCTTAAGTGTCTCTCTGGCCATCTTAAGCCAAGAGTATTTTTGCACTTGTTCCAAGCCCTTTACTACGAGGTCGGACCTCGTAGTTGTATCTGTGAGGACTTTTTGGATTTTTCTGGATATATCTTTTGGATCCTCTGGATCGAAATACAATGCGGCATCCCCGTAGATTTCTTTAAGTGTCGGAATGTTTGAACAAACTGCCGGAAGGCCCGCGG
Organism: Candidatus Curtissbacteria bacterium RIFOXYA1_FULL_41_14; assembly: GCA_001775095.1. Taxonomy (GTDB): domain Bacteria; phylum Patescibacteriota; class Microgenomatia; order Curtissbacterales; family GWA2-41-24; genus GWC1-40-35. Next base: position 68,608 of record MFCA01000029.1, read on the forward strand.
CCATGGAATTAAGACCGGGAATTCCAAACCCCTCCGAAAGTGATGGGAATACATAAGCTTGGGCAGATCTTAAGACTTCTGATAATTCTTTTGGCGGAATATAGCCAGTCAGGACAACTCCCTCCTCTAATCCTAGATTCTTTATCCTTTCTTTTAGGCGTTGCCAGAAAATATCCCGAGGACAGACAAGGATTAAGTGCAGCTTGCGCTCACCCCAGGGGTGTTTTTCTATTCTGTGAACCGTTGACTGTGAACCGTGAACTAAAATCTTGAAAGCTTGCAGTAACCGTTCAAGATTTTTGTGTGGATAAGCATTCCCTATATAAATGATAAAAGGCTGATTAATATTGTATTTCTCCAAAAACTTTGAACTTTGAACTTTGAACTTTGAACTTGTTCGGAAGTATTCCTCTTCTGCCGCTTCGTATGTTACGACGATTTTCGCAGGATCAATTCGAAAAGTCCTAACAATCTCGTCCTTAACAAAATTCGAGGGGGTGAGGATTTTTTGAGAATCTTTGACAGCATGATTAATAACATGTCGATAAGCAAACCTTTTAATTTTAAAAATGTAAAGATTCCGAGTCGTTGCGGATTCTTGTCTAAATCGATGATGGATCAGGTCATGAATTGTTACTATGAATTTACCTCTGTAAAAAACAGGCACGTTAAAATGAGTAAAGTGTAAAAGATCTAAATTCTGGTTTGAAAAAATTTTTGGTAATTTAATTTGCTCTTTGAGAGAATACCAGGGGATATCTGCTAAAACCTTTTTGAAATTTTTGGATTTTAACCTTAGCCAATCCCAGTTAGACCGGCGCAGAAAAATAACATACTGATTATTGTCATCTAAAATTGCGAGATTTTCGATAAGTTTTTCAGTATATTTACCAAGACCTGTACCTTCCGGACCGACAAACCTCGCATCAATACCAATTCTCATATATCCCCCTCTTGTCATCCTGAGGAAGCAAAGCGACCAAAGGATTTGATTTTATGGACGCAATAGCGGTCATGCTGACATAATTCTGATTCTCAATAAAATCTTCAAAGAAATTAATACCAGCCAATTAATAAAAAATGGGTATTTTAAAAGATAATGTTTTTTATAAAAAATCTCCATTGCTCTGACTGATTCTGTAAGGGCCCGCTTTTTTGAATCTATAGATGCTTTTGTCAGGTGCTGAGATGTTTGTTTCATTCCGGAGGCGGCCCCTTTGTAGTGGATAATTTTGGTTCTTGGAGTGTACATAATCTTGTATCCGGCGTCTTTAAATCGCCAACACCAATCAAGATCTTCGCCATAAAAGAAAAAATCCTCATCAAATAGGCCGACTTTTTTAACTATAGATTGTCGAACCATCATAAAAGCACCAACGCAGGAATCTATCTCGTGTTCAGTTGCAGGTGATAAATACCCAAAATAGTATTGATTGAATAACTTAGAATGGGGAAATAATTTCGCCAGTTTTGAAAAATGACAAAAAGCTCGCCATGGAGTCGGAAAATGCCGGCGACAATCGCGATCTATCTGGCCGTTAGGTAGTTCAACTCTACAGGTAGAGACCGCAATTTTCGGGTCTTTTTCCATAAACTTAATCATTTCTGAAATAGTGTCAGGGGCCAGTTTTGTGTCCGGATTTAATATCAGCACATATTTTCCCTTTGCAAGCTTTAATGCCTGGTTATTGGCTTTGGAAAAACCTAGATTTTTTTTATTTGCTATTAGCTTAATCTGAGGATAATCTTTCTTGATCATCGCGGCCGTATTATCAGAAGAATTATTGTCGACGACGAATATCTCTGTCTGAAATTCTTTGGAAGAACCGATAACTGAATTTAGGCAAGATTTGAGAAGTTCTTTTGTATTGAAAGAGACGATGATGATAGATAAATCCATAATAAATTTCTAATTTCTAAATCCTAAATCCTAAATCCTAAACAAATTCAAATGACCAAAATACATAATTCAAAACAAATCTTAATTTTTTGGTTTATTTGAACATTTGAATTTTGATATTGTTTAGAGTTTAGATATTAGAGTTTAGGATTTTTATTAGTTATTAGGTCAATTTTTTCCTCCTACTTCCTGATATACTCGGTCGAGCTCTGATGATATCTTCTTCCAGTCATACTGACTTTTTACCAATTGATAGGCTCTGCTTGCTAATTCCTGCCCAAGTTTAGGGTTTTTTAAAACTTCTAAGGTCTTTGCTGCTAAGTCACTGGCAGTTTCGGCAACAAAAGCTTCTTTACCGTTTCTTATATGGATTCCCTCAACCGCTAGCTTGGAACCTATAATTGGGGTATTAGTAGCCATTGCTTCTAGAATTTTATATTTCGTGCCACGCCCGTTGCGTATGGGCGCCAAAAGAACGTCAGCTTTTGCATAGGCAAGTCTGACATCTTCAACTTCCCCATCCACCTGGACGTCGGGGCCTGTAAATTTAAGAATATCTAAAGGGGGATTCCTACCTACTATCCAAAGTTTGGCGGTCTTAATCTGACTTTTTATCTTTGGCCAAATCTCCTCTACCAAAAATTTGGTAGCATCACGATTTGGCAACCATTTGAACTGTCCAACAAAAAGGACAGTTGGACTTTTCGGTTTTAGTTTCTCGGTTTTTGCAAAATAATCTATATCAACCCCGTTGGCAATTACATCTACCTTCAGGGGACTGTGATTTTGGATAAAAAGACGGTCATCATCAGACATTGCGGCTAGTCTTTTGGCCTTCCTCCAATAATATCTTTCCCACCATTTAATCTTGAAAACATCAGCGAGAAGAAAAGGTTTAATAAAAAACATCCATAACGGTAAGCCCTTTACAAAACTTTGGTATACGAGATATTCAATGACTTGTTCAACTAAAAAAATGGGGATTTTGGTTTGGGGAATATTAGGCATTACGTAGAAAGTCTCAGCATGGATAAGATCGTAGTTTTCACTTTCTAATTCACGTTTGATTTTACTTCTGACAGAAATATCAAAATAGATGCTTACTAAAAAAGGGAATGGAGTTATTCCGGCTAGTATTATATTTACGGGAGACCAAGCTTTTCTTCTTTTAAAAATAATTATCTTGCGACAAAAAGGCATGAGTTCATTCAAATATTTTCTCTCGGCATCTTCGCGAATGAATGAGGCTAAAGTGATTTGATGCTTTGGGGCCAGATTTTTAAGTAAATTATATGTACGAATTTGTCCGCCGGAAACTAAGGGATAAGGGAGATATGGTGTGATCATTAAAATTTTCATACTACCTCCCTATACATTCTTTAAACATCTCGACAATGACATAATCTTGCGTTTGGTCAATAACCTTACAATGCTTGATAAGATTCTGAATACCGGCATCTGCAACATCGACTGATACCAGATATTTAGTACCCTCATCTATAAATTTTTCAAGTGGCCTGTCGACGATGGGGTAGCCATGTCGATTTGTCTGATAAAGAAAAGCGGCATCGCCGTTATAAGGTGCGATAACCGTGGCATCTTTTGGAAGAAGTTGATCAACAGCCTTGCCTGCTTTGACTATTTGCGGCTTGTTTATCCAATAAAAACCGCGTACTTCAAAAGTGCCAAAAGCAAAGGTCAGAACAATTAAAATAATTGCGATGGGATAACTAATGATTCTGTTAAAAGACTGAGCCGGGAGGGCTAAAAGGTTTTTAGTGCCAACCGCCATAAAAATCGCAGCGATTGGAATAAACGGCACTTGATAGTAGTCGTGGCGAATATTACCGGATGCAAAAACCACGAAGTATATAGCTACAGAAGCCAGCCATGTAAGGTAAAATGATTTTTCCTGCAGCTGGGGTTTTTTTAAAATCCCTAAAACAAAGAGAGAGAAGCCAGGTACAGTCAAGATTAATTTTCCCATCCGCTCGGCGATCAACCAGCGAAAAAATGCGCCTTTAAAACGAATATTTCCCTCATTTAGAAGAAATCGCCAATTGGGAATACCTTGGGGAAACTGAGTCATCCAAATACGCCATAAAACAAAAGGTAAAAGGGATAAAAGTGCAAATAGCCACAATTTGTAATTTCTGAAAAGCGAGATTCCAAATTTATCATAGGCCAAATACAAGGCAGGCAAGAAGAAAAAAATGGCAATTGGCCAAGTGAGAATTGCTAAATTAGCAAAGACTATAGATAAAATGAACCAAATTAACTTTTGATTCTCGAGCCATTTTAAAAAAGTTAAATAAAGACCTAAAATCCCTAAAACCATCAGTGGTCCCGGCAAAACTGCTGAAGAATAAAAAATGTTATATGGCAAGAAAGCGAAGAAAAATGCCGACAAGAGTGCAGTCTGAGTACCGGAAAAGTGTTTGACTAAAAAATATAGAAGAAGTGTCGAGATGAGAGAAATCACGACAGTAGTTAATCGTGCATAAGTCTCATTTACGCCAGTTATTGACCAAACGCCGGCCACAAGCGTGTTATAAGTAGGAAATTCAACGAAACGATATCTTTGGGGATTATCAAGGCCGTTGGCTTGAGACGACATATCGTCATATCGAGGAATAAATGGATTAAAACCCTCCTTAATAAAATTTCGGGCAACCGCAGCAGTGTCTGCTTGTCTCCATGAATGCCAGTCTGCTATTGGCCGGTTAATTTTATAGAGGCGAATTACAAAGGCAAGAATCAGGATTATTGAGAGGACAATAATTTCGACTTTTCTCATTTGTTAAACTCCAAACTCTAAACCCTAAATTCCAAATAATATCAAAATTTCAAATTTGAAGGTTTAGAGTTTTTGAATTTAGGCATCTGAATTTATTTGGAATTTGTGATTTGTGATTTGAGATTTACTTTTGTTGTGGTTGCTAATTTAACTGTAGCCAAAAGTATGGCCACCATGATCCAAAAAGTGTAAGCTACCTTGGAGGCTTCAAAAACATCGATATAAAGAGAGTTAACAAGAAGACCTAAGGTGGCAGCGATCAAAGCGGCGACGAGAGTCGAGGCAAAAGGATCGTTAATTTTTTTAAAGTTAACAAGAGAATACCAGATAATAAAGGCGATTATTCCAAAAAAGGCCAAAAATCCTGAAAGACCGGTCTCCCCAAGGGCTCTTAAAAAATCATTGTCCGTTGACTCAGCCTCTGTAAAATCTTCGATATTTCTTTTGGTTAAAGTTGAATAACCGGAGCCAAAAATCGGATTGCGGGTAAATCCTTTAATTGCTTGGGGCCAAGTGTAATCGAGACGGATTCCGGTTGACAGGTCGTATTGAACCGCAGCTTGTGAGTAAACTCGGGGTTTTGCAGCCAGTGTGGCCGGCAAACTTTCCCCTTCTCCATATTCAGGGACGTCCTCATAAACGTCGGCAGGTACTGCACCAGTAACCGGCGATCCAGTGGTTGGTTTTTGAGTAGTGGGAGGTGTATCCGATTTTGAGCCGACATCTTTTCCGATATCAAGATAAGCCGCTTGGGCTCCACCTGGAGGTTCCTTTTTAAGAGGTTTCAGAGCAAATGAGGTTTTGAACGCGTCTAATTTCAGGACATGGGCAAAACGGTCTGAAAGATCGCCAAAAGAAATCATGACAACAAGAGAAAAAACAATCACAATTGACCAGCGAGAAACACTCCAAAGCCAACCTCTCTTAAGGATCAATAAGCTAAAAACAATTGTTATCGAAACTAGATAGGCCAAAAAAGATGTTCGTGAAACGGTTAGAATCAAAAGCCAAAAGCCGGCCAGGCTAACAATCAAAAAAAGTAGCTTATGAGTGATTTTCTTAAGAATGGTAATTAGGGGAATGAAAATCGTCAGAACAATCATTAAATAGGCTGCTAAATCATAGTGGCCACCGAAAGTTGACAGTACCCTAGCATGCTCAGTCAGATAGAGTTTTACACCTTTGGAAAACTCTCGATTCATCGTCGAAAATGCCGGCCAATAAAGGTACTTTTGGCCGAATCCGTAGATCGAAACTCCCAAAAGGACAACGGCAGCAAGAAAGATATATTTTTTTATCTGAGCTAACGATTTTATGGATGAGAAAAATATAAAAAAGACCGAAAAATATTCCACTCTTCTTATGAAATGCAAATAGAGTTTTTCCATATGAAGTGCCTGAACAGGAACAGTTTTAGTCCAAAAAAGGGCGGAAAGTGTAGAGAGAAAACCAACAATAACATAGACACCAATGGGAATAAACAAGGGGTTACCTCTAAGAGTTACTTTTTTTCGGATAAGCCAGATTACCCAAATACCGAATGCTAGTGCTACTAAAAGATCATCCGGCCTAAGTCTTACTAAATAGCCGGGGATAAGGTCCGCAATCGGAATTTTGGGGTAAAGTGGAATAAAAATAAGAAGAGCAAGAGATAAATATTCAAGGATGTGATCATCGAGCCATGTTAAACCAGGCTTAAACCGCCTTAAAAGCTTCGACATACGATTTTGCAAGCTCCTTTCTTCCCAAGAGACCAAAAACTATTATTCGTGCTAGTGCTCCTATTTTAAGTAAGAGACGGACAATTTGCAAAGAAAATTTGCCTTTGTATTTTTGGTAAAAATACAGGACAGCTTTGTATTCGCCAATAAATGCTGAGGTTGGAATTTTCCGACTTGACCCTCTGCCAATGTGAATGATTTTTGTTGTGGGTGTAAAGTAGATTTTATGTCCTGCATTTTTGATGCGCCAGCACCATTCAACTTCTTCCCCGTACATAAAAATCTTTTCATCTAAAGAATCTACTTTGGTAATAACATCTCTAGGGACTAAGATTGCCGCGCCTGTTACCCAATCGACTTTCTGATCTTTTCTATAAAAACTGTCATGGTCGACATGATACGGTTTTAATAAAGTTCCGCCGGGAAGATCATCAATAAAACTCATCCACCAGAAGACTTGGGGCAGATGAGGGAAGAATCCTACGGACTGTTGGATAGATCTGTCTTCATTTAATAATAACGGACCAATTGCTCCCAAGTCCCCTCTTATGCTTCGAGCTTTGTCGAGAAGTTTCTCTAATGAGTTTTCAATTAAATAAGTATCTGAATTTAGAAGTAGAATATATTCCCCTTTCGCAATTTTAATTCCTTGATTATTGGCTTTAGTAAATCCCAAATTTGCTTTGTTGAGTATCAACTTCGCTTTCGGAAATTTCTCTTTCACCATTGTCTGACTGCCGTCTGTTGATCCATTATCGGCAACAATAACCTCGAAACTGATGTTCTTTCCTCGCTTTTCGTCATCCCGAGCGTCAGCGAGGGATCTGTCATTATTCGTGTACCGATAGATTGACTCAAGACAATCCTCGAGGAGCCTTTTTGTGTTCCAATTGACGATAATGACACTCAAGTCCATATTTTTCCTTTTGCTACCATAATATATCGATAAGAAGTTGCTAAAAAGACTCCCGTAATTATTAACAGTGCACCTAAAATCAGATTTAATTTAAGTTTTTCACCAAATAAAATAACCCCAAATATACTCGACAAAATCGTTTGCATATAGATATTAAGAGATGAAATAAAAGCCGATGTGTTCTTAATCAGAAATTGGTAACCTACAATAAATAGCAAAGCTATGATCGCTAAGCTCACTGCCATCAAATTTATTTTAAGATTAAAACTGTAGTTTAACTTCCCATTAGCTATTAAGGGTCCGAGGGCAAGAATGGAGATCATACATGCCACCATAAAATTAGTGAGAGTAATTTCCCATGGATTAAATTTTCGAGTATTTTTTTTCGAGATGACAATATAAAGTGACCACGTAAGTACTGCAATACCTATTAAAAGATTGCCGAGTGGTCTGCCAAAAGATAAAATATCAGCCGTTTTGAATGAATTCCAAATTAATATGCTTACTCCAACCAAAGATAGGAGAAGACCAACTATCTGGTTACCGGTTAATTTTTCTTTTAAGAAAAAATATCCGAGAATTGCCACTATTAAAGGGGTAAGCACATATAGGAGCATCCCCACTATTAAACTGGTGTATTGAATACCAATCGCATATAAAATTACATTGACTGAGAAAAGAATACCGGTACTGATCAAGAATTTATCAGAAATTAATTTCTTTATTAATTGTCTTTTAAATACAAACGGAGCAATTATCAAAAGACCGAGAAAGAAGCGAATTGCGACAATGGTTAATGGATCAAGATGAAATACTAATAACTTTACCAGAGTACCAACGGTAGCTCCTATAAGGCTCGTTAAGAAAAATATGCCAAGATTTGAAAACATTATTGGAATAGCCTGGCGCGGCCGAGTTTGTAATGGGGGTCTTTGTTTTTTCGTTCTCCGATTACTTTGGCAGGAACGCCGCCGACAATTTCAAAAGGTTTAACCTCTGAGGTAACTACTGCACCGGCTGCTATCACTGAACCTTTGCCGATTTTTACCCCCGGCAAGATAGTCGCACGAGGACCAATAAAAACATAATCTTCTATTTCTACTTCCCCGTAGGTCGGATCAAAACCCTCAGAATTGATATCGTGTTCCGAATTATAAATTAAAACTTGGGATGCTATATCTACATGGTTGCCAATTCGAAGCGGCGCTCGGCCATCTAAAAAACAGTGATCGCCTACAATTGTACCTTGGCCGATACGTACTCCATGAGGGTAAAAAAACCTAACACCCATATGTATAAATGAATGTTTCCCGATTTTGACGCCGGCTAGTCTTAGGAAAAAATTTCTAATTGAATGTAAGGGGATAAGCGCGCAAATCACTGCAAGAACCATTAGCTCGATATCCAAAAGAATATGGAAGACTCTTATAAGAATTTTGGCAAGAACTTCCATTGCATTTAACTCCGTACCCATTCGGTCTTTCATACCTACTAGACTATAATATCAGAATTTACTTTGCATATACTATATTCGAGCGGATCGCCTGATAAACTTCCGAGGGCTAAAAGCCCTCGGTCCTGCCTGCCAGCAGGCAGGTATTGCCCTAAAAAGTTTACATGAGCGAGCAGAACACTCGGAAGTATGTATTCGCTCCGCATTCATCCGTGGACTAAGAGTTCATGGTATTGAAGCGAGCGAATATAAAATCTGTCTTGATCCAAATTATGAAGTTTTTTCCGAAGCAACTTTTTCGAGGACCTGTAGGGTAATTTTGGCGCATTTTTGCCAGGAAAAGTGCTTGATGTTGGAAAAACCATTTTTGACCAGGTCGGATCTGATTTTTGGGTCAAGAGTCTTTTTAATACCGTCGGCTATTGACTGGATACTTTCAGGATTGATAAGTATGGCGCTACACCTAAGATCCACCCCTGGGGTGTTCTCAGGGTGACGTCCTGACTTCACCTCAGGGGTGAGCGAGTTGGCTCCTACTATTTCCGGCAGACTTGAGGTGTTGGAAACAACAACCGGCACTCCACAAGCTTGAGCCTCGATAACCGGAATACCAAAGCCTTCCCAAAGCGAAGGCAAGACGTAGGCTCGAGCTCCACTGATCAAAACTGGTAAGTCGGAATCGGAAACGTAATCAGTAAAAATAACTTTGTTTTGTAGTCCCAAGGTCTTGACTTTTTTGAAAATTGAATCATAAAGCCAACCTTTCTTGCCGACAATCACCAATAATAAGTTGTCGGTTATCGGTTTACGGTTCACGGTTTTTTTATTCCTGTGAACTGTGAACTGCCTGCCCTGAGCGAAGTCGAAGGGTGAACTGTGAACTAGAATCTTGAAAGCTTCTAAAAGTCTTTCAAGATTCTTGCGCGGCTGGAGTGTACCGACAAAAATAATGTAATCGCTAGAAATTTTATATTTCTTTTTCATTCTATCAATAGAATATTTAGATTGCGGCTTGAAGCGATCTTTGTCATACCCCTCATAGGTGACAGTAATCTTCGAAGGAGCGACATTGTAATTTTTAACAATATCGTCTTTTGTAGTTTGCGAAACAGCAATGATATGGGTTGCTTTTTTGATGGAAGCTTTAGTACCAAAAGTCAGCTGAATAAGATCGCTTTTTTTAAAAAGTTCTGAATAATGTAGAAATGAAAGATCATGGATAGTTACTACTTGCGGCACTGGACAGATCCTTGGAAGGTAATGAGCAGTTGAGAAGTAAACACTTGTTCTTTTGTTGACGATTAGGTGCAATGGTAAGGCGAGTTGAGTCCAGAACTTCCTAGGTCCGAGAACTTTGTACTGAAAGCTGGCAATAGGTTTTGGTAAATCAGGAAGTGGTTTGTCCTTAAGGTAAACAATAAACTGATGTCTTTTGTCTTTAACAAATTGCCAAAGTAGTTCAAAAGCGTATTGACCGGTACCAACTCTGGTTCGTACATTTGCTTCATTTCCGTCTATTCCTATAAGCATAGTGATTAGTGATTAGTGATTAGTGATTAGTGATTAGTCACTACACACTATTCACTTTTCACTGCTTTTAACCACCTCCTCATAGACTTTTAAAGTTTCCTTAGCGGTCTTAATCCAGGTATATTGCCTTGCTCGATTTAGGCTAGCATTAACCATCTTCTGATAACTATCCAAGTTTAAATTTAAAACCATCTCGATTGCTCGCTTTATCTGGCTTTCGCTTCTTGGATCAACAAGAATTGCAGCATCCTTGGCAATTTCGGTCATGGAAGAATTATTGGAGGTAATTACCGGTGTACCACAAGCCATTGCTTCGAGAATTGGCAGACCAAATCCTTCATAAAGCGATGGATAAACAAAAACCCGGCACCCACTATAGAGTGCCGTAAGATCATCTCTCGGAATGAAACCTGTTGAAACAATTCGATCATTGTCCTTGAAACTAGGGTCTTGCCCCCATCCATGCTTCCCGGTTAAAACTAAACTTAAATTAGGATTTTCTTTCTGAATTTTTTCAAAGACATCGACTAATTTTTGAATATTTTTTCTCGGTTCCCAAGTTGCAACTGATAAAATGTAAGGCTTTTTAATTTTGTATTTTTCTAAAACTTCTTTTACTTTGTCATCATCCTGGGGTTTGAAAATCACAGAAGAAGCAAGATAGACGACGGTTACTTTTTCTTGGGGAATTTCTAAAAATTTCACAAGATCCTCTTTGGTCGTTTCGGAATCTGTAATAATCGCATCAACTTCGGCTTTAACAATTTTAAGTCTTCGTTTCTGATTAGAAACTATTTTTGGGTGAGAAGAAGATGGAAAAAGATATGCAATCATGTCATGGACAGTGGTTACTTTTTTTGTACGTTGCGACCTTACAGGGGGTTGCGTCCAATCGGATGAATGAAATACGTCAACTTCACCAAGAAATTTTTCTATGGGAAAGATATGCAACTTATTCCAAAGAAATGCTAAAAGAAAGGGCGGATAATGGGTAATTTTGAACTCGACATTTTTGTATTGGGAAAGTTGTTTTTTGAAACCGGTCAATTTTTTATTGAGCCTCAGGGAAGATCCAAAAAGGATGTATTGATTTTTTCGATCAATTTTTAAGAGTGCTTCTACCAACTGCTTAGTATAATTTGAAACCCCGGTCCCGTAAACGATTTGAGAAATATCAATACCGATTTTCATGCATCGAATTCTATCACAAAAACCCTCCGATAGCAGTTTCCGAAATTAGCAAATTTGAGTATCGGAATAAGCAGAAGGTAACCTTTGAGATATAAATAGTAGAGAAGCTTGCTTCTGGTTATCCAGGTTCTCATTAAAATATTACGAATAGCCAGATTTAAGTTGCCAGTTGAAGTAATTTTTGCATTTTTGCCCAATTTCCTCAGTGATTTATCTAAGTAGACTAAAATCTCGTCAGAGGTTGGAAGTCCGTTTCTAATATGCTCTTCTAGAAAATGATTTTCTCTGTCAAAAACTTTACGCCAATACTTTTGGAGTTGTTTATCCTGATTTTGGGCTAATTCGCCGGTTGGTACTGCAATAACAGCTATTTTTTTAGCAACTCTTAATATTTCATATATTGCTTTCTCGCGTATATCTCTTTCTAAGTGCTCGATCACATCAACCGAAATGACAACGTCATAAGAGTTCTTTCGAAAGGGCAAATCATCAGCTTGACCTTTGATCTCATTTAATAAGTTTGTCCGAGGTCCGGAAAAGTCGATGTCTACAGCATCGATTTCTCTTTTAAGATACGGGGTAATTCCAAGTGAACCAGACCCAACTTCAAGAATCTGAGAATTTAGTAAATTCCACTTTTTAATGGCCGAGACCACTGGTAAGTAACGAAGAGCCGCCTCAGGATGTTGTCTATAGAAATATCTATTAAAAAATTTCCTGGCAAGATTTTTAGCGCTTAAATTCATAAAGAAAGCCAACTCCATTAAAATTATCAGTCTTTATGTTATTAAATCCGAGTTTTGTTAGCTCTTCAAAAACCAGACCCCGCGGGTCAGTAATTTGCGATAGATATTGGAACAGAAAAATTCTATTTTTATTGCGTGTGAGGTCATCTAGTTTGTTTCTAACTTCAGATTGGCTGGGATTGAAATTTTCAAGCGCTCCGACTGCCTGGGTTTTTCCGCGATTATAATAATCAAATGGCCCGAAAGTATATGGTGACTCAAAAAGAATTAAGGAATTTTCATCAGAAGTCTTTTCAACATAAGAGGTAGCCTCTCGCCAATTTTCTCTCTGAAACCTTGGCATTGACAAATAAAATGCACTGGAAGTTAAGTTAATAATTAAGGCGAAGGACAGTAGAATCCTTATTAAGGGTTTCCAGTTGATGGTATTTATTGCCATCGACCAAATTAAATAGTAGGCACCTAAAATAAATATAAATCTAAAATATGAAAATACTGGAATAAAATAGGCCAAAATAAAACCGATTAGGATTGGTCCAAAAAACCAAAACCACAAAAAGAATCGCAGGTAGGACATTCGCAGCAAGGATAACAGGAAGAGGAATATTACGAACAATGCAGCAGGAGCAAATAATAAAGCATAGATTAAATTATTATCATATGAGATTCTGCCGATTGTAAATTTGACAAATGTAACTGCCAGATTTTGTAAATTGGGGGAGCCGACTATCTGTGCCCATGCTGGAGAGGCGGTTTTTGCTGATAAGCCTACCTGTAGCTGTTTGGGTAAGATAATTAACCAAGGCACGATTAATATTAATATTAGGATGAACGCCGGAATAAAAGATTTTAAAGTACTTGAGGCAACTTTTTTTCTTCCGATTAATAAATAAAAGAGATATACGGGTATTAATAAATAAGGAAGATAGTCTGTGTAAAGCATTAATGTGGTTGATATAACAAAACCAAACCACACCCAGAGGCTATCCTTTTTAAGGATTGAAATAAAAAAATAGACAGAAAGACTTACTAAAGCCGCAGCAAGCATATACATTCGTGCCTCTTGAGAATAGTAAATATGTAGAGGAGAGGTCGCCAATAAAGTTGCACCAATTAAGGCTGTCTTATTTTCAAATAATTTTTTGCCAATAAGATAAGTTATGAAAACAGTTGCGACACCTAAAATTACTGATGGCAACCTTACAGAAATTTCGGATGATCCAAACAGCAGAATCCACTCTCTAAGGATAAGATGATAAAGCGGTGGGTGAAAATCACTTAAAGAGTAATCAAAAAAAAGTGATTTAAAATTCAGCGCTCTGGCAACGTTTACATTAATTCCTTCATCCAACCAGAGACTTTGATTAAGACTAATAAATCTAATTACCAAAGCAATTAAAAGAACAATAAAGATCATTTTTATGCCTTATTTAAATTTTGGTTCTTGAAAAAAAGATCTAATTACGGAAACAAACACACCTAGATCGTAAATTATTTTGAAAACAACAAATGACAATTGGCCCGTGACAGTTGACTTAAAAATTCCAATTAATATGGATACCAGTAAGTTATACAAAAATAGTGACCGAATTTTACGAAGTAGCGAACCACTAATAAACTCATTTTTCCCAATCCAACGAGCTTGCTTGAAAACTTCCTTAAGAGATGTTGGGTTTGAGTGGAAATATACTGCACCAGGAGCCAAAGTCGATTTAATATTCAGTTTTCGAGAAAGACTCCAATCATCGGTATATTCACCAGTCGCATCGAAGCCTCCTACCTTATTAAATTCTTTTTTTAAAATTGCCCTGAAGACTGGTGCCTGATTCGGGTAATCTGGAGGTAACATTCGATCCTTGGGAACATTTCTGTTAATGTTCCAGCAAATTGACCAAATGTTATTATAATTAGCGACCATTTCATTTTTTGAAAAAGTGCCGATCGTTCTGCTGTCTAGAATTGGATTAACTAAGTCTTTGATAAAATCCCTATCAAAGGTCATATCAGCATCCACAAAAACGAGGATTTCGCCGTGGGCTTTCGATGCGCCAAGATTTCTAGCTGAGCCCGGACCTTTATGATTTTGCTCAAGCAATTGGAAATTGGAAATTGGAAATTCCCGACCTCGTCTCGACTTGGTCGAGGACGGGTTGAAATTTGAAATTATTCTGAGTGTCCTATCACTCGAGCCATCATCGACAAGAATAATTTCCATTGGTTTATAACTCTGGCTTAAAAGTGATTGAAGACATCTTTTTATAACTTTCTCTTCGTTATAAACTGGGGTAACTATAGATATGAGATTATTCATAAGTATTATGAAATTGATAACTTATTAATAAGAGCTTGGTATTTTTGAGCCACTTTATTCCAGCTAAATTTTAGAGCTTGGGTGTAAGGAATATTTTTATAATTTGTTTTTGCAGCAAGTTCTAGATCCTTGGCATACTGCTCAACGTTACCGGGATCAGTAAGAATTCCAGCGGGACCGATTATTTCAGCCCTGGAATCATCTGCAGTGGTCACTACAGGGAGATTGCAGGCCATAGCCTCAACATAAGAAATTCCAAATGCTTCTGTTTTTGAAGCGAGAGTAAAAACATTTCCCGACCTGTAATAAGCAGGAATTTGCTCATAGGGCACCACTAATCTTAAATATCTTTTGCCTAAGAGCCTTTTGCCAAGAGTATCAATCATCCCATGCAACTGACCATCTCCTAATATTAAAAGGCTTAAGTTTTTTGTCTTAGCAATAGCTTTAATGGTTAAATCCACTCTTTTATAGGGAACAAGGGCCGAAGCACAAACTGCTATTGGCTTCGCTAGAGGCAAAGTCTTCGATTTAACCTTTGGATTGAAACGTGCCAGGTCAACTCCATTAGGAATTGTAACTATCTCGACCTCCGGAGCTAACCGTTTTGCCCAGTCAGCCTCTGCCTTAGTTAAAGCTACAAAGACGTCAGGTCTAAAAAAAAGATTGGCGGCATCATCCGAGCCTATGCCCGCATGGCCAGAGGTTAAAATTTTTGCTCCTGTGATTTTCGTAACTATCCTAAAAACTAGTGTCTGCCATCCGCCGTTTAGGGGAATAATTAAATCGTATTTCCCTCTATAGATCTTGAGTAAGGCTCTTAAGCTAAAAATCAATATTTTGACGGAACTCCAATCTAAATAAAATTTACTAAGTACGCCGCAAGTTGACTTTGGGGTACTGACGAACGATTTAATTTCTTCAACCCTATATTTTTGTGGTTTTGTATGGCCGGCCGCAAAAACCGTCACCTTATGTTTAACAGATAGACGTTTGCTAATTTCAAAAGCAAACGTTTCCACTCCCCTGTCGACTATCCCGGAATAGAAACTTAAAATAGCAATTTTATACATATTGGTAAAGTTTCTGCGGTCCTCGTTCCTCGATATCAGCCTTCGCCTTCGGCGAATCTGATATATCAGAGGAGTAATATTGAAACAAAGTTTCAAATTGATCTGCTGATATAAACTCGGAACTGCGGGCCTAAGAAACTTAAAATAGCAATTTTATACATATTGGTAAAGTTTCTGCGGTC
Source organism: Candidatus Curtissbacteria bacterium RIFOXYA1_FULL_41_14 (assembly GCA_001775095.1). GTDB lineage: Bacteria > Patescibacteriota > Microgenomatia > Curtissbacterales > GWA2-41-24 > GWC1-40-35. The sequence goes on from MFCA01000029.1 coordinate 84,428, forward strand.
CTCGTTCCTCGATATCAGAGGAGCAATATTGAAACAAAGTTTCAAATTGATCTGCTGATATAAACTCGGAACTGCGGGCCTAAGAAACTAAGAATTGCGATCTTGGTTATTTTCTAAGAACGATTTTTTACTTTTGATGATCTACGTTTGTGAATATACCATAAAAAAAGCATAAATATGATGGTAAGGCTGATGGTTTTACCTGTGTTAAAAGTCTCAGGTTGATACTTTAACTCTAAGGTCTTTGTATTTGGCAGAACATTCACTCTCCTAAAAACAGGTTCTTTCCTTTCCGCAGGGAATTTTTGATGATCCTGAAAGGCAAACCAGCCGGGATAAAAGTTTTCAGCAAAAATCAGGATTCGAGATTCTGGCCGTTCACTGAACTGGACCTGAATTGAATTTGGTGAATATTTCTCAATAATTACCTCATCGGCTAAATTATTAAAATAGGCCCGCGGCTTATATTTTTGATTCTGATAAAGATAAATTTTTTCGAATTGGTTGATAAATATCAGGTCGCTATCTGTTATCGGATAGGTTGAGGCCACATATTTAACATTAGCAAGACTTAAGAGATTAATATTTGGTTGAGGCAAATCATCCTTCTGCCAAACCTGGTATGGAGGAAAAATCACGGCAAATTTAGAATATTCATAGCCGCCTGCTGCCTGTAAGAAATCAATAAAATTAGCATCCTGAATAGGTGTTTCTCCATGTAAAACTTGAATTTTGTATTTAGATATTAATTGCGGATTAAAACAATAAGTTGTGCAGTAAACCCGATAAAAACCTTTATCTTCGGCAAGGAACTGGTATAGGGGCTCATTTGTAAAAATTAAATTCGGAATAGAGTTGATTTTCCTGTATCCGATAAAAAAAGATTCTGCTAAGAAAATAAGCAGTATCAGGTAAATTATTGATTTTCTCTTAAATTTCTCAAGAGCAAATGCGCTTAAAAGAGCAACAATTAAAGCTACAATAAACCATAATCTTGTTGTGACTCGTGAGTATTTCAAAAAGGGCACAAAATTATAGAAAAATTCAAAAAGAGGTGTTGAAAGCCCGGCAATAAAAAGTAATGCAGCAAAGCCTCCAAACAACAAAACAATTTTTTTAAGTCTAGACAGCTTAAAAAAGCCAATAATTGAGAAAAGGCTTGGAATAAGGCCTAGATAGAGAAATGACTCATGATCAAGACTATTAAAATTCAAGTAAGGAAATATTAGGCTAGTTACTAATCTTTTAAGATTCCAAGCTGGTATTGCCACATCTTCAATGGTTAAACGTGATCTTGTCGAGAACGGTGCAAACTCTGCTTGTGGCAAAATAAATATGGCTGAAAAACCCAAAAAAATAACAATTGTAAAAAAAATATTAATAACCTGTTTTTTGATAGCAACAATCTCCAGGCTTTTTGTTATCCATGCGGACACTAAAACTCGGTAGGCCCAATAAGTAGCTAAAAAAATAAGTGCATAATAAAAAATTGTCGGATAGGTCATCAGCATAAAAGTCAGAGATACTGCCCCGATTATTATCCAAGTTAGGGGTGCAACCCCTAATAGGGGCCTGACTCTTTTTGGCACAAAAATTGTTCTGATTGATAAAAGGGTCAACGGAAAGTAAGAAAAGGCAGCAATCATAGTAATATGGCCGGCTGAAAGGTGAAAAATCATTTTCGTCGAGAAAGCGTAAAAAAGAGCGGCAGCAAAAGACGAAAGCGGTAATAATTTAAAAGAGCGAGAAAGTAAATATATAAAAACTCCAGCTAGTAGAAAATGGATAAAAAGATAAATTATAGAGGCAAATTTAATCGGAAAAATCAAAAAAAGGAGGTTTGCGGGATAGAACAATGATGAAAGTGGATTGCCGATAAAAGTCTCCCCCATCATCTGATCCGGACGCCATAAAGGAATTTGTTTGTAATAAAAAATTGAATCTCTTAAAAAGCTAAAAAGGGGAATATAAGTTCTTCCGAGATCATTATCCTTTAAAGCTAATAAATCAGGCTTTATTAAAAACGGAAGAAAGAAGACCAAACAGATCACAAAAAATAAAATGAGGTAATTATTTTTCATTTTCTAACCTTAAACCATAAAGTATCAGAAATTTGGACTAGATTTTTATAATTCGCATCAAGGTAGTCGGCAATTTCCCTGGGTCTATATACTCCAAGTTCATATCTCGGTCCTACATCATAAGGCTTAAAAATTATAAATTTTGAATTTTGCTTTTCAATTCCATCAATGACTTTCTTCTGAAGATCAGGGATTTCTAAATACCAAGGGAATTCATCTGCCCAAGGCTTGGGTGGTAATCTACCTGACAGTGCCAATATTTGGTCTGGGCCGTTTTGAATATAGATGGAATCACCAGGATTTGTATTTTTACTTAAAGTTAGGGCTGCTCCTGCAATATCTTTCTCAAAAAATCTTACTTCTTGTGTCCAATTATTTTTAAGATAGCGGATAGTAAATACAATTAGAAAAATTAAGCTGAGTGTAAAAATTGACCGGATAGCCAGCTTTGTTTTTTTTAGACTCTTCAGGTTGTCTGGAAAAGTTAAAGACAAAACAGTAAGTGAAGGAATTAAATGAAAATAGTCAAATCTTGGATATGCAAAAAGGACTAAAACAAAACCCGTTAGAACAATTAAAGTTGTCTTAAACCTGTTATTAAAAAGTATAGGAGTAAATAAAAAAAATAAAGCTAAAATTGTCAAAATCTGATGAACTGTCGGAAGAAGTAAGTACCACGGCATTCTTGATGCTTTAAAAAATGGAAAGATAAATATCCAGTAGAGAAAATCGTCTGTGAGTCCTTGTTGCCTAAAGAATATAATTAGGGTTAGAAACATACAAATAAATGGGGCAAAAATATAAGGATTTTTTATAAAAATATCTTTGGTCTTTTTACCGAATTTATAAATCAAAATTGCTAAAAACCATAAAGATAACCAAATTACTTGTTGTTTCGTAAAAATGGCAATCGTTAAAGAAAAGACTGAAAAAAATAGTGATTTTCTGGACTTGGGATTATTCATAAATTTATAAAAAAAATAAACAGATAAAAGAACGAGGGGTGTCTGCACAAGATCAAACCAAAGCCCATTGACCCCAAAAGGGATGGATAAAATAATAAAAAATATAAGTGAAAAATAAGCTGTAGATTTAGTAAAAATCTTTTGTGCAAGTAAGAAAGTTAAAAGATCGGTAATGATTATTAAAAACCAAGTTAAAATTTGGTAAGGAAGTGGTTGATAACCAAAGATTTTAGCAAAAATTGCCAGAGAGTAACTCAAAAAGGGCGGGTAGGGATTAATTATATCCCTATATAGCATAAATCCATTGTTGACTAGATATGGATAAACAACCATTTCCGGCCAAAGAGTAAAGCGGGTGTTTATAAGAAGTACAAAATGTATCAAAAGTAACAAAGGTACAAGAAGCAACATAAATTTACAATTTGAAATTTTTACTTTTTTATTGAAATCTAAAATTTAAATTTTGATAAGAAAATATTTTAATAAAATATTTTGAAACATTCAAAATTGAATGAAAATTTAAAATTGAAAATTAAAAATTATCTCGCTTGTATTTTCCTTTCAAATCATTCCATCTAATTTTAATTAGGCCAAAAAAAGATCTTGCTACATCTTTTCCAAGAGAAACCTTAGTGCCTCTAACATCACTCCAAGTTACCGGAGCTTGAGCAACTCTGATATTTAGTTTTTTGCATATGAACAGAATTTCCGCATCAAAAGCCCAATCGTAAATCGTAATTTTGTTAAATATTTTTTGAGCGACATTTTTTTCAAAAGTCTTAAAGCCGCAAGTTGCGTCTTTAATTTTCCAGTCAATCAATAATCTAACAAGCAGTGTAAAACCTCTCCCGAGAATCTCACGCAAAAAATGTTGATGGATAAGAATTTTAGCTCCCTCAATTCGCCTTGAACCGATAGCAACTTGGTACCCTCTTTCAAAATGTTTAAAGAAACCCTCAATAGTATTTATGGGAACCGAATGATCCAAATCAGTAAATAAAATGTATTTGCCTTTGGCGTTTATTATTCCTTGAACTATCGCATAGCCTTTCCCGTGATTTTTATTGTAACTAATGACTTGAATGCTTGATTTGTCTTTTGCACATGCTCGTATCAGCTTCAAGGTGTTATCTTTTGACCCATCATTAACAAAAATAAGTTCCCATGGATATTTTTGTTTTGAAAGATAAGAAAAATAGTGATCAAATCCTTTCTGAAAACGTTTTTCCTCGTTATAACAAGGAACTACTACAGATAATTTAATTGACGTTTTTGGCATTTAACTTGAAAAGAACATAAAAAAGCATTAGAGAAAAAGCCAAGAATTCACTTATTGTGAAAGCATAGGCAGCACCAATTGCTTCAAAACTCGGCACTGCAAGAAAGAGCAGAATTACAAAGAACCAATAGCGCGAAAACGTGATTGCAAATGATATTTGTGATTTTCCGAAATAGTAAAGGATTATTGAGGAAGGAATGGTTGATAAGAAAAAGAAAATAAAGCCAATTGCTAAAATTTTGAGAACTTGAATGGAGCCGCTAAACTCTTTGCCGAAAATCAAAATAACTAAGGGATCGGCAATAAGAATTAAAAATAGGAGTCCCAAACTAAATAGTAATACTAGACCGCTTGTTTTCTTGGCAAAATTAATTACTTTTTCTTTATTATCAAAAGAAGCAAAACGTGATGCTAAGACGCTTGTAAAGTTGCCTCCAAATTCATAAACAACCGTTAATATCTTTAAGGGAGCAGCATAAAGGCCAGTTTGAATAGGTCCGGCTAGCTTCAGAAGAAAGTAATTATCAAATGGGATTGAGGCTAGTGTTAATGAAAAAGCAACCCAAATATTGAATTTAAAGAAATCACTGGCAAGGCTTTTGTCGATTTTTTCAATATTAAATGGTAAAAAGTATTTGCCAATTATGGTGGAGATAATGGTTACGGCAAAGTAAATAACTGTCAAAAAATACAATCCAATTGTAAAAAAATATGAACCGATTAAAAGGAGAACAATTCTTGCAACATTATTGGCGATAGAAGGAATTGACGCTTTAAGAAATTCCTGCCTCGCCTGAAGCCCGGCAACAAATAAATTAGTCAGATGAAAAAAAACTGTTGCTCCAAAGGCAATTCTTAAAAAGAGAGTAATTTCTGGGTGTCCTAAAATAGCAGAAAGGATTGGCGCTATGAAAAAGCCGATTACCGCTATTATCAGACCGAAAAATAAATACGACTTGAGGGCAATTGAAAGAATTGCATTTTGCTGGTTTGAACTCCTGTGGGCAAATTTTAGTATTCCGGTTTCGACACCTAGGCTTGACAACCGAACCGCTACTACTCCTGTCGCAACAACTGTTGAAAATATACCAAAATCTGAAGGCCCAAGAATTCGCGGTGCAAGAATAAAAAATAATCCACCGACAATTACGTTGACAAGAGTTCCGGCAAAAACTATTGAAGTATCTTTACCTGTATCGGTTAAAAGAAGATCTTTAAAAGATTGAATCATTCGGTCAAAGTATAAGCAAAGCTTGCGGTCCTCGTCCACTTCACAGTGGACTGCGGGCCTAACAATTTTTCTTACTGATCAAACCAACCTGTACTGTTATTCATTACAACAACTTCAATATTGCCAAAAGGTGCATTTTTCACCTCATGATATTTTAAAACAGCATATCGTTTGTAAAAATCTTCAGTCTCCGGCGTAAAGTCATGAATGACGAAGGAAACTACAGTTGGAGGATGTTTTTGGGCAACAGGAGTTGTTCCATAAAGGTAAGCGAAATTTGGGTCGACATAGCTCTTAACCGGTTCTTGGCCAAAAACGGCAAACAAATACCGATATCCTGAGTACCTCCAACAAGTTGAAAGTGAATCCAGAGAAAATGGTTTATCCCCTACTTGCTGCATAGTAAATTCGATCGCCTGCCTTTTATAAGTCAGGCCCATGCTGTTTTTAGCATTTAAGAGTTTATTGAGATTAAAGACTATAAAAAGACCAAGTACTAAAAGCCACAATTTTTTGGGGAGTAAACTTACGATGTTGGCAAAAATCAGAAGAAAAAGTGCGAATAAACCTGCTATGTAATGCTCAAAAATATCAGCTCTAAAAATAGTTCCATACAGCTGGATACCAACAAGATATAGAATCACAAGTATAGCAATAAGCCGCCAACCTACATTTTCTTGATTTTTCCCGAGAGCCCAGACGACAAAACCAATGATAGAAATCGATGAGAGAAATACTAGAATAGGAGGAATTACTTGATATTTTTCTTTGACAAACGCCTGGCAATATGAATATTGCTTAGCTATTTGATTGTCATCGAATGTATAAATAAGACGAGTAAAGGCTCGAGGGAAAAGTGAAGAATTATTAATGAATTTTTGCATTTCAAATCCGGGGTCGTTCCTCCCCTGCTTCCAGAACCCGACAACTGGTTTTGTATTGGCAAAGTTGTGCCTAAGGTCAAATAGGATAAGAGGCAGAAATGAGAAAGTAATTAGTCCAAGCGCAAAAAAAGTACTCTTTTTAATCGGCAGCTTGTAGATTATCCAAGCCAAAATTGCAAGCACAAGAAAAACTAAGTTAGATGGATCAGCATGAATACTAAGAGCAATGGTTAGACCTAAGAAGTAAATGTATTTATCATTTAGATTTTTCGTCCTGAGATTGCTTCGCGGAGTATATCCCGAGATTCTTCGAGAGGCTCGCAATGACATCGAAGGGCTCAGAATGACAGCGTGAGAGTGGATAATTTTGTAAAGACAAAAGACAACTATCAGCGAAACTAGCGGACCCCAATAAAGCGCCCACAGATGTCGATCATAAACATTGGCAAGATATGAAAATGCCCAGAAAATAGCAGCTGTCAGAGCAATCTTTTTGGAACTAAATACTTTGCCAACTACAAATATCATAAAAGTAGTGGCCATAGCTATGATAGCTGAAGCGTAACCCCAGGCAATTGGATTAAGTTTTCCCAAAAATAAAATGGCCGAATAAAACCAATAAAAATATGGCCCAAGGTGAAAATTAAAAGGCGTTACCCCGCCTATCAGCGGAATATGTTTCCAGAGAATTAATCGCCTTCCAACAAATGCAGGAATTGATTCGTCATAAGTGAAATAAAAAAGTTCTTCAAGCTTTATTACCCTAAGAATAAATGTAATAACAATAAGTAGAATAACCGGCCAAAATTTGGCGATTTTGCTCATTTTTTGCAAATATTCGCTTTGCTCATTTTTTGCAAATAAACAAAGTTGTTGAACCTGGGAAAAATCGGCAAGGTCGAATAATTTTCACCTTGAATCTTAACAATGACAGTAAATTTCTTAATTTCTTAGCGTTCCAATAACAAATTCTGTCATTTGGATAAAGAACGAAATCCCAAAATCTTGAAAGTTTACTTCTAACAAATTCACCCGTATCTATTTCTTTTATCGTCAATGTCCCACCCTTTTTAAGATTTTTGGCGATATTTTTCAGAATTTTTTTCTGATCTGGGAAATTAATGTGGTGCAGAACATCGGAAAGAATAACCGCGTCGAAATTTTTGACAGAATAAGTTCTGATATCACTTTTGACGAATTGCAAATTCTTTTGCAAGGGTTTGGGAAGCCTTTTTTTATCAAGATCAACTCCAATTACAGTCCTTCCTTTGGTTTTGGATAGATAGGCGGCTACAACTCCTTCGCCGCACCCAAGATCCACAACCCTTGCGCCTTTAGGCACATTTTCATCAATTTCATCAAGCGGGAGAATTATTGATCTGAAAAAATTGTAAAAAAAAGGTGTTTTCATTGTTCTGTCACCTTGCCGACTTTAAAAAAATCGTGAATGAAACCTGAGGCAAAATAAACAACAGTAATGACAACGGGGAAAAAGAAACGATAGCTTAAAACCGGGTAAATGAAAATCGCAAGATATGAAGCGACTGCCGAACATATCATTAAGATATCCAAAATGGAGGGTTTAAGACGGATTAATAACTTTACTACTTTGAAAAGCGCAAAAAGGCATAAGACAAACCACCAATGACGAGAGACTAGTTCTCTGACAAAAACTAAATGAGAATCTATCACCGCTTGGGCAATATAATTTATTACCTGCAGATTCGAATATGAATTACTATACAGACCGTAAGAGTTCATTGTGTAAATAAGAGTATCCAGGACGTTTTTTTGATTCGTTGCGTATGAGACTAAGATGTACAAGATCGTTAAAAGGAAAGAAACAACAGTTGCCCGGAAAAATTTTTTTTTGAAATTTCCTATCTTAAAAACTCTGACAAATAAGGATGCCAATACCAGCAGAGGCAGCATTAAGATGCTCTGTTCCCTGTTCAAAAAGGAAATTACCAAAAAGAAGGAAAAGAGATATAGCCATTTTGGATTCATATCCTTGGCGAATTTATAGATAAAAAAAAGCTGCAAAAGCCAAAATGCGGCTCCCATAGTATCTGTTAAAAAGTATGTAGACCAGTCCAAAAACGGGTAGAAGGAAATAAAAAGGCTCGCTGTAAAAGCCGCAAAGAATCTATTTAAACCTTGACTGAAAAAATAAAATGCCAGAAGCACAACCCCAAGATAACTTATAAAAACTGGAAGTAGAAAAGCCTGGTATTCATTATGCAAAATTTTGTTAAAAAGGTAAGCCAAAAACGGATAAAGAGGCCTTTTTTTGAAAAAGTCGTAGACTTGGGAGTAGACGGCTTTGTTTTGAAAAATATTTCTCGAGATTTGTCCACTGTTGGCAAAGTCAACTTGATTTAGGACTAACTCCCTTGATTCTTGGAACGAATTTCCCTGGAATTGGTAAAAGATATGTTTATAAAAGTAACTGTCTGAAAGATACGGAGATTTATGTCTCAAAATCAAAATAAACTGTATTGTTGAGAATAGTAAAAGGAAAACTAATATTAGAAAATCCTTTTTATTTGGAATATGCATCTATTAAAGTTTGCGGATTACTTTGGCAGGTACTCCCGCAACAAGCGTTTTTGAGGGAACATTTTTTGTTACCACGCTGCCAGCTGCAACAAAAGACATTTCTCCGATTATGACTCCCGGCAAAATGGTACTTGCGGCGCCGACAGCGCTACCGCTTTTGACGATTACAGCACGTGAACTTTTTGGAAACTTTGTCTGCAATGGGTGGTTTTTATAACCTACATTGAGATGAGTCAGGATCGTAACATTTTGGGCTATAGTCACTTGATCTTCCAGGATTACTTGGTCATAAAGATCGATCAAAGTTTTATCCCCGATAAAACATTCTTCGCCAACTTCTAATCCCCCAGGCCCCCTGTGATGCCAATTAAAAAAATTAACATTCATTAAGATTGAGTGGTTACCAATTTTTGCACCTAAAAGAACTAAGAATATTTTTCTTAAAGGCGGCAGGAGACAAAGGCAATAAATTGTTTGCAAAAAACTAAAAAATATAAACTTTAAAGTTTTTTTAAAACCAATTTCGTCAACTATTCTCATTTATCGTTTCTAATTATAAACTTCCGAGGACTGAAAGTCCTCGGTATTGCTCTTTAAGTTTACATGAGCGAGCAGAGTATGTATTCACTTTTGCAATCTTGCTCTGCGAGCGAATATATGTTTTGCAAAAGAAAAAAGGAAAATTACTTGTAAGAAAATGGCAACAAATAAAGGGAACAGAATCAAATAACCTTTCAAGATCTGAGGCTTGTATTGACTTATCTGTTTAACAAAAGTAGAAACGTTGGTTGTTTCATAATAAGAAGCGGAAACATAACTAAGCGATACGTTATTAAATATGACCATCAAAAACACGATAAAAAAAAGTAGATATTTGGCAAATTTCTTAAATATCAACTGTGATACCTGCCAAAATCCGATTGTTAAAATTGTAAAATGGGGAATAATCATCGGGAAGAAATAACGTCCCTGAATTCCAAAAGAATACCCATGCTCCAAATCAAAGAAATAATCCCATATAAGGAAAATTAGAAAATAGACTATTGATGCATAAAGCATAAAAAATAGACCCAGGTCCAGTTCTTCAACTTTTCTTCTCTTAATAATTTGAAGTAGTTTAATGATAATCCCGGCAAATGCGATAAGAATTAATCTGTTAATAATTTGGTAGTTGATATGAGGTACCGTTAGCGAAAGCCATTTGTATACGCCGAAGTACCACGGTAAAACTTCATCGTAAGTATGACGAGCAGTCCAGAGGGCAAATTGTAAAAAACGATTATCCAATAATTTGCTTAGTTCAACCTTGCCAATTTCAAAAAACGAAAAATTTCTTATAGGTTCTAAATATTTTATGAAAAAACTTGCGATAAAGGTAATCACGATAAAGATTAGCAGGAGGGTCAAACTTTTTTTAAGAAATTTTAGATTTTTAAATATTTGGTAAAGAATCGGAAAGAGTACTATTGGTATGGAAATTAAAAATTGTTGCCTGGTTAAAAAACCTAAGATTATTACAATTGTTAAAAAAAATATCACAAAAAAATTTAGCCCTTTTGTTAAAATCTTTATACTTAAAAAAATAACCAGTGAGAAAAGCAAATTAGTCAGCGGGTCCGGTAAAACGCCGGTTGAAGCAAAAACAAACATCGGCGTAAATGCAACCAGACTCGCAAGCACTAATGGCAATGTTTTATTTTTGACAAAAATTATCTGGCCGATTTTATAACTTACAATTATCATAGTTATGAAGAAAATTAATGACATCAGTCTTACTGCGTAGACCCTACTAAAAAGACTAGCGTTTTCAAATACTCTGTAAAATACAGAACCTAAAAAGGGGTAAAGCGGCGGGTTAAGAGTTGCTTCGTTTTTGACCAACTGGGTTCTGGCGGATCTTGGAAGATTATTGATTAAATTCTCTTGATAACCATAATAATTATCGGTGTAATCAAGCTTAAATTCTGGATGATAGGTAAATTTGTTATTACCTAACCCATCTCTTTCCGTACCCAAAATTTTTTCCGATAATGTAATTTCTAAGGACGTGTTGAGTTTATCAACTGGCCTTTGCCCTAGTTCTGCAACGTCTTGAATTTGTGCAAAATGGGCTTGTTCATCAGGATATTGCCAGAGAGGTGTCAAGACTATCCATAAAACTGCATTCAAAAATGCAGAAACAAGAAGTATCCTGATTAATTGACTGGTATTCATCCAGGGTTTTTAGTCTGTGAATTTATATTTAAGCAGAAAGTAAATAGCAACAAAACCGTCCCACCATTTGATTTTCTTTTCGGAAATTGGCCTAGGATTGTAGCTTATGGGAACCTCAATTATTTTCACTTTACGTTTTGCTATTTTGGCAGTTACTTCCGGGCAGAATTCAAAGCCTCTCGATTCAAGTTTTATCGCTTTGATTAATTTTGCCCTGAAAAGTTTATAACCCGTCGGCTCATCGGTAATGTGCGTTTTGTACAAAAGGTTGGTAATTTTGGTAACCAATCGTCCGCCCAGATTAAACGTCCAATGAGAAACTGGGTTTTTGACAAGTTCCCTTGAGCCATATACTACTTGAACATCTTTGTTTCTGAAAGGTGAAAGCAGGTTGTTGTAGTCTTTGGGATCATATTCAAAATCAGCATCCTGAATAATCACAATATCGCCAGTCACGTGTTTCAAGGCCTTTCTTATGGACGCACCTTTGCCTAAATTTCTGGGGTTCGTGATAATTTTGTGGTTTTTAAGTTTTCTAAGATAGCTTGCTGTCTGATCAGTTGACCCGTCGTTTACAATAATGATCTCTTTTTGGTAGGGAATTTTAACTTTGCCGATTCGGCCCAATAATCCGTCTAATGAGTAAAATTCATTAAAGCTTGGAATAATTATTGAAACTTTTACTTTTTTTGGCATACTGCAAAGATAGATAGTCCAACTGGAGGCTCTATTCTTTTTTCCAGGATAGTAATAAGGCCCATTATTTTATCGAAGATTCCAATTTGTCCAGCAGAGACCATTTTTCTTTTAAAGATTTTTCCGGCCACAAACCAGCCTAACAATCCGAACATATTCAGGTATTTAATTGATATTATTGTAAAGTGATTATTCTCAAGCAGATTCTTAAGTGAGTCTTTTGAGTATCTTCGGAAGTGATTGATTTCTTTATCCATCTCTCCATATGCCCACTGATGGGCCGGCACTAGAATTATCAGTTTCCCTCTGTGGCTTAACAAATTGTACAAATTCAAAAGAGCTTTGTCATCATTTTTTATATGTTCCAAAACGTTAAAACACATTATTGTTTTAAATTTTTTCTTATTAAAAAAATATATGGCTTGTTCAATATCTCCGTACCCGGCTTTTTCTTTTGGAAGGATTTTTTGAAGGTTTGTGGCTAATTCCAGGTCTTGGTCAATTGCGTAAACCAAATAGTCTTTAAGAAGCAACTCCACAAATGCACCATTGCCGGCTCCCGCGTCAAGAATCGGGCTTTTGAGGTGATTTTTAACTTGAGTGACAAGCCATTGATTATATCTCTTGGCGGTCGTTTTCATAATATCAAGGGATTTTTTGCCTCTATATTCCATTTAATTTCCTGACTGTGATTGCGCCGTTAATATCTATCTCTTTAGTTAATTTATAGCTGTCGAAGTTTTTGAGCCAGGAATCTTTGGTGTAAAATTCATTTTGCTCGCTGTTTTCGAGAATTAAGTAAATTGTCGAGGCGATTTTGCCGTTTGAATATAATTCTTTATTCCTGACATATCGAGGTTGATTAGGTAAATAAGCAAAATCCACAGGTAAGCCTTTTTTAAATCTTACTCCCTGCCACCAAAATAAATATTGATAGGAAAAATCGTAAATAGGCGGTGTATAAACATAGACAGAAAACGGTTTTCCTTGACTATCGTCGTAAATATACTCTATCGCCGCTAACTGATTGGAAAGTTGCGCCGGGTCGTTCTTCGCATTGGCAGTTCTTTCATCTTTAGCATAAGGAAAAATATTTAAACCCAGGAATAAAACCACGAAAACAACAGCCGCAGCTTTATTTCTGATCCCGACAAGTGCATATACGATTAAAAAGGCCACAAAAATAAAAGTTCCGTACAAATACCAAGTTTTTATTTCTACGGTAATAAAGACCGAGAAAACTATAAAAATAATCAGCAGAGAAACAACATTTATTTTTAGTAAAATATGCAAATTTTTATCCCTATCAGTCTTGATAAAATGATAAAGTCCAAATCCGATTAACAAAAGTATCAGCAATGCAATAATATTGGATTGAGGAGAAACACTTTCCTTGAAAAGTTCAAAAAAGATACCGGCTCTATCTAAGATCCTTGGAAGGAACGGCAATTGCCCGGACAAAGATGGATTGTTCCCCGCAAAATATGCAAGCAAAGACCGCGTTTGAATAAAGTTATTGCGAAGTTCAAACAGAATTTGAGGGGTAAAGGGCAAGACATAAGCAAAAAAAGATATTGCGGCAATCTTAAATAATTTCCTTGTGCGGTAGAGTTTAAAGTAAAAAAAGATAAAGATGGGAATAAAAGTAAAAACAACAGCGGACGGAGGTTCTGTATGGTAAATCAGGCTCACTGACAAAAAAGATGCTGAAATAAACAAAGGATTTTTTGTGACAGCCAGGAATAAAAAATATATCATACAAAGAGTCAAAATAGGGGTAATATTAGCCGGGAAGGCAAAAAGAGAAAGATTGATCATTTGAGAACTAAAAAGAATAATAATTGAGAAGATAAGGGCGTAAAACCGCGACAAATATTTATGAAACCAACAGTATGCTAAAAAACCTGTCAGTGAGAGTGAGAGTGAAACGGTAATAACTGCAGACAGCGGATGGCCATTCGATAAGAAAAGGGGTATTGATAAAAAATAGTACCATAAAGGCCCAAAGTAGACACCCCAAATACTTGCAGCGGGACCAATTAAAGTGGGTTCTTTATAGAAGACTATGTCTTTGGCCCAAAGCAAATCACGGCCCATGTCGTAGGCGAATGGTACCGAATCTCTAATGACTATAAGCAATCTAAGTAAAAATGCAAGACCAGCAAGTAAGATGATCAATTCGCTCAATTCTAACAAATTCTTCCGCAAAACTGGTATATTTGGAAAGTTATGAAGCAAAGATCCTGGAGGTTTGATATCTTTTTATTTTTCCTGTTGTTTTTCGCAAGCTTAATAATATTTAGAGATTCTTTATCTACTTTTTTTGTTCAGGACGATTTTATTTTAATCAACCAGTTCTCTCAAAATAGTCTTTTGCAGGATATCAAAAATGTTTTCGGCCTCCCGCAAGTTACCCATTGGCGTCCAATTCACAATTTATTTTTTTTAATAGCCGGTAATATTTTTGACAAAAATTATGTCGGATATCATCTTCTGACTTTTCTTTTTCAAATCGGATCAGGCTTTTTAATCTATAAAGTTGTCCGAATGTTAACTAGAGATCATAAAAGCGGATTGATCGCTGGACTTATCTATACAATCCACCCTGCTCATTTTATCTCTCTTTTTTGGATTTCCGGTTCAGCAACGGTTATTGGATTTTTCTTTTTAGTTACTTCGTTCTATTGTTATTTTGTTGATAGAAAAATCGCATCTTTAATATTATATGTAATCTCTTTACTTGCTTCTGAAGCAATGGTAGTCGGTCTGGCAATATTTACATCTTATGAATTTTTATTCAAAAAAGAAAAAACTGATAAGTTTTTATTAACAATAACTGGAATTATGTCGGTAATTTTTCTGATAATAAGGTTTGTCTTTTTTACCCCGAAAGTGACTATTGATGTTTATCAACTTGAGTTATCCGCTAAAGTTCTTAACGCTATAAAATATTATCTTTTAAGGACAGCCGGATTTGCAGAAGCATCTGGAGATAAAATCGTCTCTCTCATACTTTTTGGCTGGCTGACTTTGATTATTTTATTGCTATTCAAAAGTTTGAACAAAAAACAAAATATTAACCTGTTGATATTTTCAATCGTCACGATTATTGCGGGATTTTCCCCATTTATTCTAATTCCTTCCCATCTTTCTCCACACTACATGAATGTTTCGATATTTGGTTTTGCAATAATAATCGGGCTAGCACTAAAGCAGTTAAGGCCGGTGACGTCTTTTGTATTTTTGTTAATATTTTTAGGGATTTCTATCTACAATATCAATTTGACGAAAAGTAATAACTGGGTTTTCAAAAGGGCTGACTTAGCAAAGGCTTACGTCGAACAAATTGAGAAAGAAAATTCCCTTCCGGAAAGTAAACTCGTTTTTGCAGACAATAAAATGTCAACTTCACAAGAGGCTTATATCGCACTGGGAACTGGCGAGGCAATAAAATTTTGGTTTAAAGATAAAAATTACAGGATGTGTTTTACGTTTTTTGAAAACTGTGATTTTAGCCAAAATAAAATTTTTATTTTAGACTAGTTTTTCTTTCTTCGCTTCACGAGATTCACTCTCATTCCCTGCATGAATAACCACCATAAATAAAGAATCGATAATGTTAAAATCGAAATAATCGCTCCTTTTTGAAACTCTCTTTTAAAGATTAATTCTGGTGAGCCGTCAGTCTTTGACATATTTAATTTAAGAGGTGTGGTGAGTTGTTTTTCGGAAAGGTTCTCTAAACCCTCAAGGACTATCTGGGAATTTTCCCAAATGAAATATTTATTAAACACTAAGATTTGCTGAATGATAACAGAGGTGATTATTGCTGTGAATAAAATAACTTTAAAATAGTTATTGAGTCTTTTTGTTATTAACTCATATCCGAAAGCGGCAAGAGATGCTGCAGCAAAAGTACTTACAAGTGCAAATCTGGCGGGTGCGCGAAAGGGAAAGTCTGGAATATGAGCAACTATCCAATAGGGCTTAAAGTATCCTCCAAAACTTATCAGCAAAAAAATGGCCCAAATTATATATAAAGCTCCGACAGTTTTTATATTTCTGTTTTTGAAAATAATTACAATTGGCAATAGGGCTAATAAAAATGGAGCTGTCCAGATTGTAATATTTAGTTCCCAAAAGCCTCCACCAATTTGAGTAAAACCTAAATCGTCACCTGGTCGAGAAACACCAAAGACACCCGGCAGTAGATAAGTAATAAGATGAGACTCCGGAAGTGAATAAGAGAAATGAATCGCAATACCCCAGTCTTGACGCTGAGAAATTGTAAAGAGTCGTGCGGTAGGTAAAAGCTGAATAGCGCTTAGGCCAAGTCCTAAAATTGTAAAAAAAATGACCATTAAAATTTTTTTGGTTACTTGAAAAAAGTTTTGTTTTTTAAGAATTGACAAAATGAAGACGTATGATAAATAGCCGGCAATACTTGTTAGGGCAATTTGAACGTGACCAGCTGTAATTTGAAGATATATTAAAAATGGTAACAGAAAAAGTGAATTGGTATTTTTAGACGATTTCTGGATGATCAAGAACCCCCAAGGCATGAGTGATGCCGTAAAAATGATTGAGGGCTGAAAATATCTGCTCACTATAAAACCTGAAAGAATAAAAATAAGCCCTCCCAACAGACTTCCTAGTTTGCTGCAGTTGTTCTCTTGCAGGAAAAAGTAAGTGCCGGCGATGGCGATAATCGCGTAGGACAAATAAAGTAAATTCACAGAGACTGAAAAAGGAAAGATAAATAAAATCAACGAGTTTATAGGAGAAAGAATACCCGTTTCCCCTTCAGCAAGAAGTGGGTATCCATTTTGGTAAAGCAAGGGAACCCAATGAGGAATTTGCAGATTTTTTAAGTAACCGGAAATGAGATAATACCAGGGTAAGTATTGAGTTATAAGGTCGGAAGTGTAAAACATTCGTTTATAGTTATTGAAAAATTCTCTTCCTAAAAGCTACCAATATTAGCGAGACAAGAGTGGAAGTTAAAGTGGAAAAATTTGCGATTTTTCTAACTGGTGATTCTTCAAAGAAAACATCTACAGATCTTTTGCCGGGTGCAAGGTTGAAACTGATTAATCCGTCTTCCTGATAAAAACTGTGTTTTTTACCATCGACCTTTACGTTCCATCCCGGGAAATATAATTTCCTTACGATTAAATTGTCGTCTTGATTTAATTTCGCATCGAAGGAAATTCGATAAGGATTACTTTTTACATTCATAATCTCTACTTGATTTGAATGATCAATTAGAGGTCTTTGGCTGTATGTTTTATTATTAGTCCAAATAGTGTCAAATTCGTTTTGAGTAGTGAGGGTTGGTGTTGGAATGCTGTGGACTACTTGATTTGGCTTGATGAAGTAATGGCGAGAGGTGTAAATTGCCAAGGCGATTATAAAAATAGCAAGTAATTTTTTATGTTTCACTTTATTTATTAGGTGAACGCTTAAGAATGCTGATGAGATGAGCGCAATTGAAAGAAATCTCCACGGGTAAAGCACGTAGTCAAGAGGTTTAATGTTTTCCCAAAGCAGTCTTGATGACGGATGGATTAAAAAGATCGAGACTAAAAAAACAGAAATAAGCAGAGTTGTGTCAGTATTTCTCTTTTTAATCCATAATGCCAAGCTAAATACAAAAATTATTGAGGACGTTATCCCAATTTGAAAGGGTGTACCAATATTCACTCCTTCCCCGGGTATTCTTAAGATCTGGAATATGTTCAAGAAATGACCTTTATAAAGTTCCAGCAAGTTCTGGTCAAATTTTAAGAAATTTTTTTCAAATACTGCCGGCATCCACTGAAAAGAAGACATTAAGATTCCCAAGAGCACTGAGAGGATTATTATTTTAATTGTTTTTATTCCTGGCTTCATAATAAATACAAAGTATAGAAAGTAAAATGGTATAAAGATAAAAAAGATTACCGGGTGAGAAGTTACAAGTCCGAACGTCGCAATTGCCAATAAAAAAAATCCAATACCTTTATTCTTAATAATTAGGTGAAGGGAAAATAAGAACATAACAGAAAATAATACGGCTGTTGATTCTCCAAGTGATGCTCTGGAATAAAGATTAGCGAATCTATAAGGAAGATAGCTGAAAACTAAGGCTCCTGTTAAACTTGCAATGTTTGATGAGATATTTTTGAACAGGAAAAAAGCGAAAATACCGCTTAACAAAAAAGTAACCGATAAAACTGATTTAAAAGCTAAAGTCGAATTATTACTTATTTGCATAAAAATTTCTGCAAGATAATACGGTAGCTGATAATTGACAACAAACAAGGGGTAGCCAATACCGTTTAAAATCGTTGGGGCGAGTCTGGGAGGAACTTGGCCAAGATCAATACTTTGATGAAACTGGTCAATTCTCGCTATATGATATAGTCCATCATGGCTTGGAAAGATTGGGCTAGCAAGTAAAAGATATTGCGATGGGAGAAGGAGAATTAAAAATATTATTAAATATTTGAATGTTTTTAGGTCCATTGTTATTTGCTAGAATGATAAAAGATAAAATGACGACTTACAAGAACAAAACAGATTCCCATGTTCTTGAGGCCGTGATTCTTTCTCCATTGCTTAAGATTTACCACGTAAAACCTGGAATAAATTATTTATTAACAGCGATTTTTTTACTTATGGGTATTTTAAACCCCGTAAATAACAACTCAGTTGATCTGTCTATAGGCTTTTTTACCTTTGGATTCGCATCCTTTCTTATTCTAGATTTTAAATTCAAACCTTGGTCTGTAATTCTATTTTCGGTAAGTGGATCAATGATTTTTTGGCTAATAAAAGATTTCAATTATTTAACTTTTTTGTCCTCAACTTGCGGAATTCTAGCCGCTTTTTTAATTAATAGATTTAGATTGGTCAATTTTGCAATCTGGGTTTTGATTATTTCCTTTTTATTGGCCTCTTGGTTTACCAGTAAAAACTTAAGAACTATTCTGGACAGCGATTTATCTGGATATGCTTACAACAATGATCCAGGAACTTTTTTAAAAACTTATTTTTTGATTGAGCGGAATGTAAATTATTATGATGCCTACCAACAAGCTTTTCTTGGAAGATTTGGCTCAAGTATCATACCTTCAGATATTTGGGGATGGCGATTGCCAACGAGTTTCATGTTGTGGAAGTTTTTACCAGGCTCCTCAGCTCTCTCGATTTATTATCTTTATTTAATGCTGGCTGCGAGTGTTCTTTACGTCTCTTTCAAAATCGGGAGTCACTACTTGGGATCCATCTCTGGTTTACTTTCTAGTTATCTTATATTTCCTTATTTGCATTATGGAGCAAGAGACATAATGTTTTTAATCACCGAGTGGTGGTCTATCTCATTCTTTATCTTAGGAATATATTTTTTGATTTATAGAAAACTTTTTCTTGCCATACTTTTATTTTCATTAACCTTAATGACAAGAGAAATTTATATATTACCACTAGGTCTGATGTTTATTTACGCATTCTTACTTAAAAGAAGAATTGTTCCAGTATTTGCAATACCAATAGCTGCCTTTTCATTGTTATTTTTCTATCACATTTCGCGAGTAAATCTATATATTGATGCTTGGCAAACATTATTTACACCAAGAACCGTAACTGATGGATTATTTTTTATACAGCAAACTTTGGCTTTTGCATCGGGGGAATATTTGTTTTACTATTTCAGACCATTCTCTATTTTTCTTTTATTTGCGATTGTTAGCTCTTTAATTCTGACTAGGATGAGGGGTTTTAGAGAAAACGGAGTAATCTGGATTCTTGCGTATTTACCCTTCCCTGTCTCTTATTTAAGATTTGGTACATTACCCTTCAACGATTATTGGGGAATTATGTATGTTCCGCTCGTAATCATCTTGACACCCGTTTCTTTGATGTTTTTTGAGAATCGGCGATTAGGAAAAGATTCTACCCAGGGTGATTAACTCAATTCCATTGACATATTTCGAATTTTTACTAAGTCGAAAAGGAAAATGGTTAGAGATTTTGTTCGCATAATCATCATTTGACAGCGCATATTTAAGCTCGGCTATAACAATGTTCCTGGAAGGTTCGCTCTTTTGGAAAAATGGGCTCAAGTGGGATAATAAACAATAATACTCAACTTCGGAATCCTGAGTGATTCTGAAATTTGAATCTGCAGATACAAAATAACGACGCTTGTATCTATTGATAAGAACTGGAGACAAGACCGACAGCCCGGCTTTGACTTCTATGGGTATATTGGATCTTGCGAAAAGATCTTGCAGGTTTTCCTTTTTGAAGATTCTTTCGATATTAAACGATTTAAGTGGAAATGATAATTTTTTATTGGCAAAACTTTTTTTAATTTTAATTTCCAGCATCGGTTTTTTTATAAGTCCTGTTAATTCCCCGTACCAACGTATTCTTATTTTGATTCGGTTATTATTGCCAAGTACAGCATCGTTATAATTATTTAGGTTTAAGGTGTCCAGATATAAACTGTTTACGTGGCGAGAAACAAAAGATTCTGAAAACATAGCAGGATGAAGTGTTATTATTGTCTCAACCTGCTTTTGAGTAAGATTATTTGCAAGAAATTTTCTTTCGTATCTATACTTAGAATCAAAATTCATTTCACATATCTGGCTTGTTAGTTATTTTCTTCTTGCTACAAAAGCAAAAACAAACACTGCCAAAAATAAGCCTGTCAAAAATCCGTACCAGTAACTATTATCTTTAAGTGCGGAACTAATTACTGTTTTTGCTTGTAAAATATAGTTTCTATTATTTAACTCTTCAATATTTTTAAGATTATAAAACTCCAGATCTCTTAAATTATTTTTTTCATTTAATGGGATTAGTTTGAAAGATACGTTGCCATTTTCTACATTTACCAGAATATAATTTTCGTCTTTAATTTCGCCCATTCCGGAGGAAATAAGGTTTATGTTATCCAATTTTTCATAAAATGCTGGAATAGAATCAGGACGACCTCCCGTATCACCGGCTATGACATAAATATTCTTTGAATGATATTGTTGAAGTAGGGGAAAAATCTCTTCCCAGAAATTAGAATTTTCAAGTTCAGACCAGCCATACCTTGACCTGTTATTGGCAAATACTTGCCTATACTTTGGATTTTTGTTCCATAGAAGCTCATGAAAAAGGATGAATATGTTTTTTGGATTTTCACCGCTTTCTAGATTTTGCTTCAAAAAGTCCAGCTGATCTTGGTCAATCTTTAACTTATCTTTTTGGCTGTCGAGAATTATAAACCTCTCTGAACCGATATCGAATTTATAAAAAGTGGCGCCGAATTTTTGGTGCAAAAAATTGCTGCCGTAGTCTGAATTGTCGTGGTTGCCCAATGCAAAGTAAGCTAAAAGACCCAGCTTGTCGGTTTCTTCCTGCGCTTTTTGCCAGGCTTTTTCACTTGCAGGGGCTCTGAGAGCATCTCCTGTAAAAATCACAAATGCGATTTCCTTTTTTCCCAAAACATTAGATAGGTTATTCAAAAATTTTGGATATATGCCTAGGTTATTTCCGCTGTGAGATCCGTAAGCGTGGCCGGCAACGATAAAGGAGTATTTTTGGGGATCTACGGAAGGATTTGGAGACATTTGGGCAAGCGTTTGTCCTTGACATGTTACAAGGACAGTAAGAAGAGCGACGGAAAATATAAGAAGTAGCCTACTCAGTTTCATCGGGATATAATTTGATAAACACATTTTTCCCCTCCGCAGGTATTTCTTTATAGTCAACGTTTAGCGTAGAACCCTCCTCGACCAGATAAGGTGTAGAGGCGAAATTGTCCTTGAGGCCGGTCACGACCATGTGGGCCGTGCCGAACTGGAGTTTCTTCTGATAAACCGTAAGTCCCCAATCGGCACTTTTGATATTAATTCCCTTTACGTTAACGGTCGAGTTGTCCTTGGCGGCTATTCCTATATAGGCTTTATTAATTTCGATTTCTTCACCTTGTACTCGGCTATTTTCCCCAACGCTAATGCCTTTGTCGCCGGCGTTTCTGATCTTTACCGCATTCACGTTAACGTTACCTTCGGAAAAATCCATCGCATCGCCCGCGGTATTGGTGAATATGCTTTGGGAAATGGTGCCGCTTGCAAAATCCGTGTCGATTGCATCCGATGACGTATCGGTAAAGGCGGACCCGACAATTTCAAAATCGGACCTTATGATATTTAACGTGTCCTCGGAATTGTTACTTTTAAACAAACATTGATTTATATAGACGGGAGACTGATAAAAAGTAACTGCACCCGTCAGTTCCCATCCGTTTTCCTTCGGATTTGTGAGATTTTCGAATACGACGTTTTCAAGATGCGATTCGTTTTGCGCGTTTATCACTACTATCCCCTGCCCACTTTGATTCCCTGAACGGATAAAAATAGGTGACTGCTCCGACCCCTTAAACTGAAGGGGCGAGTAAGAGATGATTTTTGCTCCATTTGTTAAATTGACTGTTGTTTCTTCCGATAGTTCAAAAGTGTAGCCGCTGGGGATAATCAGGTTGCGGTCCAAATTCCAGGTTCCCCTTCTTGCGATAATTGTTTTTGAAGGATTATCGACAAATAAATTATCAAACTCTGCTACATTCGGGCCTTGAGACATCACGCGGTTTTGAAAAACCTCAGGAAAGAATGAGTAGGACGCCACGTCTGCTTCCTTTGGCGATTGAATACCTAAAATTTTGTAGTAAATCTTAGGGATAGTAATTTCTTCCTGTCTGGTACCCGTATTACCTCTTATAAAATCAAAAGTCTGATACTGGACTGTATTGTCGGGATTTCTCTCAGATAAGATAATTTTTTGTGTACCTTTGTAAGTACCGCCTTTGTATGAGACTTCCTCGACTTCTATCGGAAAAGGATAGAGACTACCGATGTCAATTTTCAGACCGTTTGTGTTTTCTTCCCTGAAATAGGCGTGAAGTGCTTTGGGCGGATTGAGAGAATCCTGGATATATTTCTGGTTTGTAAACAAACTGGCCTCCCTGAACTCGGATGCGGGAAACTCGCTATAGATGATGTTTAAATTTTTCCCAAGATCGCTTTTCAAATCACCCAGCATTTTGTCGAAATAGTCGTCGCTCGCGTAAGAATTCAGATATTGAACATATCTTCTTAAAAATTCCGGGTCTTTAAAAAATAGCGATGTAAACCTTTTTTCGCGGTCGAAACCTTCGTTTACCCACCAGTTGCCTACGCGGGCGCTTTCATCCGAGAACCTGTTAATCTCGGCAGAATATACTTCAAGTTTGTCTGTTATCGGATTGTAGTAGAATTTGACGTCGTTTGGATCAAATTCCAAAGAGGCAAACAAGGCCCTCAGTGCGAAAAATTTGCTAATGCTGTCAATGTCAAATGCCTGACTGACGCTTACCTTGCCGGCACGGAAGTCTTCCAAAAGTTTAATGGCCAAAACCGAGATCGGTTCGACGGCCTCAAAATTACTTGGTATAACCTCACTTTGCATTTCCTTGAATCCCCCGGTCATTCCCGTTGAGAAAATTTCTTGTCTCGTGTTTCCTCTTGCCCACTCTTCCAAAACCAGACTCTTGTCAAAACCGATTAAAGCCCCTTCCCTTCTTTTGTTATTTTCTACAAGAGCTTTGCTAAAATCTTCCTCTAAAACATAAATACCGTGATTCCTTCCGTTGATGGCCACTTTGACGAATTCAACTCTCGGGAATAGGAAGCCCTCCTTTTCCAATGCTTTGGCATAAAGCCATTCGTAAATATAATTTCTGGTTTTGGGGTGCATTATGGAAAAATCAGTCATACCCAAAATACTTTTTTGATTGGAGATTCTCATTTTTAAAGACCATTTTTTATCGTCGTCCCAATGGTCAAATCCAGCTCCTTTGAGTCTTAATTTAATGTCATAGCTTTGTCCGTTGTAAGTAAGTTTTGCCGGCAAAAATTCGGTGTTTTGCTCAAGCAAGACACCGGCATTTACCGCTCTTTGTCTCTGGTCGGAAATCTTCTGATAATTGGTCCAATTAATGTCGATAGACAGTTCTTTTGGTTTTGCAAAAATGATGCCAGCAAGGTGCCTTTGTTGTTCAAGGGTAAATGTTTTAAGTTCGCTTAAATAGGGTCTTATTGGATCTGGCTTGATCAGAATAACTAAAAAAAGAGACATCAGGGCAAGTATTAACGTAAAACCAATAATTTTAGCTTTTTTTTTCTTAAATAAACCAGTTTGTAAGAGGAAGAAATTCTCTTTCTTTGTTTCGGTTTTTATAAGCATTTAGAAAATACCTTTATTGTCCAGGAAGGAAATGCTGATATTTTTATCTAATTGACGCAGAGAAGATTTTGCTTTTTCAAGCTGGCCCAAGTTTTCTATCTCCAGGTTAAAAACAGCTTTCAATCCATCCGTACTTTCATCAAACCTTCTTAGATCAACTTTTGAGCTGGACTGTTTCAAAACAGCGATAATTTTTGACAGGTCGATTTTTTCCGATTTATTAGTCGATATCACCAGGTTAAGATTTTGGTTCTCAGAAGACTCGCGCTTAAAATTTAGAATTAGTATCACCACGGTGATAAGCACAAACGCAACTAGTGTAATTTTTAACTGGTCTGCCCCCAAACCTAGGCCTATGCCAATTGTAAGGAATAAATAGGCTAATTCCTCCGGTTCTTTAATAGCAGCCCTGAACCTGACTATTGAAAGAGCACCTACCAAGCCTAGCGAGAGGGCAAGTGATGATTTTACCACCGTAATAATTAGCGTTGTAGTCACCGCTAAAAGAACAAAATTTCTGGCAAATGTTTGTCTATTGGAAAGCGATTTCCCGTATTTTGTGTAAATAAGGCTCAAAATATAACCGAGAATTGCCGCTAGAATTAAATTAACTAAAAAGTTCAAAATTGGAATTTGAATATTCTGATTTGACAGGAAGTTTTGGATTAAAGTTTGCTGGTCCATACAATTGATTTACAATTTAGATTTATACAGAAAATCCGGCAGCTTGTCAAAAAGAACATCTTCCTGGTTTTTAATTTATGTAAAAGATTGAGAAATTACTGGCTTGTATCATAAAATAGACCTGATGAATAAGCCAGATATTTCGATAATTCTTCCCTGCTACAATGAGGGGTATTCCCTTGAGGAAAATGCTGAAAAAATCGTTAGGGAGCTTAAAAAATTAAAAAGATCTTGGGAGTTAATTTTTGTTGAAGATAAAAGTACCGACCAAACTAAGGCGAACGTGGAAAAATTAGTCAAGAAGACAAGAAATTCTTCCGCAATCTTCCATAGCAAGAATCGGGGACGCGGAAAGTCGGCCGCAGATGGAATTTTGAAGGCAAAGGGCAAGATTTGTGGTTTTTTGGATGTTGATCTGGAAGTTGCTCCGCATTATATTCCTCTTTTTATCCACGAAATTGAAAATGGTGCTGATATGGTTATTGGTAGAAGATTTTATGAGGGAGGATTTAGGTCACTTGCTAGATATTTAGCATCAAAAACTTACGCACTAGTAGTCAAAATTTTTCTCAAAATTCCCATTGAAGACACTGAAGCTGGATATAAATTTTTTACCAGATCTAAAATATTGCCGATTTTATCAAAAGTCCAAGACAAACATTGGTTCTGGGATACGGAAATCTGTGCTAGGGCTTTCTGGGTAGGACTGGAAATCAGCGAAATTCCGGTTCTATTTATAAGAAAACATGAGAAAAGATCGACAGTTAAATTAATTCCAGATACTTGGGACTATTTAATAAAGGTACTCAAATTTCGATCGCAAGTACCTAAACTACACTCGCAACAATTAGACTAATACATGATGAATCAATTTACGATTCCACTTCATAAACCATTTTGGGGTAAAGAAGAAGAAAAAGCCGCAATCCTGGCGATGAGGAGTGGGATCGGGATTGGTGGTTTATCATACAGCGACCTGCTGACAGAAGCTTTGTCCGACAAACTTTCTGTCAGGTATGTTCTTCCAACCGCATCAGGAACAGCGGCCTTGGAACTTGCTTGCGCTTGTTTGCTGAGACGTGGCCACGAAGTAATTTTACCCAGTTTTACTTTTTCATCTTGTGCAAATGCAATAATGCTTTCGGGGGCAAAACCGATATTTTGTGATATTGATATCAATACCTACAACATTGACCCTACTGAAACTGAAAAACATATAACTTCAAAAACAAGGGCCATTATGGTTATTCATTATGCTGGTCTTGCCTGTGATATGGAGAAAATGACTGCAATGGCTAAAAAACATAACCTCTTAATAATTGAGGACGCTGCTCACGCACTTGGTTCAAAATTTAAAGGACAATTTTTAGGTACCATTGGCGATATTGGCTGTTTTTCTTTTCATGGAACAAAAAATGCGGCAAGTGGAGAAGGTGGTGTTTTTGTGACTAACAATAAAGAGGTGTATAAACTTGCTGAAATTATTCGCGAAAAGGGCACGGACAGATCCTCTTTTATGCGCGGGGAAAGAAAAAAATATTCCTGGGTTAAGGTCGGCAGAAGTTTAGTCCTTTCGGATATTCTGTCAGCTATTGCTCTTGAGCAAGTTAAAAAACTTGAAAAAATCACTCACCTTAGAAAACGCAACGCCAAATATCTTCTAAAAAAACTTGAGAGATTGTCTTCCAAAATTATTTTACCTAAGGAAATCGAATATTGTGATACCTGTTGGCATATATTTGCAATTAGAGTCCCGAAGCTTTCCCGTGATAAAGTAATTGAAGGGCTGAGATCTTATGGCATTGAAGCCTCATTTCACTATTTACCATTACACACGAGTGTGATGGGTAAAAAATTGGGATATAAAGCCCGAGATTTACCTGTGACTGAAGAAGTTGCAACCACTTTGATTCGTTTACCGATGTACCCACAGCTTAAAAAATCTGAACTGGACTACATGGTTGCATCTCTTGAAAAAATTCTATAAGCGATACTAATATGCGAATTTATACTAATTATACGAACGGAATCAATTCCAATGTACAAATTGTACGAATAGCACGAATTATTTTTATTAGTATGATTAGTATTCATTAGTATATTTGCATCGTATATGAAAATCATTCTTGTAACAGGCGGAGCAGGTTTCATCGGGTCTCACCTTTGCGAGCGATTAGTCGCGCGTGGTGACACTGTCATCTGCCTTGATAATCTTTTGACCGGCTCACAGAAAAATATCGCTCATCTTATGAGTAAGAGAAACTTCTTTTTCTTTAACCATGATGTTACAAAACCATTTGTAAGCCGCAAATTTGCCAAGATTGATGAAATTTATCACCTAGCCTCCCCCGCTGATCCAAATGTAAATTCACCATTTTCATATATGGCTCATCCTTTCGAAACAATGAAAGTTAATACCATCGGCACTTGGAATATGTGTGAGATAGCGTATAAATTTAAGGCAAAATTATCTTTTGCTTCAACCTCAGAAATCTATGGAGATCCTGAAGTTTCTCCTCAAAGCGAGAATTATCGAGGCAATGTTTCAACCATTGGGCCGAGATCTGTTTATGATGAGTCCAAGAGATTTGGTGAAACGATTGTTGCCGCATTTGTCAGCAAAAAGGATTTGGAGGGGCGGATTACCAGAATTTTTAATACCTATGGACCGAGAATGAATGTTAATGAGGGGAGGGCTGTTGTTAATTTTATAAAACAAGCTTTAACACAAAAACCAATCACTATCTTTGGTGACGGCAAACAGACAAGATCTTTCTGTTATATTGATGACCAAGTCGAGGGGCAAATTTTAGCGATGGAAAAAGGTAAGCCTGGAGAAGTTTTTAATATCGGAAACGACGATGAGAGAACGATTCTGGAATTTGCCAAAATCATCAAACAAATGACAAGAAGTCAGAGTAAAATAACTTTTTCTCAACGACTTCCCGAAGATGATCCCCATCAACGCAGGCCAGACATCAACAAGGCCAAAAAGGTATTGCAGTGGAAACCAAAAACTTCACTTGAGGAAGGGCTCTTCAAAACAATTAATTATTTTAAGGAAATTTTGTGAAACTATGGTTTCCTCGAAAAGATTCCATGAAATTCTAAATCAGGTCCCTGCCGATTATTATGACCAGGGTGTAAAGACTAATCTTTTTCAAAAATATTGGCACCAGAAAAAATGGCGAACTCTTAAAAAATTCTTGAAGGAATCAGCAAAAGGATCTTTTCTGGACATTGGCTGTGCTGACGGCACAACTACTTTTCAAATCTATAAAAACTTTCCCAATCTTAAGATCACAGGACTTGATTATTATCGAAAAGCAATAGAATTTGCTCGCAGGACCAAACCCCAAATAAAATTTGTTATTGCCGATGTTCACAAATTACCTTTTCCAAATAGAAGTTTTGATATTGTCAGCGCAATCGAAACACTCGAACATGTTCAAAATCCCCATGAAGCACTTGCCGAAATTAAAAGAGTTTTAAAACCTGGTGGTTTCTTAATAATAGTCCAGGATACCAACAGTCTTCTATTTCGGTCTATCTGGTGGTTATGGACTCGTTGGAAGGGCTCCGTATGGAAGAATAGTCATATAAACTGTATGGAATCAAAGAAGTTATTCAGAGTTCTCAGAAAGTCTGGATTCAAAATTGAACATTTCGAATACACTAATTTAAAAATGGAAGTATTTATAAAAGCTCAAAAACATAAATATTGAGAAATGAAAAAAATACTTGTTACCGGTTGTGCTGGGTTCATAGGTTCCCACCTAGTAGACAGATTGTTGGCTAATAACCATAAGGTGATTGGTGTTGATAATTTTAATGATTATTATGACCCAAAGATTAAAAAAAAGAATTTAGAATCAGCACTAAGATTAAAGTCTTTCAAATTATATCGAGGGGATATTTTAGATTTTTCCCTCTTAACCAAAATTTTTAAATCTGAACGACTAGAAAAAGTCATTCACTTGGCAGCAAGAGCTGGAGTAAGACCGTCAATCGAAAGTCCCCTACTTTACGGAAAAGTAAATGTTGGCGGGACAGTTAATCTTTTGAAAATGTCAGTAGATTTTAAAGTTAATCAATTTATTTTCTGCTCCTCATCGTCAGTCTACGGAGAGTCAAAACGATTGCCATTTACCGAAGATGATCCATGCGAAAATATTATTTCACCATACGGTTCTTCTAAAAGAGCGGCTGAATTTTGGGTGGAAAGTTTTTTTCATTCATACGGCTTGAAATCTGTTATTTTAAGGTTTTTTACAGTTTACGGACCAAGAGGTCGCCCGGACATGGCACCGGCCCTCTTTGCTAAGGCAATCCTCTCTGGCAAAACAATTAACCAATTCGGGGATGGATTCAGCAGCCGGGACTATACATATATTGATGACATTATTGACGGGATTGTTAGAGCTTGTTATAAAAACTTTGATTTTGAAATTATAAATCTTGGGAATAACCATCCCGTCAAGCTCTCTGTTTTTGTTAAAACTCTTGAGAAAATAATCGGTAAAAAGGCGAAGATTAACAAATTACCAACACAACACGGAGATGTTGAAAAAACCTGGGCAAATATTGTAAAAGCTAAAAAGCTTTTGGATTGGGCTCCAAAAACAAAAATTGACGAAGGCCTAGAACATTATCTTGAATGGCTAAAAAAATGAAGACAAAAAAGAAAGTTTCTGTCTCTGCCTTTTTCCCATGTTACAACGACGCTGGCACAATTGCTTCAATGGTTGAATTAGCAACTTTAACTCTTAAGAAAGTCGCAAATGATTTTGAAGTAATCGTTATCGATGACGGATCAAGTGACAATTCACGGGAAATTTTAAAGGAACTTTCGCAATCAAATCCTTATTTAAAACTAGTCTTCCACGAAAAGAATAAAGGTTATGGCGGAGCACTTCGCAGCGGCTTTAAAACAGCATCTAAAGATCTTATTTTTTACACGGATGGCGATGCCCAATATGATATTAGTGAACTTCTCAATCTTTTGACTAAATTATCAGATAATGTTGATATAGTCCAAGGCTATAAGATAAAAAGGAGCGACCCGTGGTATCGAATAATCATTGGCGATCTTTACAATTTTGGAGTAAAATTGGCCTTTGCTATTAAAATAAGAGATGTTGATTGTGATTTTCGGCTGATTAGAAGAAGCGTTTTTGATAAGGTAAGGCTTGAACATAACAGCGGGGTAATAACTGTGGAGATGGTTAAGAAATTTCAGGATGCAGGATTTAAATTTGCTCAAGTACCGGTTAGTCATTATTTTAGAAGTTACGGAAAGTCGCAATTTTTTAATTTTAAACGGGTTGCCCATGTTGCAATCGAACTCTTGATTCTTTGGAGAGAATTAGTTTTGGCTAAATGGTTAAGAATAAATACTTCAAAAATGACATCCTCTCCCACCACGAAGGAGTGGGGTTTTATCGGCCGAGTTCGGATGACGTTTTTTCATCTGTTTCATCCCCGAGAATGAAGGCTCAAAGTTTTCACAGATTCAAAAATAAAAACGTCTTAATCACCGGCGGACTTGGTTTCATCGGTTCAAATTTAACAATTAGACTTGTAGAACTTGGTGCCAATGTTACAATTCTTGATACTCTAATCCCCGAATTTGGCGGGAATAAATTTAATATTCTCCCTGTAAAACATAAAGTAAAGGTGAAGATTGGCGATATGAGAAATCCTGCGACTATCAAACGGGTAGTAATAGATAAAGACATTATTTTTAACCTTGCCGGAACTCTTTCTCATATCGATAGCATGAAAGATCCTTTTGTCGATCTTGATATTAATTGCCGCGCGCAACTTTGTCTTTTGGAAGCTTGTCGAAAATATAATAATAAAGTAAAGATAGTTTTTGCCGGCACCCGCAATCAATATGGCAAGGCCATTTATTTGCCGGTTGATGAAAAACATATTCAAGAACCAACTGATATTAATGGCATCAATTCAATCGCAGCGGAAAAATATCATCTTTTATATAACCGTATTTATGGAATCAAGGCAGTTTCAGTAAGAATGACCAACACCTACGGCCCAAGACATCAAATGGAACATTCAAAACAAGGTGTATTAAATTGGTTTATTAGACTTTTGATGGATGGTAAAACAGTCCAACTTTACGGGGACGGCTCACAAATAAGGGATATCAATTATGTAGACGACGTAGTTAATGCTCTTTTACTTTGCGCTAAATCCCAAAAAGCAAATGGTGAGATTTATAACCTGGGAGGCAAACCAATAACTTTAAAAGAATTCGTCGAAAAGACCATTGAAATTTTAGGTATGGGAGAATACAAAATCATAAAATTTCCAGAGGAGAGAAAGTCGATCGAAATTGGAAATTACGTAGCTGATATCAAAAAAATCAAAGAAGAGTTAGGATGGCAGCCAAGAATAACACTTGAAGAAGGAATTAGAAAGACTATTGATTATTATAAGAAATACAAAAAATATTACTGGTAATGATTCCGCTTGTAGATCTAACGATTGATAAAAAATTACGCGACAAAATTACTAAAGAAATAACGCAAGTTGTCGATTCAAAAAAATATATTCTTGGCGCGAAACTTGAATCATTCGAAAAAAAGTTTGCCAAGTTTATTGGAGTAAAATATGCAATCGGAGTTGGAAACGGAACTGATGCACTCCGACTTTCACTCAGGGCACTTGGTATCGGTCGAGGCGATAAGGTACTAACCGTTTCTTTAACTTCTCCTTTTACAGCCATTGCGGTTGTTGAAGAAGGGGCTATTCCGGTTTTTTGCGATATTGATGAGGCAACCTGGACGATTGATGTTGCGGATGCCAGAAAAAGGATTGATAGAAAAACAAGGGCCATTATTCCGGTACATTTATTCGGTAATCCATGCGATATGTCCCCGATTCTCAAATTCGCCAAAGAAAATCATTTAAAAGTAATTGAGGATGCTTGTCAGGCTCATGGGGCAAAATATCAGGGAAAAATGGTTGGATCTCTCGGTGCCGCTGCCGCCTTTAGTTTTTATCCGACTAAAAATCTTGGGGCTTTCGGAGACGCTGGAATAGTAACGACAAATAATTCCAAGCTTGCTAAAATGATTAAATGCTTGAGACACGGGGGTCAAACCAAACGATTTTGGCACTCATATATTGGTATAAATAGTCGGCTTGACGAAATACAAGCGGCAATTTTAGGGCAAAAACTCAAAGTTCTTGAAGTCGAAAATAAAAAAAGGGTAAAAATAGCTAAAAAATACAAAAGTAATCTTAGCCGTTTACCAATTGTTTTCCAAAAAAAATATGGGAGGGCTGAGCCCGTGTTTCATCTACTTGCAGCTAGAATCAGACTAAGGAATAAACTTATCAAGTTTCTTAAAAAAAACAATATTGCAGCAGACATCTATTACCCTCATGCCATAACTGAACAACCGGCATTTAGAAAATTTGTGTCTGACGAACTACCAGTTACCGAAATGCTTACAAAAGAGCTGACAGCTCTACCTATTTATCCTAGATTAAGTTATCAAAATCTGGATTTTATAATTCGAAAGATTAAAGACTTTTTTAACGTTAAATGATCAATTGCTTTAAAGAACTCTATAAATTTAGGGAACTTTTAATTGCTTTAACAAAAAGAGAAATAAAGGTACGTTACAAACAAACGACTTTAGGTGCGGCTTGGGCAATCTTACAGCCTTTCTCTCTGATGCTAATTTTTTCGTTGGTGTTTGGAGTATTTTTAGGGCTGGAATCGCAAGAACTCCCCTATCCGATTTTTTACTATTCTGCGCTATTAACCTGGTTATTTTTCTCCACAAGCATTTCTTTTGGCTCGCAGGCTGTAATTAACAATAGCAACTTGGTTAGTAAAATTTACTTCCCAAGAGAAGTTCTGCCTTTCGCTTCCGTGGGCGCAGCGATTTTGGATTTTGCTGTAGCAGGCCTTATTTTCATATTGATGATGCTTTTTTATAAATTACCTTTCTCACCTAACTTAATTTTTATACTGCCTATTTGCGCGATCTTAATATTTTTTACTTTAAGTGTAGTTCTTTTTACTTCAGCGCTTGTTGTTATTTGGAGGGATTTAAAATTCGTTGTGCCCTTAATAATTCAAATATGGATGTTTGCCTCCCCTATCATTTATCCCGTCAGCAAAGTTCCCCAAAACTTAAGATTCCTTTACATGTTAAACCCAATGGCGGTCATAATCGAAAACTTCAGAAGAGTAACGCTTTTTGCAAAACCTCCAGTTTTATCGGAGATTTTAATTGCTTTTTTCGTATCAATTATACTTTTTTTTATAAGTTACAAGTTCTTTAAGATTAAGGAGAGGTCATTTGCGGATATTATTTAAAACACAATGGATAGCTCACTGATCGAATTTAATAACGTCTACAAATCCTACTCGATAAGCAGACTCAAATACAAAAGGTTTGCGGAAGATATAGGGCAAATTTTTCAAAGGGTGCTGACCAGAAAAAAAAGGACTATTCAAAAAGAAAAATTTGTAGCGTTAAAGAACGTCAATTTTAAAGTCAAACAAGGCGAAAGTCTTGGCATAATCGGCAAAAATGGGGCAGGTAAAACGACTATTTTGAAACTGATTTCCAGAGTTACCTATCCGGACTCCGGTGAAATAAAAGCGGACGGTAAAATCGGCGCATTCATCGAGCTTGGAGCCGGCCTTCACCCGGAACTCTCGGGTCGGGAAAATATATATCTCTACGGTTCAATTTTAGGAATGAGAAAAAAAGAAATAGATGAGAAATTCGATGATATCGTCAAATTCTCCGAGCTCAGAAAGTTTTTAGATACTCCTATTAAACGTTACTCTTCCGGGATGTATGCCAGGCTTGGATTTTCAGTCGTGGCCTTTATGGATCCCGATATTCTCGTGATAGATGAAGTCCTGGCAGTGGGTGATAAAAGTTTTCAGGAAAGATGCCTTAGCAAGATGAATAAATTTGTGAAGGGAAACAAAACGATAATCTTTGTCTCACATAATCTGGAAGCAGTAAAGAGTATTTGTGATCGGGGAATTCTTTTGGATCACGGAAAAATTATTAAAGATGGTAGAGTTTCTGAAGTTATAAATACCTACCTTGCTAATTATTCTTAAAAAAGAATAGAATAAAAATCGTTTTTGACCAAATGAATTTAAAAGATCGAATATTATTGTTAACAGGCGGGACAGGATCGTTCGGACAAGCTTTTATTAAAAATCTTCTTAGCCAAAAAGATTTCAATGGCGTTATTAGGGTTTTTTCTAGAGATGAATTTAAGCAACATGAAATCGAGGAAAGATATCAGAATGACAGAAGATTACGGTTTTTTATAGGCGATGTTAGAGATATCAATCGTCTAAAAAGAGCAATGGATGGTGTTGATTATGTTATTCATGCAGCCGCTTTAAAACAAATACCAATTCTTGAGTACAATCCATTTGAAGCGGTTAAAACAAATATCCTAGGAACACAAAATGTCATTGATTGTGCGATTGATTTTGGGATTAAAAAGTCACTTTTAATTTCCTCCGACAAAGCATGCGTACCTGTCAACTTATACGGTGCAACAAAAATGGTAGCTGAAAAAATATTTGTTCAGGGTAATTCTTATGTCGGAGGCCGTAAGGTCAAGCTATCAGTAGTTCGTTACGGAAATGTGGTGGCCTCGCGGGGAAGTATTGTGCCAAAATTTTTAGAGCAGGCAAAAAATAACGAGTTAACAATCACTGATGATAGAATGACTAGATTCTGGATCACACTGGACCAGGGAGTAAAATTTGTTCTTAAAGCTTTAGAAAAAATGGAGGGAGGAGAAATTTTTGTTCCTAAATTACCAAGTATTAAAATTATAGATTTAGCTAAAACAATTGCCCCAAATGCGAAAATCAAAATTGTTGGGATTAGGCCTGGTGAAAAATTTCATGAGGTGTTAATTGGTGAAGATGAAGCCAGGCATACTCGAGATGTCGGATCTTACTTTGTGGTTGAGCCGGAATTTAATTGGTGGGGAGCACAAGTTAAGAACAGGAGAGGCACGAGATTGAAAGCCGGGTTTTCTTACAAGAGTAATAACAATAGTCAATGGTTGACAAGCTCTTATATTAACAAGCTCCTTAGACAATTAACTGAAAATAATGTCTAAAATTATTCCCTACGGTCATCAATCAATTGACGAAAGTGATATCCAAGTCGTTATTAAAGTTTTAAAAGCAGATAGAATTACTCAGGGACCGGAAATTGATAAATTCGAAAATGCTTTAGCGAAATTTGTTGGCGCAAAATATGCAGTTGCCACCTCAAGCGGAACTGCGGCACTCCATGCCGCTTGTATTGCCTGTGGAATTACACAGGGTGATGAGGTAATTGTGCCGACGTTATCGTTCATCGCATCTGCAAATTGCGTTTTATACTGTGGAGGCAAACCGGTTCTAGTTGACATCTACCCTGATACTTTGACAATTAATGTTGAAGAAGTTGAACGAAAAATTACTAAAAAAACAAAAGCTATTATTGCTGTTGATTTTGCCGGTCATCCGGCTCACTGGGATAAATTAAAAAAACTGGCAAGTAAATACAGATTGACATTAATTGACGATGCGTCTCATGCTATAGGGAGTAAGTACAAAAATAAGCCTATCGGGTCAATAGCCGACTTGACCACATTTTCCTTCCATCCTGTTAAAACAATTACCACGGGTGAAGGCGGCGCCGTAACAACAAACAACAAAATCTATTTTGAAAAGCTCAAAAAGCTGAGACATCATGGGATTTACAAGAACAATGACTTAAGCAAAAAATTCGGCGCTTGGTTTTATCAGGTTATGGACTTGGGATATAACTATCGGATGACAGATATACAGGCAGCACTTGGAGTTAGTCAACTTTCTAAAATAGACCAGTTTATCAAAAAGAGAAGGAGGATTTGGCAAAAATATAATCAGGCTTTTGGTAAAATACATGAATTGACTTTACCAACGGAGCAAAATGGTTGTTTCTGCGCGTGGCATATTTATACAGTCAGGTTAAAAGCCAAGGCCAAGAAATCACGAAGGCAAGTTTTTGATTTTTTAAGGAAGGCCGGTATCGGCGTGCAAGTTCATTACATCCCAATTCATATGCTTGATTTATACAGAAAAAGATTTAGGCTCAAAGCTATTAGTTTCCCCGTCGCAGAGCAATATTATAAAGAAACAATGTCGCTGCCACTTTTTGCCAAAATGACAGATAAAGAAGTTAACTTTGTAATTAAAACCCTTAAAGATGCTATCCGCTGATTTACAAAAAAAATTAATGGACGAATTTGATGTGGTTGAAAAAGGACGTAATCCTAAGATTACTTCAGACATTGAAGCCATAGTAGTACTTTCCGGAGAAAGTCTTGATCCCGCAATTAAGACGGATTTACATGATACGGAAGAGCGGCTCGCCGAGGGAATAAGAATATATCAAGGGATTCAGAAGCTTGAAGGCTCTCCAATTTTAGTTTTGAACGGTACAGATCCTCAAAATATTTTTATGGAGGCGGAAGCAAAAAGGCGAGCAGTCGATAAAGTCATGATAGTTAAAAATCCTTCCTATCCTGCTGCTTCAACAAAAACACAGATTGAAGGTTTAAAAAAACTGAAATTCAAAAAAATAGCGATTGTGACCCATGCTTACCACGGACCTAGAGTATTACGTTACGCTAAAAAATTCTTTTTAAACAACTGCAAATTTACACTTTTTTTAATTGCGCGTGATAAAATTAATAAGAACCAAGTTCAGCAAGAGATTGAAAAGATAATAGAATACGCATCAAAAGGAGACATCGATCTAAAAAACAACACTTTTCAAGAAAGTGAATAAATAATTTTTAACTACGTTAACGAAGACTTCTTATAAAGGCAAGAAGTACGGCAGTCATATTCAATCTTTACGTTGATAGAGATTCATGAAACAAAAGATAAAAATAGGCAATCGAATTATTGGTGAAGATCAACCGCTGTTCATTTGTGCGGAAGCTGGGATAACTTGTAATTACAATATGAAGATTACTAAAGAGTTGATCGACGTTGTGAGTGATTCTGGTGCCGATGCCATCAAGTTGATCTTTTGGTTCCCTGAAGAAATCATGAGTGACAAAACAATTACTTATAGCTATCAAACAGTTCATGGCTCAAGAACTGAAAATATGTACAAGATGCTTAATAAGCTACGATTTACACTAGATGAATGGAAGTTAATTAAAAAATATGCAGACAAAAAAAATGTTATTTTATTCTCCACAGTCAATTCTCCTGGTGGTATTGAATATGCACAAAAGTTGAGCTTAGATGCCTACAAACTTAGTTCATGGGACTGGAATTATTTTCCCCTTTGGAAAAAAATTGCAGCTTTGGGTAAACCGCTGATAGTCGACACGGGACCCGTTAACAATTCTGAAGTAGCCAAAATTATGCGAATAGTAGAAGATTCAGGTAATGATAAAGTTGTTCTTATCCATTGCCCACA
>MFCA01000029.1:121839-219313 GCA_001775095.1 Candidatus Curtissbacteria bacterium RIFOXYA1_FULL_41_14
AGCACCCTCGTTGGTTATTCTTCTAAAGGACAAGATTCAGAGACTGACATTATGGCAATAACACTTGGTGCGGTTTATTTAGAAAAAAGACTGACCCTTAGCAGACGATTGCCGGGACATCACCACATCTTATCCTTGGAACCGAAAGAGTTTACAGAGTATGTTAGGAAGATGCGCGATGTCCAAACAGCGCTAGGCATGGAAGATTTAAAGCCAAGTAAAGAAGATTTAGCTGAACGAAAAAAATGGTTTCGGCATATAGTTGCCACAAGAGATATTCCCAAAGGTACAATTTTAACGTTAGAAATGCTTGAAGGAAAACGTCCAGAGAAAGGTGTCTCTCCAGAGTATATTGATTTTTTTGTCGGCCGCAGGACAAAGCGAAGTCTTAAATATAATCAAGCAATTGGCTATGGTGATGTCTAAACCGTTATGTATCATCCCCGCTCGTGGCGGATCAAAGCGATTCCCCAAAAAAAATATGGCCCTTTTAAATGGCAAGCCTCTTGTTGATTATGCTATCGAAGTGGCCTTGGCATCCAAGATTTTTAGCCGAGTTTGTGTTTCCTCAGAAGATCAAGAAATCCTAGATATTGCAAAATCATATAACCCAGACTTTGCGATGCCTCGACCCCAAAGGCTAGCAAGAGACAAAAGTAGAATCCCTCAAGTTTGCAAATATGTTCTTGATGAATTATTAAAGTTGGGCGAAAAATATGAAGAATTTGCAATCCTGCTACCGACCTCTCCGCTTAGAACAACGACTGATATCGTGAAATCTTTTAAAATCTTTAAAGGAAATGGTGCCAATTGCGTGATGAGCGTAACCCCTTTCTCACACCCACCGCAAAGGGCACTTTCGGTTGAAAATGGTCTTGTTAAGCCGTATTTTGGTAATCAGTTTATGAAACAAGCTCAAGAGCTTGCCCAGCTTTATAGGCACGACGGGACAGTAATTTTTATCAAGACCGAGGTATTTCTCGCA
Source organism: Candidatus Curtissbacteria bacterium RIFOXYA1_FULL_41_14 (assembly GCA_001775095.1). Taxonomy (GTDB): domain Bacteria; phylum Patescibacteriota; class Microgenomatia; order Curtissbacterales; family GWA2-41-24; genus GWC1-40-35. The sequence goes on from MFCA01000029.1 coordinate 122,825, forward strand.
AACAATGACTATTACGTGGAAAATACTCTTCCCTATTATGTTCCCTTGGAGCGTGCTGTTGATGTTGACAATTTGTTGGACTTAAAGTTTGCGGAATTTTTAATGAAGATCACTCCAAAATGATTGCTCTTGTTGATTATGGGGCGGGAAATTTAAAATCTGTTTTAAATGCCTTCGAAACAATTGGCGTCAAAACCAAAGTTGTCGATAAATCTTCTGAAATTGAAAGGGCTTCAGCAATTGTTTTACCTGGTGTCGGAGCTTTTGGGGACAGTATGAAAACACTTAAAAGACTCAAATTGATTGAGGCTTTGGATGAGCAGATTTTTGTCAAAAAGAAGCCATATCTAGGCATTTGCTTAGGATTACAGTTCTTAGCAACTAAGAGCCTCGAGCAAGGGGAACATCAGGGTTTCGGCTGGGTTGAAGGCATAACAAGAAAGATTCAACCAGAAAGTCGTGAGTTCAGAATTCCTCATATTGGTTGGAATGAGGTAACGGTTTTGAGAGAGTCTCCACTTTTTGACGGCATCGAAAGCCCTGTATTCTATTTCGTCCATAGCTATCATTTAGAACTTGCGGATTCAGATAAGAAGTACCTGGTAGGCACTAGTTGGCATGGAGAGACAATCACAGCTGCAGTTCAAAAAGATAACATTTTTGGTGTACAGTTTCATCCAGAAAAAAGTCAGGGGGCTGGACTTGCTGTCTTGCGTAATTTTATTAAACTTATTTAGAATTGCCGAAAACTTATGATCAAAAGCACGGTTTATTATAAAAAATTTGCTAATTTTTATATTCCAAAAGATAAATTTTGGGGACGATATCATAAGAATAGATTTGAAACTTTCAACTCTCTAATTCCAAAAAAGAAGCAGGTTATATTAGATTTCGGATGCGGTTCGGCTGAAAATGTTATCACTTTAATCAGAATGGGCCATCAAGTTGTCGGAATTGATCCGGTGATCGAAATGGTTGATCTTGGCCGAAAAAACTTAAGACAAGCGAAACTTAATGAAAATATTATTTCTCTCGGAGGTCTTACCGACTTACCAAAGTATAAAAGTAATTCTTTCGATATCGTGGCTTCTCTCAACACTTTACCTTATTTGACAAAAAATGAAGAGGATTTTTTCTTTAAACAGGCTAGGCGCTTAATTAGAGGAAGAGGAAGAATAATAGTTTCTCAAACCAATGAGTTAATTGATTTGGTAACTTTTAATAAATATACCGTTGAGTTTTGGAACAAAAAGATTATCCCTTATATTTCTAAAAATAGTAAAGAGCAAAAGGAACTATTGCGGATTTTTTCTTCACATCTAACAAATTACAACATTCCAAAAAAGAATAAACATAAAATTAGTGAACGAGATTTTATTAGAAAACGAAGAATTAATCCAATTTCTTATCCTCAAGATTTGCTTAAAAGACATAGACTAAGAGTTGAGCAAATGAGGTTTACCCACTTCTATCCAATGCCGCCTCAATTTATGGAATCTTCAGAAAAATATCGCGATAGAATTTTTTTATTTGAAAGAAAATTCAAAAACCATCCTTTAGCCAATATTTTTGCTTCAATCATAATGTTTAGTTTAAAAAGAATAGAGTAATCTGAAACAATGTTAAAAAAAAGATTGATAGTTGTTCTTATACTACGAGATGGGAAAGTTATCCAAAGTGTAAGATTTAAACACACTAATGTCATCCATTGGAATCCGTCAATAGCAGTTGAGTTTTTTGATAAATGGGCTGCTGATGAGATTGTTGTCTTAGACGTGAGCAGAAATAAGAATAATAGGAAGCTATTTTATGAAGTCGTTTCAAACCTATCTAAAAAATGCTTTGTCCCTCTTACCGTTGGTGGATGGATTGACGGTGTTGAAGAAACGAGAAAAGTGCTGAGATTAGGGGCTGATAAAATTGCTATTAATACAAAAGCGGTTATAAATCCGGAAATAATTAGTCAATTAGCTGAGGTTTTTGGTAGTCAATGCGTGGTTGTTTCAGTCGATGTCAAAAAACATGATGGTGAGTATGAAGTATACATTAACAGGGGTAGTGAACCGACCGGCTTATCGCCATTTAATTGGGCTAAAAAAGCACAAAAGTCTGGTGCGGGTGAAATTTTTTTGAATTGTATTGACAGAGACGGGGCTCGAGAAGGATTTGATCTTGACTTGTTGAGAAAAGTCGTAGAATCGGTTGAAATTCCGGTAATTGCCATGGGTGGGGTCTTTACTTGGCAGCATTTAGTAGACGGTATTATTAAAGGCAAGGCAGATGCAGTTGCCGCTGCTAATATTTTCCACTACACGGAACATAGTGCAAAGAAAGCCAAAGAATTTATGAAGCAAGCAGGAATCGATATGCGATGAGATATTGTGCAAGATGTTTATACCCAGAAAATGCCAAACCGGCAATTATCTTCGATGACGAGGGGGTCTGTAGCGGTTGTCGCTATCATGAGTCAAGGGAAGGAATTAATTGGAGAGAACGTGAGAAAAAACTGAGTGAGATTTTGGAAGAATATAAAAAAAAAGCCCGGAAGAAGAGTAATCCTTATGATTGCATAGTCCCTGTGAGCGGGGGTAAAGACAGCCATTATCAAGTCTGGTTATTGAAAGAAGTCTACGGAATGAATCCTTTACTGGTTACTTTTAATCATGGTTTTAACAGCTATCTAGGATTGGAAAATTTAAGAAATCTGGTTAATAAATCCGGCTGCGACCTTCTTAGGTTTACAGCTAATCCTCATTCCGTTAAAAAGGTTTCCCGATACATGCTGAAAAAAGTTGGGGATTTAACCTGGCATTATCACGCTGGCATTCGAACGTTACCATTCCAAGTTGCCGTAAAATACAAGATCCCGCTAATCGTTTGGGGAGAACACGGTTTTGCTGAATTAACCGGAATGTTTACGCTTGATGATATGGTCGAATTTACAAAATGGACTAGACAAGAACATGATATGAGAGGGTTTGAACCGGAAGATCTGATCAATAAGGAAAGTGGGGTCACTGGTCAGGATATTGTCCCTTATATTTATCCCACGGATGAGGAAATAGAGAGAATTAATGCTAAGGGAATCTATCTTTCCAATTTTGTCTATTGGAATGCCAAGGACCAAGCTGATTTGATGATTAAAAAGTGGGGTTTTAAACAGATGGATAGGCCTCGTGATCGGACTTTTGTTTTATATGCGAAAATCGACGACCACGCAAACGACGTGCATGATTTTCTAAAATATCTTAAATTTGGCTACGGGAGAACGACGGACGATGCGAGCATGGAAATTCGGCATGGGCGGATGACAAGAGAGGAAGGTATTAAGCTCGTCAATAAATATGATCATGTTGTACCAAGAACATTGAATACTTACCTGCGCTTCTTAGGTATATCGGAAAAGGAATTTTATGATGCTGTGGAGCCGATGAGAGATTTGAACATTTGGCAAAAAAACCCTGACGGGACTTGGGAGACTACCGATTCGGTAGCTAATCATCTTAATGATCCTGAGGTTGAAAATGCCCGAGTTAGACAAGTAAATGATAGAACGTTTAGCAAAAGGAACGAGTATCTTTACTATAACCCCTTTAAGAAAAAGGCTCGGATAAAAAATAAGAGCGCTAGCGAAGAATTTATTATCTTATGAGATCAACAGCCCAAAATTCTCAGTTAAAATTTTGGACAAGGGAATTTGGAAACAATTACATAAATAGGAATTTAGACACTGCGCGGAAACTAAACGCAGGTGTAAGGGCTTACCAGAAAATCTTTGATCATGTTAATATCTCTTCGATTTTAGAGGTTGGCTCCAACATAGGTTTAAACCTCGTAGTAATCAATAAAATATTTAAAGGGAAGGTAAAACTTTTTGCAGTTGAGCCGAATAAAAAGGCTTTTTCTTATTTAACAAAAAGAAAGGATATGAAACTAACAGATGCTTGGGTCTCTGATGCAGCCCATATTCCACTTGAAAATAACAGTATTGATTTGGTTTTCACCAGCGGGGTTTTAATACATATTGCGCCAAGGAATTTACTGGCAGCGACAAAAGAGATTGTTAGGGTTAGCGGGCATTATGTGTTATGTATAGAGTATTTTTCCCACAAACCTGTTGATGTCCCCTACCGCAATTACGATGGAGTTTTGTTCAAAAGAGATTTTGGGGCGTATTATCTTGACCATTTTCCCAACCTTAAAGTCTTAAGCTATGGTTTTCTATGGCAACGTGATCTGCCAATTTTTGATAACTTAAATTGGTGGTTATTTGAAAAGAAACATAGAAATTAAAAAATGGTTAAATGTCCTTGCATCCATATTGGGAACAATGTGATTGGATCGGGAAATACTTGTTTTATTGTTGCAGAGATTTCCGGAAATCATCACCAACATTATCGAGAGGCTCTAGAACTTATTGAGATTGCCGCAGAGGCCGGGGCAGACGCTGTAAAGCTTCAAACATATACACCTGACACTCTAACAATAGATTCAGATAAACCCTGGTTTATAGTTGAAAGTGAAAACACTCCTGATGCTTGGAAAGGTCATAAACTTTATGACCTTTATAAAACTGCTTATACACCCTGGGATTGGCAACCAAAACTTGCTAAAGTTGCCAATGAGAGAGGCATTATTCTTTTTTCAACGCCTTTTGATGAAACCGCTGTTGATTTCCTGGAAAAAGAGATTGATCCTCCTGTGTATAAGATTGCATCTTATGAAACAAACCATATACCTCTTTTAAAAAAAATTGCTAAAACTGGAAAACCGGTTATTCTTTCGGCAGGTTTCGCAAATGTCGCAGATATTAAACTCGCACTTAAAACTCTCAATGACAATGGCGCTGACCAAGTAGCCCTCTTACATTGTGTCAGCACATACTCGTCTGAACCAAATTTGGATGACATAAATCTTAGAACAATAGTTGATATGACAAAAAGGTTTAATGTAGTCGGCGGATTTTCAGACAATAATGGCGGAATTGAAATTCCAATAATAGCTGCCGCTTTAGGAGCATCAATTATCGAAAAACATGTGATTCTGGACCGCTCGACGGGTGGTCCAGATGCTTCTTTTTCCATAGAGCCTCAAGAACTTGCCAAGCTGGTAGGCAGAATAAGAGAAAATGAAACTAAAGGCTCTTCAGATATCCTGGTTACTCCTTTTGCTAAAAGGGTTATAGGGAAAGTAAAGTATGGACCTGAGAACAAAGCAGAAAAATATAACGGCAAGAGATTTTCTCAATCAGTTTTTGCTGTTTCAAATATAGAAAAGGGCGAAACATTAACAAAAGCAAATATCAGATGTATTAGACCGGGAGATGGTCTTGCTCCAAGATATTTTGAAGAAGTTCTTGGGAAAGTAGCTGCTTCCAATATTGAGCGTGGTACTCCCCTCTCCTGGAAGTTAGTTGTAAAATGATCCAATGAAGATTGCATTTTATGGTGGACAAACAGCTGGAGTTGTCACACTTTTGACGCTGCTTTCTAAGAATGTGGACATTAGGTTTGTAATAGCAGAAGATGAAAAAGTTGCCAAACTAGCAGAAGTATTCGATTTACAAGTTAAGCCAAAGAGATTTCTCGACAATAAAAACTTTTTTAATGTTTTACAACGTGAGGTAGATTTTTTCATTTGTTGTCATGGCAAAAAGATATTAAGCACTGATTGGGTCAATAATCTAAGGTGTATTAATCTGCACCCGTGTTTTTATAAATATAAAGGAAGGAAACCTATCAAAAGATTAATCAGGGATGCTAACCCCAAAGTCTCAGTTGCCAGCCATTGGATGACAGAAAAGGTGGATCAAGGAAAGGTAATTCTAGAAAAATTTAAGTTTATCGGTGATGTAAAAAACAAAAACGAAGCAGAAATTTATAATGAACTGTACCCTCTTTATGTTGAAGTGATTATCAGAACTTTAAAAAAGTTAACTTGAAATATCTTAATTATGAAGCCAATTCATTCTTTTACAACAGCAAATGGAATTTACACTAATTTGGCTTTTTTTTCTTTAAGCTGGCTCAGTAAGTTTTACCATAATAAAAATTACAAATTTTTTGGAGTATCGCTCGAACGTATACAGGCTTTTTCACAATTCCATTTTTTTTGCCTTTTAAAGACGGCCGATAATGTCAGCAGTGTTTGGGATCAATATCCCCTACAAAATAAAAAAGAGATCCGCCAAGAGTGGTTTCGGATTATACTGACTATTTACCGGTTGCTTTATTACCTAATTATTCCTAAGCAGAAGATTAGCAATTTTAATTCAGCAACACAAATTGTAGTTCTTTCAAGCGGAAGACACTTAGATGATCAAACTCCGTTGATCGATTTACTTTCAAAACGTTTTAATATTATAGTTGTTGGTAAATTCACAGATAATTTAGAATCTCTTCTCAACAGGCGAAAGGTAACTTTTTTTAGGATAACTAATGGTTATAGATTATTAGGTAGAGCAGAAAGATTAAAAAATCTTCTAATATTCTTTTTTGGAAACTGGAAGAAAATGGGTACTGATTCTCTTTTGGATAATACTTATTGGCAAATTAGACTTTGGTATCTTAGATTGTTCCAGTTTCCAGAAATTGTTGCACTTTTAACATTTGCGAATAATATGTTTGAAAAGACTAAACCAGCACTGTTGTTAACCACCAGCAGTAATGATACTTTTGGAGCTGCATTTACCCTTGTTGCCCAAAAACACAAAATACCCGTTGCCGAACTTCAACATGGCTACACTAATTTTGGAACTGATGCTCCTTTCTACAATGCTGATTATCAGCTTGTTTGGGGAAAAATGCCGCAAAAAATTCGCAAGGCCTATGCCAAAAAAAGTGCAGTCATAGTCGGATGCCCATTTTTGCAAACACGATACGAAAATGATAATAATCAATCGGCTAAGATACTCCGTGTATTGGTCCTCTGGACTCCTCCCTTTGGGAGTATTGTCCTATTTCAGTCTCAAGAAAACGAGCAGACTCTTTTTAATTTAATTGAAGGTCTTGCCAATCTTCCGAAAAACTATCAGGTTACGCTTCGAAGTCACCCCTCGTTTGATCTTGAAATATTAATTAATCGGATTGACCTGCCTAAAAATATTAGATTAGACAATCAAGGCAATTTCAAAGAGGTGGTGGTAAAACACGATATAATCATTACCCAGCCAACTACTGCTGGGTTTTATGCAGCTTTAGTGCAAAAACCTCTATTATTTTTTAGTAATTCTTGGATAACCAAAAAATATGGAGATCCACTTATTAATAGCGGCAGTGCCTTAAATGTTCCTCTGCCTGACCTAAAAATGATTGATCAATATATCTCAAAATTGATCAACGATGGTAATTTACTCAAGAAACAACAACTGGCTCAGGAAAAATTTGTAAAAGAATATTGTGCTTATTTTAGCAAAGACTCCTGTAAACAAATAATTAAATTTGCTAAAAAAATTATCGATGAAAAAGCTCCAATTAATTGATATTGTTTACAAAAATGCGCCAGATTCACAAAAAGTCTGGATTGAAACAACTAATAAATATTGGCTTGATAGTGATCTTAAGCTTTTTAGAAAAATATTGGAAAATCATGTTAAACATTCAAAAAGTCTTGCCTACTCAATTCTTAACCAACTTCCCATGAAACCAAGGATGGCAGTTGACATTGGTGCAGGTTACGGCGGAGTGGCTATTAATTTAGCGCTTAAGCAAATTCGCACAATAGCAGTTGAACCAGGTCGTAATGAACGCTTAGTACTCCGACACTTTCTAAAAAAATACCCAAAAGCTAAGGAGTATCTTTCTGTTGTTAACGGCATAGCTGAGAAGCTCCCTTTTGCCAAAAATTCTGTTGATCTGTGTATCATGTCTCAGGTTCTTGAGCATGTTCAAGACCCAAAAAAAACAATGTCCGAGATTGCAAGAGTTCTAAAACCTGGGGGTTATCTCCATCTCAGTTGCCCTAACTATCTTTTCCCTGCAGAACAACATTACAAAATTCTTTATTTTCCTTTGATGCCAAAAAGATTGTTTGCGGCTTGGGCATTATTTCTATATAGGAAGCTAAACATTAAAAACATTAAAAACACTAAAATAAGAGATTTTTCAAAAGTCATTAATTTTATAGATTTTGTCAATTATACAACTGATAAGATGGTAGTAAAGCTTTGTTTAAAAAATAATTTAAAGATTGTATGGTCGGCCAGAGACAGACAAAAAAATCCTTTTAATCAGATAGTTAAGCACTGGCAACAAAATAAAACAGCCTTCCAGATTTTATTAATTATTGTTTCTTTACCTGTGAAATTTGCAAGAAGTATATTAGCGATAATTGGTATTTTACCAATGAAACTTGAGTATTTAGTTCAAAAAAATCTAATTTTCCAAGTCACAAATGTCTCTTAGCAACTTCAAGATTCATATTAGATAGTTTGTTATTCGAAAATATTTTTATAATTGAAAAGTCTCTATTTTTCTTAATAAACATAGATTCGATAATCAGCCCTTTTTTGGATAATACTTTTATTTTTTGAGGTGAACGAAAAAGTGATTCCAAAGTCTTGGCGATCTGGTCAGGAAATGGTAATATTTTCAAACCAGCTTGTTCTTTTACAAGTAACTGGCTAATTAAGTCTGAGCCCGAAGTCATCACGGGAATTCCAAAAGAAAGAAGTGTTAGCAATCTGGCTCTATGCGCATAGTAGTCTTCTTTCGTCTTCTTGGGCAAATGAACTGCAAAAGCAACATCACTAAGATACTTGGGCATTCGGGTTTCTTTTTGCCAAGGAATAATCTCTAGCTGATTTTTATTTATTTTTTGGTGAGCAAGACTAATTACACTCTCATAAATTTTGGAATAACCTGTTTTCGGTTGAAAACCGCCTAGAATTCTTAGCTTCCAATCTGGATATCTTGAGGCAATTTGAGAAAATGCTTCAATTAAGGGAACCGGGTACATCCAAGGGTAAATCCCTCCGAACCATAAAATCACCTTACATTTTGAAGCTGACAGTCTTCGAACCTTTATTTTAGCAACGCCGGTTGGTAAAACGGAAATGTTATTATTATTAATTTTCAAACCAAGAGATTTGGCAGTTTTTAACCAATATTCTCTTTGTCGGCGATTGGCAACTAAAAAGTGGTTTCCTCTTTGAATAATCTTTTTAACTACTTGTTTTTTCTGAAAACGTACTATCCAATGGCAAGGATTAAAAATATTAAAACTCAAATTTTTTTCCAGAAAAATGGGGGTATAAAGATCAATTATTAGTTTCTTGTCGGGAGGGATTATATCAACTATCTGATTGCTTATCGAATCAGTATGAGTGCTTACCATAGCGTAAAAAAAATCAGCTTCTTCTCCACTGTACCTATCGGCAACCTTGACCTTTATCCCAAAATTTTCAAATTGAGGTTTGAGCGCGTTAATCCTTATTGATATCCCTGAAGATTCATTACCAAGAGGCATGGGAGACAAAAAAAGCATCTTCTTCATTTTTTTTGGCAAACAACAATTATTGATAAACCGAATGGGAGATTTGAGCTCTTTATAACGTGTGTTTCCAATATGAATATTTTGAGCATAATGTAATTTATTAAATAAGGGAGTCTTGACACGTCAGATTTTTTTGAATCACTCATAAATTTTTCCGTTATTCTTTTAATAACTAATATGGGTAGAAGAAACGAATTAAAGTATGATGATTTAATGATCTTAAACCCTTCATTTTTAGCGATCTCGGTCATTTCTTCTTTGGTAAAACGATGGTTAGTTTCAACAACTTTGTCATGTTTGCTTCTTAACCAGTCGTATGCTGGCTCCTGGCTATAAAATATTCCGTTTGGTTTAAGTACTCTGTTAAATTCTTTAAGTGCCCTTTTTCTTTCAACTCCTTTATGATATAAAACATCCATACATACAATAGCATCAAAAATGTTGTCCTTGTAAGGTAACTTTTGAATCGTTCCTCTTTTTATTCCCTTAAGTCCCCTTTTCATGCAATATCTAATTGCTATTTCAGATTTATCTATTCCGCACAAGTTTTTATAGCCTCTTTCTTTTAGAAATTTCATGGTTCCTCCAGTACCGCATCCAGCGTCAAGAATAAAGGAGTTTTTACTTAAATGTTTTCTCAGTAGATTAAGCATTAATTTTCTGGTGGCAAGATACCAGGGATGAGTCATTTCATTTTCAAACATTTCTTCGTAGGCAATCTTTTTCATAGCGTTATTTCTTTAGGATAAAGAAGTGGTGATACGGGTTCTCTATTGGTCTAAATATTTTGTCTATCTTAAAGCCTGTTTTTTTTATCTTTGATTTAACACGCTTTAAGCTGTATCCTTTTTTCCCAATTTCCCAATAATGCTCGCCGTCATATTTATTCTCTATTGGGTAATCAATTTCGAAATGAAGTTCTATTTTAGGAACATAGGGCACCAGTTTTATCCCAAAATAGATGTTCGTTAAACTGTAATGAGGCAAAGTAATTACTGCCGTCTTTTTGGTCACTTTAAAGATCTGTTCAAGTCCTTTTTCAAAATTTTCAAACGGTAAATGTTCCAAGACTTCTGCACATAAAACAACATCGAAATTATCTTTTTTAAAAGGTAAATCCAGAATATCTGCAAATACATCCGGTTTTAGACTCTTGTCAAAGTCACACGTTGTGACTTTTATGCCGACTTTCTTAAGGTGACCTGAAACTGTTTGATTACCGATTCCGATTTCTAGAACTGAACCAGGCTTTTGACTTAGGACTTCATTTATCTGGTACCAATAGCTTATCCATCGGCGCTTAGGATTATAGTGCATTTCACAATATCGATTTCTTGGATTAATTTTTTTACCGGTCTTGTTTCTCATTTAGATAAAAGGATTTAAAAACTTCGTTAAGCTGGGCCGCGAATGCCTTTGTGGAATATTTTTTTGCTTTTTTTTGGCCGTTTGTTGCGATTACGGTTGCAGTTTTAGGAGATTGAAGCAGTAATCTTATCCTAGTTTTTAAATCCCTTGAGTTACCTGGCTGGTAGTATAAACAGTCCTTTCCGTCTACTAAGTCATATGTCTCGGTTATCCCCGGTATTTTTGCTACTATAACCGGTTTCTTGGATGATAGCGCATCAAGCAGGGATAATTGGCCGGCAGCTCGTGCGACATTCTTCACTGGAATTACAATTACATCAGATTGCCAAATTCTGTTTCTTAGGTTCTTGGGAGATAAATCATAATAAATCTTAAAGTTTTTAGGGATATTCAAAGTATGAGTATTTGATCGGCCTGTCACAATAACCCCGATAGATCCTTTTTTGACTGCGGAGATAAAAGTTTTGTAATCCCTGTCTCTATCTCTACCGAAGGCGACAATTACCGGTTTTGTTTTTTTTAAGAATCTTTTCCGTTTGCTATTTTTGAAGAAGTCTACATCCACGCCGATCGGCATAAAATGGACATTTGAGTTATATTTTTCAAAAAGCGCCTGTTCCCGCTTTGAGTAGCAAATGATACAGTCTGCATATGCTAGGAGGTCTTTATAAATTGAGAATGGCCATTTTTTTGTTTGCCTGTTAAGTTTTTCTATAAGATCAACGCTTATGTATATAATTGGCTTTTTGATCAATTTCAGTTTTTTTAACAATAAAATTGGCAGACCTGCTGAATCCATAGTGGAAACAACAAGGTCGTAATTGGCAAAAACTGGCAGAAGTGTTAAGGCTTGACCCAAATTGAAACCTATGCCGGTAGTTCTTGCCGCAACAAGATGAATCGGATAGCAAATCCACCGTATGGGGTTTACTATGGAGAAGGAATAATCAAAGAAATCAGCCTGAACACCAAATTTTTTTATATGATTTAGTCCATACAAAGAAGTATCCGGACCACTCTTTTGTTTCCACTCTTCATATATCTGTTTTCTGGGAGTTTTATAAAGAAAAAGGATTTTTTTCATTAATTCTTTTTTTGGGCAATTACGAAAAAGCCGGTAGTGTACCTTTGCCAGAATTTATTTATTTTTGTCTTTGATTCCCATAAGACTAGAAGATCAAGAATTGGATAAACTGTTAGGTAACTTAAGTATCTTAGCGGTAAAAATGTGTGATGAATCCATTCCCTAGTAAAGTCTGCCCAAACTGAAAAAAAATAACCTTGAGACTTAAACTTTATAATTTTAAAATTATAGTCTTTGAGTTTTTTCCTTAACCGATATTCGGTCAACCGCTGACTATCGTGTTGTTCACTATCATATGCTGTCAAATAAGGAATACTAAGTATCAGGTATCCGTTTGGTTTAAGAACCCTAGAACATTCTGAAAATCCTTTGTCCAAATCTTCAACATATCCAAAAAGATCTGTAGCTTTTATCACATTGTGGGAGTTGTTCTTAATAGGTAGATTCTCCACAGTGGCCACAATATCCGGCTTGAGTGTTTTATCTATATCCACAATAGTCCAATTTTTACCCCTGAAATTTTGGAATACTCCTCTTTCTCTCCCAGCGCCTATATCCAGAATTTTACCCTTGAAATATTTTTTAGCCGAAAAAAGATCATTATCTAAAATTTTTCTCCGGTATGATTCAAAAAGCCAATATTTAAATTTATCCATCTATTATTTTTTGATAAAAGTACAGGTCATTTTGAGCTGTCTGATCCCAGCTGAATCGTTCCTCGGCAATCTTCCTAGAAAGCCTGCCCATTTCAAGAGACTTGCCGGGATTTTTTATTAGAAATTCCATAGCTTCTCGCCACTTTCTCATATTGTATGGATCAACAAGAATACCGTTTTTGTGATTGTCTACAGCTTCTCCCAGGGATACGGCTTTTGAGGCGATAATAGGCAAACCTGCTGCTAAAGCCTCCAAAATAACCAACACAAAACCTTCGTTTATCGAAGGGAAAATAAAGACATCCGAAGAATTATAAAATCTTACTTTTTCGGCGCCAAATGTTGTGCCCAGTAAGTATACGCAATCCTCAAGTGAATATCTTTTAATTTTATCTTGTAGGTTTTTTAAAAGCGGTCCTTCACCGAAAATCAGAAGGGCAGTTTCCGGATTTTTTTTGTGAACTAAATTAAAAATTTCAAGCAGGAAGTCCGGTCTTTTTCTTTTGATCAATCTTCCCATATAAATAAAGACCTTCTTATCACAAAGATTATATTTTTCTTGGATTTTTTGGTCTTTTTTCCCGGGTTTTATATTAAGATCAGTTCCGCAGTAAATAACCGCAACTTTATTTGGAGAAAGTTTATATTTTCCAATTAATCTCTTTTTTAAAAATTTACTGTCCGCAATCACCAAGTCACATCTTGATAGAAATAACTTATTAACAAAATTAAAAAAAAGTCCATCTTCATCCAAATGATAATGGGCAACGATTGGAATTTTCTTATGGAAAATTTTAAAAATCAGAGCCCCAAAAGCTAAAAAATGAACGTGTACTCTTAATATATTAAACCCTACCCTATTATATGTTTTAAAAAGATAAGGCAGGATAATTAGACTATATAAATAGGCTGGGAATATTGTTCTAATGGGAGCATAATTTATGTGTAAATTTTTGATTGATTTATCGTATGGTCGATTTTTGGGTAATAAAACGTAGATGTCGTTCCCCTTTTTGGCAAGTTTTGTTAGAACTTCCCGATCGTAGACTTCTCCTCCCAATGTAGAAGCTGGCGCTAAACCAAGTTGAGGTGAACAAATTTTCATCTTACTTGTGATTTTAATAATTTTATTTCCTTAGCAAGTAAAACTGATGAGTTAAAATGTTCTCTTACAAAAAGCCTTGCATTTTTGCCGATTTTTTGAGCCAGCTTGCCGTCAGTAAAAACATTTTCCAGCCCTTTTTTAATGTCTTTTGGTTTGGTTCCGGTTAAAATCCCCGTCTCATTATCTTTTATAATTTCTCTTATACCTTCTACATCAGTCCCTACACATGGCAGGCCCATTGCCATCGCCTCTAATAATGATTTTGGATGGCCTTCTATAAAAGATGGTAAAACAAATATATCTGCGCTTCGTAAAATTTCCGGCAACTTGTTATGCGCAACAGAGTCAATTATTTTAACGTCAAGGGAGTTTGCGGAGGCGAATTGTAAAATCTCTTCTTTTTGCGACCCTTCTCCTATCAAGATCAGACTTCTTTTGTATTTTAAATTTTTAACAGCGATTAACAGGTTGGAAAGGTTTTTTTGAGGCTCAAGCCTGCCGACAAAAATAATTTTTTTTATTTCATTCGGGCGCTTGTTAACACGAGAATTAAATAAGTTAATATCCACACTGTTTGGAATGAGATGAATATTTTTTACACCTCTTTTCTGAATTCTTTTGAGGAAACTGGGGCTTGTAACTATTACAGCATCGGCAAATTTAAGTACGATAAAATTTATAAACCTATATATGAGGGCGATCAGTTTTTTGCCTTCGAGCTTAGCGACAGATTCGTAATCGTATCCGTAATTTATAACGAAGGGCTTGCTGTAGAGTAATTTTGCCAAAAGACATGGGATGCCACCTGTTGTCTGAAAGCCTCTGAGGACATCGCAGTCTTTGAACTCTTTTGAATTTAACAGAGGCATTAAAATTGCATACAAATATCTGTGAAGATGCCAGTTATTTGTGACCAGCTTATTATTTACAAATAACGGGTAGCTCTCTTTTGCGTAGGAAAAGACATACACTTTTTTGAATTGTTTTGAATATGCTTTCAAATTTTGATCACGAACTAAAGTGTCCTGACCGTGTTTTTTAAGATCGGAAAAACTTTCACCAATAGCTAAAACTAATCCTAACTTCATACTGTATTCTCGTAAATTTTAATATATTTTTGGGCAGGGCTTTGGTGAAATTTCTTTTTGAGTAGGCCGGCTCCGCTTCTGATGTTGTTGCGTAATTCCTTATTGTTTTTAATTGCCATTATTATTGACATTGCAAGTGCAGAAGTGGTCTGTGGGCATACGTAACCCGTTTTACCGTGATCAATAATTTCTGAAAGGCCCCCATTTCTAGTTACCACCACCGGTGTACCCTGACTTATTGACTCAAGCGCAATTCTGCCGAAAGGTTCGGGCCAGATCGAGGGCATGACTGTTACTAGAGATTTCGAAAATGTATTTAAAAGTTTCGTATGGCTTATCTGTCCTTCCAATTTGACGTTAGGATTCTTTTTTGCAAGTTTTTCTAAGCTTTTTTTTAATATACCCTCTCCGATGATTTGAATCTGAAGTTTTGGAAATTTTTGCAACACTTCTGGCATCGATTGCATCAAAAGGTTAATTCCTTTGCCTGGAGTAAGTCTGCCTGCAAAGACAATTTTATTTTCCACTTTAGTCTTTTTTCTAAGATTAAATTCCATCGAATTATAGATTACATTTACCTTTTTAAAGCCATTTCCCTTATAAATCTTCGTCTGAGCTTTGCTTATACATATAATCCGGGTCATCTTCAGGGCAAAATATTTGAAAATATTTCTAATAATTCTTGCTCTCAGTGCAAAGGCAAGATTAGAAATTAGACTAAACATTGTTTTGTTGGGGACATAATTTTCTAAATATTGTTTGAGGTCCTGAGTGAAATATTCTTTCAGGTTGCATGACTTTTTATTGTTCCATATGCAAAATCCGTAATTGCATATTAGCTGGTAATCTCTGACTGTTAAAATTGCAGGTATTCTCAATATCAGCTTTGTTATATATCCTGCCGGCGAGTAGTATTTACCTTGTATATGAAGGGCATCTATTTTTTCTGCCTTGCAAATCTTTATAAGATAGAACGTCGATAATATAATCCATAGAATGTTAGTATGCCAGAAAGGCGAAATAGCAGTACCCCCTTTTATTTTCTGGTAAAATGGAAATCTAAAAATGGAAATCTTTCTCCAAACTTCACGATTTTTTGATCCATAATTGGGAGTAATAATTATTACCTCATGGCCTTCGTTAATTAATTGTCTCGCAAGATAATAAGTACTCCATTCGGATCCACCTAAATCATGAGGCCAAAAATATTCTGTCGCCATTGCGATTTTCATCTTTTTTACTTTGCGAGTGCGACTATCCTAAATCCAGTTGTCTCATTAGGGTTTTTTAAAACCAATCTTTTTCTCCATTTTGAAAGCTTCGAGTAGAGATTAAGCGACAACCCTCCGACAAGATCTATGAATGGCTTTAGAGGAGTATCATATGTTACTGGCTTTAAGGATAAAATCTTGAATCCCTTTTGAATTAGAATTTTGACGATTTCTTCTTTAGAATATTCATACTTATGATCTTTATCGGCATAATAAAATAAGCCCGCCGATTTCTGGATCTTTTTCCAAGATGTTTGGGGATTATCTGTTACCAGAAATAAAAGACCGCTTTTTTTCAGAACCCTGTTTATTTGGGATAACACAAAGCTTCTTTTCTCTAAATGCTCTAGAGTGTCGCTTACTATTACTTCGTCGAAATAATTATTTGCAAAAGGCAGTTTTCTGTTCGCATCAAAAATGAGAAATTTAATATTTTTAAGTAATTTTTCTTTTGCCTGTTTTTGTGCAAAAGAGATAGCTTTCTTATCTACGTCCAGTCCGAAGCACATTTTGACTTTGGGGGCAATTTTTAGAATATACTGACCAGACCCGCATCCTAGATCTAAAACCCTATCGCTTCCTTTTAGGTATTTTTGAAACCAAACACGTTCGTTTAGAAGGTGCTTTGGGTGAACGGCATGTGAACTTTTACCTGTTAATTTTACTAATCTTATTGCGACAGAAGTTAATATATCCGCTTTCTTAAGTGTTAGTATTGCGATTTTTTTAATCATGCGAGTTTTAATAATTTAGCTATTTTTATCTTGACTGGCGACGGCATAAGGTACATAAATATTATCTTTTTGAAAAGAGCTAATAGAACTTTTGGCGAAATACCGTTCCTTTTAATTTCAGCGATTCTTATTCTAAGTTCTGCTTTATCTATTTTATTCATTTCAGATCGCGACCTTCGTTTATTTCCCAGTCTCCAAAGCAATAATTTTTGGCCAATATTGGTCATTTTAAATTTTCCTCGAGCCCTTAAAAGCAAATCATAATCCTCGGCATAGTCAAAAGTAGCATCATAGCCACCCATTTTTTTATAAAAGATTTTTCTTGCCATAAAAGTGGGGTGAATTATTGGTGAGTACCAAGCTAGGGCTTTTTTAATGTTGTTATCATCAACCGGAAATTTCTTTTCTCCAACAATTTCTCCTTCATCATTAACTAAATCAACCCAAGTGCCGCATAAATCAATGGATGAATTTTTATTTAAAAATTTAATTTGCTCTTCAAAGCGGCTCGGAAGACTAATATCGTCAGCATCCATTCTGGCGATAAAGTCGCCTTGAGATTGCCGAAGGGCAATATTAAGTGATGCTGCCAGACCCAAATTTTTTTTATTTCGCATAAGTTTTACTCTTTCTTCCTTAAGGTTTTTCAAATACTCCCATGTTTTATCTTCTGAAGCATCATCAACTATGATAAATTCAAAATTTCTGTATGTTTGATTTAAAATACTTTTAATGGCTTCCTTTAAATAAGGTAAACCATTATAAACAGACATTATCACAGAAACTTTCGGTATTTTCATATAAATTTAAGAAGGTCTACTAAAGGATCTTTTTTGATGAATTTAACCGGGATTTTCCGGTAACCGAGCTGAATCAAAATTGATCCACGATGGTGACCATCAAAAATAACGTATCCATTTTTGTTGCCTTTGATAATATTGCCTTTCGGAAAATCAGGCAAATATCCTTTCCAATCTGAAATGTCTTCATAAACTAAAATCGGCTTTAGTTCTTCTCCTCTCTGGGCTTCTCTGTAAAGTTTCTCAAATGATTTTGTTCTTATGTTAGCAAAATCTGCTCCTCCATACTTACTTAGGAATCGGTAATAATTTGTACTATTTATTTTTTTGCCCTTGTCAATGTCTTTTAAAAAACTGACAAGAAGCGAGTTTTTAAGTTGCGGATGGAACTTTATTTTTTGCAAAGAAAGAGCATTTTGAATTTTAGCTCCAAGTAATAAGCTTCTCGCACTAATTTGTCCAGTGGGAGAAAGAAATGCTTTTTTAATTAAAAAAAACTCGTAGAATTTTTTAATCGAATTTGGCAAGCTTTTTTTATTTTTTAAAACAGATAAAAAGGTCTCTATCATTTTTGTTTTTGCCGGCATACTCCACTTTTTTAAATCCTATCTCTTCTTTGAGAATAGAAATCATACTTTGGGTTGTAGGATATGGGTGTTTGATAAAAATTTTTAGGCCAAATTTATACATACTTCGCCAAAAAAATCTGGTATAGATTTCGGTGATGAAAACTTCATTGGTTGCTTTGTATGCCTCTTGAAGGAGTAAAAGAGGAGTTTTTACGGATTTTAGATGTATTACTGAAAACATTGCAGTGTAATCAAATTTGCCAAGGGTTGATGCCATATTTGCATCCATGTAGATATATTCAATATTGCCAATATTAGTTATCTGTGCAATTTTTTGGGCTCTTTCTATACAGTTTTTGTTATTATCTATTCCGACAACTTTAGCCGCGCCCCTTAGTTTTGCTTCCAGGCAATATTTTCCAGTATTGCAGCCAATTTCCAGAAAAGTTTTCCCTTTGAGATTTCTTGGGAGTAGAGCAGGATTTAGTGTTTCTCTGTCAAGATATCCAAATCGTCCGTTAATGTTCTCAAAAGGTGGTATATTAAATAGCTGATACCAGTCGAATGAATTTATAAAGTCCTCAATTTCTGATTTTGTCCACTTACTCATGACTTGTATATTATATAATCTAGCTGTTTGACTTAAAAATGGTAAGACTCCTGGGTAATAAAGGCTTTCTACTAACAATAGTAATCATTATTATCGCTTCAATTTTGAGATTATGGTATTTAGATCACCCGGATACTATCGCTGACGAGAATGGATATATTGATGACGCATACAGACTACTTAATAATGATCCATATATCTCTATAAGACATCACCCTTTTAAACATCCGGAAGGAAGCCAGGGGCATCCTTTTCTGGCCCAAATCTTAACAGTTGGTATCTATAAAGTTAGTGGTGTTTCCAATTACTCTTCAAGACTACCCTACGCTTTGTCGGGTATTTTAACGGTAGTCGTTCTATTGTTGTTTTTTAAGGGTATACCAAGAAGAACAATGATGCTTTCAGCCTTGTTTTTGGCGATTAGTCCGTTTGCAGTGAGATTTAGCAGGCTGGTACACCTAGATGCAATTTCCGTACTTTGGTATACGCTGCTTGGAGCCACAATGTGGAACTATTATTTAACCAAAAACAGATTATATCTAATCCTTGGAGGTGTCTCTTGCGCACTAGCGATTTCAACAAAACTTAACGGTATTATTATTTTATTATTTGCGTTAATTCTATTTATTCTTCAAAGCAAACAATTGACAATCAGCCCTATCGTAAGTTATTTAAAGCTTAATTTTTACAATATTTTATTTTTTATTCTACCTGCACTTTTTGTGACTCTGTTACTCAATGATCCAGGCGCGTATCTTGACGGTGTTATTCATCCGGCTCCGGTTTATAAGATGACATCCTTGGATTTCTGGAGAGGTGCTTTGTATTCATTACCATTTTGGGCTAAAGCTATGTTTTATTTACTCTCCCCTATAGTATTAATCACATGGATTACCTCCCTATATTTCCTGTTCAAGGAAAAGGGTTATTTCAAAAGATTTTTACTTACGTGGCAGGCTATAACTATATCTTTTTTTGTTTTCCATAGACCCGGCCTTAGTGGAGAACATGGATTGATTCCTGCTATTCCTCCTATAACAATTGGTGTCGCCTATTTTATTAGCAAATTCAATTTCTCTAAATTGTTAATTTTTCTAATTGTAATCTCTGCTCTCCCTTTTACTTTTTTCTATGGTATTTTCTTTAAACCTTTACCTTATAGACCTGACACATATTATGCAAATAGGACAATTTCTGATACCTTTTACCTTGATGTTGTTAAAAAAGTAAATTCTCTAGCAAAACCAAATTCTAACGTTTATCTCTTACCACAAACTGGGTATCCGATTTTCAGTTTAAGAAAAGATCTTCATTGGAATTATTATGAGCCTGAAAAATCCGATTTATTTGTTGTTTCTGATCCTAGCTTACTACCAACTAATGTTTACTTTTCTCATGTCGAATTTTTATCTGGATTTGAGGACGGGGAAACTATTTCGCGTTTTGTAGTTGTTAAGGCCAATTAAGAAACTTTATATATACCGATAGTGTTAACTTAGCTGATTTTTCCCAGGAAAAATTTGCTTTGACAAAATTATAGCCATTTTGGCCGATGCTTCCCAATCTTCTATTTTTCAACGCCTTTTTGACTACATCCGCAATTTCCTTAAAATCATAGGGATTATTTATCAGAAAACCGTTGTGGCCGTTTTTAACCAAAAACTGACAATCACCTGTTTTGGTAACAATCACCGGCAGTTTTGACGCCCAAGCTTCAAGAAGAGTTAATGGTTGGCCTTCGTAGATTGACGGGAGGATAAATAAATGACTTGATTTGTAAAGTTTTATTAACTGTTGTCCCTTGACTTCCCCAAGCAATTTTACGTTTTTTGAAAGATGTAGATTTTTAATTAGCCTCTGAAGTTTATCCTTCTCTTTGCCATCCCCAACAATCAATAATTGAATCCGCGGAAAATCTTGTACTAGTGAATTAATACATTGCAACAAGACCGGTAAGTTTTTTTGGGGATGAAGACGTCCTACAAAAATTAGGGTCGGATTTTTAAATTTGTCGGATTTGATTTTATCAAATTTAGAGACATCGACACCGTTTGGGATATAAACAACTTTCCTGTTGATGTTTTTAATTTTCAAAAAATCCTGTGAAACGGTTATCTGAGTGCTGTAACGAATTCGGGTAAGAATAAATTTTTCAAGCCATCTTATAAAGAAATTATTTAAATTTGTGCCAATTGAGGTTCCGTGGACCGTCAGGATGGCCGGAATTCTTTTGGTCAACATCAAAAGTCTGGCGGTAATTCCCGGCAAAAAGGCATGGGCGTGAATCAAATCGTAATCCCCTTTATGAACAAAGAAGAAAGATCTTGTTATGAATAAGGTCTTTGAAATAGCATTATCAGCGGCTGATTTTGGTCCGAGTTTAATAACTTTCAGATTTTTAGGGAGTTTGAGGTTATCTTGGCCGTTATTTCGAGTAATGATATCGATGGTGGTATTTTTTCGGGCTATTCTTTTTGATATCTCGTAAGCATTAATTTGGCCACCACCTACAAATGGGAACCATGTATCGATAATAACAGCAATTTTCATAGAAGTTTCTTGTAAATTTCTTCTGTATCTTTGGCAACTTTCTGCCAATTGTAAAGTTCTGACAACTTTTTTGCTTGTTTACTCTTTCGGCTATATAGAGATTTTCCAGTTAAAAGCTCATAAAACCTTTTTGAAAACAGTAATGGTTCGTTGGAATCAATTAAAAATCCACCCTGGCCTCCTTTTGTAACCTCCTTGTGAGCTTCAATATCGGATATAACGTAAGGAAGTCCTGCACAGCAAGCCTCAATAGTAGCAATACCAAAACCTTCGACAAGACTTGGAAGAGAAAAAATGTTGGAGGACTTTATCAGCCGAACTAATTCTTTTCGAGATATACTGGCCAAAAATTTAACGTTGAAATCTATTTTGAGAGCTTTTGTCAGATTTTTTAAATTATTATAGTCTGGTCCGGACCCGATAATAATCAGTCTAACATTGGGCAGTTTTGTCGTCAGATGCGCAAAAGCCAAAATTAATGTCTTTAAATTTTTATATTTGGCGAGTCTAGAAATGCAAATGATCGTCGGATTGGCGAATTTCTTTGCTGATTTTGCAAATTCTTTCTGGTCAACACCGCAGGGAATAACAGTAATTTTACCTTTAACGTGTTGTTTTAATTTTTTAGCGGTTTGAGTAGAAATTGCGATATAAGCATCAAATCCCATGATCAAATTTATTCTTTCCAGTATTTCTCCGAAAATTCCAAAAATTCCAGCATTTTTAATCCACGATCCTATCCAAACGTCCGGATACCAGGCTACTGTGGAAATTTTTTTAGCTTGAGAGATTTTTTTGGCTACAAAATGAGTGATAAAATTACTGCCGTCTACAAGATCCACGTCTTGCGATTTGCCAAAATCGATAGCTGCTTTGGCGAATCTGATACGACCTAGAATGTTTCCAACTGTCGGTATATACTTACGCTCTGGGCCAACACGAAAAACAACAAAATTAAATATTGTCTCTTTTTTAAGAGAACCGGATATTCGGCTTGTTAAAACACAAACTTTATGTCTTTTCGCTAGGTTTTTGGCAAGAAAAAATGTTCTGGCTTCGACTCCGCCAGAAAATTTTAAATCTTTCCCTGTTGGGAAAAATTCAGAAATTATAAGTATTTTCATTTTTTGGTTCTTTTTCGGCGGCTTTTTACTGGAGAAATGGAAGAATTGAGGGCGAGTTGTCTTATCAAAAAAGTGATTTCACGACGGATATCTTCGATCATGACATAAATTCTAAACACTAAATAAAACAGCAGGGCAAGAGATAAGTAGACAATAACATCCACTCCCCTGCCTACGCCAAAATAAGATGCCAGGCGTGTTGTGGTCCCGGGTAAAACTACTCCTATCACAGCCGCCAACCAAACTAAAAGCCAAAAAAATCCGGCCTGAGTGGAAATTACCTTTTCTTTAACTCTTAAAAGTACTCTTGAGGCGGCAAATAATATGAAGATTAATAGTAAAATTTGGATCGTTGTCAGCATCTTTCTAAATGTGTCGGTATTATATATCAGCCCTGCTGGCTCAACAAGTTGAGCCGAGCTTTCAAAACCTCTCTCACTTTATCTTAGTAGTCTAATAAGAAACCTTGCAAAAACCGGAATTGCATTAAGATTTTTTTGCCCCTTTAGTCTTGAGTAGTTGGTATAAACTGCTTTTATTGGGATTTCGGCAACTTTCAGCTTATTTCTTTTGGCCTCGAGGAGAATTTCTGACGAGAATTCCATTCTGTCTGCTTTAAAGTCAATTAGGTTTATTGCTTTTTGGGAAAATGCTCTCATTCCTGATTGTGAATCTGAGCAATAAACGCCGTATAAAATGAAAGTAGCAAAATTTGCAAACCAGTTGATAAAAAGTCGGTCAGTAGGGATTCGTTGTTTGCTGCGAAAACGAGAGCCGATTACAAGATCAGCTTTTTTAAAGATAATGGGCTTAATTAACTTTGGGATATCCCCAGGATCATGCTGTCCATCTGCGTCAAAAGTAACTACGATATCGGCATTTTGTTCCCTTGCCCAAGAAAAACCGGTTTTTATTGCGGCACCAAGGCCTCTATTTAATGAGTGTCTGACGATATTAACACCGGCTTTTTTGGCTTCTTTAAATGTGGTATCCAACGATCCATCATCAATTACAACAATATCAACGCTGGAAACTCCCTTAAGCCTTCGGGGCAAAGCTTTTAAAACTTCAAAAATTACTCGGGATTCATTAAATGCTGGAATAACAATAACAATTTTCACTGCTGTCTTATGAACGAGCTACAATAAAAATTCCAAGAAGCATCACTGCTATTCCAACTATCCGCAGAATTGAAATATCCTCATTTAAAAATTTTATTGAGCCGATGGTGGTAAACATAAAAACAATGGTGGCAAAAATCGGGTAAGCTCGTGAGAGATCATTAAACGTTAAGACACGAAGCCAGATTAGAAAAGAAAGGCCATAAAGACCAAGTCCTATCAGGATAAACGGATTTGCCGCAGCTTTGGATATCTCAATGAAAAGTTTCGTCAAGTTTCCGCTCAAGCCACCAAATGATAAAACCCCCTTTTTAAGTAGTATGTTTGCCGTGACATTGAAAGTCACACTGGTTAAAAGGAGAGCATAGAAATTTTGAAAGAAACTCATGGTGAGATCATACCATTCACAACTGAAAGCTGACAACTGACATTGACTATGCGACCCAATATCCTTGTGTAAAGAAGATGGTTGAGATAATAAGTAGAAACAGGAATATGATAAGTATCATTGATTTAATCATCGTATTTTTAATTGCCGCTAGAATGATATAAATAGGAAAAGCAACAAGAATATATCTAGGCATGGAAGCAAGAGTTCCTGTCAAAGTAGGTACCAGAACCGCAAGTAAACTAAAAACCAACCACTCAGACCTAACTTTTTTAAAACCTATAAATAAAACCGCTAAGGCGAAAATTGTTGATGACAGTTCGAAAGCGGCATTTGCTAAAACTAGTCCGTTGGTAGTTAGTAAAATTTTTGAGTATCTCCAAAATACTTGGGGTAAAAGGACAATACCGGTTGTCATTCTTTCTTGTCCGAAAACAGGTTGAGCTGAAAGAAAGTAGAGCGGATTATGAAATTTGATTTGCAAATACAAAATATAGGCTATTAATCCTGATGGGGCTATCAGAATAGGAATCAGTGTTTTGAAATCTCTTCTCAAAGCCAAACTGGGAGCAAGAAATATACCAGCCAGTCTGGTTGCTGAGGCAAAAGATCCGACAATAGAAGCAAATATAATTTTCTTTTTATAAAAGAGATAGAAAGAAGAGATAATCAGTAAAAAGAAAAGGCCCTCAGTATAAATTGATCCGAAAAAAAATGATGTTGGAAAAGATAAAAGGAAAAGACATGACCAAAAAGCAATTTTTTCATCGTATACCTCTTTCGTCAATTTGAAAAATATGACCAGGCCACAAAGAAAGGCTAAGTTAGAAATTAAAAATCCTGATACTAATAAACTATAAGAAGTAAGATATGAAAATAATTTTATTAAAATCGGATATAGGGGAAAAAATGCTTGAGTAAACTGATATGCGTATTCATCTTGAGCGATTCCCAAATAATGAACCCCGTCAAAATTTCCAAAGGACCAGATAAAATGCGGTAAACCAGAGGAAATTAATCTTCCTTCAAAATATGGAAATCTGGCACCAAATTGGGGAATAATAATTGGAGAAAGATATGCAACTCCCAATAGTAGGAGTCTCCAAATTATGAATAGAAAAATAAGCTTTTTAATCACTTTAGTCCTCACTAACAGGATTCTTAACAAAAATGTATCTGCAGTCTTCTTTATATAATGGTTTATATAGAGGGTCATTCAATAATTTTTCCGAAAGATTTTTCATTTTTTCTTCTGTCACTGGCCAATAGTTATTGATATTTTGTCCTGGTCGAAAATCCAAGGCTATAACGTCTGGTTGGACTTTATCAAGGTATTCTTCAGAGCTTAGGATATACAAATCATCATGAGTAAATCTCACGGCTAAGTTATTTTGAATCATCAGCTTACCTTCTCTGGGAATTTTTGCGACAAAATCATTCATAAATGTCATATTCTGAGTAATTTTATAAAATTCTCTATTGTAAAGTAAGCCGTAGGGACCATGATATATAAATTGATGAAAAATTATAGCGATAATTAAAATGATTGAAGCATGTATATATATTAATTTCCTATACAGTTTGTAATTTTGCAATTTTGAAACCGCAAAAATTGATCCTACGAATAGAATTACTGCTAAGTTTGCGTTGTAATGGAGATTTAATCCTTGCCTTAAAGGAGAATTAGCACCTACCAGAACAAATCGTTGAGCAAAATCTTGTATTAACAAAATCATGGAAAAAGGAGAAAACAGCGGCAAAAATCCAAAGTTTGTAAGTGAAGTTAATATCGTTTCCCGCTTTTGCAAAGTATCAATAAAATTTAAGAGATTGTTAAGAGGGTCGAATTTAATATCAGGCGTATAACCAAAATGTCCCCAGGATCCGAAACTTATGTATTGAAAATATGGGATAATTAATTTTGAAGCTAATAGTCCATATAGTACAGATATCAGAATAGTCATAACCGCATGTTTTTGCCATTGTTTTTGGTAAAAAAGGAGAAGCGAAATACCCAAGGCTAAACCAGTTACTGAAAATGATTCTTTGAACCCCAAATTGATTATTAACAATAAATAAAATAATTTTATCCGGTTATAAACAATTGCAAGAAACAAAAGCATTAAAAACGGGATTTGTAAAGTAATGTCATGGACAAAGAAAATTAAGGCGTTTTGAAAACCTATGTAGGTCACATAAGCAAAAAGGAGTACATAGAGTATATATTTGTTGATCTTTAATTTTAAACCTATCTCATACCCGATAAGAACGGATAAACCAATAAGTATTGACATGACTATGATAGGAGTTTCATAGGAATCTGAGATCCAATAGAAGGGAGCTAATACCAGTTGAAGACTCGGATAAAGATGATCAATGTAAATAGGGACACGTCCAAATCCTCTGTCATGTAAGGGTAATTTAAACCTTGAGATTTGGTAGGCGGTTGACTCCATCATTCCATGGTCATAATAAAATGCCTCATATTGCCAAAATCGATTTAACAACAGTATTAAGATAAATATTGTAAATATTATGGTGATAGAGATTGGAATAAATCTTGATTTAACGTAGGAATTGAAGATTTCTTTCATTTTTCTATATTTTCTAGATTTGTATAATTAGTATAAATTCGTATATTAGTATCGATGCAAATATGCTAATGAATGCTAATGATACGAATTTAAATTTTACTTCACTATTGATTTGTAGACATCTATCGTTTGCTGTGCAACTTTGTGCCAGGTGAATTTTGATGCATGTTTGATTGACCTTTTAGAAAATTCCTCTTTTTGTTTTTGAGAAATGTTTAAAACATGAGCAACCTTTTTAGCAATATCAGAAGGATTTGTTGGATCACAAAAAACCGCAGGATCGGCAATTTCAGCTAAAGAGGCCACCTGAGAACAGACGACAGGTGTTCCACAAGCCATGCTTTCCAAAACCGGAAGACCGAATCCTTCATAAAAAGAAGGTAACACTGTAAGACTGGCAAGATTATAGATAGTTACAAGGTCTCCCTCTGTTAAATAACCTGTTTTAGTGATTTGTCTTCCCAAATTTAATTTTTTAATTCTTTGGTCGATTTCTCTGGTCTGATCAAGATTTTTATCAACAAGAGCCTGACCTACCATTACGAGGTTAGCTTGAGCAATCTTAACGGCTTCAAGCAAATTTAGAATATTTTTATTCCAGTTAACATCACCTACGTATAAGATAAATTTGTCAGGGAGCGAATATTTTTTTGTAACAACAGAAAAGAGATTTTTATCATTAATGGGGACAAAATTTGAGCCAGGAGCAAGGTAAATAACATAGATTTGATCTTTGGGGACTGAAAGTCTTGTAATAATATCCTCTTTGGAGGCTTTCGAGTCGCAAATGACTGCATCAATGTTTTTAAGGGCTTGTTTCTGAAGAAAAAGATTTATATAGCCTCTAAGGCCTGCGGGGAAATAATTCGGAAACACAAGAGGAATTACATCATGAATTGTCACTACCCTAGCGTGAGTTCTTCTTATGGGTAAGGTGTGAAAAAAAAGATCAAAGTATGGGTAATGGATAATGTTTGCTGGCGGGGGAGAAGCGGGGTTTGAAAAAAATTCAAATTCTACCGGCCAATCTCTTTTGTTAAACTCTTCTGTTAATTCCTGGGTATAGTAACCAATACCTCTTGCTTTATGCCCTGTTATGGTTGGACTGGTATCTATAGCTACCTTCACAGTACCATTATATCTTAAATGAGCGGGTTCGAAAAAAACCCACCTTCCGTTGTTTTAGGTTAGCATTTTCTTTAACTTAAACCGTTAAGGTGGGCAGACTTTGCAAAGTCTTTGAAGCTTATTTCTTCTTCTTTCGTTTCTTTGCCATGCAACTACTACCTCCTTTCTTTACTCCAAAAAGACAAACCTAATTCGGTTTTTCTTTTTGGTATTTTTCTTTTCCCTTTAGTTGTACGGATTCAACTGGCAAAGCCAGTTGGAATCCTTTTATATTCGCTCGCTTCAATACCGCGGACTATTAGTCCACGGATGAGGAGCGAGAGAATACATACTTCCGAGTACTTGGGTTACCTTGCTCGCTCATGTAAACTTAAAGAACAATACCGTGGGCTCTTAGCCCTCGGAAGTTTATTAAAAAATATAAGTATAAGAAAATTGTTAGCAAGTTTTGACAATTTATGCAAGTAGGCAAAATATCAACACTCATTTTTTTGTAGTTTCCCAATATTTTACATAAGCATAAAAGTGGTGAGCAGCTGAAAAAAGTGCCCAGATAAAACCTCTGAAACCGTCGACATAACCCCGATGTCGGAAATAAATATCAAAAAAGGTCAAAATTGGTTTTAGTATCATGTTGTAAAAAACCGGCCATGGTCCCCTACCGGAATTTATTTTTGTGAGATATTGGGCAGTTTGATCTGTATAACGATCGGCTCGATATAGGTATCTGGTAAAAGTCGGATCAGCAAAATGCTGGATATCATTTTTCAGATGCCCTATCCCTCCGTCAATTTTAACCTGTTCGTGGACGCTTACTTCGGGAAGTCTCCCTTTCCCCCTTCTAAAAAGCCTAATTACGCTATCAGGATAAGCTCCACCTTTAGTTAAATAACCACCTAAAAACCAATTGGCGCGGTTTATCCAAAACCCATTCTCTTTTGGATTTTTTGAAGTAATCTCTTTTATTTCGATGGCCAACTCTTTACTGACTCTTTCGTCAGCGTCAATAAGAAAAATCCAATCCCCTTTACAATTGTCAATAGCTAAATTTTTATTGATATGAAACATAGGTTTATTTGTAGTTTTAATAACTTTAGCCCTTAGCTTCTTGGCAAGTTCACTTGTTCTGTCTTTCGATGATCCATCAACTACAACTATCTCATTAGCAAAACCTTTTAAAGACTCAATACAGTCAACAATATTTTTTTCTTCGTTGAATATGGCCAAAGCTGCCGAAATTTTTATCTTTTTCATATTTGTTGACAAGTGTTGTCTTATTATATTCCTCCTTTAACATTAATTAATTCATCCAACTTTTCTCTTGTAAGGGGTACGTCAATAAAGGTAAGCATGACTACCCCATCAGATGTTTTTGCCTCTTCTAAAGTTCTTGCCCACCCTGGCGTTTGACAGTCTTGTCCATTTACATAAAGCGTCCTTACTTCAACACTATTTAAGTCCGGCAAGATACAGTTCCTTTCAATAAACGAATATTTGCCTACTTGCCATGTGCTTTTATAGCTCCTATTTTCTTTAAAATAAGGATTATTTATAATCGAGTCTCTATATCGTTTGGAGTAAAATGCTAAATGATAATAGACTAGTGGCCCACTTATTTCAATTTGGTCATAGTCTCCGTCAACTTTATCAATGATCTGCACTGCGGATTCCCATTCACTGCTTCTGTACCAGTTTTGGTAACGTGGCTGATGGTAAAATAACTGATGCATAAAAAGGCTCAAGAAAAAAATAAAACCTACAGCTAATAAGCTGATTCCCACTGGTTTGATAAGTCTAAATTTTGCCAAAAATCTGCTTTTAAATGTCAGTAAATGATAAATGCCAAATGCGGTAATGATTTGCCAGGCAGGCAGCATAAAAATGGTTCTTTGCATATTAGGCGAATCTTCCAAAGTTAATGCTGCAGGTATTGGTCCTATAAGAAGCCAGGAAATTATAAAAGACTTTTGCCATGTCAGCCTTTTACCCATAATGTACAACCCAAAAAGAAAGAACGGAACTTCTATAAAGTAAACCAATCCCGAGTTGGGGATTTTATATCTTAAGGGTAAAGGAGTTAAACCTAATAAAAATTGGCCGGAAAAATATTGAGAATAATTGTTAACAATTATTGATGAGTAGTTAACTAGTTTATTATGAAAAAACCTTGAAACCAAAATGGGAGGAGAATTTTTATAACCATCTTCTCTAAGTTGCTCATTAAGCGTCAATTGTGTTCCTTTCTCTGATAAAACTGAAACTTGATCGAATCGTCCTGTGATTTTCTGTGGCTTTAAAATCCAATAAAATATGTTGGGAAAGATTAAGAAACTAACAACTGCCAAAACAGCCAAAATTTTTGCCGGCTTGGGGTGTTTCCCAAGTAAACAGAAAAGCAACAAAAACGAATAATGTAAAAAACTTATCAAAATTGCGCCGGAATAAGAAAACCAAGTAAGAACAATAAATAAGTACGATAAGACAAAATATTTCTTCTCACACTTTTCAATTCCTTTGATAAATAAAAAATCAGCTGTTATTAAAAATAACAAAGCCACAATTACTTCATTTGCCGACCGGGATAAATTAATAAGCCATGGTGAAATCGCTGTCAATATAGCTGATAGAGTTGCAATTTTTCGGTTGCTAGTTAGTTGTTTAACTAAGAAATAAGTACCAATAACTATTAATACCCCAAATGTTGCCGTTGCGGTTCTTACAGCAAATACATTTAGTCCGAGTATTTTTACAAATAAAGCCGTGACATAAAATATTGCGGCATGCCTATAATCCTCGCCAACTCTGATGAAATCCGGTAAAAAATTACCAAACTCATCCCTCAGATTATTTGATAAAAAATAAGAATTAACACCTACTGTGACTTCATCAAAGAAAAAGCCCGCAGGTATTTGAGCAATTCTATAAAATCTTAAAAAGAAAGCTAAAAATACAATAGACAAAAAAATCAGGAAAGTTTGCTGAGTTTTCATCTAGGGTGGCCGATTTTGATCGCCTCGGTACCATTTGGATAGTAAATCGTTTTAACTACTTCAAAGCCACCTGGAAAATTTCCGACATCGGCAATGAAAAGTTCATTTGGATTTTCTGGTCTTTTAGCGTCAAAGTAATATTTGTCGAAATGGTATCTTGATCCTTCTTTCTGATAAGTTTTAGGATCGTATTTTGTATTGAAAAGCCAAAAGACATAGGCTTGTTCTATGGAATGATCAATATTTATTTTTTCATATTGATTTTTAACCTTTTCTGATTCAACAACAGCTTCCTTATAACCATATTGCCAAAAATCTGCTTTGTTAAATGGGTAGTGAGTAAAATAGTTGTGGATATAAAGGCCAACCGAAAGTATTATCCATCCAGTATAAGCACTAAGGAATATTTTTTTAAAGAAAAATTTGTTCGAAAAGATTTGAAAAAATGCATAGGCCGAAATAATCTCTAATGGAATTATCATAGGGAGAGACCGGTTGGCATGAGGATTTGGATGAGCAGGTATTGCGGCTAAAGGGCCAAGAAGAAGCCAAGCAAGAATGAAGGCCGATTCTTTATTTTTGTTTTTAACCAGAAAATAGATTCCAAATAAGAAAAGAGGTAGTTCGAAAAGATAAAGCATACCCATGCCTTCAATGTGATGTCTAAAATTGTCATCACCTTTTGTAAATAAGAAGTTGAAATCAAAATGTGAAAGATAGTTACCAAACCACGTTTGGCCAATAACAAATCTCCTATTGTGGATATATTTCCCCAGTCTTAATCCTAAATCTTGGTCTTGTAAAATATATTTTATTGATTTTTCGGTATCTTCAAGTCTTGGTTTGCCTGTGGTAACTTCAAATCTTTGCAAGATAACTTTAGGCGGAATCAATATTGCTAGCGGTAATCCAATCAGGATGGTGATGATAACAAAAACAGCTAGATATTTTTTAGAAACGGCCAGTATCTCTTTTCTATAAATAATGAAGGTTCCAGCAAAGAGTAGCGGGACGAATATTCTTTCAGAGTGATAGCTGTAAGCTGATATTCCAAGTAATATGGCACTTACAATTAGCCATTTTTTATCTTTAAGACTGTATAGAAAAGCGATGATTGATCCGACAGCAAAAAAAAGGCCGACAGTTGATTCGAAACCGATCCTTGAAACTTGCAGGTGCCAGGGAGAGATAGCCAACAGAAACATTGCGCAGAGCGCAATTGTTTGTGAATTTCCATTTACCATTTTCCATTTACTATTTTCAGTCTTATCAAAAAGTTTTTTGGCCAAAAAATATATTAATGGCACAGTGAGGAATCCGAAAAAAGCTGATGGAAGTCGAGCGGCAAAAGGGGTTAGTCCAAAAATTGCCACTGTGGGCACATCCAAATACATATAGAGAGGCGGTTTGTAGTCATCAAAGGAGCGATTGGTGATTGGTAAAAAGACTCCATATTCATCTCGGCCAGTTTTAAGAATCGAGTAGGCATTGTAAGCATTACTGTTTTCGTCCCAATCGAGGCTTGGAGGAACAGTGCTTAATTTGTAAAACCTTAAAATAAAAGCTAAAACTAAAATTGCCCAAAAGATTTTTTTTGTCATGGTACTTTAACTTGGCTGACATCGTAAACTTCAAAAATTGTATCTCCTCTTAAATCGCTAATTACATGAATGGGTGCCTTTGGAAATTCAATCTCTTTTTGTCCAGTGACTATTAGGGTCTTTGTTGGCAGACGATCAATACCGGGGACTGACGACACAAAATCATATTTTCCGATGCTATCAAAGACAACCCAATTATTTTCCTTATGCCTCGCGGCATTGGCTAAAAAGAAATTAGGGTCAACTTTTGCAAAATACAGATACTGCATATATTGATGACCATAGTCGATTTTTCTTGAAATGACGAATTTATCGTACTCTTGTTCTTTTGAGGTAAGGTAGCTAAAAAGTTCTCTGTAGCCATATCTTTGATAACGACTGGTAAAATATGGCTCCACCAGAAACAAATCAGATACAAATCCGATTGTAGAAACGATTACTATAATAGAAGCCAGAAGAATAAAGGCTTTTCTGGCAAAATTATTTCCTAGGTGAAGAAACGTTGCTACTAGTCCATAAGCTGCGATAATTTGGGGAACGGGCATGAAGAGGTTTATCCTGCCATAATTCCCAATTCCCGCGATAGCTGCTCCCAATGGAAAGAAGACTATCCAGGGCAAAATAACTTTTAAACCGGGACTTTTGGCCTTAAAAAGAAAAATTAAACCAAGTATTGCCAATGGAAGCTCAAATAAATAAAGAACGCTCCGGGTCATAAAAGACTGAAATCCTGTTGGGGTTGCATTATTAAAATAAGTTTTGATCGATAAATTGCCGAAGTAGTTATTCAGATAAATCTTGGAAAATACGAGAACTTTATTGTAGCTAATTTGGCAAATGATATCGGGAAAACTCTTTCTGCATGCTCCTCTTTGTTCATTTATATCGTTATTAATTCCTACTCTGGCAATTCCAGCGACAAAACTTTCCTGTAAGAATCGAGATTGCCCTTTGAAGGTGAAAACGGTTGAAACAAGGGGTAAAAGCATAACAATACCAATGACTAGAGTTTTAACAATATAGAATTTAGGAAGCTTGAGGTTTGCACGATAGAAATATAAAAGGCTGGCAAGAAATAAAGGGACAAAAGTCCAGGCAGATCGATAAATATAGAAAGAAAGCGCAAATCCTAAAAACGAAAAGAGGAAGAATTTTTTACTTCTTAAACCTACTAAGAAAAAATACGTTGAGATGGTTATAAAGAAAACTAACAAATCAGACTCAAAGGCATTTCTCGACGCCACTATGTGCCAAGGAGAAATTGCCAGAAAAAAAGCGGAAAAAAGTGCAATTCTTTTGTCAAAAAGTTCTTTGGAAAGTAAATAGCAAGCTATGACTGCCAAAACTCCAAACAAGGCAGATGGAAGCCGTGTTGCCAATTCATTGAGGCCAAAGAAAAATTGAGATACAGCTGTGAGGTAAAGATAAACTACAAGCTTCCAGTCTCCAAAACTCTCGAAAACCGGAAAGGGCAAAAATCTACCCCATTCATCCTTACCGGTTTTAAGAATAGAGTAAGCATTGTAGCCAAAAGCTGCTTCATCATCATTAAAGCCAATGGGAATGTTTGCAAGATTTACAAAACGAAAGATAACTGCAATAACAATTATCGAAATTAAAGGCAGGTTATTTTTGAGATACTTCATTTAGAAACCACCTCATAAAACCTCATAAAACTGTTACCTATCCCCTTTTGGTATTTGCCAATTAATTTAAGATGGGGATTACCTGGATCATCCGGAAGTTTCTGGTTTTCGTTGAAAATAAAAAATGTCTTTTTAACTTTGGCTGCGTCCAAGACTTGCTGTGGAATATCACTTACAGGCCAGAAACCATGTATCTCGATATTTTTTTCGCCGTAAAAGTAAATTAAAAGTGAATAAGGTAAAAGCCCAAAGGTACCTTCAGTCCCAACATAGACTGGCTGGCTTTTTGTTTCATGTTTTAGGATCGTCACAATTTCCTCTATACCATAACCGGCTGGCCAGTCATTTAAATATTGACCAAGATCTGAATCGGCGATATTTGCCTTTGGAGGGTTTGTTAGCAATTTATACGAATTTATAGCTGGAAAAATAAAAATGACTGCAAAAATCATCCACAAATATTTCGAGTAATTTTTCCACTTAATTAAATTTATGACACCAAAAGATACTAGGATAATGATATAAGGAAAATAAAAAAGCATAAAACGGGGGTATAGGACTTTATTAAAAATGCTTTCAGCCAGAAAGGGTGCCAAAACATAAACTGAAAGCAGAATAACTGGAAGATTTCGTTTAATTAAACCCCAGACAATAACCAAAATAGCAATTAAGGTCAGTGGCCAACCATTATATTGGACAAGCCATGAAATTAAGGCGTGAGGATTGCTGAGTAACTGGATAAATGGGTTATTTATAATTTCGCTCACGCTTCTAATAAATTCTGAGTTTTTGCGTGCAATCATGTAGAAAAGTGGGGATAGGCGCAAGGAGTTATAAATTACAAATGCCAATATTGCGGTAATTAAAGTCAAAAATAACCACCTTATAAATCTTTGAGACCTATTCTTTTTGCTAAAATCGAAAAGCAGTAAGGAGAATGGTAATAGATAAAGAAAGAAATTTGCGGATGATTTGGTAATCATACCAAGCCCAATGGCAAATCCGTTTAACAAGGCTGTATCAAGTTGTGGCGACTTTATCATTTTCGCGGAAAAGTAAACCGCCCAAATGCCTAACATGGTAAGCAATGAATCAAAAAGAGCCATCCGATCATAGAGAAGAGTGAAGGGCAAAATAATATAAAGCAAACAGGCCAGAATTGCTGTTTTTTTATCAAACAAGTATTTGGACAGGAAATAAATTCCGACTAGCGAGCCGAAACCGGCAAAAACTGAAACAAGTCTTGAGGCTACAAGTGGATCGGATATGAATTTCTGAAAAATCGCCGCAATCCAAATAAACAAAGGCTGTTTCCCATCCTCAAGAGAACTAAATCTATTAGCAGGATCATGAAGTGCTACTTGAGCCCAATATGTATAAATAGCTTCATCAGTAAAAATTGGAATTATCTTTAGGTTTATTAGTCTGGTTATAAAATAGGTGCTAACCAAAACAAACCAAATTAAAAGCTGGAGTTTCGACTTCATAGAGTTTTCTCTCCAATATCAAAAACTGGTGATAGGGAAAGATCATAAATAGTACGAAGTTTTTTGGCATCCTGGGGAAGTTGGCCTGATTGAACTACATACAAAGTCCTACCCACAACAGGAATTTGGCCGGGATTATCTGAGAATTTAAATTTATCAAAACCTTCAACATCGATGAAAAAGAACTGGTTTTTGGTGACTTGAGCACTTTGCCAATATTTTTTGGGGTCAAACTGCGTGTACAAAAGGAAGTAAATATAAGGTCTCCCAAGAGCTTTGGTAACTATAATCTGGTCAACTTGATCATATAAAGGCTTGATATCCTGTACTGCTTGTTTATAACCGTATTGCCAATCCCCCGAATAATTTATTGGCCAGTGGAGATAGTACATATGTAAATAGTACAGAAAGTTAAGAGTCAAAAGTCCCGCCGTCGCTAAAGCTATGGCGGACAAGAAAAAGGCAGGAGTAATTAGTAGTTTTTTATATCTGATCACTTGATAAAGACTATAGAGACCAATTGCAGAGAGTATCTGGTAAGTTGGCAGAATATGAATCATTCTTAGCGCATGAGGCGTTTCTCGTGCCGTCGCGGGTCCAAGAGGCGAAATAAGTAACCACCCAATAATTAAAAAGCGATACTTTTGTTTAGTAGCAAACAAAAAGTAGATTCCTACAAGAATAAGCGCGAGATCTATATAATAAAGCTCTCCTGTATCTTGGACAGAGAGCCGCGGATTAACATCACCTTTCGTAAAAAGAAAACGCGGATTGAACGCATCAAAATAATGAGTGAGATATTCATATGAATAGAAAAGGCGGCGATTATGAATAATATTTGACCACCATGAAAAATTATCTTTTTGGCGATAATGAGTTGATTGATTTATAGGATCAAGATCTTTAAAAATTGTAACTTCATCGAATCGTAATCTGCCTTCGATAGTTTGCGTGATAAAGACAAAAAGCGGCCAGAGCAGAAAGGCAGCAATCAAAGCTGTTGCCACGACAACTTTGGTTTGGGTAAGAATCTGTTTTCGAAATTGGATCACCAGCACTATAAGTATGAAAGGAACAAACAAACGTTGCCCGGTAAAAGTATATATTCCGGCAAGAAATGAGAGCATCGATGGAAGAATCCAAATGGGGTGATCTTGGGCGAATTTTACAAAGAGGAAAATTCCTAAAACAGAGAAAAAGAGGCCTAGATTTGCTTCGAAAGCTCCCCGGGAAAACTGCAGGTGCCAAGGGGAGATTGCAAGGAAGAAAGCGGATAGAAGAGCAATAGCTTCTGGATTTCCAATTTCAAATTTCAAATTTCTAATTTCAAATGCAAGCAAGCCAGCTTGATTCACTCCCGGAGTGTGCCAGGGCTTAACTTTGCGCACTCCGGGAGTGTGCAAAGACTGCCACCCGCTACCATTCTCGAGAAGTTTTTTGGTTAGCGGATATGTCAGCAGGACAGTCAAGACCCCGAAAAATGCTGATGGAAACCTTATCGCAAATTCATTGAGGCCAAAGACGGCAATTGAGGGCACCGTTGCATAAATATATCCAGGAGGCTTGTAATCGCCAAAGGCCGCAAAATTTGTAAAAGGCAGAAATTTTCCATGTTCATCGCGAGCTGATTTTAAAATTGAATAAGCGTTATAGCCAAGTGACGCTTCGTCCCAATAAAGAGAGGGTGGAACGGATGCAAGTTTATAAAATCTCAATACTGCGGCAATAAAAATGATAACAACGAGTAAATAAAAATTTAAACTTCTTGGCATATTGATCGAAAATACTAATTAATGATAACAAATTTACTTAGTTAAAAAAGATTTCATCGCAAATTAATTTCATTTGCCAATCGAAAATAAAATAGCATAAGGATAAAAATGCCAAGAGGACAAAAACTATTTTTGCCAATTTTGTTTTTAAAAAAAAATCGATTCCCCAAAGAGAAAAGCTATACCAGAATATTGCTAAGAGAAAGAAAGAAATTTTAGAATTTAGCGTAGAAATTGCAATCAATGAGGTAGTCAAGATAACTGCGAAATGGAATTTAGGTAAATATCTTCTCTTTTCAAATACTTTCAAAAAGGCAGCGGTTGCTAAAATTAAGCCCACCGGTCCTAAAATAACCATTAACAACTTGGGTTGAAAAGCGGAAGCAAAATTTTTAGAAAATTCAAAAATGCCAACAGTCGCTTTATTGTGGAAAAACCGGGAAATATTTCTATCCATACCGAAATCGGTATTGACGTTTGACTCGACACTAACTTTTATAGAGAGAGGATTAAAGTAAAAACTTGAAAACTGTTTGCATCCAGTTGTCTGCCAAATTCTAAAACCAAAAAGGACAACTAAAATGATGATAAAAAATATCCTGAATTTATTTGAAGGTTTCATTTAAATCCCACAAAGAATATATATGTCTGCCTGTCGAATCATTAGCTGCTGCTAACCATTTACCATCAACCTTCTCCCACGAGGGTGCAACATAAAGAATTCTTACCTGCCGCCTGTCGGCAGTCAGGATCTGATCATATATATTGACATCATCCGGAATAAAGACATATTTATCAAAATAATCCCTGTTTCCCCCAGAATTTATGAATTTCTCAGGATCATATTTCCCGTAAAAAAGCAGGTAAATATAAGGAACCTGATTGATATTTGTTATATAGACTTTATCAAAATGATTCTGATATTTTTGCACTTGAGTCACCATTTCTCTATAACCATCTTGCCAGTCGGCAGCGAATTTTTTAGGATAATGCACGAATAAAAGGTGCAAGTATGTCAAAAATGTATAGAAAATAACAAAAGTTAATAGCACTTTAATTATCAATAATTTTTTGTTTGAAAAGATCCAGTATGCTCCAAGCGCTGAGAAAAAGGCTAGAGGTACAGACATCTGTAAAGTTCTATAAGCATGAGGCGTCGGGTTGACAATCATTGCCGGAATTGGCGCTAAAATCAGCCAGGATAACATAATTTTAAGAGATTTTCCGCTCAGCTTTTTTAGAGCGAAAATGGAACAGACCAATAAAATCCCATCAAACAGATAAATCTGGCCCATGTCGACCTGTGAGTGTCTACCTATCTGATCGCCTTTATAAAAAAGGAAGACGGGAGAAAAGTGGTCGATGTAATTATTAAATGCCAGATAAACATTGTATAGGGAAAAAGACCAGTATTTAGACAGAAAGCGTAAAGGTGGCTTAGAATTTTGATCATAAAAAATTCTGGCTGACTCGTATGTATCTTGACTAAAGGCTGACTGAGAACTTGCCCTTGATTGACCTTCTGGTGAAAATGTAAAAATTATAATCGGTAAAGCCAATGTTAATGCTAAAAGTACAGGTAGTACGAATTTTGTGACTATTTTTTTGACAGCCTTAAAATGAATTAGGAGAAGTACGATCACGAACAGAGGTGTGAAAATGCGATAAGCATGATAAAAATACATAGATAAAGTAAAGAGCAAGAAGGCCAAAGTTAAAGTTATGACTTGCTTTCTCTCGATTCCCTTAAGAAACAGATAGAGACCAAACGTCAAGAAGAAAAGGCCTGTGGTTGATTCAAATCCACCTCTGGAAAATTGAATGTGCCAAGGGGAGATGGCCAAAAAGAAGGCGGACAAAAGAGCAATTGGTTCGCTTTTGACAACTGACCACTGACCCTTCGGTGGACTCAGGGTCATCTCTTCGACCCTAAGCCCTTTGGGTCTGAGCTCTTCGAGTCCGAGTCTCAGAGTCGAGGACCTCACGGTCGAAGACTCGTCGAATGGATGACCACTGACATTTGACTTTTCGAAAAGTTTTTTGGTCAAAAGATAAATTAATGGCACAGTGAGGAATCCGAAGAAAGCTGATGGAAAACGAACGGCAAATTCATTGAGGCCAAAAATCGCAATAGAAGGAACCAGCAGATAGTGATAACCTGGCAATTTCCAATCACCGAAACTTTCAAAGAATAGTGGCAGAGTTACTCCGTGATGGTCCTTGCCCGTCTTGAGAATCGAATAAGCGTCATAACCAAACACTGCTTCATCCCAATAAAGTCCGGGCGGATTTATCCCGAGTTGATAAAATCTAAGGATGAAGGCTAGCAAAATAATAAGTACAAGCAGAGTTTTTCTAAGGTTCATTTTTAACGCCTTTTTACAATTGCCCTATTGCAAGAAGCAATACTAAAGGCGAGAAAGTGGAGGCATTTCACTACTTGCAAATTCTAGCATATAATAGGCCTTTATGAAGTATTTTTGTCTTTGGCTAATTATATTTTTGATAGGCGGACAATCTGTGCTGGCCGTAAACGATCCTGGCGCAAACCCTAATAATAAGGTAGGAGTTGGAACTCTTTCACCGAACTCCGAAGTTGAGGAAATTGATTCCATGGTTAATGCCAACGGTGACTGGGGATGGGTGGTAATTTTAGTCAAAAAGAGTGAAATGAATTTAGACAGATGGCAAGGCGTATTCCACTTACTTACTAAGCATCATCTGATTCCAATTGTTAGAATTGCCACCGAATTTGACCAGCAGGGTTTCTGGCAAAGGCCTGCTGATGAGGACGCAAAGGCCTGGGCTAATTTTTTATCATCTCTTTATTGGCCGACAAAAAACCGCTATGTCCTGGTTTATAATGAGGTAAATAGAGCTGAAGAATGGGGAGGAAAAGCGGATGCCGCAGATTATGCCAAAGAACTTGAAAAAACAATCAATGTTCTTAAGGAAAAAAGCGCTGATTTTTTCATTTTACCTTCCCCTCTAGATTTATCACTTAATACGCATAATGGGTCTCTTGATGCGTCAATTTTTTACAAAACGATGGAGTCAACCACGCCACAAATATTTACAAGAATTGACGGGTGGTCTTCACATTCTTATCCAAACCCAAATTTTACTTCTAGTCCTTTTAGATCAGGACGCCTGAGCATTAAAGGTTACGAATGGGAACTTTCACAAATCGA
This sequence comes from Candidatus Curtissbacteria bacterium RIFOXYA1_FULL_41_14, assembly GCA_001775095.1. Lineage (GTDB taxonomy): Bacteria > Patescibacteriota > Microgenomatia > Curtissbacterales > GWA2-41-24 > GWC1-40-35. The sequence goes on from MFCA01000029.1 coordinate 163,194, forward strand.
ATCTTATATAAAGGGGAGAAATTTGCCGGTGTTTATTACTGAGACCGGATGGAAGAGAAAAATACAAAACGGAGAGGGAGTTAACGAAGACCTTATAAGACAATATTATAAGATTGCATTTGAGAAAGTCTGGAATGATAAAAGAGTAGTCGCAGTCACACCATTTATTTTTAATTACCCCGAGTCTCTATACTATCCATTTTCTTTCAAGACAAACGAGGAAGATTCCGCAAAAGAATATTTTGATTATTTTTTTGCGATCCGTGATTTACCAAAAGTAAAGGGAGAACCGCAAAGAGAAGATTTGGCAGCGGATATTCAAACTGATCTGCCGGGTATTATTATAAAAGATTCGACTAATAATACCGTTGTTACTTTTAAAAATACAGGCAATTATATTTGGAAAACAGATGATTCTCTAAGGGTTAATATTGACGCACAACCGGATATTCAGATTGAAGAAATTAAATGGGAAAAAGGTGAAATCTATCCGGGAGAGACTGCGGTAGGCAAATTAAAATTTGAAAGCAATTCAAAAGGCCCCTTATCTTTAGCTATTAGTATCAAGAATAATGATCAATTATTGGCTCAAGAGACAGTAACTACCACAAGTGAAACCTATTTTTCTTTGATCGCAAGAGGGATCAAAAATCTATTTTAGATAGGATAAATTACTTCACCTTGAGGATGGCCTTGAAATTTACCATTTTCAAAAACCGTTTGACCGCGTATAACGACTTTTTTAATCTCTCCCCTACCCGGCAGTCCCACAAAAGGGGTCCAGCCGCATTTAGTGAATAAACCTTTGTTTGTGATCTTAAATTTTTTACTTGGATCGACAATCACAAAGGTATTTGGCTGGACAGGAAGGTGAAAAATGTTGCGAGGATTAACACTTGTCATCTGAATCAGCCGATCAAATGTCAACAAGCCCCTAGATACTGCTGTCAACATTAATGGCAAAGTTGTTTCCAGTCCTGGAACCCCAAATGGAGGCGATTTACTATACTTCTCCGCCAATGTGTGAGGAGCATGATCTGTTGAAATCATGTCGATGCTGTCAATATTGTCCCAAAGTTTTTTCTGAGTTGTCTTTGTCGGAAGTGGCGGTTTCATGATGCCGAGTGGACCGAGCTGCCTGACATCGCTTTTTGTTAAAAATAAGTGATGAGGGGTAACTTCACAACTTATTTTGACTCCTTCAGATCTGGCTTTTCGGATTGAGTTAATTTGATGATTATCAGCAATATGACAAACATGGAGATTTTTTTTGTACTTTTTAGCAAGTTTAATTGCTACATCAACGGTTTCCCCTTCGGCATGAACCATAATCGGTAAATCACTTTGCCAGGATTTAAAAATCAAATCGCGATCCGCCAGTTTATCAATAAGTAAGGTTCCGGTTGTTTGATTCATATAGACTTTAAGGCCAAATACCTTTTTTGAAATTTGAAGGAAATACTTTGTAGAGTCAGCAGTTGCACCAAAATTAAATCCAAGATCGCACCAGATTCTTTCATTGGCGCGATTAAATTTGTCGTTAAGAGCTCCTGAAGATATTGTTGGGGGAATACTATTTGGCATATCAAGAATCTGGGTGTATCCTCCGGCAACAGCTGCTTTTGTTCCTGTCTCGAAATCTTCTTTCTGCATTCCGCCCGGTTCTTTCAAATGCACATGAACATCTGCCATGCCTGGAAGTTCCAAAAGGTTATTCTTACGATTCATTGAAAGTAATTATTCATCCTCTTGCGTCATCCCGCACTTGATGCGGGATCCAGATTTAATTGTATAGATTCCCGCTTTCGCGGGAATGACATGGAGGAAACTATTGATAAGATTTTAACACAGGAGAATTTAATGTATATAATAAGGTGGTGGTAGAAGCGAAGGCCATTAGGCGCAAAAAACTATTTCGAGACGGGACAGTAATATCAGTCAGTGTTCTAGCCGCTGTTATCCTCTATCAATCAAATTTTCTTATAGAATTTCTCAATTCTTTCTCCGGAATTTACTTTGTGATGGGTGCTTTTTTAGCCGGAATCCTTTTTGCATCAACATTTACTGTGGCTGTTGCAAGTTCAGTCTTTCTGCTTTTGACAAAAACTCACAATGCTTTCGCAATTGCCCTCATTGGCGGTTTGGGGGCGCTGGCAGGCGATACACTGATTTTTAAATTTTTAAGGGATGATTTGATTGCGGATTTTGAGTATTTAGAAAAACATTTTCCAAATAAATTGGCCAAGAGGATTATTCACTCTAAATTAATTTTCTGGTTTTTGCCAATCATCGCCGCTCTTGTGATTGCCTCACCATTTCCCGATGAGGTTGGTTTGCTTTTACTTGCCAGCATCAAGTTAAAATACCACCATTTTTCAATCCTCTCATTCACTTTTAATACGATCGGGATATTAATTCTTTCTATTGTGGGAAAAGCAATTTAAGAGAAAAGTATTATAATAAATATCATTTCATGGGGAAAATAAATCTTTCTTATCTTGCTCCACTTACAGTATTTATTTTCGCTGTATTTTCCGGCTTCATAATTCATCAGGCTACCTGGTTTAATGTTGATAAGCATTTTTCACTGCTTGCCGAAAGTTTTCTTCATAACGATCTCTTTTTGAGTCCTAATAATTTACCAAATGGGGACTTCGTAGATTTCTTTGGAAAACAGTATTTATTTTTCGGCCCCATTCCTTCAATTCTGCTTATGCCTTTTGTTTTTATTTGGGGAAAAAATTTTCCTCAAATAACTTTATCGATTACATCCCTTGTCATAGTTTATCTGTCAATATTCTTATTATGCAGGAAATTGCAATTTACGAAAATTGATGCTTTTTGGCTTGCCAACTTTTTTGTTTTTGGGACAGTTTTATATTTTGTGGGACTGGTTAATATCTCTGCTTATGTTGTCCAGACTATCGGTACCGCCTTTGTTGTACTTGCGCTTTTGGAGTATTTTACAAAAAGGAGATGGTTCGTAATTGGCCTATTGATAGCTGCAGCCGGCGCTACACGAATTACATTATTTGGAATGACAGTTTTTTTCCTTTTCGAGATTATACGTTTGCGCCAGAAACTCCATTTAGGACGCAGTTTCATTTTTCTTTTAATTCCAATATTTTTTTCTGTAAGCATGTTAGGTCTTTATAATTTCCGTAGATTCCACTCCGTTTCTGATACAGGATATACAAGGAATGTTACAGTACTAGATAAAAACTATTTAAACAATCAAGAGGGATTCTTTAGTTTAAAGCATATACCCGCTAATTTATATGTTCTTTTGTTGATGCCACCTGAACCTGTACTAAAAGATGGAGTTCAGTTTGTACTAAAGTTTCCTTATCTTAAAGTTAATCACCTTGGGATGGCAATTTTGTTTACTTCTCCTTTATTTCTTTATCTACTCAAAGCAAGAAAGGCTCCTTATACAATGCCAGCTATCATTGGCATCATCGTTCTTCTAATTCCTTCTTTAGTTTACTTTGGTATTGGTATAAGTCAATTTGGGTACAGATATAGTTTGGACTTTCTGCCCTTATTATTTTTACTCTTGGCTACCAGTTTCAAAAACGGATTACCCGTTTTTGCAAAAATATTAATCACTTTTGGAATTATTTTTGACGTTTTCTATATGTCAAATATTTGGGGTACTTATCCACTGCTTTCATTTTTTGATTATTTGAGGTAGCTTGAGGTTTTCGTTCGAAATAGAACACTTTTTACTATTCCCAATTCGTGTAAAAGATAGATAAATACTGTCCAGAGAGTTAAAAGACCGTATTTGGTTGAACGTGTGAGATTGATTGATGATGCTTCGGGGAAATATTTGCAGGGAACTGGAATTTCGGAGATATTAAATCCGAAAGACAGGGTAGAGATCAAAATCTGCTGGTCAAAAATAAAATCATCAGAAAATTTGTGGTAAGGAATGTTTGCTAAAACTTGGCGTGAATACGCACGGAAGCCGGTGTGATACTCGGAAAGATTCAATCCCATTGCCAGATTTTCGACCAATGTTAAAAATCGATTGGCAAAGTATTTCCATAAAGGCATACCACCTGCCAAAACTTGACTGCGGGTTTGAATCCGTGAACCGAGCATTATATCCGCCCGGCTGTTAACAATCGGTTCGCATAATACTCCAACAAGTTTGGCATCATATTGGTAGTCCGGATGAACCATAACAACAACGTCTGGCTTTCTTTTTAAAGCTTGATCATAACAGGTTTTTTGATTAGCGCCGTAACCTTTATTCCTTTTATGAATATAGACTGTGATACCAATTTTTTTCGCTTTCTGGACAGTCTCATCACTGGAGGCATCATCGACCAGAATTACTTCAGAAATTAAATCTTTGGGCAAATCATCAACAGTTTTTTTAATAGTCTTTTCGGCATTGTAAGCCGGCATAACGACAATTATTTTGGGACTTTTATTCGGATTCCAAAGGATATTATGGTTTTGCAAATTTGTTTAGAACCTCCCTGTCGGACAATTGACAATTGACAATTGACAGCTGACAACTGACAACTAAGCTGGGAATCTGGGATAAAGCCCAGAGGAAGCCGATGAAGAAGGCCAAATCAAGAGTAGCTAGCGCTTTGACGAGATGATAAGGGAACCACGCTAGATGCTGGATAAGCCAAAGCAGGTCAGAAATATTTTTCCAGACAAAGAGAAATTGGTTTTTGTAGGAAACAGTTCTGATATAAAAATCCGATTTTGATTTTTTAATTGTGCCTTCCTGATGAAAGTGGTTTACTTTGGAATTTGGCTCAAATAGACACAAATACCCTTTTTTCCAAGCTTTGAATGAAAGATCGATGTCTTCCCAATAGAATGGAGCAAATATTTCATCAAACCCGCCGAGCTCTAAAAACTTTTCTTTGTCAAAAAGTCCGGACCCCCCAGAAACCCAGAGAGTCTCGCCAGATTCTGCCACCAGTGCAAAGTGTTCAAGGAAACCCTTTTTGAAGACTCCGCCTCCCCTTCCTCTTACCACAATTTTCCCTTTCTCGTGACTGTAATCTGCAAGACCAATGGCAAAAACTTTATCGTGAGCGAAGAGAGAAAGAGCTGGTTTCAAAAAGTCCGCTCGCGGCGCAACATCGGAATTTAGAAGTAGAACCAAATTGCCATCGGCTGCTTTTATTCCCGCATTCGCGGCATAAGCGAATCCCTTATTTTTAGGAAGTTGAATTAATTTTATCTTTTTAAAATTTTTATTGATAAAATTCACCGAATCATCTGCAGAAGCATCGTCAACGACAATTATTTGACAATTGGGGCAATGTTTTATGACACTTGGCAAATTTTTTGCCAACAAATCACAACCATTGAAATTTGGAATAATTACTGATATTTTTTGTGCCATAAATAAAGTGAAAAAAATATTGTTATAATAATGCCTACTATCGAAAGATAAAGACCATTATAGAATGATTGTGGCCTGAATTTAAATTCGGCTTCATGCTCTCCTCTGGGTATTAGAACGGACTGAAACATGTAGTTTATTCTTTTAATCTCATCTTTTTGGCCATCGATATAAACCTGCCAGCCGGGATAAAAAACGTTAGAGATAACAAGAGGGGCTTCGTCATCTGTTTTTGTTCTGAGTGTTAGCGACTGATCAGAGTACTTTATAAAGTTAACTGAGGCTTCGATTCTTTGCTTTGGGAATCCAAAATCCGACGAGACTGCAGTTGATCTAATATCAAAATGAGGGTCTAAAAGTTGTTCTAACTCTTGGTTTTGATCCCCAACTCTAATCACTTCTTTCACGAAAAACGCACGGGGTAGAGCATTGTCATTTCTAAAAATTTTAGTCTCCCCTTCTTGGAAGACTTTTTCAAAACCGGGCTCGGAAAGTTCGTCAAAAGTTGCTATGTAGCGCACATTCAGAAAATCGGCAATTTTTGAGAAGTACTTTTGGGGTGTTACTATTCTGTTAAAAGATCCGGCTTGGGTTACTTTTTGAGATTCCCAGGCAGTTACCAGCATTGCGTAATCTTTAAGATAAAGTGGATCATAACCATTAACAGCTTCAATCTGATAAACACTCGGTGTATTGCCATTAAAGATTCTTCTGTCGGTGGTCATTATTCTAAAAGGTTTTTCCTGACTTGATAAGTATTTTGTAGTCTGTGTTTGAGGAAAAATCCAGGAAAGTTTTGAAAAAGGAGTGAACTTATAGCCGAATCTGAACAGTTCAAATAGCGTTAAGGCAAAAATCGCCAAAAGTAAAATAGTTTTTGGAATTTTGGCGATTTTTAAAATTATAAGTGCAAGCATTGAGAAAGAGATTAGTATTGGAAATATTAAATTTCTCAGGGCAACTTTAAATGAGTCAATATTTCCAGTAATAGGGAAAACATCTTTAAAGATTAATGTGTAGGCTGCAAGAACAAATAGAACTGATAGAATTAAAACTGCCGGGATAATATGTTTCTTTTCGCGTTTCTTTTCGATAAAGTAATTTACTCCATAAGCGGACAAAACCGAAAGCGAGAATATAAAAAGAAATAGGATTCTTGAGGGTTGCATTGAAGAAATTAGAGGGAAATTAAAGATGTAGGGAATTTTTGAAATTGGATTTGCGATCGCAAAAACCAAGGAAAAAATTGCCAAAAATATAAAATAGATCGCCCTTTTTTCTCTTGACAAAAGTGCGAAGATTACAAAAGCAAGAGGAACGATGCCGACAAAGCTGACGAATTCAGCCCAGTTCCAGATTCCCCAATAATTATAAGTTGCGGGATTACCAAAAAAATCCGGAGCCACAAGTTGAATCAAATTCTGAACTGGCAGAAACCAGTCAGTTCTTCCCGTAAAATACCCTTGATCAATTTCTCTTGCAGACAATCTGACAAACTCTAATGCCGGTAAAAGCTGAACCGCAGATATTAGAATACCTAAGGCCAATCCGCAAACTATAATCGTTAAGATTTCCAGCTTTTTTGATTGAAAAGTTTGAAAAATGACATAGAAGAACGTTGCGATAAACACGTAAAAGGCGGTCTGCCAATGACCTGACAGGATAGTTTGAGAGGCTGCAACTACTAAAACAATAAACCACAGCGGGGATTGCCGAGTGAATAACTTATATTCGCTCGCAGAATGCCCTGTACTCTTGGTCCACGGATGAATGCTGGAGCGAATAGATACTTTCGAGGTATATTCTGCTCGCTCATGTAAACTTTTAGGACAATATCGAGAGCTTTCAGCTCTCGAAAGTTTATTGACCGCAAGAAGAATTAAGGGAAGCCACATGGCACAAGTAACGATAGTTCCCCAGGTCATCCAAGCAATAAAAAATCCGGTGAAGGGTAAAACAAGGGCTCCAAACATAGAGGCCATAATTGAAAGTTGCAGGCCTGTCTTGCCGGCAGGCAGGCTTCTCAAAAACAGGAACATAAAAAGTCCCGTTAATATCACAGGTAAAATTATTGCCAGCGTCCAAGCTATGTTAAACGGAAAGATGAAAAAGAGAAAATTAAATAACTGAAATGGCGATGACTGAATATTTGCTAAAAGTGGCTGACCCGAGAAACTATAAGGATTCCATAGAGGCAAATTTCCTTCCTTTATATCATTCACTGCCAAATATCGCCATGGATATGTTTGCAAGACTGGATCAGTAATCAGAGGATTTTTAACCGGAAATTTACCCGCATTGAAACCATCATATGTTTGGTCCCTCCAGGGATGATAGAGTCCCAAAAGGTCATCGGCACCAATTGGAACTTTTCCCATTAATAAATTTGGCAGGAAAAAAAGAAATACTATGATACAAATAACTATTGCACCAAAAGTATTAGAAGATAATTTTTTCATATTCCCTGAAAAAAACCTCTTGGCTAAATCTTCGACTATTCTTTATTGCCGCTTGAGAAAGTTTTAAAAATTGTTCTGGGCTGTTAATAAGATTTATAGTTGTTTCGTAAAGCTGGGTTTTCGTAGACCAGAGCAGTCCATTCTTACCGTCTTCTACTATTTCTTTTTGTCCTCCTTTATCTATGACGATGGGAACGGCACCTGCAGCTTGTGCTTCGACCGTTGAAATACCAAAATGTTCCATTTTTTGAGGTGCTTTTATCTCGTCTTCTCCAAAACCGGTCGCATGCCAATAAATGGAAGCAGCAGAGTATAGCTTTCTCAATTTATCTATTTGCAAATTTTCGAAAATTCTAATGCCATATCCTCTGGTTGTTTTTTTTAACCCTCTCACATACTTATAATCTTCTTTTTTGGATTGTCCCACTAAGATCAGTCGCCAAGCAGGCGCTTTTTTGTAAACCTCTTTGAAGACCTCAATTAAAACTTCCTGTTTTTTGGGGTGAAGTTGGTTCCTACTAAATCTACCTACTGAAAGTATTATCTTCTCTTTTTTACCGGGCTTTATATTTTCGATATCTACCGGAGGATAGATGACCTTTGAATCTATTCCAAAACTTTTATCTATATAATTTTTTGTGAAATTTGAATTGGTAACCACCCAATTAAAACGTGAGAGTTTTAATTTTGTTGTAAAAGAGGCAGATGGAAAATTGAACGGAACCTGGAAATGAAGAATGTTTTTTGAAGCCATGGTTAAGGGGACACTCCCGTCTGACAGAATAAAAATACAATTGTAGCCAAATGTAGTAAAAGCTTTTTGAAATAAGTTTGATTTAAATATATCATTTACAAATCTTGTCTTGGTTAGATCAATTTTTAAAAAACGTGCAAGGGGTGGTTTGATGGCAGAGTCATCCCAAAAAATATCAACTAAATGATCTTTTGACAGATAGGAGGCAAGAGCCAACATATATCTTTCTCCCCCGCCGAAAGTATCAAGATATGGACTGTAAAAACCAAATTTCATTAGGATACCTTTTCGATAATTAAATAAGCTCTGTTTACTGTATCGGCAAATTTACGATTTGATAAAAAAGCATAAAGAATTGGATTAGACAAAAAATTAATAAGGAGCTTTGTAAAATATACTATCTGGCGAATAAATTTAATTTGAGGGTCAAACATATAAAAATAAAATAAATATTTATTTATGTAAATATTTCCTGAATAGACAATTTGAGTTTTTTTCAGATTAGTTAATTTCTTAATTTCTTTTGGTCTCGGCAAATGATACTTGATATGTTCCTCCAGATATTGTACATTTTTGCCTTTTTTCTTAAGCCATCTAATAATTTTCTTTTCTTGCAAATTGTGCATTTTTGTGCCTATCGGGAAAGATAAAATTATTTTTTTCGCAGCAACGCTGGTTAGTCTTGCAATAAATTTCTTTCTTTCGGCAGTCGGTAGGTGTTCCAGAACATCGATTGAACAAACGATATCAAATGAATTTTTATCAAACGGCAGATAATCTTCAGAAATAATAACATCACCGCTTTTTAAATTCGCTACTGTTACTTTGACTCCACTTAAGAACTGAGATAGATGTCCAAGCTCCCCGCCAATATCTACCACAGTTTGACCTGTTTCGATGAAACTTGCTACTTTTTTGTGTCTCTCGTATACATCATAGGGCAAAAAAAATCTACTCATCATGAGTTTGCAACTCCCATAAATAAGTAAGAACCATTGCTTTGTGATATGCCTGATAGATGGACTCAATTAAACCAACCGTACCGTCCAAGAAACCTTTCTTGACAAAGTAACGGTTAATAAATTCGAAAAGCATTCCTTTAACAACTTTCAAAATCGTCACTTGTGGATGTTTATCCTTGAGGGAAAGTTCTGCTTCGATTTTTGCCCATTTGATACTTTTATTGAGCATTTTAGACATGCTTTGAGCTGTAAAATGTGAAAGAGGCATTTTAAAATAACCGAAGTTACCCGTAATTTGCGGGCTTTCATGGACTTTTCCGTACCATTTTACGAGATTTGTGCCCCTAAATAACCTAGGGACATAATCTGGCCAGAATCCTGTGTGCCTTAGCCATTTTCCTAATATAATGTTTTTTCTTGGAAAATAGTAAGCAGCATATTTATCCTCATAAATTGCAGTTTTAATCTCTTTAACTAAAGTCTCGTTTAGCCTTTCATCAGCATCAACATAAAGCAGCCAATCCCCTTTTGCCATTTTTGCTAAAGTGTTTCGATTTTTATCAAAACCTTCCTCTTTGGTCTCAAAAATATCCTTTGTATATTTCCTGGCAATCCCGACAGTTTTGTCGCGGGAGTTTTGATCTAAGACTATAATCTGGTCAGCAAAACTGAGCTGTTTTAGGCAGTCATCAATCATTTCTTCTTCATCTTTTGTGAGGATAAGCGCTGAAATCTTCATTTTGAAAAACTGCCTTTGCCAAAGTTAAAAGTCGCAAAATCAACAAGCGCCTTCCGTTTGGCTGGTATATTTATTTGACTTAATGTTTGCTTGAGTACTGCAAGTTTAGTTCTTAAATTGGCGTATTTAAAAGCAAAAATCAGCCGATTGCGAGTGATAAAATAGTCTTGAAGTACAGAACCGGATCCTCCGGCAGATCCTGCATTTTTGTGCCAAATAATTGCTTTTGGTTCAAAAAGTATTTTAAAGCCTGCTTTTAGTGTCCTAACACAAAAATCCATGTCCTCAAGATATAAAAAGTATTTTTCATCGAAAAAACCTATTTTTTCAAAAACTTCCTTTTTGACTAACATACAGGCACCCGTGGCTAAATCGACTTCTTTTCTTTTAGAAAATTGGCCGCGATCCACATCGTCAACGCCTATGTGTTTACCGATAATATCTCCCCAATCAATCTTGCCGCCTGCGTACCAGATTACTTTACCGCGCTGACTTTTAGTATATCGCGATTTGTGGAATTCAAAGCCGGGAGCAAAATAAATTTTTGGTGAAATAATATCGCCATATTGAGAGGACTTTACCAAATTCAAGAGAAAAGATTTATCGACTATCGTATCATTGTTTAAAACTAAAACGGCATCTGCATTTTGCCCAAGGGCCTTTTTGATTCCAATATTATTTCCACCTGCATAGCCAAGATTTTGGTGATTTTCTATAAAATCAATGTCCTTGATTTTCGAAAGTGCCTCAGAAGATCCGTCATCTGAGTTATTATCAACAACAATAACTTCCATTTTGGTTCCATCTTTATCGCACTTCTTTAGGGAATCCAGACACGCAAGGGTATTTTCAAGACCTTTATAATTTAAAATGATAGCTTCTATTTTTAATTTACCCATGGTTGCCGACTTTCAATTAGGCTGGAAGGAGATAAGAATTTTGAAAATGACTGAAATTCAAAACTAAATATACCCGGAGTATAACCTTTAAAGCCAATCAATTTTGAGTCAGGAACTGACAAACCAAAAGTTGGTGTAGAATCTATTCTCGAATATTTAAAAATTTTTAAAAGAGATTTAATAGGGAACATTATTTTATTATAGTAAGTTAGTAGCGTTAATTTATTCATGTTTAAGTCGTGGTCTTGAAGTGAAGATTTGGCTACATCTTTCCCGTCAATTGTAATGCCATTCGTATTGATTTGCACTTCCCTATTATCAAACTTCAAAGTTATACGATCAAATTTTTCTTTAAATTCAATTTTTCTTGTCGAACCTAGACTAATTTGATTCCAAAACATCAAATTATCAATAACTGCTGGAATTTTTCTATCAAGATACGTGTTCTTATCAGCATAAAGATAATCTCTAAGTGGCGTATTGGAGTAATAACGCAAATCTTTTAAGATATAATTTGATCCTTCTTTAAAAATTGCTGCTCTAAATTTTGGAGACATATACCAAAAGCTGTCATCTTTAAATATAAAGTGGGACGGAGAAATGCCCGGATATTTACTTTGATACCAATCTGCAAAACCACCCATTGTGACATCTTTAATGATATTTTGCTCTTTAAGAAATTGAGTTTTGACAAGTTGTTTATCAAATTCTTCTTTAAATCTGACAGCCTCCTGACCAGCTTCAAGGCCGATTGTTATTTGAACAAAATCATTTCTTTGATTTCCTAAATATATGGAGAGTAAATTTTCAAAATAGGAAAAATTAAACCCATTGCTAATGTAGTCATTTGCTTGAAAACTCTGCCTCGAATCTTTAATTTCTTTGCCATAACCTGAGATCGGGTCTCTTTGTGCCCATTGGATATTGACAACTGGAATTTTATTCGACTGATTTGACGCTGGTTCAAGGGCATTAAATTTTGCAGGATAAAAAGGCATCCCCCAATATTTTCCCCAGATAGAGGCTGCATCGGTATCGTATTGGTCAGCTACCGTCAATGCAGATCTGACACCGAATTTGACAAGGTAGGCTTGGGAGTTAGCATCAATATACCAGGCTCCAACTGACTGAGGTAACTTTTTAAAAATTGTTTTAAATTTTGAAAAGTAAGTTTTTATTAATTTTTGGCGATCATTGGGGGTGTACCCAGATAAGAATACTTTATCCGGACGATAATAATCCCCATCAGCAAACTTATATGAAACTTTTGCATCTGTTGCCCATTTCTCACTAACTTCTAAAAAAGCGCCTATTTCCTGATTTTTATTCAATGATTTAAAAATATCAATTAGTTCATTATCTGACAAATTATCATATTGTAAAAGCCAAGTTGCTGAAAGATTTTTATCCTCAATTGCCTTTATTTGACTTGAAAGAGCATTCGTAGATCCATCAATCCAAAGCTTTCGATCTCTGACTGGATTAACGATAGTTATAAAATTTTCCTTTTGTTGGAGTGCTTCTTCTTTTTTGGAAAGTTTAACCAGTCGCATGTCACTTTTTATTTCCCAAACTTTGGAAATGACAGATGGCTGAAAACTGGCAATTTCAAAAAGGGTATTTTCCTGGACTACTCTGGCTGGATCACGAGTAATCACATAAAGACTGTCAACTTTATTATAATTCTCAACGTCTTGGGGCTTTTTACCAAAGATTTCTACCAAATACCGATAAGGCATTGCGCGGGAGTCACCATCAAGGTTAGATGCAATGTTAAAAGAATCACCATTAACATCATTGGTAATTAGTTTGGAAATTTTTATCAACTCAACGATTGTTAAATCTTCTGGCATACGAAACCCATGATTTGGTTTGGGAGGGTATATTGCAAGAGAAGTCACTAGTAGAAATAGAAACAAGAATAAAATAACTTTCAAATTAATTCTATTTCTTAATAAGTAGGTGAGAAAAATAAATAAAAATAAAGAAAAAGTTAAAAAGTAATGCGGCATATATATATTACTACTTTCGCTTAATGCACCGAGATTTTGTGAAAATAAAACGAGAGTCCTAAAGTTATAAAAATTATGTCTTAGTTCGAATAGAATTATAGGAAAGAAACCTAAAATAAAACCAGTAATGAAGATGGCTCCAAAATAATACTTACGCTCTTGGGTTAGAAGGTAGAATATTAAAATCCCTATTGCGATGAGTATAAATTGATAATGAAACTGAGTCAGTAGGCCTGTATAAAGCGCTATCGAAAAAAAATACCAAGCTTTTCGTCTAACTCTAAATATCCCCATCAAAAAAATCAGGCCCGTTAATAGGACAAACTCGTACGTGGAATTCCATAGAAATCTCGTGTAATTTATGTAAAATGGCAGTAAACTATAAAGTGTGACTATAACAATGGCAGCGGATTTATTAACTAAAAATTTAACTCCAAAATATAAAGGGATGGTCATTACGGCTGCAAATAACATAAATATGTAGGATGCAGTTATTGGATTAAAGTTGCCAAGAGTTAGAAATATTAGATGAAAATAATAAATCGCTGGCCCTTGAAAAATTTCTCTTCCTTCAAAACTTAGAGAGGAAGGTGGTCCGATTAATGTTGGCGATTTTTCTCTAAATATTTCTTGGCTTTTTATAGAGAAAACAGCTTGGTCTGTAGAAAAGGTTAAGTAAAGAGGAAAATGAATATTTCTTATGAGAATGAACAGGGAAACAAAAAATATAAGTATTACTATTTCTTTGCGCATAATTCTTTTAACAATCGGTCTGAAAATGTGGTTACACACTATGAAATTATATCAGGGGATAGTTGAGTGTGGAAAATTGACAGATCGTGGAGTTATCTAATACACTAGTTACACTTGATGAAAAATCTGGCGATTGCAACCGTAGGACTCATAATCGTCATTGTTCTTGTATTTTTGTTCTCGTCAAAACAGAAGGGTGTTAATGAGGAAAATTCACCATCGCCAATTCCATCAGAAACACCTACATTAAACAGCATGGCAAACTTACCATTCTCTGTTCTTACAAAAGAGGAGATTGAAAGTAAAAAAGTGAGAATTAGTACCGCGAAAGGTGATATCGTCTTTGAACTCTTTGGAGATGCTCCTATTGCATCATCAAACTTCATTTATCTAACGGAGGGGAAATTTTATGACGGCTTGACTTTTCATCGACGAGAAGAGGGGTTCGTCATCCAAGGTGGAGATCCTAAAGGCAATGGAACAGGTGATCCAGGATATAAATTTTCGGACGAGCCAGTCATCCGCGATTACACCCGCGGAATTGTAGCTATGGCCAACTCGGGTCCTAACACTAACGGCAGCCAATTTTTCATAATGCTTGCTGATACATCTTTACCTAAACAATACACAATTTTCGGAAATGTAACTAGTGGTATGGAAGTAGTCGACCAAATACAAGTCGGGGACGTGATGGAAAAAGTGACAATTGAGTAGTTTAGCCTAATTTTCTTCGAATTTTATAGTAGAGTTCTCTGGCAGGATTTTCGATAATTAATGTCTGAAATATCCAATATCTGATATCTTTGGCCGTTTTTGAAAATTCCTGGATAACTTCAGAGAGGAAATTGTCAGGCGTTAAGTCCTTAAATTTTTCTTTTCTTTCCCAGACTTTGGCAAAAAAAACAAATGCATAGAAGGCTTGAAATATGGAAAGAACCAGTCCATGTAAGCCGTCCTTATAACCTTTTTCAAAGAAAAAAGTTTTAGCAAAATCTGCAACTGGCCAGCGAATAGAATCGTACCAATTGATAGATTTACCGGATTTAATAAAATTTTCCGTCTCCGACTCCGTATAAGTCGTGTCTAACTTTTTAATAAATTGAGAGACAGTTTGATAATTATAATGAACCATCGGGTTCCTGAGTTTACCTACTTCTCCTCTAACTTCCAGTTTTTCATGGACATGTTTTTGGGGAAATTTACCCATCCCCCTTCTAAAGAGTCTCAAGTTATAATCGGGCCACCAAATGGAGTGCTCTATCCATTTACCGAAAATTATATTTTTCCTGGGGATCTCATATCCCGCCTTCGCTGAAGCTTCGGCGGGCAAGCCTGAAATTACTTTCCGTATCTCTTCAGTGAGTTTTGGGGTAATTCTTTCATCAGCGTCAAGTGAAAGAATCCAGTCACTAGTTGCCTTCCCAAAACCAAAATTTTTATTTTTATTTAGCATGACGGGATCATTGGGACGAATAAATATTTTATCGGTATATTTTTTGGCTATTTCAACAGTTTTATCAGAGGAAGTATTGTCAACAAAAATAATTTCGTCAGTTAAACTTTTAATCGACTTGAGGCAATCTTCGATTGTTCTTTCTTCGTTGTAAGCGGAGATAACGGCACTAATTTTTTTCATCTTGAAAACAAAGATCTAATAATAATTATTGCATCTTCGGTGAGGTGTCTTTTGAAAACGGCAAATGAAAGCGCAAAATATATTATAGCACCAATAATAATTGTCAAAATCAAACCGAAAATATCCTTTACCAGAACATTAACGGTAATTTTAACTAATAAAAACATAAGGGCAGAAATTGCAAATGGTCCGAATATGTTTTTGCCCACCGACACCGGTATTTCCTTTTTAACAAAATAGATAATGGCAATGGAGGTAGCAGCAACTATTGCTGAGGCAAGGCCAACTCCGATATATCCAAATTTTACAACTAACGGGTAAGTCAGCACCCATGTTGCTACTGTCCAAAAGACCATAAATTTTAAAACGATCTTGGGTCTGTTAATTGCGAATAAACTGTTTGTAAATGTGGTTGATACTGCCGAGAAAATGCTATTGACAGCAAAAAAATAAAGCAAAGGCAATGCTGGCTCCCATTTGTTGTATTTTGGAATAACCTCAAGCAGTTTTGGAGCTATTGCTGCCATGCCAAAAACTGAAGGGTAAACGAAATAAGTTACAAAAAACAGAGATTTCTCAACGGCCTTGCTCAGTTCATTAGTGTGAGATTGGAGCCGGGAGTATGCTGGAAATGTGACTTTATTGACATTGTCCATAAAAAAGCGCAGCGGTATAAATGCCCATTTTTGGGCCCAGCCGATGTAGCCGACTTGGGCGAAAGGCAAAATTTTCCCGAGAAATGCCGTTAGAAGATCGTCTTTTAAAAGAGCAAGGACACTATTTGCCTGAAAGGGTATACCAAAGGAAGTTAATCTTTTGGCATTTTTCAAACTTATGCCTATTGCCGGACGCCAGGGTGAAAGAATATATATTAGAACTAGGCCAACTATTCCTCTTGCTAGAACAGCCCATGTAAATGCTGCAATGCCGAATTTTAAATATGCTAAAACAACTGCTACAGTATAAAAGACAATATTCTCGGCAATTTGCGGAATAACTAAAAGCGTAAAGTTTAGTTTCCTCTCAAGGAGGATAGAAGGAATTGTTTTTAGAGAGGATAAAACCAAGGAAAAGATGAGTACTCTAAGAAGTAATAACCCTTGGTAATCAAGTTTATAAAAAGCGGCAATTTTCGCGGAGATCATTAAGCCAATTACAACCAAGGAGAAAATAATAAGTTGCTGAATTGTAAATGTTGAAACTAAATCATCTCGAGATGGTTCTTCTTTCTTTTGAATTAAGGCAGCAGCGAGCCCAACATCCGAAAAATAGATGAAGAGATTAATAATTGCTGAAACGACAAAGAAAATCCCAAAAATTTCCGGTGCAAGAAGTATTGTCAGGATGAAAGTTGCCAAGAAAGTAAACGCCTGAACAAAAAAAGTCCTTAAAGTAAACGTAACAACTCCGGCAATCGCCTTCTTTTTAATCAGTTCAATATCAAGTAAGGAATCCGTCTCTGTCATCGAATATTTCTCCATCTTAGCCGAAGGATATATATAATTATCATAGTAATTATTGTACCAATTGTTATTGTGTTTGCTTGCGTCCGAACAGGAGTGTTGGTAAATACTACCTCAATCTGATGAGATCCTTCGGGAACATCTATCGTTATCAATTTATAAGGATTGTTGTCCTGAATTATTGTCTTTTGACCATCAATCTTGGCTTGCCAACCGGGAAAATTGAATACGTTTACTCTGACTGGGGATGTTTTTTGAGCATTTGACGTGAACTGGATCTTAGAAGGACTGCCTTTGAGATTTTCTATCTTAGTTGTTCCTTGAATTAATCGAACTTTTTCTCTAGGAATTTGGCATGTCCCGATCCTTAAAAGGTTAGTATCGTTTGGACTTTTATAAAGGGGCAGACCGACAGGAACGTACTCGAAAGACGACCTGGAAACATCCCAATTAATAATCTTTTTTGACGTTGCGATCTCATCTGTTAAATCCGGACGATATGTCTGGGGTTTAAAAAGTTTAAAGTTTGTGACGACAAGAAGGGTTATTAGAATTAAAGAGGCTATCAGTCTTAATATAGGTAGTTTTAAAAGATAGATGAAGGCACCAGCCAGAATTGATGAAAAAAGAGATGTGAATATTAAGAAGCGCCATGGGAATTGGAGATAACCAAGAGGGGTGACTAAATCCCAAATTAGTTTGGAGTAACTGGTGGTCATGAAAGCACTAAAGACAAACAAGAAAAAATTGAAAATTGAAAATTGAAAATTGAAAATTTCTTTTCGAGTATAGGACTTTAATTTGTTTCTAACTAAATAAATTATGGCAAAAAATAAAGACATTACGGACAAGACTATGTGGAGCTTGCCGATTTTAAAGGAAATTCCATCAGCAAGCCCAGCGGCTGACCCGCCAAAACCCCAAGGCCAATTCCAAAGCTGCTGTGGAAAAACGAAATGAATATTGTAATTGGCAAGATTCACCAAAAGTAATTGGTCAACAATTGTAAATTTTTTCTCTAAAATTGCCGGGGCCCAGAAAAACGCCGACAGTCCTAAAGCCAAAACAGTAGACAGTAGACAGTGGGCAGTGGACAGAATTTTTGTATTCGATTTCCATATTAAAAATAATAAATAGAAAGGTAGGATGAGCATAAATGGTAGAAAGATAAGATTATGAGTGATCATTAAAAGTGCCAGAAATACAGCTGATAGATAGATATAAATTGTTTTGTTCGTTTTAACTAATTTATAAAATGACCAAAGAATTACCGGGAGCCAAACGAAAGAAAAAGATTCTGCCAGTGCTCCTCTGATGTAAACGTCTATAGCTCTATAAGGAACCAGTATGTAAAAAAACGCGCTGACAATTCCGGCATATCTGCCCCAAAACTCTTTTACCAAAATATACATCGCTAAACCCGAAGCAAATATTGAGGTAAAAAAAACAAGCTTTATTGAATCTATGAAACTAAAACCTATTAAATGGAATAATTCTCCAACCATATAAACTAGAGGCGGATAAAATACAAATAAGGGATAACCAAAACCAAATCCCAGTTCGTCAACCCAACGAGGCGGAAATTGACCGGCTTTTAGGGCCTGATCAAAAAGAAGAAGACGGGCAATCTGCTGATCATCGTGGATTATAAAAAGTCCGGGTTTAAGAAGAGGTAATGACACCAGGATACTGAAGAAAAGAATTAGTAATATAGGAATCAAGCCTTTTTTCATTTATCTGTAAATTGTTCGAACCTCATCATTATTATATATAACTTTGAGTGCATTTTGGTCCATGAGTGATTGCTTAACTTGATCGTTTGAACCTGTGATGACTACAATCTTCGAATCCGGTAAGTTTGGGTATTCATTTAAAACTTTCTCGATGTATTTTTTAGATATAGCCTGTTCTCCTGATATCCAATGGGTTTTTCTTGTAAATGAAATCGTCGTTAGTGATGCGAAAAACCACCCCCCTACAAGGCAGATTATAGCTAATCTGCTGACATTCGTAACATTGGTTAAGACCTGAGTTAAAACATATGCAATAAAAACAAAAAAACCGATGGAGGAAATTGTCAAATAATATGGGAAGCTGTGTTGAGGCAAGAAGATCACAGGCAAAAGGCCTAAGACTAAAAGAATAAGTGCTCCAAAAAGTTTTTTGAATAGTTTCTGCTTAAATGTTTTAGTAAGAAGGTAATTCGCGGAAAATAAAAAAACTGATAATGAAAATAGAAGTGGCAGAAAATATGGTTTAAAGGGTTCAAGAAATGTGGGGTCTTTTGAAAATGAAAATTGTGAGGCTTGAACTTGATACTTAAAAACTTCTGGCACATTCACAAGCCAAGCCCCATACCAAAAAATATTATTGATGACTTTTAAATCAATTATCGGGACATATTCTCCTGTGGCGGGAATTGGAACTATTATAAATCTAACTAAAATGTATAAAAAATCAATTAACAATATCGGAAAGATAAAAGTCAAACCCTTAAGAATTTTAACAATATTCTGTTTTCCGTAAAACAACTCAAATAACAATATAAATACCGGAAAAGCCAACGCAAATTCGGAAGATGTTATCGCAATGCAAAAGAAAAAGATAGTCATGGCTAATATTAGCTTACTTTTTAGTCTTTTAAATAAATAAAATGAAATAAGTGCCAGCAAGAAAAAAGTTGAGCCGATGACATTCCAGGTTAAAGATAGCCAGCTTAATGTCATGAAATGAAAAGCGGCAGTCGAGTATAAAAAAGCTGCTATGATTGCGGCTAATTTATTTTTAAAAAGAATAAAAGATAAATAACCAATGAGAAAACTATTGATAAGATGAAAAAATATGGATATTAAATGAAATCCAAAAGGATTGAGTCCAAATAAATTTTTGCCGATAAAGAAAAACAAAAACATGCCGATTGGGCGCCAGTATATAATATCTGTTCTGAATTTAAACAAATTAATTAAATCACCAGTTGTAACATTGCTGACTTCATTTAACACAAACCAATCGTCCTGGAAAAAATAATAATTTAGGCTGGATCTAAACAAAAAAAATGAAATGAAAAAAATTAGCCCCGTTGTTAAAAAAAGATAATTTTTTTGGAAAAATTTAATCACTTTTCAATCCTTGGTCTTATTTCAATAACCGGCATACCTTCTGGTAATTTGGGATCATCTTTGAAAGTTGCAAAAATGCTTTTAAGAGTAGGTTCGTTGTAAATTACTTTAATTGCATCTTGATCACCTAAAGATTGACGAATATTCTCTTTTTTTGTGTAAAAACCTTTGTCCGCTTCCTTAAAAAGAAAAATAGAATTAGGCTGTGGATCTGGTGCCACTTTTTTGGCATAAGCAGTGTAGGCTTTAGATATTGCCTGTTCGTTGACTATCCAATGTGTTCGTCTCGTGAATTGTAAATTTGCCCAACTTGAAAAAACCCATAGGATCACAAAAGCCACCCACCAGATTCTGTTGGAATCTCTGAAGATTATAGAAATAATGTATAGTACTCCTAAGCCTGCGAATGACAGATAAACAGAATATGAATGACTAGGAAGGGCAATAACCGGCAGGAGACCTAAAATTATCCATGAAAAACCGAATATAAATAATCGTAATTTTTTTCTAGAATGGGAAAGAATTTGTTGAATTAATAAAACTATTATTAGGATAACTGGTAAGGAAATTTTCCAAAATTGTATTAGAACTTTTATTGACTGAACTGGTCGGCTTTGATCAATCAAATCTTTAAAGCTCTCGGGAAAATTTAAAGCCCACCCTAAATACCAAATCAAATTGTCAAATATTAAATGATTTATAGTTATCTGATACTGGTGCTTTGCCGGTATGGGGAAAATGAAGAATCTGACAATAAGATAGATAGCGATAATGGCCAAATATGGCCTAAGTTCTTTTAAGTAATTTTTATTTTTAATTAAATAACCCCAGCCGAATATTATTAAAGGTAAAACTAATGCTAACTCAGATGATGCCAATGCAAGAAAAAAAGCTGCGAAGCTGATTGATAAAAGGTGCTTTTTAGTATTTTGTGTATATTTGATGAAGTATATAAAAGATATTACCTGGAAAAATGGACTGATGATATAAGATGAGGTGGAAAGCCAGCTCAAGCTCATAAAATGTATTGGCCAAACCGCATAGAGAGATGGGGCTATAAGTGCAATTTTTCGATCTCCAACTAATAGTACAAACAGTTGATAAACACACAAGATCAGCAGGAAAAATATTCCAAAGACGATAAGATGATATCCAAAGGGATTTAATCCAAAAAATATTTTATTAAAGGCGAAAAAAATCGGCACGGAAAGAGGGCGCCAGTAAATAACATCTGTATGGAAAGAAAAAAATGATTTTAAGTCACCTGTTCTAACCCAATTTAAAACAGACCAGTCATCCTGAAAAAAATAATAATTGAGGCTTGGGTAATATAAAAAAAGACTCGCGGTAAAAATAATCAAGAAGGAAATAATCCAAATTAAATTATTCTTCGAGTGATTGATGAGTGTCATTTATTAGGTAGACCTTTAAGCCTTTTCACTATTGCCCAAAGATACCATTTGAGATATTTGGGCAACCATTTGGCTAGGTAAAACCTGGACTCTTTCGCAAGATATGTCCAGGTTGTAGGAACTTCACCAACCTTATAGCCGCCAAAGTGAGCTTTGACTGTGAGCTCTATAGCCAGCTCAAATCCCCCATCTGATTCAACCTCCATGTTTAGTAAAAATTTTCTCGAATAAAGACGGAATGAATTGGTTGCATCATGAGTCGGGAGTCCAACAACATAATGGAGGCTTATTCCGGCAACACGGGACAAAATTTGCTTAATGAGTGGTCCGCCTATCTGGTGTCCGCCTTTCATATATCTTGAAGCTGCCACAACATCAAAACCTTTTTCAAACTTTGCCATCATTTCATTTAGAACTTTTGGGTCATCCGTAAGATCTGCCATCATTACACAGACTGCATCTCCTTGAGCCTTTTTAAGACCCGTTTTGAGTGCATTCAATGCTCCCCTGCCGTAAATATTTTTGACGAGTTTGATGCTGGGGTATTTTTTTTGAAAGTTTTTGACGGGAGTAATGGTAGTATCATCATCCATGTCATAAACTATCAGCAGTTCGTGGGGAATTTTAACTGTCGATTCAACCTGTTTTAGAGTTTCGCCAATGATATCGCCTTCGTTATAGACAGGCATCACAATTGAAAGCTGCATGGATAGATTGTAATGGAGAAAAACTAGCTAGTCAAAATTAAGGTTTACAACCCCACTGGTACCAAGGGGGGTTTCCTACTTCAAGGTCGCGAAGATAGGTTTTGTAGGCAACTTGTGCATTAATCACCGGATCTGACCAGAGACTAAAGTCTACTCCGAATTCATGGAACCAATCCTCACCAAGTTGAAATAAGCCGTACCAAGGGCCTTTAGGATTTATTTTATCCGGCTGGTTAGTACTTTCACAGAATACAACCGATGCCGCTTGTCCCTGCAATTCTGCCGGCCAACCTGCGCTAGTTAGCCAGTTAAAAACAATACCGGGTGGATGCTGTGTTTCTGCTGACAAAGCCTGAACAGGTAGATTTTCCTCAGTCGGAGTTGATTTTATAGGAATGGGAGTAGCCCTGGTAATAAGTTGCAGGTCAATTTTAATAGGGCCTTGGGTGAGTTGTGGGATTGAAAAAGATCCGGAAAGAGCTTTTATTTCTCTAGCTGTTAATACTCTGTGGGCTTTACTTGCTGAATCTTGATTTTGATTGCTTGTATTCTGATTCTCGGTGTATACTGCTGCTGAAGCAGCAAGAACCATAACGGCCAACGGCCGCCAAAGGTTAGTTGCTTTGAATTTTTCCGCGCCCGGCGCGCGTTTTTTGGTTTCAGGTCCCACTGATTCCTTTCTGTGTACCGGGCGCGTTTTTTATGGGAAAGAATCAAAAAACCTCTCCAGAAACTTGGAGAGGCCGAGTGAAGATTTGAAACTTCCTTGCACCCGGCGTGCACCTTGTGCTTCGGGTTGCGGATGCTTAAATCTTGCGGTGGAAGTACCGCGCTTGCCCTTCGACTATGCTGAAGGACAGTTCTAGCATCACTGTATTTCGTTTTTAAAACTTTTTAATACTAACAAAAATCTCCTTAAAATGCAATTCTTTTAGAGGTCGCGCCATTTGGTTTCGAAGATTTCGCCGAGGCCTTCTGAGGACTTGCTTTGTGTCAAATGATTTTCCAGTGATTTGATTGTAAAAATAATCTTGTTAGTTTTGAATACATTCCAAACATCACAGATTATGCAGTTTGTAGAAACGAGTTTTTTTACTTTTGCGATATCTAATTTTTTGTAATAAGAGTGGTTCGTTGCCAAAAATATAAAATCAGCATCTTTTAAAGTCTCATTCAAATCATTTTGATATCCCGACACGTAGGGATCATGAAGACAAACCTTTGCTCTTTCCCTTTCTAGTGCCTTTTTAACCTTGAAAGCCAGAGACTCTCTAATATCATCTATTTCCGCTTTAAAAGCTAAACCTAAAATTACTGCCTTTTTACCCTCTAGCTTTCGTCGGTTTTTGATCTTTCCTATCAGAAAGAGAGGAATCGATTCATTGATTTTCCAGCTTGTTGTGATCAGGTCAGCAAAAGGGACATCACCTACCAAAAAGAAACCGTCTTTAAAAAGACATGGCCCACCTGTTAATCCGGGAAGCGCTAATCCTCCTCTTTTATAATTTTTATTAACTAAATCAACAATTTTGTAAATGTCCCGATTATGATTACCGGCCAAAATCATGAATTCATTAGCAATCGCAAAATTAATATATCTGTACATATTTGTAAAAAGTTTGGCAAGTTCGGCCGAGACATCGTCGGTTTTATTTACTTTTATTCCCAGGCTTTCAAAAAAATCGCAGGCTTTCTGGGTGCTGGCCCTGTCCACGCCGCCAACAATTTGGGGTATTTCGGCAAGTTCGGTTAAAGATCTTCCTTCTGCGATTCTTTCCGGACAGAAAGCCAGGAAAAAATTAATGCCAACTTTGAGTTTGCCCAGATCATTAAGGTAAGATTTGACATAACTTGTTGTGCCCGGTGAAACTGTTGATCTTAATATCAAAAGTTGACCGGCTGAAAAGTGGTGACGGGCCGTCTCGAGGGCTTTGTCTATTTGGACCAGAGAAGGATTCATGTTTTCATCAACCGGAGTTCCAAGAGTTAAAATTATTACCTTGGACTTCGCAATATGAGCAAAATCTGTGGAGAAAAAAAGATTCTTGTTTACATGCTTCTTTAGGAGAGAATCAGCTCCTTCTTCCACAAAGGGCATATTCCCGTGCGACATTAAGCTAATCCTTTCTTCGTTAACGTCCAGGCCGATAACTTGATGTCCTCTGTCTGCCAGAAAAATCGCCAGAGGCAGACCGACTCGGCCGACGCCGACGACTGCGACGGTTACTTTTCTAATTTTCCTTGGGCTCTTTGTGCTTTTAGCCAATTTATAACCTCCTTTAATCCTTCTTCAAATTTTACTTGCGGCTCCCAATCTAGAAGTTTTTTTGCTTTTTGGACGTCCGGGACCCTTCTTTTGATATCAAATTTAAATCCTCTTACAAAATTAACCTTAAATGGCTTTGTAATTTCCATTACTTTCCAGATTTTCGCAGCCAAGTCGATCATTTTTATTTCCTTGTCCGTTCCAATATTGAAATCTTCATTCTCCCCTTTCGGATTGAGAGAGGTAGTAATAATTCCCCGGGCAATATCGGAAACATGAGTAAAACAGCGGGTTTGTTGCCCATCACCCAACATGTCCAGCGGGTATTGATCTGATAATATTTTTCTTATAAGATCCGGAATAACATGGGCATAGCCAACTTCTCTTTCGGGAAACTCGTTTACTCCGTATGCATTAAATGGTCTGCAGATAGAAAACGGTAATTTATATTGATCATAGAATGAACGACAATACCATTCACCCGTTAGCTTGGAAAACCCATAAGAAGAAATTGGTGGAGGAATTTTTTCCACATCTCCCTCTTTCGAGGGAAAATGATCCGCAGACTCAAAAACCATTGAGGATGAAATATAGACCATTCTTTTGATATTGGCGGCAACCGCCGCTTCAAAAGTACTTGAGTAAATTTTATTGTTTTCGGAAAGAATTGTTGCAGGGTATTTATGGAAATAACCAATACCGCCGATTTTGGCCGCGGTGTTAATGCAAATATCAATTTGCGCAAATGCCTTTTTTGTCTTTTGAAGGTCAGTGAGGTCAATCTTGATAAACTCTGCTCTCGGATCGACTTGAGCGTCTTTTTTTGAAAGATTATCGGCAACACGAACAGAGTATCCTTGATCTATAAGTTGACGGACAATTTCGGATCCGATAAATCCGGCTCCGCCAGTGATTAAGAATTTTGCTTTCGCCATTGAAAATAGAAAAAAATGCCAGTTGCGATTAAAGCTATCAATGAAATGATTTCGCTGCCTAAGTGAACCGGCGATCTTTTGTATTTGATTATAGCTGTGTGTTCACCGACAGGCAAGTCAAAATTTATCAAACCAAGGGAATTTTGATAATTAATAGGGACTTGACTGTTATCGATTGTTACTTTCCACCCGGGAAAATAGACTGTATTAACTCTAATCTTTGATTCTGATGAGGCAAGTATTGATGCTTGATAGAAAGAAGGTTTTACGATAACTTGCTCAATTTTTGCGTCACCTTCAATAACTTCAATTTTTTGATTTGCCCGGTTTGCCGGTTTTTCCTGCGCCCAAACTGGCAAATATTCGTCTCGTACAGCTGTCGAGTCTTCGTTGGTTGAATAAAACCCCTCTCCCCTGTTAACAAAAGCCGAGGGCTTGGTATAGACAATCGTTGAAATAATACTTGCGGAAATAATCAGCAAAGAAAGTACAGTCTTTTTCCCCTTTGCGCAAGTTATGACATAAGCTGCCAAAAAGGCTGATATAAAAACTATTAAGGAAAGCAGTCTCCATGGAAATTGAATAACGTCAATAAAAGGTAAATTTTGCCAGATAAACAATGAGGATTTTGTCATTAAGAAAAAAATAAGCAAAGAGATAACAAGAGAGATATCGACAGTTAAATTATTAGTCTTTATTTTCCGGCGTAAATATAGAGCTGATAAAAAAATCGCCAACGTAACAATCCCAAATTGGACGGAAAGTCCAGACGAATCGTTTGGATTTGGGCCATAACCCCAAGAAGGCACTACTAAATTCAATGGAGCGACTAGATGATCAGCAATATTTGAAACGTCAATCTGGGAAAGACGAACAAATCTTAAATCATATAGTGCCGGCAACCAAAAAAAGGTAGAAATTAGTATTCCGAGTATAAAAGAGCCGACTACCTTGATCCTTTCTCTCTTTTTAAAGACGAGAGAAATAATCATGAAAAGAGGTAGAAATAAAATCGCAATTACATTATGGGAAAGAATTAAGCTAGCAGTGGAAATGGAAAGAAGCGGCAGAAAGAGCTTACTGCCATTAGCAATCTTAAAAATGCAGCCGGCCACCAACGGAATAATGGCAAATGCCAGACTTTCTCCTAAAGAACCTCTGACATATAAATCAACGAATCTGTAAGGGACAAACAGATAAACAATTGCACCCGCAAGACTGGCTCTTGCGCTAAAAACTTGCAAAAGCGCCCAGTACATTGCCAGCGACGAAGTTACTGTAGAAACAACAAAAATGATTTTAATACTGTCAACAAAACTAAAACCTAAAACTTTGGGGATTTCGGCAAGATAAAACGGTAACGGATAAAGAAAATTTAAAACAGGATAGCCGTAATTATTATTAAGCCGATCGACAAATCTAACAGGAAATTGACCACTTGTTAATGCTTGATGGAAAGCGGAAAAACGAATGACCATCCATTCGCCATCGTGACTTTCAAAGTAGCCTTTTTTAAAAAATGGCCAGAGGCAAATTAGCGAAAGAATTATTATTATTACCAGCGGAAACCATTTTTTCATCAAAACACTTTTTTTCTTATTGTGTAAGCTGTCATGATTATTAGAATAATAATTGATAAGGCGCTAAGCCCGGCACCAAGAATGAAAGATTTCGGCTGGTATTTAAACTCAACCTGATGATGGTTTTGCGGGACCGCAACGCTTCTAAAAGCATAGTGAGTACGCATAAGTTCTGACTTTTGTCCGTCAATATACACATTCCAGTCTTGGTCATATGTGTCTGAGATGAAAAGCAAAGAATTATAATCCAGATTAGTAGCGATAGATATCTCATTGGGTTCGTAGTTTATTATTTTTGGTTGAACAATAGGCAAATTTTCTTTTTCAATTTTTATTGGGGGTTCTTGTTCTAAGATTAGAGTTTCCAAGTTAAAGCTTGGATCATAGATTTTTTGAATTATCTCCTGGTCGTTTTTGGCAATGAGGTAATTTGTAGTAAGAAATATTCTTGGCAGAACAGGTCTTCTTTCATAGACTTGAAACTTCTCTTCTTGCCATACCCCCGTGACATTATCATTTGGAAAATGTTCATAGTGCCAATCGCTATCAGTCTTTGGATTATCTTCTTTGTCCAATAGATATTTAACACCCAAAAGATCAAAAATTCTTTTTCTGTAACCGTTTTCTTCGTTGGGGACAACACCGTCAGACCTTAAGTACGAAGACGGAACGCTGCCGTTAAAACTTGAGGCAAGAAGTTCGGCATATCTTTTGTTTCTCAAAGTGTCATAGCCCTCAATACCATATACCTGGTAATGGGTTGGGAAATTAAAGTCGATATGAGTTGTTCCTGCTCCGTAAAATCTATATAAACCGCTATTGTCTCTTAACCAGTCGAAAAGCATATGGTCGGGGAAAATAAACTGCTTCGGGGCAACCGGCAAAAATTTATTAGTATAGTAGATTCCGCCAACAAGCATTACCATAAACATGCTGGATACAAGAAAGATTTTCAACATGTTATTTGATAATTTAATTTTTGTTACTATGATTTGAATCATAGTAACAATTAAGGGTATTGAAACAAACATCAAAGTCGGTAGGATAAGATTTCTGCGGGTTACTGAAAGATTAGTCTGCCAAATTTCTTGAGGCTTTAGGAAAAACTTTCCTAAGATCGCAAAAAGCCAAAGCAACGCATAAATAACTCCAAGCAGCATGAGGAATTTTGAAATTTTTTTCAGATAAGTTTTGTTTTGGAAATTTTTAACAAAATCTTCAAATCCGAAAGCGGCTAGAATGACCAGTAGAAAAATTGAAATTGAAATAAATCTTGAGGGCGTGGTTGCATCCAAAAGCGGAATCTTTAAGGTTTTAATAAGATATGTTATCGGTCCGTGAACTGCGACTAGTATAAAAAAAGCCGATGTGAAAGCAGCAAACTTTGTAAAAGAAACCTTCCATAATTTAACAATTGCCCAAAGAGCAAAAACCAAGGGAATAACCCCAAAATAAGGGGTAAAGTCTCCATAACTTTGACTCCAAAAATTATTGTTGGCGGGATGACCAAAAAAATCGCTGGCAAAAAAGGTTATTAAGTTTTTAAAAGGTATGATGGATCTCTCAAATACTTCTTTGGAAAAAGGTAGCGAGATTGGTGAATTTTTGTAAAACCCGTAAGTTGGGACCAATTGGATAGCACCGAGTAAAAGTGATGTTAGCACAGATATTATATAAATAAATAAATTTGCAAAAACTCTTTTATTGGCGGATTTAAAAAGCCAATAAATAAATGTGGCCAGGTATAGATAAATTGCTGTTTGGGGATGACCAGCAAGAGTCGATAATGTAAGGGACAAAATAAGGATTAAAACATAACGCCATTTACCCGCCGGCTGCTCCCCTTCAAAGTAATTGTTGATCGCCCAAAATGATAGGGGCAGCCAGATGTAACTGTGGGCAATATTGACATTTTCCATCCATGTAACAAGATAACTGGAAAACATAAAAGCAGTTGAGCCAAATAGTGAAGCGACCGAAGAAAGCCTAAAACTCCTTAAAGCCAGATACATAAAAATTCCTCCTAACAGCGGCTGGATTACGACAAGAAGGATCCAGGTATTTTGGGTACTGGTTAAAAAATATAAAAGGTTAAGGGGGAAAAAGACGCTAGACTGGAAATTCGCAAGAAGCGGTTGTCCGGAAAACGTATATGGATTCCAAAGCGGAAATTGGCCGTTTTTAAATTGTGAGATAGCAAATTCTTTCCAAAGATAAATCTGACGAATTGCATCCGCGTTCAATAGCTCTTTATGAGTAGTCCAAGGGTTATAACCTTCCCAACCGCCTGAATACCAAGGGAAATAAAAAGAAACTAATAAATCGGCCGGAATCGGATATAGCCCTTTAAGAAAAATCTTAAAAAAAATAAAGAGGGTAAAGATACAAATTACGGCAAGGGGTAAAAAAAATGAAAATTCCTTCTTTTTCATTAATTTGTGAATTGATGTTTTTCGACTACAAGGTCACCGGGGAATTCTTTTCTCGTCAGAACCACTGTTTTATCTCTTGTTTTATCACCATACCAGCCGCCTTTATGGTATTTTTTGGAGGATTCTTCACGAATGACAAGGTACATAATATTCTGGTTTTTCTTTGGATTTTCCAACAATCCACGCCTATTGTACCAGTAAACTAGATAGTCAAAAGGGTAGTCAAAAATCGCGGGACTATATGCGTAGAAAGTGTAATTTTGGGGATTTTGTGAAGCAATATAATCCATGACCATTTTTTGATTTCGGTATGTACCTCCATCACCTAACCAACTAATTTTAAAAGGTGATATAAGCCCGCTGTTAAAATTTAATACAACCAATATCAGTATTAAAATGCTTATGGGTATTTTCAATTCTTTTATTGAGTAAGCATATAAAAAAATTTTCGAGAGGATAACTATAAATAAAATAGGCAATCCTATTAAGTAATAGTTCCAAACTATGTCTTTGAAGATAGTAAAGAATACTAAGGAAAAAGCTAAAATTACTAATAAATATCTCAGGAAAAAATCGTTTTTCAACAGGTGCCAACTTCTCTTATCCCTTGAGATAATGAGAATTAAGACACCTATCGCAATTATTAAGGCTAAAGCGAATATTTTATTATTTTTCGTAAATGCCTGAGAAAAGATTTCCCAATAAAGATCCAGCCGATTATATAATCTATTAATTATTGGTACCTCTTGCCCATAATTTATAGGGTGAATTATGTATGAGGCAATAGATTTTGAGATTAAGAAGTTATGTTTAATATCAAATATAATTCTCGGCGAAAGTATAGCTGCCATGCCTAAAAATGTTAATAAAAAGTGTTTCTTGTAAAAAATCTTCCTAAAAAGTAATAGCGATATTAGTACATTCAGAGACAACATCAACCCAAAAGGGAGTTCTGAATCCATAATCAAAAATGCAATAATGCCCATAAAGAAAAATAGACTGTAGGAGGGCTTATTTGAAATTCGAAGTATAACGTAAAAGAAGGCTATGAGTAAAACAGGTGTCAAGGAGGTATTCCAGATTAGAGTTGGTCCAAGCATCCACGACGATGACATGGATGCGATGAGTGCTAAGGAGAATGCCAGAATTGATGATCCAGTGACTTTTCTTAACAAGAAGAATAAAAAAATAACAGTCAGCACCGCCAGGAGTCCGAAAAAATTTGCGACTCCTTGAGGGTTACCTTTAGAAAAAAATAATATAGGTGATAGAAAATAATACCACCATGGACCATAAAAGATACCTTGAAGTCCACTGGTAGGACCAATTAAGGTTGGCTGATGTTCAAAAACTATCTGGGCTACCTTTAACAGATCTCTTCCCTGATCATATGTGAACGCAAAAAAGCCCTGAGCGGTGATCGGTATTTTAAGAAGTAAATTAACAAGCGTAAGGATTAATAGTCCAATATAATCAATCCTTGATAATTTTAGTGTTTCCTCCATTTTGTTACGCCTCTATCGAAAAATATTACAATGAATAATGTCAGGATAAGGGGAGCAACTGTTACCGCCTGCATGAAATTAATTGTATTGGGATGCGACCAATCGCCATAAAAAAGATATGGAAGATAGCGTAAGCTGGCCCCGACAGACAAGGTAATTGATATCATAACAAGATTTAATCTTGGTAGAAGGGCAACAAATGGTAAAGTCCAGAATAAGTACCATGGTTGAAATTGGACTTGAGTGGCTCCGGCTGAGACAAAAGGGACGGTAATTCGAAATGAGGAAAATAAATACGTAAAGATTGCCATTGTTAGCAAATTTGCCAATACGAAGGAGTTAATTTTTTTCATTTTTCCGATACTGGCAAACAACAGCCAAGGTAAATTTAGGATCGGGATGTACTTAATCAAAACCCCTGCAAAAAGAATTGCCAATGACCAAAGGTTCTTACCGATGGCAAAGAAATATAATGATCCGAGCATAAAAGTTGCCAGAACCACATCGTTATGAGCGTTGGCCACGCCTTCTATCAGAAAAAGTGGGTTGAAAGTATAAAAAGCAGTCCCAAAAGTTGCCATCTTAATATTAATTCTTTTCAAAATTTTCCAAATTAAGTATGCATTGATTAAATGGAAAGAAGCGATAAAAATTTTAAATGTTAAGAAATTCAGAGTAAATTTTCCTAAGCCTAAGAACGCTGGAATGATTGACATACCAAGCCATAATGGTCCATATGGCGACAAGCGGTGCACCCAGCGCATAAATCTTAACCAGTCATCATTTGGAAAATCCAGTGGTCTATAAGTGTAGGGACTTGCATGATAGTTGAGAATTATCTTAGCGTCAAAAAGATAATTAAAAAGATCAGACGATAAAAAGGGGTAAGCCAAGATTAGTACTGACGTGTTGGCAATGGTTGATAATCTTAAATATCGTAAGCCAATTTTATTTCTGTAAAACAACCACAAGTTAATAATGAAAAACGAAAAAGTAGTAATTATCAAAATCAAATAAATCAGAGTTGCTTGTGGCCGATGATAGTACCCCAGTTGTTGCATCAACCTGATAAATGAGAGCAGTTGAGGATTTTGAGATAGGGTCAGATTAAGGTCAACATAAGCATATGAAAACACTGTCAAGAAGCCATAAAGGGTAACATTAATGCCGAGAAGAATCTTTTCGAGTTTTGACACTTGCCATTATTTTACAGAAACAACTTCGATAAAGCTAATAGTTTTGATTTCAACTTGTTTATCAGGAAAAGCTTTCTGATATTTTAATTTTAAAAAATACTCCGGTATATTATTTTCCAGGATGTATAGATTTTTTCCGCCTTCCCGGGGCTCTTTTTTTGATAATTTAAAAAGTGTTGGATAGCCGGTATTAAGTGAGATGGGTAAGTTATTGTAAAGATTATATGTCTGATTGTTGGTGTCGTTAATTATCAACTCGACAACCTTTTTTTTAGTTTCATAATTAACCCATGAGCTATAATTTATGGCTCTGCTAACGTTAGTGAATAGAAAAATTACTGCAAATGTTAAAAAAATCCAAAAGAATTTCCTTGCCGAAATGGAAACAAGCAAGATCATAGGTAATAAAACCTGTTGAAAATAATAATTCGGTACCCACCCTTTATAGAAAACAAAGCCCACAAAAGTAAAAATAATCCAAAATGGCAAAAATAGAAATAAACGGTTTTTTGACTTTAAGACTAGATAAATTCCAGAACCTATTAGGACAAGCGTTATTAGCGAAAAAATTAATGAACTTGATTGGAAGAGATAAAAGGAAAAAAACGGAGTTAAGACATCTCTGAATAAAAACATGGATCTGAAGAGATAATCTTCGCTAGTAATATTTTGGTGAATAAAGTTAAGAAAGTTATTCAAAAGGATATTGTCATGACGGAAATTGAAAACAACCAGAGGTAAATAACTGGCCAAAAATGCCAGCGCAGCAGCGATAAAGACAAGCACGCTTCTTTTTGGTCTAATTAAGGCAAACAGGAAAAATGCTAAGGCTGAAAAAATAAAGACCGGATTAAAATTGACTACAGCAATACCAGCGATAAAGGCTCCAAAGACAATATATTTGTTTTCACCTAAAAAATATTTATAAAAGCAAAACAAAAGACCAGTAGAGGCTAGAAACAGGAAATAGTTGCTGTTGACACCTCCTTCAAATGAAATTTGGGCAAAAGAAACAGCATAAATTAAGCAAGTAATTGTTGCTGTTTTAGTATCAAAAATTTTTTGGGCAATAAAATAAAGAACGGCTATGGTTATGACACCAATGATGAGGTAAAAATAAGGAACGCAATCAGGTGAAAGTTGGCAAATTCCGTATGGAATAAATTGTATCCAGTTATGTAAGGGCCCCAAAAAAAATCCTTCAAATGATAACTCTTGTCCGACAAGTGTTATTTTATGGTACGTAAAAAAATCAAAGGCAGCCTCGGCTGGTACTTGTTGGTCGAAATCAAATGGGAAAATTTCTTCTATTTTGTAAAGTCTTAAAAATAAAGCGGCAATAAGAATAAGGGCGAGAACGAAATAACGTATTTTGAATTTCGGAGGCATTAGTCTTTTTGAGCAACTATTAATGATTGTTTCCCGAATATTAAATGTAAGGGTGTCAGCTTTAAGTAGAATCGTACAAGTATGGGGATCTTGGGTAAATTGCCTTTTGTAGAATAAGGTAAAAATTTGCTCTTTTTCTCAATAATTCTGAAACCCTTTAACTCTAAAAGCTCAATCATACTTTTATCGGAAAGCGGTAGTTGATGGTCTAAAAAATCCCAATATGCGGATCCCACGTACCTAATATTTGGCATTAAAATTATTAATCTTCCTCTTTTTTTTAATACCTTCCTAATTTCATCGACAGTAATTACCAGTTCTTCCTTGGTTGGAAGATGCTCAAAAAAATTGCTGGCAAAGACTACATCTAATTTATCTTTAATTTTTTGGGCGAGATTAACACTTTTGCAGGCTACGACTTGCACATCACTTGCCGCGTATTTACGGGATTCCGGGTTAACATCGATAGCAATTTTATTTTGGGCTTTGATGTTATTTATAAATTCACAAAAGCCTGCGCCAAGATCACAAATTGTATCGGTGGTTTTTATGTATTTTTGGAAGAAATCCTGGCAAAGAACTTTCCAGATTTCATTGCGAATTTTGATGTCTTTTTCGAAACGAAGTCTATAAAGCCTTGCAGTGGTATATTCCATTTAGCGATAAACGCCACGAAGGTCGTTTAGACGGACTTTAACTACGTCACGAAACATTCTCAAGGAATCTTTAATGGGATTAACTCGAGAAGTGGCAACGTGATGCCAGATAATCGGTACTTCTTTAATTTTGTAGCCTGATTTTTGGGCAAGAAATAACAGTTCAACATCAAATGCGGTGACTAAAGCGCCTTTAACCTTTTTACCTTTTGCATAAACTTTTAGTTTTTCAAAAAGCTTTTTGGCAACATCGGCCTTGAAACATTTAAAGCCGGCTTGCGTATCCCAAATTCCCCGAACCGCAATCGTCTGGACAACAAGATTAAATACTAAGCCCATTAAGTGGCGGTGAAATGGTTCTTTTTCTCTTTTGGCACCAGGGATTTGTCTGGAACCAATTACCACATCATAATCGGGGAAAAATGGAAGTAGTTTTTCAATTTCAGAAAGGGGCGTAGCTTGATCAAAATCAGTAAACAAGATCAATTCCCCTTTTGCTTCCCGGACTCCGGTCTTGACTGTTTCTGCTTTTCCCTGGTGCGGATTCTTAATAACGCGGATATTTTCGAATTTTTTTGCAAATTCACCGGCTAACTTGGCGGTTTGATCATCCGAACCGTCATCAATAATTAAGGCCTCGTATGAATAATCTTGTTTTTCTAAATATTTCGGAACCTCATCCAAAATTCCTTTTTTAAAATTCGGCTCCTCGTTGTAGGCCGGGATAATAACAGAAAGGTAAGGCTTTGTGGACACCTTAATTATTATGCTTGTTAAGACTTGTCCTTGTCAAAGCCCCGTTAGAGACTTTGTGAGAAAAAGAATTTTAGCCTGTTCTTTAGATATCTTCTTCCCATGCCTGACTTAAGATACTTCTCCCTTGCCCTAGCATCTTCCCTATTTAAACCAACTTCAAAGTAAATTATTTTCCAAGGTATTCCATGTTTAGTTGATCTATTCTTACCAGAATTATGCTGTAAAATTCTTTTTCTCAAGTTATTTGTCGATCCGATATACCAGTGACCATTCTTTTTACTAACTAACAAGTATACGTACCACATCCCGTTAGAAGTTGACCTCAAGGATTAAGGCTCCTTATTAAGGAGCTTGAGATAATTTTTTATTGCAATCTAGATTGTATCTCAAAACAACGAAAATTTCTTCGAGATTTTCGTTAACAGACTTTTAACGGGACACATAAATTAGTCTCTAACGGGGTCAAAGAGATAAAGAAGGAGTGCCATTCTGACATAAAGGCCATTTTGTGCTTCTTCAAAATAAATCGCACGCGGGTCTTTGTCGACATCTTTAGTAATTTCATTGATTCTTGGTAATGCATGCATAATAACTGCATTTTTTTTCATCAGTTTTAAAGAATTTTTGTCAATGACATATACCCCAAAATATTTTTTATAATCCGATTTTGTCAATCTTTCTTTTTGTATTCTAGTCTGATAAATTACATCTGCTTCCCTTAGTCCATCTACTAATTTATCTGTCTCAGTAAATTCATTACCGGATTTCTTAAGTCTTTCTCTTAATTCTGGGAATATTCTCAGTTTATCGGGCGAGACAAAAATGAATTTAACCCTTGGATAAAGCGTCAACAAATACGATAGTGAGTGGACTGACCTATAAGTTGCCAGATCACCAACCATAGCTACGGTAAAATCAGGATTTTTAAACTTTGAAAAGATTGTGTAAAGATCAAGTAGTGCCTGAGTAGGATGTTCATGACTGCCATCTCCCGCATTGATAACCGGGACTTTTGAATATGAAGCGGCAATTTCCGAGGCTCCGGATACAAAATGTCTCAAAACTACTACATCACAAAAAGAATTAACGACACGAATCGTGTCTTCAAGAGTTTCCCCTTTTATTGCCGAGGAGAACTCTGCCGCGTTATCTGTGGCAACTACAGATCCGCCAAGTCGAAGCATGGCTGATTCAAAAGAAAGCCTGGTCCTGGTTGATGGCTCATAAAAGAGAGTTGCCATAATTTTCCCTCTCAAGGCATTTTTGGGGTATTTTTTAGCTTTGATTTTATCAACAATGGAAAAAAGATTTGAGAGGGTATTTTTATCGAATTGTTTGGCAGAAATTATGTGCCTGAGTTTCATCGGAGAAAATTATACACCAGTCGTTGTCATAATTTAAGACCCCTGCTTAGTTTATATCCTATTGTCTGGTGAATCTATAAAACCAAATCCTGTCGCCTAAATCGATTGAGTAATCATACTTGCGGTTGCCAATTGAGGAAACTTCCCATTGGGGCAGATCGAAACCGCTTTTTGTTTCTCCCCAATCAACTAAATAAAGAGTATCTGCAAACGGGTAACCATCATAACCCAATGGTATATCACCACACTGCCTTACCCACCAACGCAATTCAAATCCTCTAAGGTCACCAATGGCGGTAGCAACTTCAAAATTTCTCTTTTGTTTATCATCACAGATAATTCCGGCCACATATTTCTGTTTGGTAACCGTCCAACCCGGTTGCATAGTGATCCCATATTTAGGTAAAGGGAAATTGTAAAGTAATAAAACTATAGTAATTGCCCCAATTAACAGTAGTCTAAAAAGAAATTTTATTCTGCGGGTGGTAAAGAAGAAGATTAATGCTATAAGCCAAAACATTACCGCTAAGAATCCAAAAGAAAAGTAATATGTGAGCCAGAGGTCTGAATTTGGATTGACACCGTTAGCAATGAAAGTCTTAAAGTTGTAAAAATTGTGTCTTAGGTCAAATATCAAATAAGGTAAATCACCAATAGTAGCACCAATCAGGAAAAATATTAAATGAAAAATATTAAAGATTCTTCTGATAAATCCCACAAACCATATGAAACCAATTAAGATAAACCAAGCTAAAATTGAGAAATGGAAACTGAAAGCTATTCCTGTAAAAATACCCGTCAAAAACCAATATTTATTTTCCTTTTTGCTTAAAGCCTTCCAGAGAAAATAAACCAAGAATACGGAAACCAGGGGAAGAAAATTTGGATTGATAATCATTTTATTAAACTGGACCAAATAAGGATGAGTGGCAAATATTCCATAGACTAAAACCCCTGCCAGCCAATCTAATTTTCTACCTATCCACACAAAAAGAATTAATGAGCTTAAAAACCAGTAAAACAACATAAATTTTGTTATAGCAATAACATTCCAGCTGAAAATTACCCCAAGTACGCCAAGAATATAGTAATAATAAGGTCCAATAAAATATCCCTTACCCTCGACAACGCGAGTCCCGACAATTGGGCCAATTAATCTCGGTTTTTTCAGAGCAACCATCTCCTGGACTTCTTGCATGTGCTCACCCTGGTCAAGACTAAAAACCATAGTATTTTCGAAATTATAAAGTCTTAAAATCCAAAAGATTGAAGTAAATATGCAAAACAAAATTGCTATTGCAAACCCTTTAGGGGTTTTCAACTGGCTGATTAACTTTTTGACTTTTAAGTTTCTATTTTTTTTCATTTAACTACCCTTAATCGCCGGCTTACCGGCAGGGTTGGGGGCCCCGGACCAGTGTGTAAGTTTAAAAACTTTGATGCCGATATTGGGCAATTCCCATTCCCCTGCTATTTCTCCTCTGCCAAAGCCGGCTATTTCCCAAATTGGATTTCCAAGCGGCGCACATTGCTGTGATTCGCAAACAACCAGCAATTGATTGGTAATCATTGTTTCAAGATCAACTGGTCTGTATCCTTTAAATTCCAGAAAATACCGATAGGCATGATCACTATTATGTTCTGAGATTAGAGCGAAATTAAACTGCTCTTCATTCGATTTTTGGATGATAAAATCGGCAACTGTTTCTGTTTGGTTGATAAGGCGATTCGGAGGTGTCTTGTAAAAACCGTTAACTGAAAAATAGATTAGTGCCAAAATAGTTACAATAACAACGGATAATCTGTAGAAAAGATTGTACCAGAAAGTGGAAAAAACAAGTCCAGCTAGCAAAAATGGCGCGGGAAACAAAAATCCGAAATAATAATCATGGACTTGCCCTTTATAAAAACGCAGTCCTGCAAGACCGCCTAAAAACCAAATAACGGCTATTGAGAAAATTAATCTCTTTTCATAGTTTTTCCAGTGTTTGACAAGTCCGAATAATCCGCTAAAGGTTAAAATCCAAAAAGCCAACCTGGTAATAATTGTTCCTTTAAGTCCGGTTATCCATTCTAAAAAGATATTGCCGCCATTGGATATCAACCATGAATAACTTTTTGTCTGGTAACCGACTGTTGATCCGCGGGTTACAAATTCAAGTATCGTTTTAAAGTTTGGAAACCCGTGACGAATTTCAAATATCAAAAATGGGGAAAAGGTGATAATTGAACCGAGCAAGTAAATCAGAAATATCACCGGCCACCTTTTGAAATTGGAACTCGTAATAACAATAAGGCCAAAAATCGCGATTAAGATTGTTGCCAGATAGTGGAGTTGAATGGCAATACCAAAAGATGCACCAGCTGCCAGAAAATACAGAATCTTCTTTCGAGTAACTCCTAAATAAATTAAATAAATCATCAGAAGCGAGAAAAAGGGTAATGGATTCGGATTCCATGATGATCTTGAATATCTAACAACCAATGGTGCGATAGCATAAAGCGAACTTGCTAAAATCGCCGGCCAAAATCCTGCTGTCTCCTTTAAAAATTTATAGAGAAGAAGGACAGTTAAGACGCCAAAAATCGCAATCATATATGAGGGGCCAACTGGATCAAAGCGCCAAGCCCACAAAAACGGGGCTGCCATCCAGTAATAGATTGGTCCGAGATAAAAACCGCCAACCGATGCTGTCGGACCAAGAAAAGGCAGGTGGCCTTGGGTAAAAATCTCGCGCATGACTATCATGTCCCGGCCTTCATCACCAAGAAAAACAACATAATCGCCAATTTGCCAAAAACGGAAGAAGGTTGCAACGAGGATGAGTAAAATAAGTAAAGTTAGTTGAATTGGTTTGGGAAAATTAAATAGAGTCATCTTTAGTAAATTTCTAATTTCTAATTCCTAATTTCTAAATAATTCCCAAATCCCAATCTCCAAATTGTTTAGGTCAATTAGTAATTAGGGCAATTAGGTCAATTTTGAAGGTGGGGCTTTCCAAATCCAAAGAATATTAGCCAAATAATTAAAGACGAGACCTACTAGTACTCCAGTCGCTAAACCGATTTGTTCATGAAGATGTAAAACTCTGACAAATATCAAGATGCTGGCAAGTTGAATGACCGGACTTATGATAGAAGTTAGATTAAATTTCAAAAATCTGAGAAGCACAAATCCCTTATGTGAACGTTCTTTAAATGTCCAGTTTTCGTGGAAAATAAAATTAAAAACAATCGAAAGTTCAATGGAAATAAGCGATGCGACGAATAGTCGATCCAGTATTAAGAAAAATAATTTTGGGGCCCCAGTTTCCGGGATCATCGATAAGAGAGGTTTTGCAAAAACCGTTAGGGCATAAATTTGACCGCGATTTAAAAGGCCAAGTGCAATTGCATTCAAAAAATAACTAACGGCTCCGACAGTCAAAAATTTAATTAACATTTTGGATTTTTGAAGGCGAGCTTTTATGCCAAACTTAATAACATCAATGGTGTAGGCAATGATTTTCGCTTTAGAATAACCTTTTTTGCGGTCCACAAAGGTTATGGGCACTTCTTTGATTTTGGCCCCGGAGGTCATAGCAGCATACAAAAAAGCAGGCTGAATAATGTATGTTTTTGCGCGCCAGGGAATTTTGTTGATATCAATCTTTTCAAAAAGTTTTTTTGTAAAAACTCGATAGGAATTAGTGTATTCTGACAAACGAAACGTTCCCCAACTTAGTTTGCAATAAAGCGATGACCCTTTGGTAAAAAGTCTCCGATGCCATCCCAGTAAATTTTTTCCGCCTTTAGTCAGTCTTGACCCATTTACCAGATCGTATCCATCATTAATAAACCCAACCATTTTTGGCAGGGTCGAAGGATCATGCGAAAGATCACCATCCATCTGGGCTAAAATATCTGCTTTAAGTCTACCAATTGCAAAACGATGGCCTTTGATTATACCTACGCCAAGTCCTCTTTGTTTTACATCGAGGTAATGAACTTTGGGATTTGTTCTCGTGATCCTCTTGACGATCTGGTCAGTACCATCAGGAGAATGGCTATCAGCAACTAATACGTGAAGATCGATTTGCGGCATAAATTTTGCCTGGGAGAGAATCTTGGTAATTAGTTCTTCAATATTATCTTTTTCGTTGTACGTGGGAATATTAACGACAAGTCTCATATGGTATTTTTCTTAAGTAGTTCGATATCCGCCTTAACCATCATCTCCACTAGTTGAGGAAAAGAAACTGTCGGCTTCCAGTTGAGAATTTTGGCGGCACGGGTGGCATCACCGACTAGAAAATCAACCTCAGCCGGACGAAACAGGTCCTTAGAAACCTTGACATGTTTTTCCCAATTCTTGATGCCGATAACCCCGAATGCTTCTGTTACAAATTCTGCCACGGAATGATTTTCACCCGTGGCAATAACAAAGTCGCTCGGTTTATTCTGCTGCAACATCATCCACATGGCCTTGACGTAATCACCGGCAAAACCCCAGTCGCGCTTAGCATCCAGGTTGCCGAGTGAAATATGATCGGCTTGTCTGAGATGTATTCTAGCAATACCGTGGGAAATTTTGCGGGTAACAAATTCCAGTCCCCGTCTTGGCGACTCGTGGTTGAAAAGAATACCGGAAATTGTAAAAAGTCCATATGACTCACGGTAATTGATAGTTATCCAATGGCCGTAAACTTTGGCAACGCCATAGGGGCTTCTGGGATGAAAAGGCGTTTTTTCGTTTTGAGGAGACTGTTCTACTTTACCAAACATTTCAGATGAGGAGGCCTGATAAAATTTAGCGTCCGGTTTTACCTGTCTTATGGCCTCAAGCATCCGAGTAACCCCCAGAGCGGTAAATTCCCCGGTCAGAACAGGTTGAGACCAGGAAGTAGCCACAAAACTTTGGGCTGCCAAATTATAAACCTCATCTGGTTTTGAATGACTGACAGCATAAGTTAGGGATTGTTGATCCAAAAGATCGCCGGGGATTAACTCGATTTGGTCTTCAATATGTTTGATGCGTTCGTAATTGGGAGTAGAAGTTCTTCTGGTTAAGCCAAAGACTTTGTAACCTTTGGACAGAAGAAATTCAGCAAGATAAGAACCATCTTGGCCAGTAATACCAGTAATTAAAGCGCGCTTTTGGGCCATTGATTAAATTCGAAATTCAAATATCGAAATCCAAAACAATTTCTAAATTCTAAATTCAAATGATCAAAAACTTTTTTTTGAATTTTGAAAATTTGAAAATTTGAATTTGTTTAGTGTTTCGTGCTTCGTGCTTCGAATTTTAATTTACTTCTTTCGTATTCAATTGTATCAGAAAGCGTTTTCAAAAGGGGTATTCTGGGTTGCCAACCGGTTTGTTTTTTAAACTTGTCAAAATTGCAGTAGATTTTTTCAATCTCAACCGGGCGCAGTAAACTTGGATCTTTTTCGATTTTGATTTTGGCCGAGGAGAGTGAAAGTAACATGTCAAGTATCTTACGGATCTGAATCGATTTTCCACAACCAATGTTGTAAACTTCACCGGGTATACCACTGTCAAGTGCTAAAAGATAGGCACGGACCATATCTCTTACGTCAGTGAAATCACGAAACGAGTTAAGATTGCCTACTTTCATTGTCCCTTTACCTTGTTTCTCTAAAGAGACGATTCGTGAAGCAAATGCTGATACTACAAAATTAACAGACTGTCTGGGACCGATATGATTGAAGGGTCTCACGCGTACTATATGAAGCTTATGATGCAGGAAAAATTGTAAACCCAGCATATCCTGAGCGACTTTCGAAACTGCATATGGAGAATTTGGCTTTAGGGGCGTATTTTCATCTGCCGGTAAATACTTTTCATCAATCTGGCCGTATTCGTCTGCCGAGCCGATAACCAGAATTTTTGCTTTTGATCTTATTTTAACTAACGATTCTAAAAGATTGATTTGGCAGAAAATATTATTCTGTAGAGTTTCTTTGGGGTTTTTGAAGCTATCGGCCGGAGATGAAAAAGCGGCTAAATGAAAAACGTAATCTGGATTTATAAGTCTAACTTCTTTTTCTACTGCCTTTGTATTTTGTAAATCGCAGGCAACTACTTTTATTTGAGCTTTGATTTGCTTTAGATTACCTGTTGGATGACTTGAAAGAAAAAAACCGCAAACTGAAATTTTTTGAGAAAGTAACAATTCTGCCAGGTGACTGCCGGCAAACCCAGCAATACCGGTAATTAGGGCTTTTTTCATGGTTCGAATTCCTCACCATGACACTGAGCGAAAGTCGAATATGTCATGGTTCGAATTCCTCACCATGACACTGAGCGAAAGTCGAATGTGTCATCGGCCAATACCAAAGTAAGAAAATCCGCTTTCTTTTACTTTTTCGCGGTCAAACATATTGCGGCCATCGATAATAATTGGCCGCCTTAAGAGTTTTTTAGCACGCGCTAAATCTATTTGGGAAAACTGGGGCCATTCGGTAACAACTACCATCACATCCTTGTCTTTGATTGCGCTATAAACATCTTTGGCATATTCAATTTTTGGCAGTATCCTTTTAGCGTTTTCCATCGCCTGAGGATCGTAAGCAGTAACCTGGGCGCCTAGATCTAAAAGATGATTGATAATTTTGACAGATGGTGCATCACGCATATCATCAGTATTGGGTTTAAAAGCCAAACCCAATACTGCAACCTTCACTTGGGAAAGATTACCAATATCGCCTTTTAGTCCTAAGGCCTTTTTAACTTTATTAATAAATGATTCGATTTGTCCTTCATTAATATCATCAACAGCCTTTAAAAGCTGAAAATCATAGTCAAAATGCCGAGAAGTAGCGATAAAGGCCAAAACGTCCTTGGGTAAGCAAGAACCGCCATACCCAACACCGGGGTAAAGAAAAGAACGACCAATCCGTTTGTCTGCCCCTACTCCTTCCAAGACTTTCTCAACGTCGGCACCGGTTTTTTCGCACAGAGTAGCAATTGCGTTGGCAAAAGAGACCTTAGTAGCAAGAAGGGAGTTTGAGGCATATTTAATAAGCTGGGCGCTTCTGATATCACAAATGATTCGCTGGCCGGAAATGGGTGCATGCAACTGTAGCAGAATTTTTTGCCCCTTTTTGCTTGCCGTGCCAATAACTATTCTATCGGGGTGAAGCGTATCCTCAATGGCTGTTCCTTCCCTTAAAAATTCAGGATTAGCTGCGAATTCGAATTTAACTTTGGCATACTTTTTGACAGTGTCTTCCAGATCATCCTCAAATCCAATCGGGATGGTGCTCTTTATAGCAATCAGTGTATACCCTTTGAGATTTTTGGCTGTCTGCTCAACGGCTGCAAATAAATAAGAGAGGTCTGCTTCGCCATCACTTTTCGGGGGAGTACCGACGCAAATAAAAACTACTTGAGAATTTGGAACAGATTCTCTATAGCTCGTTGTAAAAAACAATCTTTTATTTTTAATATTTCTGTCGATGTATTCTGCCAAAGACGGTTCATAAAAGGGAATTTGGCCTTTCTTGAGCATCTTGACTTTTTGAGGAACCACATCAACGCAGAAAACTTTATTGCCAAGTTGGGAAAAAACTGCTGCAGTAACTAAACCTACATAACCGGCACCGACAATTGTTAAAGTCATAGGTTAAAGTTGCGAAATTTAAATATCAAAACTCAAGATACTTGTATTAGTATAAT
Organism: Candidatus Curtissbacteria bacterium RIFOXYA1_FULL_41_14; assembly: GCA_001775095.1. Lineage (GTDB taxonomy): Bacteria > Patescibacteriota > Microgenomatia > Curtissbacterales > GWA2-41-24 > GWC1-40-35. The sequence continues at coordinate 207,249 of MFCA01000029.1, forward strand.
TAGTATGAATTAGTATATTAGCATCGATACCAATATACGAATGGATACTAATCATACAAATCGTTTCTACAAAAGTTAATCTATTTTAGCTAAATATTAACTTCTAAATCAATTTGCCACTCGATTGCTCATAGATGGTCTTTATCCCCTGCTTCCAATCGGTTGGAGTAAATCCGATTTTGGCAATCTTCTCAACAATCATTCCACCCTTTATCGGCCGGGGAGTAACGTTTTCTTCCTTCAACAATTCTGCAAGTTTAGCTTTGTCAATATCCGGATTTTTACCGGTAAAAGTCAAAATCAGATATTTCGCAAAATCATAGGGATTAGTCGGACCGGGACTACACAAATGAAAAACGCCTTTCAAGTCCTTTCTGATAAGCATTGATACTGCAGGTGCCAAATCATCAATAAAAGTTGGTGTAATAATTTGGTCGGTAAACATCGGGTAAAGCGAACCTTCTTTATATTTTCTAAGTATGCTTTTGGCAAAATCTTCTTTTTGGGGAAAATTTGCTCTATAGGGATAAGATATGCGAAGGATAATAAATTCGCTAAGACCCTGGACGATTTTCTCTCCTTCTATTTTTGTGATTCCATACCAGGAAACTTTATCAAGATCAGGGCCAATCGGATCATCTTCACTGTATGGGCTGCTTTTGCCATCAAAAACAAAATCTGTTGAGATGAAAATTAATTTTCTATTATTGGACTTGCAAGCGTCGACAATATTTTTGACTCCCCTGACGTTGATATTCCAGCAAGTACCATTTTTGTCTCCTCTTTGCTTTTCGGCCCCATCAACATCAGTGAAAGCCGAAAATAAAATAAGCCAGGCAAAATCATTTTGAAAAAAATTATCGACTGACTCTTTGTCTGTGATATCGATTTTGGGATCGGTAGAAAAATCCGCGCTTAAAAGGTCAAAGTCCCTACCCGCCAGTTCGCAGAATCGTGACCCGACCATTGACGAACAGCCAACAACAGCAAGTTTAGTTTTAGTATTCACTTTATAGTCTTAGCCCACCCCTGGGGTGAGCGTAGTTTTTCCTGGAGCACACCCCAGGGATGTTGCTGGACACCTCGTTTCGCAGGTGAAGCGGGCATGAATGATATAGAGTAAGGCTATTTCGATAAAAAATCTTCACGAACCTTTTGCCACTTGAGAATGTCGTTTTGCACCCTGCCTTCATCTTCTGGATTGTAAAGTTGGGTTGGAAAATTGAGAAGATATCCGGGCTCTTTGGAAACTACCATAAAGCCGTGATAAGTTTCCCGGGGTATGACAACCATAAACATTTCCTCATCTTTTTCCGGTCCCATCAAAAAAAGATTTAGGTTATCTTTGGTCCTTGATTTTTCCCGGGGGTCATAAACCGCGACGACGATTCTTCCTTTAGCGCAAATGAAACGGTCTTCCTGATATTTGTGGACATGCCATTTGTCTTCATCGCGAGCGATCCCGGAGGGCGTAACTGAAAAGTATTGCATGGCGAATGGCATCTCTTGACCAAATACATCTTGCCAGTCAGTTCGCAAAGTTTCGACTAAGGTGCCAGTGGGATCCTTGTGAATTATTAATTTTCGCAAAACCACTCCATCGATTAGATTATTTTGATTGGAAAAAATAAGGTAAGGATAATTCATATTTTTGAAAATTTACAATTTACAATTTTTAATTTTTATTGAATTTTCAATAATTTAATTTTCAAAATTGATAAGAAAATATTTTAGAAAAATATTTTGAAACATTTAGATTTCATTTCAAATTGAAAATTTCAAATTTCAAATTATTATCTTGTGACATATTGCCTTTTATAATAATCTTCAAATTTCTTGTCTTTCAACTTTTGCCACCAATCTTTATTGCCCTGGTACCATTTGACGGTTTCCTCAAGGGCCTGGTCAAAGTCGTATTTTGGCTGCCAGCCTAGGTCCTTCTTTATTTTAGTCGCATCGATTGCATAACGTCTATCATGGCCGGGTCTGTCTTTAACATATTCGATTTTTTCTTCCCCAAAGCCTAAAGTTTTGAGGATTTTTTTGATGATTAAAATATTGGGAATATCGTTATCAACCCCGATGCAATATGTTTCCCCTATCTTACCTTTTTCAAGCACCAGATCAATTGCACGGCAATGATCTTCGACATACAGCCAATCCCGCACGTAAAGGCCGTCTCCGTAAACAGGAATCTTTTTGCCTTCCAAAAGATTGGTGATAGCAAGGGAAATCAATTTTTCCGGAAATTGATAGGGGCCAAAGTTGTTAGAGCAGTTAGTAATGGTAATCGGAAGAGAAAAAGTGTGAAAGTAAGCTCGAACCAAATGATCGGAGGCTGCTTTTGAAGCGGCATACGGACTATTAGGGCTGTATTTTGTCTCCTCATTGAATCTGTCTTTCGAGTCGAGAGTAAGCGCTCCAAAAACCTCGTCGGTTGACACGTGATGAAATTTCCTGACCTTGTTTTTCAAAGCAGCGTCCAAAAGTATTTGGGTGCCGACAACATTGGTGGTGATAAAGGGCGCGGGATCAAGGATTGATCTGTCAACATGCGACTCGGCAGCAAAATTGACAACAATATCAATACCAGCCATTGCTTCTTTGACCGATACCGGATCGGAAATGTCGCCTTTTATGAAATTGTAATTGGAATTTTTCTCGAGGTCCTTTAAACTTTCTAGATTACCAGCATAAGTCAGTTTGTCAAAATTTGTTACTTTATCTTGAGGATGATTTTTAAGCCAATAATGGATGAAATTCGAACCAATAAAACCAGCTCCGCCCGTTACTAATATCTTCATTATTCTTTCTTGATTTCCTTGGCAACCAAAACATTGGCGCGTAGAAGTTCATCAAAAGAAGTCCCGGCATCGACCCACCAGCTCGTAAGAATTTTGCAGATCATAGTTCCTTCTTCTACATATTTATTATTTAAATCGGTTACTTCCAATTCGCCGCGGGTGGAAGGATTTTGCTTTTTGATAAAGTCAAAGACCCGGCCGTCATACATGTAAATTCCGGTTTGACCAATATCGCTTTTGGGCTTTTGGGGTTTTTCTTCAATAGAAACTACTTTGCCGTCTTTAACTTCAATTACCCCATATTGTTTGCTTTCGGTTGCCATATGTTTACCGTAAACAACTGCACCTTTTGCAATCTTTTCAAACTCATCAACATCTGGCTTTAGAGATTGGGTGAAGATATTGTCTCCCAAAATAACCAAAATTTTGTCATTATCCGAAAAATCGCAGGCTAAATTAATGGCTTGGGCAATTCCGCCTGCTTCTTCCTGGATCTCGTAGGAAAGCCGGAGGTTAAAATCTTTGCCGCTTTTAAGAAGATTTATGAAAGAGCCGCTGTGGCTTGGGCCGGTAATAACCAAGACATCTTTGATGCCGGCTCTGGCCATGGCCTCAAGGGGATAAAAAATCATTGGCTTATCGTAGATGGGAAGAAGATGCTTATTGGTTACCCAAGTTAAGGGCCTGAGGCGCGTAGCATTACCGCCGGCCAGAATAACGCCTTTCATATAGAGTAATTATATCTTTTGTGCTCCTTTTTTTCTAACTGAAGACACCCCTGGGGTGGATTTATATTGGCACATCAGGTAAAATAGGTCAGTTACTATGCCTCGAAGAAATCTTGTCCTGGCAAAGGATGAAATTTATCACATATTCAATCGATCCATTGCTCGAGAAAACATCTTCTCTAATAAGATTAATCTTAAAAAGGCGTTGGAAATTCTTCATTTTTATCGTTTTCCTCAGCAGCTGAGGCTTTCTAAATTTAAGACTTTGACTGAAATCCAAAAAAAAGATTACCTTCTGGCATTGAAAGATAAGTCACCTCTTGTTGAGATATATAGTTTTGCTTTAATGCCAAATCACTATCATTTATTGTTAAAACAACTTCAGGATAATGGCATTGTTCGATTTATTGCAAACTTCCAAAACAGTTTTGCTAAAGTATTCAATCTTAAAAATGAACGAGATGGGGCAGTTTTTCAAAATTCCTTTAAGGCAAAAAGGGTTGAAACCGATGAACAATTTATCCATATTTCGCGCTATATACATTTGAATCCAGTAACTGCTTACCTGATTAACTTTAACCAGTTGGCAAATTATCCCTGGACATCTTTCCCAATATATGTAAATGAGGATAAAAATTCATTTGTAGCTGTTAATTTTCTCCTACACTTATTTGGATCTAAAGACAAATACGCTGATTTTGTTGCAGATCAGGTAAGCTATCAGCGGGAATTAGCTTCGATTAAAGATTTGATTATCGATTAAATCCTGGTGTGTCAATATAGAGTCACCCCTGGGGTGTGTTAGTAAGGTGATTGACATGTACAGGGAAGATAGTGTTTGCTGGAAATAGGTTGATTTTTAAAGTAATTTTAACAGTCCTAATAGCCCTTTCTATCACATTAACCAAACCGACAGATTCTCTTGGCATAGATTACAATTTAACAGGACAATGGGCTTGGTCAGACAGAACCTCAGGAGGCAATTATTTTTACGGAACGGCAGAGATAAGGCATGACGGGACTACGTTAACCCTTACATGGATATGGCATGACCAATTCCAATCTGAATGGACAGGAGGAGGATTTACTCAAAACGAAACTTTTTTCCTTGATGGCACTTATAACAACGGTCAACTCACTGCTCACTGGGATGGGGTTATTTTACAAAATGGTAACCGGTTAGAAGGAACATGGGCTCAATTCGACAGCGCAGGGAATCCTGGCGGCAACGGAACTTTTACTGCTCAAAAATCGGGCCCTTTACCAAGTGCAACACCATTACCGACCCCAAGTCCATCGCCTTCCCCAAGCCCCAGCCCCAGTCCTACCCCTACCCCATTTTTGGATTTGCCGTGGGATTATGAGGGGGAGAAGTTGAGCTTTAACGATGCGGCTTTGGCGATCAATTCATACTTTGATCATACTTATCCATTGCTCAGCTTAAGCTTATCTGAGCCAGATGTTAATAAAAACCAAATAACTACCTTCGAAAATGAAAATAGTACTTCGAAAAGCTATTCTAGCCATGACGGATATGATTATGGTAGAAGTGCAGGAGCAACTATTGGCGATCCAGTCTTAGCAGCAGCAGGCGGTTGCGCTTCGTATTTAAAAACCGGAGCAGGCGGTAACACAATCAGAATTGATCATGGCAATCATTATCAGACAAGATACTTGCACTTACAGGACGATGGTTTAATCACCAAATCAACCGCTTGCGTAAATGTTATTCAGGGCCAGCAAATCGGCAAAATAGGATCAACCGGTAATTCAACAGGAGCCCATATTCACTTCATGGTTGTAGAGGACAAAAATGGAGACGGAGATTTTGATGATAATATCCCGGACGGCGTAACCGACCCCTTTGGTTGGCAAAGCGATGCAACCGATCCGTGGCCGGATTATTCATGGAAATACGAAGGCGAAGAAAAAGATCGGACAGGCAATGCCAGTTTCTATCTCTGGACAACGGCAATTGCCAACCTTTCTGACCAGTTAACTTCAAACGGCGGATTCTTTGAACTTGAGCGCTACAGGTTAAATTTTCCTCAAGACGCAACTGGCCAAGATCTAAACCTGGAAATTCAAGCAGAACCAAATGCCAAGCCTTCAAATTTGCTTCATTCTATTGGTTCTACAATAAAAGTCACAGCCAAAGACTTATCCGGTAACATTGTTGACAGTTTTGCGGATTTCTTCACAGTGACAATTGATTTTAACCCCTTTGACATAAGCAGTTATGACCCGAACTCGCTTGCTATTTACTCAAGCGAAGATGGTGTCAATTGGACAAAAGAGGAAACGACTGTCGATCTAAACGAAAAGACTGCATCCGCGCAGCTTAATCATTTAAGCTATTTTGCACTCATGGCCCAAAGGCTGGATACTACTGCTCCAATTACAACTGCTGTTTTGGTTGGTAATCAGGGAGAAACTAATTGGTTTCGATCTGACGTTCAATTAACTCTCGACGCTGCGGATAATCCGGGCGGTTTAGGAATCGATTACACCATGTACAAAATCAATGATCAAGACTGGCAACAATATACGCCATCTCTCACATTTAATACCGAGGGCAGTTATGAAATCGAATTTTACTCGGTCGACAATGATGAAAATATCGAGGATGTAAAAAGTATTACTTTTGACATTGACAAAACTGTCCCCGAAGCAAAAGTATTTATTGATCAAAACTTAAATGACCTGGTAGTTATTGGGGTTGACCAAAACCAGACTATAGTTACGAGAGCCAGCAACCATGAAACAAAGAAAAGAGACGACGCAATTTACACGATCGCGGACCAGGCCGACAACACCCTGAAACTTGATGTACGAGACCGCGACAGGTTAAAGCGGGATAGATTTGAAATATTCTCGTTGACTTATAATCAGGATCTTGAAGTTACCACCTCTGATAATCATTACAACGTGTTTTACCAAGGTAGGAAAGACAAACTCAATGTCAAAGAGCAAAATTTTGAAATCGACGGAGAAGTAAGGATAAGAATTAAATATGACAGGAAAAAAGACCAAAGCACTATTATCACTAAAGAGGCCGGTATGGAAAAAGTTAAAGAGATAAAAAGCGGGTTAATTCTATTGTTGCTTAATACTAATAGTGGTAATCTGGAATATGGATACTAAATGACTAAAATTCTCCTGTCGGTCTTAATCATTACTGCTGTTTTAGTAGGCGGTTATTTTGGCTATAAACAAATTAGCCAGACGCCAGAAGGAAAAACAACACCTGCCAGTACAATAACGCCCGTAACCAGCCCAGGGAATCAAGAACTAAAAACTTTCAAATCAAAAAATATTCAATTCGCTGTTCAAGTTCCTAAAAATTTTGAAGTCCAAGAAAAAATTGCCTATGTCGATTTAATATCTAGTGTGGGAAGGATAAATTTAAGCAGGAATGCAACAAATTTTGATTCGATCAAAGATTACTTAAATGATTTTGATTCTAAAAGAGAAGTAGAGGTGAGTAATGAAGTAATTATAAATATCGGTGCTTATGATTCTATAAAAAGAATTGAGAATTTTAATATAGGCCCTATTGATGAACAAAACTTATATTTTATCTATGTAGATAATTGGGTCTATTCAATCTCTACATCTACCCAATCCCTTTACCCTGTCCTTGACCAAATTGCCCAGTCCTTCCGCTACATACCATAAAGAACCAGAATTGGAATTAGGTTCTTTATATTAAACGATTTACAGCCTTATGGCTCACCCCTGGGGTGAGCATAGTTTTTGCTGAAGCGCACCCCAGGGGTGTTGCTGGGTAGAAAATTTTTGTTATATTTCGCAAGAAATTTCGGTTTCGGCGTCGCAGGTATCTCTACCTAGATTACCATTAGCTTTGTCTGTGTCTTGTCCTCCTAAAAGAGTATCATTACCATTCCCGCCACTCATCTGATCATTTCCCTCATTCCCCTCTATGTAATCATTGCCGTTTGAGGCGTCAAATTTATCGTTGCCCAAGCCGCCGATCATATAATCATCACCGTTAGAACCGTCAAAAACGTCATTGCCATCTTCTCCAAACATCCTGTCATTGCCGTTTGAACCATCAAGTTTATCGTCACCGGAGCCAGCAATTAATAGATCGTTACCGTTTGAACCATCGAGTTTGTCATTACCTTCATTACCAAAAACTACGTCATTGCCATTTGAAGCATACAGCTTGTCATTACCCGGTCCGCCGATAATGCAATCATTTCCGTTTGAGCCGTTTATTTTGTCGTTGCCTTCAAAGCCGAAGATTAGATCATTGCCGTTGGTGCCGTGGAGATTGTCATTGTTTTCTGTGCCGAAAATCGGATTGCCGGAAAATCTTATATTTTGACATTCGTCTGGTACATGAATTGCAATGCCGATCACAAGATCGAAAACGACACTTGCACCCTGAAAATCATTATTGGCGGATGCGTTGAAAGTTACTTTGAATGTGTAGGTTGTTGTTTGCGATGGACCAAGAGTAGAAAGAGGAATTCCGTCCGGACCGGCGCTGTCTGCGAAAAATTGGGAAAGGGTGCTGGAATAAAGAATCGTGGCGCCTTCTGTGATAACGATATCAAGGACTGTTGAAAGATCACCGGTTTCTGAGGTTTTAACCCCGCGAACCCCAACCGGTCTTGCGGTTGAGGCGTTGTTAATAACGTCTACTGATCTTTCTTCGGTTTGGCCGGGCATCATGTTGGTAACCACAAAAATCGGATCACCGTCGGTCACCCCCCAGTTAACGTTCAGATCGCCGATTGCCCTAACCGTGCTGTCACTTTGTAAGAAATTTGGAGAGGCGAGATTAAATGCTAAGGCAGCAACTATGCCTATTACAAAAATCTTTACTATTCTAAATTTGATTTTGGTTTTCATAATTTGTTCTTTCCCGAGGTCCAACCTCCGGGAGGTCGGACCTCCCCAAAACCTATCTATCCCGATATGCAAACCTATTTCACTTCCGAAGTGTAATAGCTTGGCACTTCGGGTTTCCCGTCATCCTGAACTTGATTCAGGATCCAGAAATGTAATTGTTGTTCTCATGGCGAGCAAAAGTTGTTATTTGTTGTACCTTTTGTCGCTGTCGCGCAATTCAGGAAATTACCTGATCCGTCTGTTTCTCTACCTATTGATTGACCAACTGTAACCGATCCGTAAGTATGCGAATCGATCACTGTATTTGAAAGGTCTTTTAAGTAGAAGGTATCCCCATCATTGTTTAAATAAGCATCATTTATATCCAGGGTAGCAAAAGAATTAGGAGAGATAGTTCCTAGTCCTGTAAGGCTTTTTGTTGTAGCGGTGAGATCTTGAATATACCAACCTGTTAAATCAACAGGGATGGATCCAGCATTGTAGATTTCTACCCACTCCGGATTTCCATTTGCAACAAATTCATTGATAACAACTCCTTGGGCACTTGGTGACGCACTTGGCGTTGGCGTAGGTGCCGGGGATGACCCCGGACTTGCGCTTGGTGTCGGACTCGGTGTTGGTGATGGGTTGGGGCTAGTCCTAACACATAGAGTAATTGCATCAACAGCATCAAGATCGTAACCGTCGGCATCACTAGCGTGAATTGCCGGATCTGTAGTATCTGTTATACGAATATAATTAATCTGTGAAGGTACTCCCGAGGTGTTAGAAAGATCGATCAAGATTACTCCGTTTACACCTGATTGACTAGTTATTTCATCATCCAGAAGTATCCAAGTGTCATTATCAACGCCCACCTCAACCATAGCTTTTTCTAAAGGATAACTATTGCGGCTATTAGTAATTTCGTGGAATGACAGATCTGGTCCTTCTCCGTTTAGGACAGGGCTGGAAAAATGCAAAACAATGTTGCCTCCGAAACCTAAACTAAAAAATCCTGATGCAGGATTTCCTACACCATCTGGTGAATCTAGCGCATCATTGGGATCACTTCTTTCTGATAATACCGGTGTGCCATTTTTACGCAGACCTTGACTGGAACTTATGACAGTGGATGCCCAGAAAGTGCCTGTTTGCGGCTCGCAAAAACTTTCTGCTGCCTGGAAGATGTTGCCGGTTGAGGTTTCTGTATCGGAAAAATAGGCAAAGGCATTGTTCATAACCATTACGCTCATAAAAACCGGAATGATAACTTTAAGGCCGGCGAAGTTTTCCTTGGGAGCGGGAACCTGCACAAGCCGGTTTTGCCTTTTAATTTCCTTATAGATATTGACCATTTCCAAAATAATAACCAGAAGGGCCGGGAAAATTACCAGAAGGGGAAAGCCGATGTTGCTTTTGGCGAAGGCGAAAAGCTTGCCAAAATGGGGTAATCGGAACATGCTTTTGCCGACAACGTTTTCCTCGGCAACCAGATTTTCATCCGCAGAATCGTTAGCGTCGCCCTTTGTCCGATAAAAAACTTTGCCTTCTTGTATCTCCTTGCCGACAATACGGTGGGTTGTAAAAACCTTTGAACCGTTTTGGCTTTTGAAAGCAATGGTTTCCCCTACCTTATAGGAGCTGATTTTCGCGGATGATAGCGGATTATCGCTGATTGGTTGCGGGGTAAGCAATCCGTGCTGGGTTTTAACCACAACCAGATCCCCCACTTTTATTGCGGGCTGCATACTGCCGCTTCGCACAATCAGCGCTTTATTGCCAAAAGCCGGTATGGCAATGTAGGCAATAGCGATTGCCGAAAGAATCAGCAGCAAAGATATGCCAAAATTCACGCTCTTAATAAGCGCTTTCATATGCTCCTTCCTCGAAGGTCGGACCTTTTAAACGGCCAAGACCTTGTTTTGAAGGTCCGATCTTTTAAACAAATTCTCTGTCATTCTGGAGCGAAGCGATAGAATCTCTACATTTAAGATCCTATCGAGGTCGTTGCCTCTCCAGGATGACAATTGTTTTTCTTGTTCCTTCCTTGTCTACCTAGCACAAACCAGGTTTGTGCAGTCTTGGCGTCTAGTCTGCTTAAATTTCGTTCTGATTACCAACGAAAGTTGTGTTGACAGTCACAGATTTTCCTTGCGCAGAATCCGGCGCGCTAGCCGAAAGTTGCCATGTGGTCCTGAACTTCAACAAAACATTTGGGTCAGCCGGCAAGAGTGCGCCAATACCATCTAAAAGGTCGTCTTCTGACCGATTAGTCCCGTTAACATCATTTAATTCCTCTTTTAGAGAAACCATACTATCTGACGGCTCTCCGCCTTCTCCATCAAACCTTGATACAAATAGTGGCGTAAAGTCGTCAGCACCAGTGAAACCACCGCTTACGAAATTACCACAATCGGCAGTTGTTACAGCCTTTAACTCAACCTTAGTTGTATTAACATACGGTGCAAGAACATCCACATCCCCACTAGCCGTCATTGCTAGTATAATTTCCTGAATGTCGTAGTTCCCAGTATTCCTGAAACAAACATAACTTTCAGTAGACGTTCCGCCTGGAATCATGTTGTTTGCAACCGTAGAAGCAGTAATAGCATCGCTGAAGCCTTCATTATTATCTCTTATCTTAAGCTCTAATATTCCCGTTGAGAAGGAGTTATCATTACTCGTTACAGTGTCGCTGAAATAAGCAAAGGTCGCGCCGATAACAAGAGCTGCAGCTACGGCAATCGAACCAAAAGAAAGTAAAATTCTTGAGTTAAACATTTGTTTTCACCTCCTTTCTTTAAAAAATTTGTACCAGTTTTCATTTTGTCATTCCGGACTTGATCCGAAATCTCTACTCGTCTGGATTCCCGCGAGTTTATCCTGAATTGATTCCCGCTTTCGCGGGAATGACAATGAAGGGCGGGAATGACATTCGTAGACACAAAAAAACCCGCAAGAAATGCGGGTAAAAATAGATTCCTTTAGATTTAGGGGCAGTGAAATCTGCATACTATTTTTCGTATGCAGACTGAAACTTATATTCAATTCACTTTAGACCCATAAAAATCCAAAGTCAACTGGAACAGATTAGTGGATAAGTGGGTCAGAATAGTCAAAATCTATTCTATAGCTCGAAGAACCAGGATCTGAAAGCCATGGCTTTCGAAGCCAGTTTTGAGGCGAGTTGCCTTCTTCTGGGAGCAAGGATAAATCGGTAAGTAGGTTTAGATATCCTGTAAAGAACGTAGACCATGCCGATAACGCCTAGTGCCATATAAACCTTCCACCATAAGCTCCCGACCGGGTTACTTTCGGCAGTCAGAGGAGTGGCGCCGATTCCGCCAACAGTTTCGGCTGCCTGAACTTCGGGAACAATGCCGCTGCCGCCTATTAGCATTCCTCCGAGAAATCCGACTCTAAAATTGGCTTCGGATCCGCTGCTAATTGCCGTATCGTCTGGGCCGACTTTGCCGTCTGCCTGGGCAAGCGCATAATACATACCGGCGGGAGCGGTGTTTGCAAGCACCAGACCAAAACTGATTTTAGCCGTCTGTCCCGGCTCTAATTTACCGATATCAAAAGTTTGGATTGCTCCAATTTCACCATTTGAATCATAAAGATTGAAGACGACTTTACTGTCATAAACAGGGCCGGTGCCGGGGTTCTT
>MFCA01000030.1 GCA_001775095.1 Candidatus Curtissbacteria bacterium RIFOXYA1_FULL_41_14
AAATGTGACACACCATTTGAAAAAAATTGAACTTCACTTGGCAACCGAGGAAATTTATGAATTCGTCTGGCACAAATTTGCAGACATTTACATCGAATCAACAAAATTGCGCCGGGCAGATGCGCAGAAAACACTAGAAAAAGTTCTAAAGGATGTATTGATTATACTTCACCCCTTTATGCCATTTGTAACAGAAGAAATCTATCAGAAATTTGCTGAGAAGAAAAAGTCAATTATGTTGGAGGATTGGCCTTTAATTAAGTCAAAAGGCAAAAGTCAAAAATCAAAAGGATTTTAACTTTTAACTTTGCTATTATGAAATTCCCTCATAATCTCCGCAATATTTACCGCATCGTTGTTGTTATCACAATTATCATCTGTTTTACAATGTTGACAGTACGGGTAGGCAATATGCATTTGCAAGAGAAGATTCAAGGAACAAAAACTAAATCAAACTCCAATAGATCCAGCACCAATCAATATTTAATAAGCGCAATTGAGCATAAAAATAATTATCAGAATAGGGCAGATAAAAAAGAATTTGATGCGGCCAGAGATTCAATTCTGGCCTCTTTGGAGGCCGATTCTAAAAATCCTTTTGCAATTAGACTATTGCAGGAACTCAATACTCAAGACATTAATCAAACCGAAGAAGAAATCCAAAAAATCATCAAAATTCTTGAAGTCAGACCTGATTATGCCGCTGCCTGGATTTCTCTAGGAATACTCTATGAACAAATCGATGAGGTTGATTTAGCAAAATATGCAAAAGAGAAGGCGAAAGCTCTAAATTCAAATTTATGATTTTTCTTCCGGCTTCTGTTCAGTATCCCCAGTTTTAGTTTCAGTGGTCCCGGTGATTGCAGCTTCTTCAGCTCCTTCTGCGGTTTCAGTTTCCTTTCCTTCCTCTGCAGCTTCGCCTTCGACAGCGGGTGCAGCTTCAACCACAGCTTCTGCCTGTTCCGCTTCGATTTCCGCCTCTACCTCTTCCATCTCCTTTGTGACCAGTTCACCTATTTGAACAACAACCAAATCTTCATCAGTTAGAATCTCCACTTTTGTTTTATCGACAGCCAGATCCCTAACTTTAATTTCGTCTCCAACATTTTCAAGTTTAGAAACATCGATCTCAACTTTTTCCGGAAGATCTGCAGGTAACGCCTCGACTTCGATCTGGGAAACAGGCGTCAACAGAAGCCCTATCTTTTTCTCCACTGCAGGAGACTCACCAACAATTTCCAAAGGAACATCAACCTTAACTTTTTCAGCTAAGTTCACCTGATAAAAATCAATATGGAGTGGTTTATCTGTAACCGGATGAACCTGCAGGTTTCGAATTAAAACTGGTCTCTTCTCGCCATCGACCGAAAGATCGACAATACCGGTTTCGCCAACTTTTTCAAAAACCTTGAAAAATTCGCTGCCCTTTACCTGGACATGAATTGTTTTGACCTTGTGACCAAAAACATGTCCCGGTATTAAACCCTCTTCTCTTATCTTCTTTACCTTACGGCCAAGAACTGTTCTTTTTTGCGCAGAAAGCGGAATCTGTTCCATACTTCGATTTTACTTATAGTGTGGCTAATCTTAACAGATTATCAGAATTCAATCAATAACAGGCGGGAACACTAAAGATGCAATTGAGGAAGCAAAAAGGGTGGGGAATTCCACTTCGGCCCGGAAGACTCAAGCGAAAGATATACAAAATATAGAAGTATCGAACCTTCCATTGAGCAAAGACCAAGTACCGACGATAACGTTTATTACTCTTTGGTAAAAACTTAAAATCAATTACCAAGCCAATTTCCGTTTGACTTTTACCCCTAAAACCTAAACAATGAGAATATGGATGTTTCTGCTCAACATAAAACCGAAATTGAGCGAAAAATTCTCAAAGAAATAATCAACGCCCTAGAAAACAACAAGGTCACCGAAGCTGAGCTGCCTAATATCGCTGATTTTGTAATTACTCACATTGACCCGGTACAAAACCAGGAGCAAATGATCAAATTTTTGGATGATCTCTCGCAAAAATGGCCATTCTTCGAAGGCCTTGAACAACTTGAAAGAGGTGAAGTGATTGAAGCCAAAGAAGATCAAATTGAACAAGAAGTTTTAAATCTTGCCAAGAGTGGCAAGGTAACTGAGGCAATAAATTTAGCCAAAACGGTCACTGAAAAATAAAATGGCACCTACTCTAACAACCGAGCAAAGATCAGCTGTTGTTGAAGCAGCCGTTCGCAGACCGGAAAAACCAGAAGGTTTTAAGTCAGAAACTGCCAGGAAACTTGCAGGAAGAGTTGACGAAGAAAATCCGCGTGTCCTCCTTGAAGAACTGCGACAGAGAAGACCGGTTGAAAATCCTGCAGCCCAACACTTGATTGAAAGAAATATAGCAGGAGAAAAAGACTCTGGAGGATCGATTAAAAGATCTCCAGAACAGCAAAGAAGATTTGAAGAGGCTAACCGTTGGAATACCCTCAATCAAGCACTTGTCGAAAAAGGTATTGACAGTTTATCCCCAGATCAAAGAAAAAACGCTATTGACCAAGTAAGAGACGTATTAAAACGCTTGCCCGAGGCAGAAAGACTCTGGTGGAATCTGTCTGTTGATCAGATTAACGATGAAGTCACTCGCCTTTTAAAAGACCCTGATTTTATCGCACGGATTAGGGAAGCGCGTTCTGAAGCCACAGGAGAGTCAAGGATAATTAGTATAGACGTGGTAGCTGCTCAAGCCAAGTTGGAAGCTACTAAAACAAAAAAAGGGCAAGCCGAGAGAAGCCTAGCTCACAATAACGGTGAGCGAGACAACGTTACAGCAAGACTAGAACAATTCGAAGATAGGACAGCAACGGGTGGCAGTAAAGGAACAAAACTGCAAGAGCTGGAAAAACTCGAAAGGGAAGCACCAGATCAAACTGCCAGGTTAGAAGAGCTTGAAAGATTATCGGAGGAAGCCCAAGCCAGATTAAGAGACCTGGAAAATACTCAACTAGCTTTTGCTGTTAAAGGAAAGGCGTTACCCGAGATGGCTTCTCAACTTGGTGACAAGAGGGCAGAAGTAGATAAATATCGAAGAGAAATAAGTACTATTAGAAGAGATCTTTCTATAAGAGAAGCTCTTCAAAGAGAAAAAGCTGAATTACAAGAAACTAGAGGACAACTTGAACAGCAAAGAATCGATCTTGAAAAGGCAGTAAATGAAACTATAAGAGATCATTCGTTGGCACAAGCTGAACTAGACGGTGTCTCACTGGAAAGATCCCAAGCTGAGGAGGAATTTGTAGCCGGATTGAGAAATGTTCTACGAGATGGAACATTTGCTTATTTAGAAGATAAAATTACGAACGCCGAACAAAGTTTGAATAAGATGCTTGAGGAAGAGATTGCCCAAACTCAAGACACAGCCGAGAAGGCCTTCATTTCAGGAATCAGAGGACGATATGTAGGAAAACCTCATAAGGAAAAAAGAGGAGGGCTCTTGGGTGTTAGGACCAAAGAAGTCTGGGTCCCTGGCCTACCAAAAGGTGAGGTAATCGACGGAGATTATCAAAAATATGTTGAATCAGGAAACTCTCTTCACGTAGTTAAAGGACTATTGGACGCTGGCCGGGATCCAACAACCGGTGAGCGACTTTTAACCGACGAGCAAGTTACTAATCTCCTTACCGACAAAGAGTTTATTGAAAAGATGGGGCCGAGAGCTATCGAGGAACTTCTTCGCGCCAGATTAAAAACTGGCGATATAACAGAAAACGAAGCCACGATTATTGCCAATTATGATGGAGGAGCAGCAGCCATTGAAGCAGCCATCAAGAAAGATCCGAGAGGATCAGAATTTATCGAAGAAATTCAGGCAAAAACCGGCGAAGAAGATCTGCAAAAGGCGGTTAAGAGACTCTCAGGTAAAAGCATTCTTGCGATACTTTTGATGATTCTTAGTTCTGCCCTAGCCTCTTCTATCAGTACCGTTGATATCAAAAGGGCTATTCAAACAGCTTGAGTCAACGTTTGACCACCTCAATTTCAAACTGGCGATCGGTTGAAAGATCAGTCTTAAGACTCAAGTTCTGCTTGCCTTCCTGCTCATCGCTGTCATTAACCGATTTAACCTCTAAATAACTTGGCAGGTTGAAAGTAAATTCTACCGGATCCTTTTCAGTTCCGGATTGCTTTTGAACATAAAGATGATAATAGGGAGCTTTCTCAAGCTTAATATTTTTAGGGATTCTATAGCTAAATGTGACTTCACGCGAGGATTTTACCGGCACTTCCACCATAGTCCCAAAAACTGTCAAGTTTCCTTGAGAACTAACCTCAACAGCACTTGGATCATTTTTGTCACCGTTTTTAAATTCAAAAAGGCTGGCTGCAAAGGGCACATAAACCCTTAAATAATTAACGTATTTGCCTGCCGGCCAAGTGTCAGCTTGACTGGTATTGGTATAGACAACAGTAAGTTTTGCTACTAAGTCAGCGTCGCGGCCAATATCCACCTCATAGTTAATTTTTCTCTCTAAAAAACGATTGACCTTATTGGCGCCTAAATTAGCCTCTACCAGAGCTAAAAAGTCACGTGTTTCAAAAGAGTCGTCAGCCGGGTCAAAGTTTACCGGCGGCAATGGCCAATCCCAGCTATGAGTACGCACAAACGAGGACAAATTTGGATCATCAAAGGTCATCATAATATCCTTTTGAAAAAAACCTTCACGGAAGACCTCCAAAAGCGTCGGTAAAGAAATAACGTTTTCTTTTTGTTTGGATTCGCCAGCCGCAGAAGCCTCGCCTAATACCTCAATGTTTGTTAATATCTTGGAGATCAGCGATCTTGTTAGCGCTCCAAAAAAATCTTTCTTTTGAGTAGAACCAGCAAAAGACCCCACCTCACTGTAGTATTCACCTCTCTCAAAAAGATTCTTGTCAGTTATCTCTTCATTGTAGTCAGAAAGCTTGATGGGGCCTATTTTAGCCAAAACATTTTGGATAAAATTTAAGTTCACCGCTATCACCCCATCCACATCCTTACCAGTCTCTTTTTTATAGAAATCGCGGGCGGTTGCACTGTTCACTGTAAAATCCCCGCTCCAATTAGAATCACGAAGATAAAACTGATCAACCCCCAGTATTTGTGTAAGTTCCTTGGGAGGTTCGATTTTTTCCTGTAGTTGGCCGTCTATTGTATAAATATTCTCAACAGAGATATTTTTGAGGTGACCACCGTCAAATTCAATAAGACCGAAATTGCCGATAAAGCCACCTCCGGGCCGAAGCTCCGTACTATTTTGGAGAAGAACCAGGTAGGTTTTAGCACTACCCTTACCTGTCAGATCACTGATGAGATTGGTTAGCTCCAATGCTGTTTGGCAAACTCTATCTACTTGAGAAAAAGCATCTCTGGCGGCTGTGACCTTTGCCTTAAAAACCACTCCTTCCAGAGATTTACTTAGAACCTCTTGCGCTTGACTTGATAAAAAACGGGCTCGTTGTAAATCAGCAAGTGGGGTTTCTAAATCAAATTTATCTGGCCGGGGCTCATCTTTCACAACTTGCGCCAAATCAAACAATAATTTTCCGCTCCCGGCGGCAAGATAATCAAGAGAACTGGCGCCAATTGACATACCAAAAAGAACCTCGTCAATATTCTCGATCTTTTTAGGCAAAACTGGCGATAAGGGATAAAGAAGAATTCGTGTTTCGCTGGCAGCTCTTTTGAAAGCGCCGGCGGATTTTTTAGCCTTTTCTCCTGCCTTATAAAGATCCCCATCTGTCAGGGCACTTTGAGCATTTTTAAGATTATTTGCCCCAAAATAGACATCAAGTGCCAGTTTTGCACTCAGCAAAATTAAAACCGAAATAATGACTAAAATTACACTTTTTATGCGAGGTTTAAAATGAAAGTGGCCAATCTTTGAAGTTAAACGGCCTGTAACTCTCTTAAGGCGACCTCTTGACTCATTGGTGTTAGAAGCCATAATCCGTGAGATTTCTTCTTTGACGGAATTGTGCGATTGTAAATGAGTACTGGGCTTATGTTCTTTTTCTGTTGTACTTGCGCCTTCTCTCAAATAATCCTCGAGGATATTTTTTAGACCTTCACCAAGAGTGACTTCAGGTGAGAAACCGAGATCATGTATGGCAATCGTTGGTTCTGGTTCAGGCCTGGTAAGTGGTTGAGATCCGGCAAAAAAAAGACCAAGTTCCTTACCCATAACTAATCCGGCAATATTTTGAATTTCATAAGCAACCGTCAGAACAGTCTTAGGACCTTCAGAAATAATGACTTGGACATTCTTATTATCATGGTGCTCTTCTAAGAAAACAAATTTACGGATTGCCAGAAGAACATCAGTGATATAAGTTGCGTAAATCATCTCAAGACCCTCCTTCTCAAGAATGACTTTATCGGACACTGCAGCTTGGTGAATAAGATCAGCAAGAATACCCAACACTCTGGGCTTTTTAACTCCTCTAACAAGCATCCCCGGACCATAAACATCACCAATTAAAAAAAGTTTCAAGTATCCGCCTAAATTTTGTCCCTGAGTTAAATATTCCCAAAACTCTTCTCCCTTGGAAATTGGAGCAAAAATGATTATCTTTGACTTTCCTTCCTTCGCCAGCGACATAATAGTGGCAGTAACGGGAGAAGATTTCATCATGTAAGAAAACCCCTGCTGCAGGTCAAAATCGGCCCTTAAAAGTCCCAAATAAAAAACAAGGTCAAAAGAAGGTAAATATTCGGGAAGCGGCTGGCTTAAATCAAGCTCCAGAAGGGTAAAATTGTGGTCTTTTAAAAGGTCTTTTGAAAGAGGCGGATTACCAACTGCCCAAACTTGATAACCTCTTGAAACTAAAAAGGCAGCCAAACTTTCACCCAAAAAGGAATCTACATGGGTTATTAAAATACTTTTCTTTTGATGATTTTGGGCAGAAATCTCCATTTGTCAAACTTTAAAATAAGTCTTTAAACCTACAACCAACACCCCAAAAACAAAACCCAAACTGGCACCAAAAACCGCCAGCAATTTTTTATTGGGCGATACGAAAGAAGCAGGTTGCACTTGGCCAATCGGCCTGATTTGAAGCGCCTGATCCTGTCCTGAAAGACTAACAAGTTCCTGATTAAAACTCCCCTTTACTCTATCGAGAAGATTTTCTGACTCATCGGCACTTTCGGCCGTGGCCGTCAATTTAATCACCTGTGGGGCAACTTTACGCACCGTAAGGTTTGGGAAATTTTCGCTTTGCAAAATGGCAACAGCCGTATCTGTAAAATCCCTGGCTTTTTGCTGCCCATAATATCCCTCATAATCATAAAACGCTCCTGCATTTTTCCAAGGTTCAACGATGTAAAATGTTTGGGATTGGCTATAACCCGAAGGCAATTTTGCGCTTAAAAGGACAGAAAGCACTAATCCTGCAAAGACAAAAAATATAACTGCCAGAGCATTTTTTTTAAAAAATTTGAGAAATTCAACTAGTTCCATTAGTATTTTATTTTTTTTATTTGCTCATCAAGGGCCCTGTTTACCAGTTTGTCAGCCTCCCTGTTTAGCTCTCTGGGGATATGTCTGAAAATAATTTGACCAAAGCTATTCGCAAGCATGCGAATACTAAATACCAAATCTCTAATCTTTGAATCCTTGACCTTATAAATGCCTGTAAGTTGAGAGACCGCCAGCTTCGAGTCCAGGTTTATGACCAAATCTACCTTGGGAAAATGCTTTTCAAGCCAAGATAGCGCCTCAATGACGGCAGTATACTCGGCTACATTATTGGTTGCAATCCCGATATAGCCATAGCCTTCTTTAATAACTTTGCCATCTCTCCTGACAACATAACCGAAACCGGCATGTCCGGGATTACCTCGTGAACCACCATCACAATAAACTTCAATCATAGAATTTACAATTTTCAATTTGCAATTTACATTGAATTTTTAATGTTCAAATTTTAAAACGTTTGAAAATTAAATCATTGGAAATTGATTAAAAATTGAAAATTAAAAATTGAAAATTAACTAAGCGACTAACGCTAAACGTTTTTGCTCCTTCTTGCCTTCATTATAGCCAACCAGAGTAACAGTGTGATCAACGCCTCTGAAACAACTGTGATGACGCTTGCAGCTAAATAACCAAATTGCGGGATAAAAATAAGATTGGCTAAAACATTAAAAAGCGCTCCTGCTCCATAAACGATAATCAAATACTTTTGCTTATCAAAAATAATTAAAACATGCCAAAGGAGTGCCGAAATAAAGAAAAAGGGGATACCGACCGCCAGAATCTGCAAGGCTTTCACCGAACCAGCAAAACCTCCCTGGTAAATTATTGGGATCAGAAATGAAGCGACTACCAATCCGAAAACTAACAGTAAAGAAAAAAGAGTGAGAAGTTTTAACCAAACAGATACCTGTTTTTTAAATTGATTCAAATCCCTATGGTAAAGCCCGGCAAGAATCGGGTATAAAGCATTGGCAAAAAAAATAGGGATTGCTAAAGACGCCTCAAAAAACTGATAAGCCAGACCATATAAACCAACTTCCGAAGAAGAACGAGTACTGGCTAAAATAAAAACATCAACGCGGAAATAAATCAAATTAAATAACAAGGCTAAACCAACCGGCCATGATTTTGAAAGAAAAGTTTTGGCATCGCTCAGTGAGAACTTAGGCAGAATAAATGTTTTTGTTCTCTGAAAGATGAGATAAGAGGCAATAAGAATAAAGGTTAAGCCGCCAAAGACATAAGAGATTGCATAACCATAAAGACCGCCTCTGGTCATAAAAGTAACAATTGTTCCTGCCAAAACAACAAGTGAACCGAAAATTGCGGCGATTGTCGAGAGATCATAGCGCAAAATCCTTTGGAAAAAAGCATTAGTAGTGGTAAAAAGCCCCTGGGTGACAATTGTCAGGGAAGCAAGGATAATTCCGAATTTAACAACCGGGGAGAAACCAATACCAGTTTCAGGATTATAAGGAATCAGGAAACTCACTAGAATTGCAGTTAAGGCTAAAAAAACTGTGCCAAAAAGGCGAAGCCCAATTAGTGACCTGAGTAAGACAAGATTATTTTTTTCATTTGCCAGTTTTATATAAATTGTGTTGATGCCGAAATCACCAAGAGTATAGAAATAACCGACAAAGACAAAGATTTTAGTGAAGTCTCCGTAGCCAGCTTCTCCAAGAGCACGGCCAATTAAGACTGTAATTAGTAGGGTAGTCGCGGCAGTGATTGCCTTACCAAAAATCTGCGCGCCGGTATTATAAATAACCTTCTTAAACATTCCTTATAATTTCTAATTTCTAAACCCTAAATCCTAAACAAATTCAAATAACAAAATAGAAAATTCAAAACAACTCTCAATTTATTTTTTAGTTATTTGAACATTTGAATTTTGATATTGTTTAGGGTTCAGAATTTAGAGTTTAGGATTTATTTTGTCATTAGGTTAATTAGGTCAATTGACAAAGATTTATTATCCTAAATTAAAAACTTCCCACTCGCCTTCGCTGACTACTTCGACTTTGCTATTAACAATTTTAATCGCTGTCTGGTCATCTATCGCATAAATTGGCTCGACAATCTCTTTTGCTATTTCTTTAAGGAAACTAGCTCTGGCATTCGGGAAAAGTGGACTATTAAAATGAGGTCTGACTTGGAAGCTGACAAAAGCTAGGCCTTCTTCATCTTTATATTGACCCAGATCGTCATAATACAGTTTCTCAGATTGACTAAGCAAAATCGACCGGCTTGCAACCATACTTCCGGCACTTATCCCCATATAAATTCTTTCCTCAAGAAGTTTTGGCAAAATCTTTTCAAGACCCGATTTTCTAATCCAGTAGATTAAATGAAAAGTATTTCCTCCACTAAATAACAAAACATCTGCTGCTTCGAGTCTCGGTTGCCAAAGATTTTTTGGCAAGGCAGAAATGTCAACAATGTCGATAGAGGCAAAACCGAGTTTTTTGCAGTTTTGTAAATCATCAATCAACCACCATTTATCTCCCTCTTCCACATTTGCCGCAGTTGGGATAAAGACCAGATTTGCCTTATTGAAAGACTTGCCTAAAAGTTGACGAAGGGCATTGGTAATCGATTTATTAACAAGACCGCTGGAAGTCAAAAGAAGTTTCACTGAAGTGATTTTAGCAGAAATTAAGGGGTGGAGGTATAATTTCGCAACTATGAGCAACTCGCCAGAAACAAGTATTCCGACAAGAATCTCCAGAGAGGAAATACCAGCTTCTTTAGATCTCAAGATGAAACTACGAAATCTTATGCCCAATCTTACACCCAGGAATGCTTTATTCGTAGAGGGTATTCTAAATATCGAAGAGGGGATAGCACCTCCTGGAGAATATCTTGATTTACTAACTAGCATTATTGATCTAATTGGAAACAACCCTGATAGAACTAAAAGGCTTACTGAAGAAAGACGATCTGCCGAGCGGGTAGATATGATGGAGCTTATGGCACCTTTCAACGCGGCGGAGAGAAGAAGAATCGCCAGGAACCTGCACACAATTCAAATGACCGATGGTTGCACTGTCGGCTGTCCATGGTGCGGTGCCGAAGCGAAAAGGAAGGTAGATAAGGCTTTTTCTTTCGATTCGTTTACTGAGTTTATGAGAAGATACGGCAAATTATTACCACAAAGAGTCTATCTTTTCGGCGATTCCGATCCCTTTGACTGGATTAGCGAGGATGGCAGAAACGATTACCTTCATTTGGCTGATCTTTTTCTCGAAAACGCCAAAAATAGATACTTATATACCAGCACCGCAGTTCCACAAGGATCGGAACTTGCGGTATTCAGACTTCTCCTTTTCTACCATCAGAGAGTGATGGAAAAATTGGAGAATGATCAAGAAATAGATATGGGATTTAGATTTTCCCAGACTAAAAACAATAGAGGCAGAATTGACAAGATCATGCAAGCACTAAGGAATTTTGGTGTTTCGGATGAATTTCTTAGAAGAATGATAGAGATCGTAGACCGGGATCCGGATGAAGATAATGGGGTCAAAGGTGACATCAAAAACGTAGGTTATTTTATTAAACATCAAAATGCAGATGAGAGAATCCGAGATATGGTAACTATTTTCACCCGGGATGGTTTAGCTTTTTCTCCTCCCTCCATAAAAAGAATTAGTAGACAAGCAATTATGATCGGAGGTATAGGAAGCGAATCTTTAGAAGCTGTCACTCCTGAAAATTCTGTAGGACTAAGACGAATCAAAATTGTTCCGGGTCAGCTGGAAATACCTAATCGTCTATGGGTTCATGATTACGCTTGGGCGCTTGGGAGAAAGGGTAATACTTTTTTTAAAATGCTACCCAAACATAGCTATCATGTTTACAGGGAAGGAAAATTAGTTGGTGTGAAAGTGGTTGAATCAGTAAGAAGAGATGCGTTATCTTTTGCTTTAGCCATCAGTAATCTTCAAGTCCTTTCAGATCTGTTTTTATCTCCTGAAGTAAGAGAGCGCCGAATGCCTAAGAGAAAAATAAGATTCATAATTAGAGCAATCAGAGAAAAATTTGTACCTGAATTTGAAGGAAGAAGACAAAGCTGTCTGCAACTTTTCCCCGAAGAACCTGATGAGCAGGCTAAAAGAGTTGCGCTAAGTTTAATTGGGAAAATCGAGAAATGGTTAGCAAATATTGATACCCATTTAGGCATTAATACGAAAGACTTCTACAATCCTGATGTTGGAACTTGATCTCTCATTGAAGTGATTCTCTAGCCGCATTTTTAGCGCCGACAATAAAACCTATGGAAACTGCCAGAAGCAGCTGGCCTTGTTGGAGAGTCCAGAGGAAGTGGTCAAAACTTAAAAAGACCAAAAGAATCATAAAAAGTGCAATTTTCGGGCGCGAGAGGGCACTCTTTGCCACAACCCAAAGTAGAGTCACGAATAACAAAAGTCCTACGATTCCGTTTTCTACCAGGATCAGAAGGAAAACATTGTGAACTGGCTGAAGAAGTCTAATCTCACTAAGGGAGAAAAGATTTAAGCGGGAAAGGGCAAGGGTAAAATTGCCACTACCGATACCAAGTATTGGATTTTTAATGGCGATATCAAAAGCCGCCTGGGAGAGCAAAAGCCTTTCGGCAATAGAAGCGACTTGCGAAGGTGGAAAAAATCTAAAAAACAGCAAAAATAAAAAACCACCCAAAATAATTATTAACACCAGCCTGACAGAACTTCTAAGTGTTGTTAGAAACCCAATAGCAATCGCTCCAAAAGCCGCTTTCGAATAAGCAAGTACCAATGCTACCAGAAAAACAAGAAGGTAAATAAATTGGAATTTTCGCATTTTTAGGCGAACTGTTACACCAAATAAAAAAATTGTCAGATAAATCACCAGAAAGGCGCTGACAACATTCGGATGGGGAAATGTCCCATAAGGTCTTAAATACTGTCTGCCAAAAAACTGGGAATGGGCAATAGCGGTTGTCGATGAATCAAAAGCTCTCTCACCCAAAAAGGAGAGACCCAGCGACCTTTGAAAAACAAATTGCAAAACCATCACTGCCGATTGCCAAAGAATAGAAAAAATAAACACCACACTTGTCAGATTTGAAGATTTTAGCCTGGAGAACGATATCGAGGCAAAAATGGCCAAGAGACTAAATTCCAAAAATTTTAAACTAAACCAAAGTGAAGCTGGTGCCGAAATAGAAAAAAGGCTTGAAGTAGTAAATAAATATAAATTAAATACAAAAAATACCCAAATTAAGCCCTTTCTTGCATTTAAAATTTTTTTAACACTACCGACATTCTCAAAGACAAAAACGATAAAGTATGAAAGAATCACTAAATCGCCAAAATATACTGAGATTGCCCGGTAGTCAATAGGAATACCCAGTACAAACGAGTACTCAAAGAAGAAAAATTTACCAAGCTGAACAGGAACAACCGCTAAAACTGCCAAAAACAAAAGGTCTGATTTAGTCACTTCGGGGCTTAATAATTAAATATCTGTCAACGCCTTCACCTTCGGAAAGAGTAGTTACTCTTGGATGATTCGTCAAAGTAGTATGAACAACTCTCCTGTCGGAAGATCTGAGATTATACAAAGATTCTGGCCTGCCACTGGTACTGACCTTCTCGGCAATGGCAAGAGCCATTTTCTTCAATTTCTCTTCCTTTTGCCTACGCCAACCATCCACATCAATAAAAATTTCAAAATCCTCCTGGCCGGTCAAGCTTTTCAGTCTAACCGCTAGGACAAACTGTAGGCTTTCAAGATTGGCACCGTACTTGCCAATTAAAAGTGATGAATCCTCAGAAGAAATCTCCACAAAGAAAATGCTGTCGATCCGGGAAACTTCGGCAACAGCAGAAACTCCTAATTTTTCAATTAAAAGCCTGACATTCTCGGCCAAATAATTTTCATCTAACTTTGCTTTTGCCATTGTCTTGGTAAATACTTATTAAGCCCTCCAGGACCGGAAATTTTATACTGCTGAATAATACCAATGATCGTAAAAGTATTCCAGTAGAGTGAAAGACCGACAGGAAAGCCATAAGAGAAAAAGGCAATCATTACCGGCATAATTAAAATCATCTGTGACTGCATCGCAGCCATTGAGTCCTCAAGCTCTCCTTTTCCTTCTTTCTTTTCCGGCTGCACTTTTACAGGTGGCTTCGCGGGTGAGAGCATTTTTGATTGAATAAATTGCAAGAGTCCGGTAATAATCGGTATTGCCAGAAGCAAAATTCCTATCTGTTGCCACTCGTTAGGCTTAGAGGACAGGTTAAACCCAAAAAAAGAAACGTCGGGAACGCTTTCCAAATAAAGAAAAGGGGAATAGAGTCTTTGATTTATACCTGCCAAAAAATCACCGTTAACTTGAACTATTTTTAAAAGAACATTGTAAAGAGCAATGAAAACCGGAATTTGCAAGAGCAGGGGTAGACAGCCAGCCAAGGGATTAACGCCATGTTCCTTATAAAGTTTATTGACTTCTTGCTGATGTCTTACTTTATCGTGCCCGTGCTCTGCTTTAATTCGATCAAGATGGGGTTTGAGAGCAGCCATTTTTTGTGAGCTTTTAAGTTGGCTTGTTGTTAACGGCCAAAGGATCATCCTGACAATCACAGTAAGTAAAATAATGGCAAAACCTAAAGCTCCGGGTAGATAAATCGCATTTAAGGCCTTATATAAAGCTACCAGCAAATTTAAAATTGGAGTTGTCAAAAAAACTTCAAAGGGATTCATAGACGCTCCCTTCGACCACTGAAATTGGAAATTGGAAATTGGAAATTCTTTTATACCGGGTCATAATAGGATCTTTTTGAAAATGGATGACACGAAAGAATTCTTTTCACTGAGAGAATAGTGCCCTTAAAAATTCCAAATCTCTCGATTGCCTCAAGACTGTATTGCGAACAGGTTGGTCTAAAACGACAACTGCCAACTAAAGAAGCGGAAATTCCTTGATAAGCGAAGATTAAAAATTTAACGACTTTTTTTGTCATATTCTAAAATTAAATTCCTTAGCACCTTTTTGATCTGATCCACCTTTAAGTTCGCGATATTCTTCTTTACAATAATTGCTACGCTTTTATCCTTAAAGCCGACGCTCCTTAATGCCTCTTTGATAATTCTGCGGATTCTGTTGCGTTCGGTTGCTTTCTTAGCGATCTTTTTTGAAACGACTACGACCTGGCCATGAGACTTAATATCCTGCCTTCGGGCCCTAATCGTAAAATCCGAACTTGCAAAACTAGTGTTAGTATCGGCACTAGGCATTAAGAACCATCTAACCGGGTGTGAGTCTTTGTCTACCTTTGGCTCTTCTGCGCTTCAGAACTGCCCGACCATCTGTAGTTCTCATTCTTCTTCTAAAACCATGGGTTTTGGCTCTTTTTCTTTTTTTGGGCTGATAAGTTCTCTTTGGCATAAGTTACTCCCTTCGGTTGACTTGAACTTTTAACTTTTGAGTTTTCAGTTTCGAGTTTATTCCATAGGGTACTAGAAATATCATCAGATATCAAGCCTGCTAGTCGAGTTATCCACAAACTTTTTTCGTCCTTGACAATTGTGGAAAAGTTCTGTAATCATTGATAGCGGAGCAATTTTTCAAGAAATTAAGGTCTTCATAATATCTAGATCTTCAAAATAACCCAGCCTGCTGCCTGTATGCTCCATAACTAACTTTTAATCAAATACATAAAAAGGTATAAGTTTAATGGACGGACAAAAGGTCTGGAATAATATTCTCTCAAGTCTCAAAACTCAGGTCTCATCATCGACTTTTAAAACCTGGTTCTCTGGTTCTTTTGTTTTGGATTTTCAAAAAAAACCGGACAAAAATCTCTTGATTGTTGCCTTTAAGAATAACTTTCTGAGAGAACAGGTCGAAACTAGATATCTGCCATTAATTTCACAGATCACCCAAAAAACCGAGGGAGCTAATATTGAAGTAATTTTCGTAGTTTCCTCTAAACAAGATGATCTAAAAGTCACTAAAAAAGAACCGATTTTTACCGGAATTCCCTTGCAGCACTCTTTTAAGACTCATGCTGTGCAGATGATTGACCCAAATCATACTTTCGAGAATTTCGTCATCGGCCCATCAAACAACTTAGCCTTCTTAGCCGCCAAGCAAGTTGCGACCAATCCTGGCGGTTCTTATAATCCTCTTCTATTTTATGGCTCAACAGGAGTAGGAAAGACTCATCTACTGCAAGCAATCAGTAATGAAATCCTAAACAAAACTATCGAGAGTAAAATTCTTTATGCTACTTGCGAAAAATTCACCAATGACTACATTGAATCCTTAGGTAATAGAACCTGTGCTTCTTTCCGGTCAAAATACCGCCAGGTTGATCTTTTACTTCTCGATGACATTCAGTTTCTTTCTGGCAAGGAAAGCACCCAAGACGAATTCTTCCACACCCTTGATGAATTATCTCTCTCCGGCCGACAAGTGATTTGTGCCTCAGACCGCCACCCGAAAGAGCTTACCAGGATTAAAGAAAGACTCACTAGCCGATTCATGGGGGGCCTAGTCGCTGACATCGGCCTACCGGATCTGGAAATGAAGATGGCTATTTTAAAAGCAAAATGCCAGGAAAAAAATATTGAGCTAGATGACGATGTTGTTGCCTATGTCGCTCAATCCAGCACTGGAGGTGCAAGAGAAATAGAAGGCTGCTTGGTTTCTGTCCTCACACTAATGAAACTCTCCCCAGGCAAGCTAACCATCGAAGATATCAAAAAGGCTGTTTTTAAAGGCAATCTAGATAGCACCAGCAAGTTGACCCCGGGGAGCATAGTCTCAGCTGTTTGCAAACATTTTAAGATCTCATCCCAAGACCTTCGCAGCCCCTCAAGGCGTGCTTCCTTGGTCTTCGCAAGACAAGTGTTGATGTATCTTTTACGTAAACAACTAGGGTTCTCTTTCGGCCAAATAGGAGAAATGGTCGGTGGAAGAGACCATTCAACAGTTATCCACAATGTGGAGAAAATCGAAAAGACCATTTCGCAAAACCAGGTGAAGAAAGACGAAGTTTTAAGGGTCCAACTTATAGCAGAAAAGGGTGATGGTTCCAAATAATCAGTTTCTCACACTTATCAACAAAATACGCATAAATATCAACACTGTTTTCAAGAGGTTCCTTCTCTTTGGCGCTTGGCTAATTATCAAGCTATAAACATTAATAATACTATGACTTTTTTAAATGCTCCAACTAATAGAACTAATAGAAGAGGGCAGACGCTTGTATTTTTTAGGAACTGATATATAATAACCGAGTTTCTAACACCTAAGTAAGATCAATGAAGTTCAAAATTCCCCAAGCAGATTTTTCAAAAGCCCTTTCCATTGCCAGTAGGTCGATTCTATTAAAAGCGAATCTACCGATTCTTTCTAACCTTTTAATTTCTGTCACAAAAAAAGAGATGACCATTCTATCTACAAACCTCGAAACGGCAACAAAAGCAACCACTCCTTGTAAAACCGAAGTTGAAGGCAAAATAACTCTCCCCGGTAAAACCCTCTCAGAGTTTATAACACAACTACCCGAAGGGGAGATCTTATTTGAAAAGCTGGGCGAAGAAGCGGTCGTTTCAACTAAGGGTTTCAAAGCTCGCATACCAACTATTGCGCCTGAAGAATTTCCGGCAATACCAAGGATAGACAAGGGGGTAGAAATTAAGTTGAAAGTAAAGGTTTTTGCAAAATGTGTTTCCAGGGTTGCCTTTGGTGCAGCCCAAGACGAAGGGAGACCAATACTTACCGGGGTACTCTGCGAATTTGGTAAAGACAGACTTTCAATGGTGGCCACAGACGGTTACAGGTTAAGCTACCAAGAGATACCGGTTAGCGAAGCGCCTAAAGGAGTCGATATCAAAGTTGTGGTCCCGGCAAGGGCTATCAGCGAGGTAGCCAAAATACTCACTGAAAACCTGGAAGATGAAAATGAAAATTTATCGATCGTCATATCGGATAATTTAAACCAGGTTAATTTCAAAGTGGGGAATATTGAATTTACCTCAAGATTAATAGAGGGGGAATTCCCAAACTGGCAGAAGATCATACCTACCTCGTTTACCACCAAGGTGAAGCTATCTAAAGTAGAACTTGCGAAGTTAGTCAAAGTAGCCTCTATTTTTGCCCGGGACTCGGGTAGCATCATTAGGCTTAAGCTGGAGAATGTTTCAGGTGGCCAAGGGAGCACTTTGGCGGTTTTTGCAAATGCAGCCCAGGTTGGATCTTCCGATGCACAAATTGAAACCCAAATGGCCGGTAAAGGCGGGGAAATTGCCTTCAATTTCCGTTATTTACTTGAGGTCCTTTCAGTTATGGACGATGAGGTAGTTAATTTTGAGATGATCGAAAGCCTGAATCCCGGCAGAATAACTGGAGAAGACGAAAAAGATAGTTTTTTCCACATCATCATGCCCGTCAGGCTTCAAAGTTGAAGCCTGAAATTTCTAATTTCTAAATCCTAATATCAGCTAAACTTCAATTATTGTAATTAATATTAAAAATCTAATGAAGTTTACTGATATATCAGATTCGCCGAAGGCGGAGGCTGATATTAATCTAAACAATAACCAAATCCCAAATCTCAAATTCCAAATATCAAACAAATTCTAATTTCAAAATACTAATCCCTAAACCGTTTTGAATTTAGAGTATTTTAATTTTGTAATTGTTTGGAGTTTGGTGCTTGATTATTGGAATTTAGTTAGAAATTAGTCATTAGATTAATTAGGTCAATTTATTGTAGACTTTTAAGGTAATGTTCAAACCCATCGGAAGCTTAATCGAAGGGATAGCAGCGCGCAGCAGAGTCCCCAAGGCCATTTTGGCTCTTCAGATAAGAACCATCGCCCGCAAGGCCTTGGCGGATTCATGCCAAGATTTAGACTCTGAAATCCTAGAAGCTGTCCGCGTCACCTCATTTGACGGTAAGACGCTTAAGATAACTGCACCGTCTTTGGTCTGTGCAGAGCTTCATTTGCGTTCTGAGGGGCTCAAAAAGGAGATAAATAAGACGCTTGGCAAGAAAGTTATAAGTAGCTTAAGGTTTAGAGCTTGTTAAGGTGCTTTTAGGAATTTACTTTCGATAGCAGGGACTGCAAAGGTTACATTGACTGGTAAGGAGTTGATGATACTTTCGCCTTCAAAAACCCAGATCGGTTGGATGGTATCTGGTTGTTTAGTGGACAAATAATAAGCCAGGTAGGTGTTATTTAGCGAAACCCTGCCAAAATTTCTTGAGACTTCGACATCCTCTTGTTCTCCACTTACCTTGATAAGCGAGCCTTGATTGTTTAAAAGCAACTTGAGTGCGTCTTGGAATTCCATCAGCAAGTAGCCGTCTGTTTCTGCTTCGGCCCCGAATGATCTAAAGGTTAGTCTAACCACGTCGCCTGCGGGAGTAAGCGTGATGCGTAAATCGCTGATGTTGCCGACGACTTTTAGTCCTTCGAGAGTGTAATTAAAAATGAAGTTAACAAAATTGGCCAGATTCGGGTCTTTCGTTGGAGCAAAGCCTTCTCCTGCTAATTTTTGGTAGGTAATAGTCGGTTCACTTTGGAGGTTAATATTAGTTGTAAGTATACCCAAACCTGATATGAACTCCAAAGCCTTAATCTTTAAGCGAGTTTCGTCAAATTGGCCGATTTGGGGTTCGGTAATAAATTCTTGATAACTAATGATATCCTGGTAAACACTCAAAGCCCCATCTTCTTTCGAAAATAGGAGACCTTGACCGAAAGTAACGTCATTCAATTCCTTTGGTGGGTTTCTAAAACCAAGTTTTGAAGCAAAAAAGTTGGCATTTGGCAGTAAACTTTCCCTAAGGGTAAGTCTATATATTGGGAGCGTTTTGGGAATATTAGTTGGTGTGCTAAGTCGGTCGGTTATAAATTGACTGGCTTCTCCCGGGAAGGTCTCAAAGGCAGGCTTTTCAATGGGTTTTGGTATTTCTCTTGGAAGGGTTTTGGGTGAGAACCGGTAGAACATTAAGAATATCAAAAAGCCAATTAAAAGAATCAGAGACAAAACCCAGACGAACTTTTTGCAAGCAGCAGCGGCGGTAGTAAGATTGATCATGGTGCGTTAGTTATCGACAAACCGCATTCGTCGATGCTATTACACTCTCTGTCGACGGCTTCAGGTATATGAGGCGGTAAAATTTTAAAGCCTCTGTCTGTAATTTCATTGAATTGATAGTGGGTATGGGCGGCGGGAGCGCCACCTGACTTACCGATTATTTGGCCCCAAGTAATAATTTGGCCTTCCGAGACTAGTACCTCGGAGAGATGCCAATAATTAACAGTGGTCAGCCCGGCGCAGGCGGTGGGCTTAACCCGGATCCTTTGATCTTGGGGATTACCATTCTTGGCCCAGACCTCTTCTACTGTTCCCTCAACCGTCGCATAAATATCGTGGCCGACAGTTTGGGCAATGTCGATAGCTTCATAACCGCCATAGACTTCATTGGCATGCGACGTTGCCCCTTCCGGGCCTTGGGAAACGTCACCGGTAACTGGCCAGCCACGAGGACATTCGGCCGGTGGGATACCGACAGTGACCGTTGCCGAGACAGAATCGGTTATATTACTCTCCCCCTCAGGCGTTGCTTTGGCTGTAGCAGTATTAATAACAAGAGTGTCTTTAAACGCCGAGTCAACCTTAATAGTAAAGGTGTAAGTGCAGTTTTCGTTCGGCAGAATTTCATTTGAACAGGGAATTGGCGATATATCTTTACCAGTTACATCTTTAGTGACCTCAAAATCGGTTGTTTCACCTTTGACCCTGAGCTCGTCTGTCACTTGAACATCAGTCAATTTCTTATCCTTGGCCGTTAAAGTAATTGTGAATGAAAGGTTTTTGTCAGGTGGCGGGTTTTCAAGGTGTTGTTGGCTGGCTGTTTTAGTTAGAGTAAAAAATTCGTTTTCTCCTGGCACGATGGCAGCATCTGTCTCATTACTAAAAAAGCTAGTGGCGGTAACAATGCCCACAATAGTGCTGCCAATAACCACAGCACCAACACCTCCAACAACTGGAATTGCAACGGCGGAAGCCGGAATTGTGAGACTGGATAAACCCCCAACAAGAAAATTAGTAGCTCCTGAAAGGAGACCAAAAGCAGCCCCGACTGTGCCGGTGAATCCACCCCATAGGCCCGCGGCTAAACCGGTGAAAAAACTGCCGATTGTCCCAAAAAATCCGCCGACAGCGGAAGCGGTTCCGCTTAAACCAAATCCCCCCTGAACAAAGCTCCAAGTGTCCGAGATCCATGAGAAGGGATGAGTTACAATATTAAACATTTTAATTGGATTACTAAATCCATAAAAACCCCAGAATCCCGTCCAGCCAACATAGAGAAATGGTCCAACGCCAGGCACTAAAAGCAAAGGTAGACCAGAAACAAGTCCAAAAGCGACTCCTGCTAGAAATCCTAAAGCCTTGAGACCAAACATAAACAAGAGGTAAGCGCCTAATGCCGCAGCCCCCATGACAGCCTTTCTGACCAGACCTTTGGCCTTTTGAAGAAGAGGAGCCGCAAGCATAAGTAGACCAATTGGTCCGGTAGTACCCTTGGCAAGCATTGTCGATGTCCTGAAGAGGTTTTTAATTGTATTGGCGGTGCCGGCTACGTTGCGAATTCCTCCGACTGAACTTGCGATTGTGCCTGTCAGTTGCCTGAAAGAATTAACACTGAGCCTGCCTCCGGTTGCAAACAATGGGGGGGAGTATGAACTGAGTCCTTGGCCGCTTCTAAAAAAAATGGGTTTAAAACTCAGATAGTTAACTACGCTAGGTATCGAGAAATCTAAGTGGAAATTACTAAGTCTAAAAGCCAGGGCGCCAAAGGTAAGTGATGGTAACCATCGGTTGACACTGCCCCTTGATCCATATCTAGGAACCCAATGACGGCTTTGTTTATGATGCAGATTACATACTTCCCAAGCTGTATCTGAAGCAGAGTTAAGGCCCTGAGGGCCAAATAAATTTCTGAGCCGGGTAAGCGTTTCCTCAAATTTCTTCTGCTGTTTAAGATGAAATTTCCGAGTAGCGCTTAATAGATCAAGCCTTTGTTTAGCTTCTGAGTATTTTTTTTGAGGAATGTAGCCGAGCCCTCTTTTTTGGGCTATTTGGTTTTGAAACACTCTTAATTCTTTTTCGGCTTCCTGTATTTCTTTCTGGAGTCGATCGCTGCGGTAAGCAAGAAGGGTAGAAAAGGCCAGATCTTGTTTTTTCCTACTTGTTCCCAGTGACATTGCATAACTAAAATCTTTCTGGAACATCCCTTTTGTAAAGGATCTGATATTGGGTTGGGCGAAACCTAAGCCTAAGGATTCAATTTCTTGAACGGAGAGGGGTCTGAGGTTAAAACTATTGGCAATTCGGGCTGGGAATGCTGCGAGATCCAAAGCCCTTCTTTCCTGACTGGTTAGAGATTTCGCTGTTTGCTCAACAAAAATTTTCACAGATCTCTGATGAGCAACCTCTTGTGCTTGTTGGAGAGCAGCAAATGAAGGAATTTCCCCTCTGGATAATGTGGGTAAAATTTCCCCTTCGAGATTGCCCGCATAGGTTGCCAAATATTGTTTAAGGCTACCTTCAATAGCAGTAGCATATGAGGGTGTAGCCAAAGGGTGCTGTGACTCAATGGCTTGAGATGCTAGAGCGCTAATAAGTTTATCTGTTTGCTCAGATGGTTTTTTAAGTTTAGCAATTTCTGCTAACTTTCCCAGAACTGCTTCCTTTTCCAGATCCGGTAAGTTAGCTTGCACAATGTCTGTTTGCGCAGACGATTGTGCGTAGAGTTCCTCTTGGGTAGTTTTTATCTCGGGAATTTGGGGATGGGTGATAATACTCTGAGTTAGGCTGTCGGCAAAAACCTGATTGACTTGGGAAAGATCCTGGATCCTGGCCACATTTTCCAGAGTTTCCCTGGCGGTTTCTGCTGCAATTTCCTGGGCAACTTGCCCAATTTGTTCCTTCTCCAGGCTCTTGCCAACAATTTTAGGTAGCATTGCCTCTATTTTTGACTGTAGAGACTGGCTGATCTTCCCGGCAGCTTCCTGTCTGTGTTTTTTTAAAATCGGCTCAATACCCTCAAGCTCAGCCAAGACACCAAGGGCGGAGACTTTTTTCTCAGAGGAAGGAGTAACCGGTCGAGTGGCCGGACGACTATAAGAGACTCTGGCTGTTGATTCTTTGGCCGTTTGCGACTCTTCCGCAAGGCTTTCCAAAACCTCGGTAACTTTTTGGCTGTCTTTGAAGACTTCCTCTATGTCGGCTTTACCTGCAAGATTGCGGATCCAGTTTTCAATCTGATCAATGGAGATGATTTGGGGAAATTGCTGCCTGATTTCGCCAATAGTTGGAAGTTTACCTGCGCCTCGTTTGGGGTCGAGTAGGTACTTTAGGGACCAGGCGACAGCTCCTTTCAGGGTGGCAGCATCTATTTGTTCGGCAGCTTCGGCAGGCATAACAAATTAGCCAGTCAATTGCAGGCTCTAGTTTCAATATAGCAGATTAATTTCTAATTTCTAAATCCTAATATCAGCTAAACTTCAATTATTGTAATTAATATTA